>NZ_JBIWGA010000022.1:0-170404 GCF_044763345.1 Streptomyces sp. NPDC096132
GGTGCGCCCACCCCGGCGGTCTCTGGCGGGGGGCGGGAGGGGGGTGCGGGCGGGCGGGGGGCCGGGGCGCCCCGCGGGGCGGCTGAGCGGGCGGGGGGGGGGGGGCCCCCCCGCCCCCCACCACTGCGGTCACTCCTCAGGCCAGCGCTTTCCCGGCCTTCTCGACGGCATCCTGGGCGCGGCCCCAGTCGCCGTCGAAGTGATCCGCCAGAGCGTGGAGCCATCGCTCGACACCGAAGCCGACGCAACTGGTGGCGGCCGGACCGCCGCCGATCAGGGAGATGGAGCACCGTTCGCCGAAGAACATGTGGTGGGTGTTGACGGAGGCGATCGCCATGCCCTTGTAGACGTACTCGTGCTTGACCGGGACGATCTCCTGGAAGGTGGCACGCTGTCCGGACTGGTCGTAGAAGGGGTCACGGGCCGCACGGCGTTCGAGGGGCAACCCGATCTCACCGGACAGGCCGTCCAGGAAGCGGGCCGAGTGATCGAGGTGGTCCGTGACCTGCTCAGGGGTGCCCAGTGCCACGACCTCGCGCATCCGGAACGCCTTGAGGCGGCGGAGTCCGTCGAAGTGGTCCTCGTTGCGGAAGCACTGCGCCGACACCGTCACCAGTTCCCCGTCTTCCGCCACCTGCCGATTGCGGTGGTGGAGGTAGACGCCGTAGCAGGCGCTGGAGGGAAGGCCGAGGCCCGCCGTGCCCAGCGAGGCGGGCCCGAACCCACCCGAGGCGGCCTGCCGTTCGATCGGTTCGGTCCCGGCTCCGGCCACGTCCAGAGGGGAGGAGACGAGGGCGAGTTGAGGGAAGTTCCGGTAGACGTCGAGCAGGGCGAGGTCGCCGACCGGCAACAGCGGCGGCACGGTCAGCGCCACAGCGCCCGACCTCCCGGCCCACCGTGTGCAGATGCGGTCCAGCGTCTCGGCGAGCCGCGTCGGCTCCTCCTCCAGGGCGACGAGCCCTTCTGACACCCTGACACCGGTCTTGATGCTCATCACAGGCTCCTTGGGGTGAGTGCCTCTGCCGGCAGGTGGGGCCCCTTCGTCGTCGGCGGGGCGGCCGGGAGCGGACGGCGTATGCGCCGTGCGCGGTGGTCAACGCCCTTGCCGGGGAAGGGCTTTCCGTGCTCCACGGCGCTCGCTAAGGTAACACCTCAGAGGACCTGAGTACCTGAGTGGTTCTGAACACAACGATCACCGAACAGGACAGACGTTTCCATGAAAAAAGGACAACTCGGCTTTCTGACCGGCACCCACGCGGTCAACGACCTGTATCAGGGCGCGATCCCCGCGATGCTGCCGTTCCTGATGTCCGAGCGTCATTACAGCTACGCCGCGGTCTCCGGCCTGGCGTTCGCGGCAAGCGGCGTCTCCAGCCTGTTCCAGCCGCTCTTCGGCGTGCTCTCCGACCGCAAGCCACGCACCTGGCTGGTCCCGGCCGGGTTCGTCACCGCGGCCCTGGGGGTCGTCGCGGCCGGGCTGTCCGGGAACTACGTGGCCACCTGGCTCTGCGTCGCACTGGCGGGGATCGGCATCGCGGCCTACCATCCGCCCGCCACGAGCCAGGCCCGCGCCGCCGGCGGCTCATCGCAGAAAGCCATGAGCGTCTTCTCCGTCGGCGGGACGGTCGGCGGCGCCGTGGCGCCGGCACTGGTCACCCTCGTGATCGGATCAGCGGGGTTCGACGGGAGCTACCTCCTGGCGGCCCCCGCCCTGGTCATGGCGATCCTGTGGGTCCTCAAGGGCCCATGGATGCGGTGGCGAGGACACACGGAGGCGACTCCGCTGGTCACCGCCGCGCCGACGGCCTCGGCGGCGAACGGGACGGGACGGACCGACGACTGGCGCGCCTTCGGCCACCTGGTGGCCGTCATCATCGGGTGGTCCATCCCCTTCGTCACCGTCACCTCCCTGGTCTCCCTCCATGCGCAGCGCGAGCTGGGCCGGTCCGCGGCGGCGGGCGCGGCCGTGCTCACCTGCTACACCGCGGCCGGCGCCGTGGGGACACTGCTGGGCGGCTGGGTCGGCGACCGGTACGGGCGCATGACCTCGGTGCGGGTCGGCTACTCAGTGGCGCTTCCGGCCCTGTTGGGCATCGCCTGGGCCCCGACATTCCCGGCCCTCGTGGCGAGCGCCGCCCTGTTCGGCACCGCCATGTTCGTGCCGTTCGCCGCTCAGGTCACGCTCGCGCAGGACTACCTGCCCAATCGTCCGGGCACAGCCAGCGGACTGACTCTGGGGCTGGCCATGGCGGCGGGCGGCCTGTGCTCCCCCGCGTTCGGCTGGTTGGCCGATTCGAGCGGTCTGCGTACCACCTTCTACGCGCTGCTCGTCCTCTTCGTCGGCCCTGTCGTCATGGCGATTCGCCTGCCCGATCGGGCCCTGTACACACCCGAACCCCAATCCCCCGAGCCGGCCGAAGCAACAAGCACTGGCAGCGCACAATAGAGATCTCGGTCAATTCACAACAGCGAACGATGGTTCTACACTCGAGACAACGCTCAAAATATGAGACGGCCATTGAAAGTAACTTCGCCATTACGTACCGTCTGGTCTGGTCGTAAAAAACGATCCAGCAAAGCAACTCTCCCATTGACCCAAAAGGTCTCACCCGTCAAACCTGTGTGTCACAAGGAGAAATCTCATGAAGATCAACTGGGATGACCACGAGGAACTGAAGGCCGAAGGGATAGCACTTTCGCGGCGCCTCGCGTTCGGTCAGGAGATGTCCTGCCTCAAAGTGGTGGCGGACCAGTCCGGAGACCTGAACCTCCCGCCACACTGGCACGAGAACGAGCAGTGGGTCGTCGTCACCGAGGGATCCATCCGCTTCGTCTGTGAGGGGACCGAGTACGAGCTCAACGCCGGCGACGTGGCCTACATCCCGTCGCGCCAGCGGCACACGGCCACCTTCGTCGGGGAGGAAGGGGCCGTTCTCATGGAGTTCTCCGCCCCGCCGCGGCTCGACCTCGCCCCCGGTTCGATAATCCCCTCTTCGATGAAATTCGACTGAATCCCGCCGTGAAATCCCGCCGCTAATCAGCAACCGCGCCGATGGGGGCTCGATCGTGCGTAGCACCATGTACGGCAGGAAGAATCCAGAGACGACAATCCATGAGGCGTTCGGCCGGGTCGCTCGGGAATTCCCGGACCGGAATGCCCTGGTCACCACCGAGCGGGCGGTCACCTACGCGGAACTCGCCGCCGACTCCCGTCGGATCGCTCACCACCTGATCGGCCGGGGCGTGCGGCCCGGCAGCATCGTCCCGGTCGTGGCCCGCAGATCACCGGACCTGGCCGCCGTCATCCTCGGCGTCCTCATGGCCGGCGGGGCCTACGGCATCCTGGACGTGCGGTGGCCGGTCCCCCGTATCACCCGGCTGCTCCGCACGATGCGCCCCCCGGTCGTCCTGGCGGACACCGCGGGGTCCGCTCGCCTCGACGAGGGCGGGATCGGCCACAGCACCTTCGAGCAGTTGCGGCGGACGGCCCCAAAGGCTCCGGCGCCGGACGTCCTGCCCCATGTCCCGCCGGACGCCTGCGCGACCCTCTTCTGGACGTCGGGGAGCACTGGCGCCCCCAAGGCGGTTCTGTCCCCACATCGGGCCACGACGAGACTGTTCACCCCAAACGGCTTCCTCGACTTCGGCGAGCACCCGGTGATGATTCACGCGGCGGCAGTCGCCTGGGACGCCTTCGCCCTCGAACTGTGGGGCATGCTGCTCAGCGGCGGAACCGCTGTCGTGCACGAGGACGATCTGCTGCTGCCGCCCGCGATCCGCGCCTACACCCGTGACCGGGGCGCCACTCACCTCTTTCTCACGCCGTCGCTCTTCGACGTGCTCGCCGGTGGCGACATCGACTGCCTGGGCGGGCTGCGTGCCGTGCTCCTGGGCGGGGACAAACCGCCTCCGGCGAACTGCGGGAAGCTCCTCGACGCCTACCCGGACATCGAGTTGTACAACGGTTACGGCCCCGTCGAGTCCTGTGTGTTCGCCACGGTCCACCGCATCACCGGTGCCGACACGGACACGGCGACCGGCATCCCGGCCGGCCTCCCCGTCCCCGGAACGGAGGTGTACGTCGTCCGCGACGGCGCCCCGGTCCGGCGGGGCGAGACGGGCGAGGTCGCCATCGGGGGCGCCGGTCTCGCCCTCGGCTATCTGAACGCTCCCGACCAGACCGCCGCCGTCTTCCGGTACGTCACGGTCGACGGGGAGCAGGTCCGGGTCTACCTGACCGGCGACCAGGGCCGGCTGGACGACTCCGGCCTCCTGCATTTCGTCGGCCGCAAGGACGCTCAGATAAAGATCGCCGGACATCGCATCGAACCGGCGGAAATCGAATCGGTCGTCCGCAGTCTGGGCAGCACCCGAGCGGTCATCATGCCGATCTCCGATCGCGGTGGAACACCGCGCATCATCCTGTTCGCCGAAATGCCCCACAAGGCCATGACCGAACTGGAGATGCGAGGCCACCTCAGGGAAATGCTTCCCGCTTACATGGTGCCTTCCAAGGTGCATTTCGTCTCCTCGATGCCTCTTTTGGAAAACACCAAAATCAACAAGAGGGAGCTCTCGGCACGCTTCGGCTACCACTCCTGAGCGTCCGCCCGGATTCCCGAACCACAAGTGCCACACCCGTGCACAGGCAAGGAATCGAATTGAGTACGCTGAACCACACGGAAGAAAAATTCTCCGTCGCACTCGAATCCATCCAGAGCAAACGCCGAATAGAGCGGGTCCTGGAGGCGGCGAACGCCCTCCTCGACCGGTACGCCACTCAACGCGACCCCGAAGAACGCCTCAAGCTCACCTTCGAGCTTCTTCGGAGGAACTTCACCCCAGAAGTAGCCATCGTTTTCGGAAGCATGGCCCTCGGTACCGACGGCCTCGTCGGAGTTGCTGGAACCGAAGCCGTACCTCCCTTGCCCAAGGGAGGGCGCCGAGGTGCCACAGTTTTCCACTGCAAAATACATGGTCTCGACGGCACGAACGGATCGCTCACCGCGTTCTACACGGCGCCGGGTTCCATGGGACTGACCGACGCCGAGTGGCTCGCGGCGATGCGGCTGCTGGTCGGCATCAGCGGTCTGGGGGTCGGAGGGCAGGTGACATGCCCGGCATAGCGACCGCGGAATCCCCGGCGAGCCTGTTGTCCCAGCCGTACTG
Organism: Streptomyces sp. NPDC096132; assembly: GCF_044763345.1. NCBI lineage: Bacteria > Bacillati > Actinomycetota > Actinomycetes > Kitasatosporales > Streptomycetaceae > Streptomyces > Streptomyces sp. NPDC096132. The sequence continues at coordinate 5,170 of NZ_JBIWGA010000022.1, forward strand.
GTACCGGCGTCTGCCCAGGGAAGCCGACGTGCACCGGCTCGGCGAGGGGCTGTTCGCCGTGACCGGCAACGCCGCCGTGCAGGAGGCGCTCGCCCACCCCTCGATCGTGGCCGACCACCCGCTCAAGGCCAGTGCACGCGCCTTCGGCCCCAACGTGCTCGACGCCGACGGACCGCGCCACCGGGCCTTCCGTGCCCTGCTGGCGCCGATTCTGTCCGCCGGACGCATCGCGGAGTACAGACAGGCCTTGATGCCAGACCTCATCCGTGGCCTGGTCGACAGCATCGCGGGCGTCGAGACCGACGATTTCCACAACTCCTTCGCGCACAAGGTGCCCTACGGAATCGTGTGCACGATCCTCGGCATCGACGCCTCGCTGGAGGACCGGTTCCACGAACTGACCCGCCCGCTGGCACGGCTGCTGGACTATCCCACCCACGAGACCGACGAGACGCACTCCAACGTCGCCGAGTTGCTGCGGCTGATCGAGGAGCAACGGGCCGCCGGGATGGCCGACGAGCGGTCCCTGCTGGAAACCATCGAGCGAACCCGGGACCGCAAGGGCATCTCCCTGACGGACAGCGAAGTGCGGTCCACGGCGCTGCTGTTCTTCCTGGCCGGCACCGAGACCAGCAGTGCGTTCATCACCTCGCTCGTGTACTGCATGGGACGCGGCCTGTTCGGTCTGGACGAACTGCGCGACGAGACGGTTCGGGACGACTACATCGAAGAGGTCCTCAGGCTGTACCCGCCCGTGCAGACGATCGTCCGGTTCGCCGCCGAGGACCTGAACATCCAGGGCGTGACGGTGCCCCGACACTCGGCGGTACTGGCTTCGATCGCCGGGGCCAATCGTGATCCACGGGTCTTCGACCACCCCGACCGGTTCCGGACCGGCAGAAGCCTGAAGGGCTCGATCCCCTTCGCGGTCGGCGCACACGCCTGCCCGGGAGCCATGCTCGCGAAGACGGAGTTCTCGCTTCTCATCGAGGAGATCGTCCAGCGCTGTTCGGAGGTGGTCATCACCCGAGACCGCCTCGGCATGGAGAGCCAGTCGTTCTCCCACCCCACCGACTTTTCTGTCGAGTTCATTACAAAGTAGAAGGAAGAGGGCAGAGTGGAAAGCAAGATAGTGTCGTTGCGCAAGTGGCTCGACGGCCTGCACGAGGAGCCGCTCGACATCCAGGACGACACCGACCTGATCCAGTCGGGCGCGGTGACCAGTCTCCAGTTCGTCCAGATGGTCATCGAGATCGAGCGCCTGCACGGTCGGAAGCTGGACCCGGGCGTGATCAACATTGAGTCGATGCGCACGCTGAAGGCCATCGACGCGGCCGTCTTCCAAGCCGCCTGATGGCCACGCGCACCTCCCCGACGGCGGTGGTCTCAGGGACATCGTCGGGCATCGGGGCGGCCGTGGCGGCGGAGTTGCTGCGCCGGAAGTACACCGTGATCGGCCTGTCCCGGCGCGGCAACCCCGACCTGACGAAGGAGAGCGGCTACGTCGACCTCGTCGCCGACCTGTGTGACACCGACGCCGTACGGACCGCCCTGGCCTCCGCGGCCGATGCCACAGACGGCCGGGTCAAGGCCGTCGTCCTCAACGCCGGCGCCTCGCCGGATCCCGCCGACCTCGTCAAAGTCGAGTGGCAGGTGGCGGCGGAAACCTACGAGACCAACGTCCGCACGGCGCTGAATCTCCTCCAGGCCACGGCCCCGCTGCTCAGGCAGAGCGGCGGCGGCTCACTGACGTTCGTCGGTGCGAGCCTGGCCAACGGCTACCAGCCCGAACGCTGGGCGTACGCGGCCAGCAAGGCCGCGATGACCACCCTGATGCGGGCGTGCTCGGTCGAGTTCGCCGACGACGGCGTCGTCGCGAACGAGGTACGTCCCGGCCCCGTGGCCACCGCCATGACGCTGGCCGGGCTGGATGGCGCGGTGAACGACCAGATCATCCGCGCCATCAACGCGGGATTCGGAACGGACTGGCTCAAGTCGCCGCGCACCGTGGCGGAGTGGATCGCCGCCATCGCCGAGTTCCCGTCGAACGGACCCACGGGTCAGGTCTTCAACTACAGCCGCAAGGTTCTGTAACCCGGAGAAAGGCAGACAGACACCCATGTCCAACCACCCCTCTTCCGAGCAGCTTCTCGACCTGTTCAACTGGGCCTCCCCCGGCATGGTGATCACCGACGCCGACGGCGCCGTGGTGCTGGCCAACAAGGCCGCCACGGAGCTGCTGAGGGACAACGCCGCGGCCGGCACCGAGCTCGCCGGTGTCCTGGGCATCCACGACCACGACGTCCTGCTCGCGGCCGGGACGCCGGTGGAGAACCGGGAGGCGACCTTCACGAACCCCGACTTCCCCTCCGGGTACGCCAACATCGGCTTCGGTAAGGTGAACGGCAGGACCTACGGCTTCTGGGCCCTGCGCCCGATCACCACCCACCCGACGCCCTCCCCCGCACCGGGCGACGGCGCCTCCACCGCCCAGGCGTGGATCAACCGGGTGGACCGGGCCGACGAGTCGTACACCCCGGTCGGCGAGGACGCGGTCGTGTTCATCCAGGCGTACTACGACACGTGCCCGGTCGCCATCCACCTCATCGAGGAGGACGGCACGGTCGCCCACGCGAACTGGAAGGACATCGCGATCGTGGGGGCGAGCGAGAAGCCGGACACCTATGTCGGGCACCACATCCGGCGCATCTACGCGGACCAGGACGTCGTCGAGGACTTCCTGGGCCGCTGGGGCGAGGACGCGCCGATCATCGACTTCCGCGCCGACTTCCTCAACAAGGGAGAGCGGGTCCCGGTGGTGATCTTCTCCACGGCCAAGGTCGAGGAAGACAAGCTGAAGAACACCCGCTGCTTCGTCTTCCCCGACAGCCACCCGGACCGCGCGCGGGACAAGGTCAAGGCACTGGACCTCGGCTTCTGAGCCGGGTGGCGCGGGGCGCTCCGTTCCAGGCCGTTCCCGCGGCAATGCCCTGGACCTGAGTCGCGGTCCGCCCTCTCCGCAGACAGCGGCGCTCAACAGAAACGCCGGGCCCCGGCGAGAACCCTCGTCGGGGCCTGTTCCGTGCCCACAAAGCCCGTCATGCACTCGGAGTGAACATGGCTCACACATCTGCCCGACAAGGCGGCTGGCTCACCGGCTGGGATCCCGAGGACGAGGATGCCTGGCACCGGGGAGGCCATCGGGTCGCCCGACGCAACCTCGTCCTCTCCGTCCTCTCCGAGCACGTCGGATTCTCGGTGTGGACCTTGTGGTCCGTCCTCGTCCTGTTCATGTCCCCCGAGATCGGCCTCGGTTTCAGCGCCGGTGAGAAATTCCTCCTGGTGGCCACGCCCACCGTCGTCGGCTCGCTGCTGCGTCTGCCCTACAGCCGCGCGGTGACCCGCTTCGGCGGGCGGAACTGGACCGTGTTCGCCACCGGAATCCTGCTCGTGCCCATATTCCTGGCCGTGTATTTCGTACAACGGCCCGGGACCCCTCTGTGGGTGTTCCTGCTGATCGGTGCCCTGGCGGGCTTCGGAGGTGGGAACTTCGCCTCCTCGATGACCAACATCACGGCCTTCTACCCACAGCGCCATCAGGGTTGGGCACTCGGCCTCAACGCCGGCGGCGGAAACCTCGGGGTCGCGGCGGTCCAGCTCATCGGGCTCATGGTCATCTCCATCGCCGGCGACACCCATCCCTCGTACGTCGCGGCCGTGTACCTGCCCCTGATCGTGGTCGTCGCCCTGCTGGCGGCGTGGAAGATGGACAACGTCGACACGGTACGGGCGGCGCCCGGCGCCCAGCGCGAGGCGGCCCGGGATCCCGACACCTGGTGGATCTCGCTGCTGTACATCGGCACCTTCGGCTCGTTCATCGGCTACGGCTTCGCCTTCGGCCTCGTCCTGCAGAACGAGTTCGGAGCCTCCCCCCGGGAAGCCGTGGGCTACACCTTCCTCGGCCCGCTCCTGGGGTCCTTCTTCCGTCCGCTGGGCGGGCTGCTGGCCGACCGGCTGGGCGGTGCCAGGGTGACGTTCTGGACCTTCCTCGGCATGGGCGCCGGCACCGCCGTGCTCATCGTCGCGGCGGAGCGGAATTCCTTCGGGATGTTCGTCGCCGGCTTCACCGCCCTGTTCGTCCTCAGCGGCTTCGGCAACGGCTCGACGTACAAGATGATCCCGGCCGTCTTCGCGAAGAAGGCGGAGCACGAGGTCACCTCCGGTGGCGACGCGCGTGGGGCCTTCGTGCGGGCCCGACGCCTGTCCGGCGCGGTCATCGCCATCGCCGGCGCCATCGGCGCACTCGGCGGTGCCGCCATCAACCTCGCGTTCAAGCTCTCCTACACCGACGGAGCCGGCTCCGGTACGCCCGCGTTCATCGCCTTCCTCGCCTACTACATCGTGTGCCTGGTGGTGATCCGGGCCGTGTACCTGCGCCGTACCGCGACCGACGACAAGAAGCCCACAGACGCCGTGAAGGAAGCCAGCAGTGTCTGAACTGCCCGCGTCCGTACCCGAGACGAACACCCACTGCCCGTACTGCGCCCTGCAATGCGGCACACAGCTGTGCGGTGACTCGGACGTCGGGGTCAAGGTGCAGCCGACGGACTTCCCGGTCAACCGGGGCCGACTGTGTCACAAGGGCTGGACCGCCGCCGAGGTGCTGACCACGGCCGACCGGCTCACCCGGCCACTCGTGCGGGGCGCCGACGGTCGGCTCGACGTGGCGTCCTGGGGCACCGCGCTGGACACCGTGGCCGAGGCCCTGCGCACCCTTCGTGCCCAGCACGGCCCCGACTCCGTGGCGGTCCTCGGCGGTGGCGGCCTCACCAATGAGAAGGCCTATCTGCTGGGCAAGTTCGCCCGTCTCGCCCTGGGGACCAGCCAGATCGACTACAACGGCCGGTTCTGCATGTCGGCCGCGGCCGCGGCCGGCAACGCGGCGTTCGGCCTGGACCGGGGCCTGCCCTTCCCCGTCACCGATCTCAGGAACGCGCAGACGGTACTGCTGGCCGGGGCGAACGTCGCCGAGACCATGCCGCCGCTGATGCAGCACCTCGACCAGGCCGAACTGATCGTCATGGACCCTCGGCGCACGGCCACGGCCCAGCGCGCGGCGCTTCACCTGCAACCCACACCCGGCACCGATCTCGCCCTCGCGCTCGGCCTGCTGCACATCGCCCTCGCGGACGGCCTGGTCGATCGGGACTACGTCCACGAGCACACTCTCGGCTTCGACTCGGCGGCGCGACGGGCGACGGCATGGTGGCCGGAACGGGTCGAGGAGATCACCGGCGTTCCCGCGAGCGCACAGCGCCGAGCTGTCCGGATGCTCGCCGCGGCCCGCAGCGCGTATGTCCTGACCGGCCGCGGTGTCGAACAGCACAGCAAGGGCACCGACACCGTCGCCGCGTTCATCAATGTCGCGCTCGCTCTCGGCCTTCCGGGCCGGATCGGCAGCGGGTACGGGTGCCTGACCGGGCAGGGCAACGGCCAGGGCGGTCGGGAACACGGGCAGAAGGCCGACCAGTTGCCCGGCTACCGCTCCATCACCGATCCGACGGCCCGAGCCCATGTCGCCCGTGTGTGGGGCGTGACACCGAGCGATCTGCCGGGCCCGGGGCGCAGCGCCTACGAGCTGCTCGACGCGCTCGGTGGCGACCAGGGGCCGCGGGGACTGCTGGTCTTCGGCTCCAACCCCGCCGTCTCGGCACCGCACGCCTCGCATGTGACCCAGCGGCTCGCATCGCTCGATCTCCTGGTCGTGGCCGACTTCGTCCCGTCCGAAACAGCGCGCATGGCCGATGTGGTGCTGCCCGTCACGCAGTGGGCCGAGGAGGAGGGGACCCTGACCAACCTGGAAGGCCGCGTCCTGCGACGCCGGGCGCTGCTGCCGCCTCCACCGGAGGTACGCAGTGATCTCCGGGTCCTGCACGATCTCGCCGTACGGCTGGACGAGCCCGCGAACCGCTACCCGACCGATCCGCGAGAGGTGTTCGAAGAGCTGCGGGCCGCGTCCCGGGGCGGAAGGGCCGACTACTCCGGGATCTCCTATGAGCGTCTGGACGCCGGGGAAGTCCTGCACTGGCCCTGCCCGCACACGCGGGAGCCGCACCCCGGCACGCCGAGGCTCTTCCTGGACCGGTTCGCCCACCCCGACGGCCGGGCCCGGTTCGCGGACGTGGACCATCGCGGGCCGGCGGAGGAGATCAGTTCCGTCCACCCCCTCTACGCCACGACCGGAAGGGTTCTGGCCCACTACCAGTCGGGCACCCAGACCCGCCGCGTCGCCGAGCTGACCGAGGCCGTTCCCGAGCCGTTCGTCGAAGTACATCCCGACACCGCGGCCCTGTACGGCCTCGAGGAGCAGAGCCTCGCGCTGGTCTCCTCCGCGCGCGGCAGCATGACGGCCCGGGTGAGGCTGGACGGGACGATGCGCCTGGACACCGTGTTCCTGCCCTTCCACTTTCCCGACGAGGGCCGGGCCAACCTGCTCACCCACCCCGCTCTCGACCCGCGCAGCGGCATGCCCGAGTTCAAGGTGTGCGCCGTGCGGATCGCCCCTTCGCGAGGAGTGACGCCTTGAACAACGTCCTTGTTGTCGGCGACGGGGCGGTGGCCCAGCGGCTCGCGGAACGGATGCGCCACCACGGACATGAGGGAACCCTCACCACGCTGGTCACCGACCCCGAAACCTCTCGCCGCAGGCCATCGTCCCAGCCCGGTGCCACCGCCCCGTACGCCCTCGACGCCTTCGGCACGCCGTGCCCGGCCCCGACACTCATCCATCCGACCGCCGCGGTCACCGCCCTCGACCGGGGACAGCGCCGGGTACTGGCACACATGAACGGGGCCACAACGGCGTACTCCTACGACACGCTGGTCCTCGCTCCACAAGCACGGCCCCTGATTCCCGGCATCCCCGGTCTGGTCAGCGCCGAGGGGGACCTGACGGAAGGCGTCGTCGCGCTGGGCACGTCGTTCCCAGAGGTCCGCATCACCTCGGACACGGTGGTCGTCCTCGGCGAGGGCGCCCTCGCGGTCGAAACCGCGAGCACGCTCTCCGCCCAAGGTGTCGACACCACCTTGGTCTGCGCTTCCCCGCACCCGCTGCAGGCACGGCTGGGTGACATCTGCGGCGCGATGCTCTCCGAGAAACTGGAGCGGGCAGGGATCACCGTGCTCGGCGGGAGGACCGCTGTGCGGCGCGAACCCGGCCATCTCCTCCTGGAGGACGGGACCGCGCTGCGCGCCGGAACCCTCATGCTGTGCACCGGAGCCGTCCCCGACACCCGGCTGGCTCTTGACGCCGGTCTGAACGTGCACAACGGGATCGTGGTCGACGACCGGCTGCGGACGAGCGACCCCCAGGTGTACGCCATCGGTGACTGTGCCGAGTACGACGGGCATGTCATGGCGGGGCCCCGTGCCGCGTGGGAGCAGGCCGAGGCCCTCGCCGAGATCCTCACCTGTCGCGCCGGGAGCTACAGGCCTCGTCCCTCCGCACTGCGCCTGCGCACCGAAGCGGCAGATGTGTTGACCATCGGATCACTCACCGATCTGCGCCGGCCTGGTACCCGGCTGATCAGCCTCACCGACCAGTTCGGTCGGCGCTACGCACGTCTCGCTCTGCATGACGAACGCGTCGTCGCCGCCGTACTGCTGGGTCTGCCGCGGGCCATCGCCACGATCGGACTGCTCCACCGGCTCGGGCAGCGGCTTCCCTCCGACCGGCTCGGCCTACTGCTGGACCTGCCTCCCGAGCCGACGTCGCAGGGCACCGAAGAGAACAACGACCCTCCCGTCTGCCTGTGCAACAACGTATCGAAGCAGACGCTGTTCCAGGCATGGCGGGCGGGTTCCCGCACCGTCACGGAGCTCGCCGGAAGGACGCGGGCCACCACGGGGTGCGGCGGCTGCAGCCGGTCCGTGGCAGAACTGTGCGGCGTCTGGGCACGCGAGACCCGAAGCGAAGTGGAGAAGGCAGCGTGACGCGGACACTCCTCGTCGTCGGGCACGGCATGGTCGGCCACCGGTTCGTCGACCGGCTCAGGGCCCTGGACACCGACGGCGTCTGGCACATCGTCATCGCGGGCGAGGAGCACTACCCGGCCTACAACCGCGTCGGCCTCTCCTCGTACCTGAGCGGCAAGAGCAAGGCCGACCTCACCCTTGCCCGAGCAGACCTGTTCCAGGACCCGCGGACGGATCTTCTCCTGGGCTGCCCGGTCGTTTCCGTGGACCGCACCGCACGGACCGCCAGGACAGCCCAAGGTGACCGGCTCCCCTACGACGCCCTGGTCCTGGCCACCGGCTCGCGTCCGTTCGTCCCCCCGGTGCCCGGCCACGACCTGCCCGGCTGCTTCGTGCACCGCACCTTCGACGACCTCGATGCCCTGCGCACCGCCGCGCGCCCCGGCCGGTCGGGCGTCGTCGTCGGAGGCGGACTGCTCGGCCTTGAGGCGGCGAACGCCCTGCGCCTGCTCGGCATGCGCCCGCATGTCGTGGAAACCGGCCCCCACCTGATGCCGACGCAACTCGACGCGGGCGCCGCACTCATACTGCTGCGCCATGTCACCGAGCTCGGCCTGCGGGTGCACTGCGGTACCGCCACGACTTCGATCGACGCCGGGCCCGCCGGCAAGGTGCGTGCCGTCACGCTCTCGGACGGGACGGTTCTGGAGGCCGACGTCGTGGTCTTCGCCGCGGGCATCCGGCCACGTGACGAACTGGCCGAAGTCATGGGCCTCCGGCGCGGCGAACGAGGCGGCATCGTCGTCGACGATCTCTGCCGCACCGCTGACGAACGAGTCTGGGCCATCGGTGAGTGCGCTGCCGTGAACGGACGCTGTCACGGCCTCGTCGCTCCCGGATACCGCATGGCGGACAGCGTGGCACGCCAGCTGACTGGGCACGCTCCTGAGCCCTTCATCGGCACCGATGCCTCGACCACCCTGAAGCTTCTCGGCGCGAGCATCGCCACTTTCGGCGAGGTCACCGATCCCGACGACGGCCCCGCGATCGAAGCCGTCTTCTCGGAAGGCTCCGATCGCTACGCCAAGGTCCTCCTGTGCCCACGCAACGGTCATCTGCTGGGTGGAATCCTCGCCGGTGACACCGGCTCCTGGACGACAGCCCGCTCGCTGGTCGGCCGCCGACCCCCCGCAGACCTGGAGCGGCTGCTCCTGCCCTGATATTGCCCCCCCTTCGCCCTCACAAAGGAAGCTCCCCTTGAAGACGATCGGTTTCCTCGGCCTCGGCACCATGGGCAGCCCCATGGCTGTCAACTTGTGCGCGGCAGGACACACTGTGTACGGCTGGAACCGCAGCGAAGGCAGGGCCGGGCCGCTGCTCGCGGCGGGAGGACGAACGGCCGACTCGATACGGGAAGCGGTCCGCGACACCGACGTGGTGATCACCATGCTCCCGGACGCACCCCAGGTCGAGGAGGTCGCCTACAGCCCTGAGGGGATTCTGGCCAACGCCCGCCCGGGGACGCTCCTTATCGACATGTCCACCATCGCTCCACGGAGTTCGGTCGAACTCGCCCGCAACGCCGCCGCCCACGGAATCCGAGTCCTGGACGCCCCGGTCGCCGGCGGTGAGGCGGGAGCGACCGAAGGCATCCTGTCGATCATGGTCGGTGGTGAAGCCGACGACTTCGAGGAGGCGAAGCCCGTCTTCGAGGCCCTCGGCAGGACCATCACGCACTGTGGCGCCCACGGTCTCGGTCAGACGGTGAAAGCCGCCAACCAGCTGGTTCTCGCGATCAACATGCAGGCGTGCGCGGAAGCCGTGGTCTTCCTGGAGAAGTCGGGCGCGGATCTCGAAGCCGCCCTCAACGTACTGAGCGGCGGCCTCGCCGGCTCCAACGTCCTCACTCGCAAGAGGGACAACTTCCTGCGGCGTGACTACACGCCCAGCTTCAAGATGGCCCTTCACCACAAGGACATGGGCATCGTCACCGATACCGCACGTGCCGTCGGCGCCGCCATCCCCCTCGGCAGCGTCGCCGCACAGCTCTTGGCGTCCGCCGTGGCCCGCGGAGACGAAAGGCTCGACCACTCCGCCCTGCTCCAAGGCGTCGAACTCCTCAGCGGGTGGAACCGTTCCCGGGGAGCAGGGAGTCCGACACCCACGCCCGGCCTTTGACCGCGCCGCCCGTGCTGGAGCCGCGGCGGGACACCGACACGGCCGATCCGAGCACGTCCACCGGCACGGCGATCTCCTTGAGCGCTGACACATCGGAGGCGCGGTGCCGGGTTTTCGATCACGCCGAGACCAGCAGGCCTCTCACTTGACGGGTCACCCTGCACGACTCCGAAGGCGCTGGTGTTGATGTCCCAAGGCCTGGTGGTGATGACGGTCGCGGGCGCCGCGGCGGCCCTCTCCCGGGCTTAAGTGGTGGAGCGTGGAAGTCCTTCGGGGGTTGACGTGGGGCTTCACTCTGTGGCGTTCCGATGTTGCTGGGTGCACATCGAATATCGAGCGCAGTGGCTGGGTGGCCTATGTGTCGATATCCATGTTCTGGGTGCCGAGGACGGAGAGGAGTTGCAGGGCCTGGTCGGAGGGGGAGCCGGGTTCGGCGGTGAAGATGACCACGTGCTGGTCCTGGTCGGGGACGACGAGGACATCGCAGTTCAGCGTGATCGGTCCGACCACCGGGTGGTGGATCGTTTTGTGGAGGTGGCGGGCGGTCCGTACCTGGTGTGAGGTCCACAGGCGGGCGAACTCGTCGCTGCCACTCGCCAGTTCGTCAACGAGGGCGCGGATTCCTGGGTCGTCGGGGTAGCGAGCTGCTGTGGCGCGCAGGTGGCCGGCGGCGAACAGGCCGAACACTTCCTCGCCGGACAGGCCGTAATGCCGTTGTGCCGGGTCGGGGTGCAGGAAGTGACGCCGGATGAGGTTGCGCTCGCGTGGTGCCAGTGCGGAGAAGTCCTCCAGGAGCGCGGCGGCCAGGGCGTTCCAGGCGATCACTTCGTACGTCGTGTCGAGCACAATGGCAGCGGCCTGTGGCAGGCGGTCGATGAGGTCCAGGATGCTCTGCCGCACCTCGCGGGGCGGGCCGGGCGGCGGGCCGGGGGGCTCACCCGCGAGGTGGTAGAGGTGGTCGCGTTCCGCGTCGGACAGGCGCAACGCACGCACGATGCCCGCCAGCACGCGCCTTGAGGGGTGGGGGCCGCGGGCCTGTTCCAGGCGGGTGTAGTACTCCGTTGAGATGTGGGCGAGCTGGGCGACCTCCTCCCTGCGCAGACCGGGCGTGCGCCGTCGTGGTCCGGCCGGCAGTCCCACATGCGAGGGCTGCAGCCGTTCGCGCCTGCTGCGCAGGAAATCCGCCAGTTCAGGTTTGTCCACACGCCCAGTGTCCCGTCGTCCACGCGGGCCAGCCAGGTACCGGCCGTGCCTGGCTGGCGCGGCAAAACGGCCGCAGGCTGCCGGCATGAGCAATGCAACGACACCGAACAACGGTCCGGACCGCGCTCCTGGCGGGCTCCTGGCGGACAAGGTCGCACTGATCACCGGCGCCGGTCGAGGCATCGGCGCCGCCGCGGCACGGCTGTTCGCCCGGGAAGGCGCCATCGTCCTCCTGGCCTCGCGGAGCGAATCCGAACTGAGCGGCGTGGCCGAGGAAATCCGCGGGGCCGGCGGCACCGCCAGCTATGTGGTGACCGACCTGGCCGACGCCGCGAGTGTCCAGAACGCGGTCGACGTTGCGGTGGAGCGCCATGGACGGCTGGACGTCGCCTTCAACAACGCCGGCATGACCATCCCCCACGCGTCCCTCGCCGAGGTGCCCGAAGGCGACTTCGACGTCGTCACCTCGATCAACTACAAAGGCGTCTGGCTGGCGATGGCGGCTGAGGTCCGGACGATCCTTCGGACGTCCGGAACTGGCGCGATCGTCAACAACAGCAGTGTCGGCAGCCTGGTGGGCAACCCGGGACTGGGGCCCTACTCCGCCGCCAAACGGGCGGTCAACAGCCTCACCCAGACCGCAGCCGCCGAGTACGGGCCGGAAGGCATCCGCATCAACGCCATCGCTCCCGGCACAACCATGACCGCCATGATGCGGCGGTGGGCCGGCCGGGAGCCCACCATCGTCGAGCGGCTCAACGCCCGCACCCCCCTGCGGCGCGCCGCCGACCCCGACGAAGTCGCCGAAGCGGCCGCCTGGCTGTTGAGCGACCGCGCCTCGTACATCACCGGAGCAGTCCTGCCCGTCGACGGAGGCATCACGGTGTGAGACGCACCCGCGGGCCCCGTCCGGGTACGCCGCCCCTGTCGGAGCCCCTCGACCCGTGAACAGCCCGAAATGACGAGACCAGGGGATGGAACGCGATGGTACAGCCATCAAGTGCGTCCTTAACGCCTGGCTCAACGATCAGCCGTCACTCGCGCCGCGCGCCGATCATCTTTTCGACGTCCTCGTGAGCGCGATTGTGACGAGCGCGGGGAGCAGCGACGACAAGCCGGAAAGCCACTCTCGGGCCCGGAGCTGAAGCCGACCCCTCTGCGGACGAGCGACCCGGCCGCGCGCTCGACACGGAGCGGCTTTTGCTGCCGAGTCCGCCAAGGCGGTCACGGGCACGGGCGGCGAGCCGTGCTCGCGCAGGATCTCGTGCGCGGGTGCGAACCCCGGGCGGGCGGCCCCGGGACACCTCCCACGTCGGCGGCGGCGTCAGTCGTCGGCGGCAGCCGTGCACGGCTGCCGGTAGGGTCGCACCGCGCGGCGGGCGATGGCGAAGCGGTGCGTCTCCGACGGGCCGTCGTAGATCCGGAACGGCCGCACCTCCCTGAACAGCCGGGCCAACGGGGCGTCGGCGGCCGAGATGCCGAGGGCTCCGCAGATCTGCACCGCCCGGTCGACCACCCGGTTCACCGCCTCCGCCACGAAGGTCTTGGACACGGAGGTGAGCTGCGAGGCGGCTGCGGAGCCGGTGTCCAGTTCCCAGGCGGTGCGCAGGATCAGCGCGCGGCTCGCCTCGATGTCGATCTCGGAGTCGGCCAGCATCTGCTGGACCATGCCCAGGTCGCCCAGCGCCGAGCCGAACGCCATCCGGCTCCCCGCCCGTTGCAGCGCGACATCCTGGGCGCGGCGTGCCGCCCCCAGCCAGCGCATGCAGTGGGTCATCCGGGCGGGGCCCAGCCGAATCCGGGCGCCTTCGAAACCGCGGTCCACCCCGCCGAGCACCTGCTCCTCCCCCACCACGCACCCGTCGAAGACGATCTCGCCGTGCCCGGCGAAGAGCGACTCGTCCAGCGTCTCGATGCTGCGGACGAGACGCATCCCGGGAGTGCCCGCGTCGACCAGGAACATGGTGGCGCCGCCCGGGTCGCCGGGGCTGCCGGAGGTGCGGGCCATGACGATGGCGAAGCCGGCTCCGTGGGCACCGGTGATGAACCACTTGCGCCCGTCGATACGCCAGCCGCCGGGAACCCGGGTCGCGGTGGTGCGCAGGGCGCGGGGATCCGCGCCCGCTCCCGGCGCCGGTTCGGTCATGGCGAAGCAGGAACGCGTGTCGCCCGCGGCGAGCGGACGCAGGTACTTCTGCCTCTGTTCCTCGGTGGCCACCTTCTCCAGCAGGTGCATGTTGCCCTCGTCCGGGGCCGCGCAGTTCAGCGCCAGCGGTCCCAGCAGCGAGTAGCCCGCCGCTTCGAACACCACCGCCTGTCCGCGCAGGTCGAGCCCGTGCCCGCCCCATCGCGTCGGTACGTGTGGAGCGAACACACCCGCGTCACGGGCGGCTTTCTGCAGGGTTTCCCGCGCCGCCTCGGGGGCGTCGTGCACGGACCCGCCGCACTCGCGCTCGGCCGGGATCACCACCTCGCGCACGAAAGCCCGGGTGGCTTCCGCCAGTTGGGCGACGGTCGGATCGACATCGAACTGGATGGGCACGGGACCTCCCGTCGACGGGCGTACGGGCACCGTCACCCGTCGGCTCCTAGAAACTGTATAGCGTCTTCAGTATCTTGCCGGGAAGCCCCGTCGACGGGAAGACGACAGGAGAGACCCCATGAGGCCTACCGCGAGCTCCGACCCGGTCCGGATCGTCCGCCATCCCGAGGGAGTCGTCGAGCTGAGGCTGAACGATCCCGGCCGAGGAAACGCGCTGGATCTCAGGACCGCCGAGGCACTGCGGGACGCGGCCTTCGAGGTGACCGCCCACCCGGGTGGCGCGGTCCTCCTACGGGCGACGGGCGGCAGCTTCTGCGTGGGGGGTGACCTGCGCGCATTCGCCGGCCGCGGCAGGGAGACCGGCAGCTATGTGCACGCCGTGGCGAGCGCCGCGCACGCCGCGATACAGGCCCTGTACGACCTGCCCGTGCCGCTGGTGACCGCCGTGCGCGGAGCGGCCGCAGGCGGCGGGGTCGGCCTCGCCCTCGTGGGCGACATCGTCCTGGCGGCCCGCTCCACGCGGTTCCGGCTGGCGTACACGGCGATCGCCCTCACACCGGACTGCGGGGCGTCCTGGCTCCTGCCCCGCCTGGTGGGCCCCCGCAGGGCGGCGGATCTGATCCTGGCCAACCGGGTCCTGACCGGAGACGACGCCGAACGCTGGGGCCTGGTCTCCCGGTGCGTGGACGACGGGGAACTGGACGAGACGGCCCACCGGACCGCGGCCGACCTGGCCGCCGGCGCCGGTGAGGCACTGCGCGCCGCGAAGGGCCTGCTGCGCGCCGGCGACGGTGAGGATCTGCGCCGCCACCTCGCCGACGAGGCCCGGTCGATCGCCGCCCTGGCGGACGGCCGGGAGGCCCAGGACCGCATGGCGTCGTTCCTCGCCGCGAAAAGTGTTTCTTGAGTTCCTCTTCACTAACCTGCCTGCCGGGGCGTAACCTCCGGGCAACACCGAACCGAGCCAAGGGTGTGGCGATGCAATCTGCTGCCGTGAACCTTCCGGACGCGTCCGAAGAGCCCCTCACCGAAGCCGTCGTCGATCTCGTTCTGCGTGGCATGTGGCGTGACCGGCCGGAGTCCGAGCACCGTCCGCTGGTCGACGCCGGTCTCGCGATGGTGAAGGGACCGGTGGTCCTGCCGACCGAGCGCGCCAAGTCCGCCGTCGCGCAGATCCTGCGGGTTCCGGCGGGATCCGAGCAGGAGGAGCGGATCACCGCGGCGTACGAGTCGTTCCTGCCGGTCAACCGGCAGATCCGCGATGTGTGCACGGCATGGCAGTGCCGACCCGACGGCACGGTCAACGACCACTCGGACGACGTCTACGACGCCGGGGTGCGCGAGTCGCTGGAGGACGTGCACGAGGCCATCCAGCCCGTGCTGCGCCGACTGGACCGGGTGCTTGCGGGGAGCGGACGGTACCTGTCGGCACTGGAGGACGCCCTCGAGCGCTTCGACGACGGCGCCCCGCAGTGGCTGGCCTCGCCGCTGTGCGACTCGTACCACACGGTGTGGATGCGGCTGCACCAGGAGCTGCTGCTCGTGCTGGGCATCAGCCGGGCCGAGGACGAGGCGCGCGAAGAGGAGCTGGTCGCAAGGAGCCGGGGTTGAGCGTCACCGACCGCGAGGCGGACGCGCTCGCCCCGTCCGGATCGGCCCTCGCGTCGCAGGAGACCTCCCCGGCCTCCGCACCCTGCGCGACCTCCGGGTCCCCCGGCCGGATCCTGGTGCCCTACGGGCAGGGACGGAGCCGGGGCCTCGATGCCGACGAACTGGGCGTGCACGGCATGGCGATGGACCGGCTGGTGGCCCTTGGTCTGCCGGTCGTGCCGGGGCTCACCGTGCCCGCCCGCGCCGCCGCGTCGCTGTGCGAACCCGGCACCGCCGAAGCCGCCGTGGAGCTGGTCGAGCAGCTCTCGGGGCGGCGCATCGGGGACACGGCCCGGCCGCTGCTGCTGCGTCTGTCGGCGAGCGCGCCGAGGGAGATCGCCGGTCTGCCGCCCGACCTGGCCTGTCTCGGCGTCTCCCCCGCCGGTGCCGACGACCTGTGCGCCGTCATCGGAGGTGAGGAGGCACTGTACGAGGTCTGGGCCGGCACCGTGCGTGTGATCGCCGAGTACGCCCTCGACGTGCCCGGCGCACTGCTCGACGACGCCCTCCTGGACACGCCCGGACCGCGGGCACGGGCGAAGGTGCTGCTGTCCCTGGTGGCGGAGCACGGCATCCGTCCCTTCCCCGACGACCCCGCGCAGCAGCTCTCGCTGGCCGCCCGTGCCCTCCTCGCCCGGTGGGACTCGCCGCGTGCGAAGAGGTCCCGCCGGACCCAGCGGCTGCCTGCCGAGCTGGCCGTCGCCCTGCATGTGCAGGCCCTGCGCATCGGCCCGGCGGACCACTCGGGCTACGGCACGGCGGTCAGTCGCGATCCCGAGACCGGACGTCTCTCCCCCCGGGGCTCCTTCTTCCGCGGAGTGCGCCGCAGCGCGCCGCCGCCGCACACCGGTGAACCGCTGGACCGGCTCGCGGGCGGCACCGCTGTCCTGGAGCACTCCCTGCTCACCCTGGAGCGGCACCTGCGCGCGCCGGTGTCGGTCGACTTCGAGGTGCGTGACGACGAGATCTCCCTGCTCGCCGCCTCCGCACAGCACCGCCCGCCGCTACGCGCCTCGGTGTGTCTGGCCGCAGACCTGGCCCGAGACGGGGCACTCGGCCGTCAGGAGGCCGTACGGCGGATCACACCCGCCCAGGTGCAGGAACTGCTGCACCCCCAGCTCAGGCTGACCGGCGCGGAGGAGCTCCTCGCGAAGGGGCTGCCCGCGTCGCCGGGGGCGGCGACCGGAGCGGTCGTGCTCTCCAGTGAACGGGCCCTCGAACTGGCCGCGGACGGCACCCGGGTCGTGCTCGTGGCCGCCGAGACGACCCCGGCGGATGTCCCCGGGATGCTGGCCTCCGCCGCCGTGCTGACCGGCAGCGGCGGTATCGCCTCGCACGCCGCCGTGGTGGCGCGGGGCGCCGGCAAGCCCGCCGTGTGCGGCGCCGAAGGGCTGCGCGTGGACCTGGCCGCCGGGACGGTCCGCTTCGGGGAGCGGGTGGTGCGCGAGGGCGACCCGGTCTCGCTGGACGGCCGTACCGGCGCGGTCTACGCGGGGACGCTGAGCGTCAGTGTCGCGGGCCCCCCGCCCGAGCTGTCCACCCTGCTGGAGTGGGCGGACGGTACGCGCCGGCTGGGTGTGCGGGTGAACGCCGACACGGCCGCCGAGGTGGAGACGGCCCTCGCCCTGGGTGCGGAGGGGGTCGGGCTGTGCCGTACGGAACACCAGTTCCTCGGGGAGCGGCTGCCGCTGATCCGCCGGGTGCTTCTGGCCGCCGATCCGGCCGCCCGCGACGAGGCGCTGCTGGCGCTGGAGCGCGCCCAGTACGAGGACTTCCACGCGCTGCTGGCCGCCGTAGGGGAACGCCCGGTGACCGTGCGCCTGCTCGACGCGCCCCTGCACGAGTTCCTGCCCGCCCCCGGGCAGGCCCTGGACGCGGCCGAGGAGCAGCGGGCCGCCGCACTGCGCGAGGCGAACCCGATGCTCGGGCTGCGCGGGGTGCGGCTGGCGCTGCTGCACGAGCGGCTCTACCCGGCCCAGGCCGAGGCGCTCTTCACCGCCTGGGCCGATGTCGCCGCCACCGGGGTCCGGCCGCAGCTGGAGGTGATGATCCCGCTGGTCAGCCTGCCGGAGGAACTCGCAGCCGCGGCCGCGTACGTACGCTCCGCCGCCGACGCGGTCGCCGCCCGCACCGGGGTGGAAGTCCCGTACCGGCTGGGCACGATGATCGAGACACCCCGGGCCGCCCTGCTGGCCGGCGAACTCGCCGAGCACGCCGACTTCTTCTCCTTCGGCACCAACGACCTCACCCAGCTCACCTACGGGTTCTCCCGGGACGACGTCGAACGGCAGGTGCTCGCCGCGTACCAGGAGCGCGGGTTCCTGACCGCCAGCCCGTTCGCGCGGCTCGACCCGCACGGGGTGGGCGCCCTGGTCGGCCTGGCGGCCGAGCGGGCACGGGAGGTGCGGCCCGGCATCAAGCTGGGCGTGTGCGGTGAGCACGGCGGGGATCCGGAGTCGATCGCGTTCTGCGACGACCTCCGGCTGGACTACGTCTCCTGTTCCGCGCATCGCGTGCCGGTGGCCCGGATGGCGGCCGCGCACAGTGCCCTGAGGGAGCGACACGAAGAGAGCGGGAGCGCACGATGACGAGCGCCGTGACCGAGGGCAGGGCACTGTCGGACACCGAGCTGCAGGACCTGCGCGAGACGGTACGGTCGGTGTGCGCGGACGCGGGCGGAACCGCCGCGGTACGCCGACTGTCCGAGGAGGCCCCCGGCGTCGACGCCGCGTTGTGGGACACCCTCGGCCGCCAGGTCGGCCTGGCGGGGCTCGGCCTGCCCGAGGCGGCGGGAGGCGTCGGCGGCCTCGCCGAGATCGCCGCGGTCTGCGAGGAGCTGGGCAGGACGCTGGCACCGGTACCGCTGCTGTCGTCCACCGTGCTCGCCGGGCAGGTGCTGGCCGACTGCGGTACGGCCGACGAGGCGCTGGCCGGGTTGGCCGGGGGAACCGTGCATGCCCTGGCGGTGGCGGCGCCCGACGGGACGTGGCGAGCCGAGTCCGTGCCGGTGGCCGTCTCCTGGCGGGGCGGCGTCCCCCTGCTGGACGGTAGCGCGCCGTTCGTCCTCGACGGCGCCGACGCCGAGGCGCTGGTGGTGGCCGCGGCCGGGACCGACGGCGTGGACCTCTTCCTGGCCGACCCACGCGAGCCGGGGGTCACGGTGCGCCGGGTGCCCACCCTGGACCTCAGCCGGGGCCAGGCGGTGGTCACCTTCGGCGGTGCCCGGGCCCGGGCGCTGACCGCCGGCGGGGAGGGGGCGGACGTCGTCTCCCGCGCCCTGGACGTGGGCCTGGTGGCGTTGGCCGCCGAGCAGCTCGGCGGCGCACAGGCCGCCCTGGACATGACAGTGGCCCATGTGCGCGACCGTACCCAGTTCAGCAGGGCGATCGGCGGCTTCCAGGCGGTCAAGCACACCTGCGCCGACATGCTGCTCCAGGTCGAGGCCGCACGGTCGGCCGTGGTGCGCGCGGTCCGGGCCGACGGCTCACCGGGCGCGCTGGCCGAGGCGGCGGCGGTGGCACAGGCGTGGTGCGGGGAGGCGTTCGTCTCCGTCGCCGCCGAGTGCGTGCAGTTGCACGGCGGGATGGGCTTCACCTGGGAGCACGACGCCCACCTGTACTTCCGGCGCGCCCAGTCCGACGCGGTGCTGCTCGGCGGCGCCGCCCACCATCGGGAACGGCTGGCCGCGCTGCTGAACTGGTGACGCGGACGAGGGAGGGAACATGAGCACCAGACTCGTCGACGAGTCGCTGTTCGAGAACCGGGACAACCGCGAGAACCGGAAGTACGACGACGGGGACGTACCGTCTCTCGTGGGGGCCCACTGCGCCGCGTGCGGCACCGTCGTCTTCCCCCGGCAGGACTCGTGCCCCAGGTGCACGGACGGGGTGATGTCCGCGCACGTGCTGCCGGTGAGCGGGCGGGTGTGGTCGTGGACGCTCCAGGTGTTCCCGCCGAAACCGCCCTACCGGGCGCCCGCCGGAGGCCACCGGCCCTACCACGTCGGCTATGTGGACCTGGGTGGGGTGCTGGTCGAGGCACGCCTCGCGGTGCCCCGCGCGGAGATCCGGATCGGTCTGCCGGTCCGGCTCACCCTGGTGCCCGCGTACCAGGACGAGGACGGAACCGGGGTGGTCACCTTCGCGTTCCGCCCGGAGCGGGACGTGGAGCGATGAGCCGGGCCGACGACGTCTACGTGGTCGGATGCGGGATGCATCCCTTCGGGCGCGACGAGAGTGTCAGCGGAATGGACATGGCCGAGCGTGCCGTACGCGAGGCGCTGGCCGACGCCGGGGTTGCCTGGGAGGACATCGGATACGCGGCCGGCGGCTCCGACGTGTCCGGCAAGCCCGACACCCTGGTGGGACGGCTGGGCCTGACCGGAGTGCCGTTCGTCAACGTGCAGAACGGCTGCGCGACCGGGGCCTCCACCGTGCTCGCGGTGGCCAACGCGCTGCGCGCCGGCGAGGCCTCCCTGGGCCTGGCGGTGGGGTTCGACAAGCACGAACGGGGCGCGTTCCACGTCTCCGCGGCCCGCTACGGCCTGGGCGACTGGTACGCCGAGACCGGCATGATGCTCACCACCCAGTTCTTCGCACTGAAGACCCGGCGGTACCTGCACGAGCACGGGATCTCCGAGCGGGCACTGGCGACGGTCGCGGCGCGGGCCTTTCGCAACGGCTCGCACCACCCCTTGGCCTGGCGGCGCACGCCGCTGACGGAGCAGCAGATCCTGGACTCCGCGGAGGTCAGTCCCCCGCTCACCCAGTACATGTTCTGTTCACCCGGACAGGGTGCGGCGGCGCTGGTGCTGGCGCTCGGCGACCGCGCCTTCGACCTGTGCGAACGACCCGTCAGGCTGGCGGCGCTGGCCTTCCGGACCCGGCGCTTCGGCTCGTTCGAGGTGTTCTCCCCCTGGCTGCCGCCGGGACCGCACCACAGCCCCAGCTCCGACGCCGCGGAGGCGGCCTTCCGTGCGGCGGGGGTGCGGCCCGCCGACGTGCAGGTGGCCCAGTTGCAGGACACCGACAGCGGCTCGGAACTGATCCATCTGGCGGAGACGGGACTGTGCGGCCACGGCGAGCAGGAGGAACTGCTGGCCGGCGGGGTCACCGATCCCACGGGCCGGATACCGGTCAACACCGACGGCGGCTGTCTGGCCGGCGGGGAGCCCGTCGGCGCCTCCGGGATGCGCCAGTTCCACGAGGTCGTACGACAGTTGCAGGGCCGGGCGCCGGGTGTGCAGGTGCCGGGCGCTCCCCGAGTGGGCTTCACCCATGTCTACGGCGCGCCCGGCATCAGCGCGTGCTCGGTCCTGACGGTGTGACAGGAGGCAGCCATGCGGAACGGTGACAGAACCGCGCTGGTGACCGGCGGGGCACGCGGCATCGGCCTGGAGATCGCCCGCCAGCTCGCGCACCGGGGGCTGCGGGTCCTGGTCGGGGCGCGCAGCACGGCGGCCGCCAAGGAGGCGTGCCGTGCCATCGGCCCGGCGGCCCTGCCACTGGCCCTGGACGTGACCTCGACGAAGAGCGTCGGTGAAGCGGTCCGGGCGGCACGCGAGCTGACGGGCGGGATCGACGTCCTGGTGAACAACGCGGGGGTGTCCCTGGACGGGCAGCTGCGGCCCCCGTACGTCGACGAGGACATTCTGCGCGCGACACTGGACACCAACCTCACCGGCGCCTGGCGGCTGGCGGAGGCCGTCGTCCCGGGGATGGTGGAGGCCGGCTACGGCCGGGTCGTGAACCTCACCAGCTCGTACGGCTCACTGGCGCTGATGGACTCCGGCCGGCACCCCGCCTACCGCGTCTCCAAGACGGCGCTCAACGCCCTGACCCGTATGCTCGCGGCCGAGCTGGCCGGGACGGGTGTGCTGGTCAACGCCGCCGATCCCGGCTGGACCCGCAGCGGCATGGGTGGCCCGTCCGCCCCGCGCGGCCCGGAGGAGGGAGCGGACACGCCGGTCTGGCTGGCGACTCTTCCCGAGGGCGACGGGACGACGGGCGGGCTGTTCGCCGACCGCAGGCCACTGCCCTGGTGAACGGCCTCGGGTCCGTGCAGCGGCCGATTCCGCCCGCTTCTCCGCCTACTCCGGCTTCTGGTCGGCGGCGACGATGCGCAGCGCCAGCTCCCTGACCGCCTCCAGCACCGAGCGGGAGGGCAGCCGGGACAGCGGTCCTCCCTCCGCCCGCAGCGCGGTGACGAGCATGGTCGTGCTGATCAGCGTGCGGACGGCGAGCGCCTGTGCCGCGTGCCGGGCCTTCGCCGCGCGGGGGCTGCGCGTGGTGCCCTCGGGCAGGTAGTCGTAACCACGCTGGATGTGCCGCTGTTCGAACTCGTCCCGCAGCACCTTCACGCTGCCGTTGGCCGAGGCGACCTGGACCTGGTACAGCCGGGCCTCGTCCGGGTTCTGCTCCACCCAGTCCCACACGGCGTCGATGACGCGGACCAGGCCCTCGGCGTCACCCGGCTCGGAGTCCGGCCGGGCGGCCTCCACGACCGCGTTGAGCTGGTCGAAGACCCGGCGCATGGCGAGTTCGAGCAGTTCTTCCTTGCCGTCGAAGTGGTAGTAGACGGCCGTGGGGACCACCTGGGCCTCGTCCGCGATGTCCTGGATGCTGGTCTCCGCGAACCCGTTGCGGCCGAAGACCCGCACGGCGGACGTGATGATGTGCTGCCGCCGCGAGGGTCGGTGGGCGGGCTGCTTGCCGGTCTTCGTGGTGGCCATCATGCTCCCTGCCCGCTGCCGTGAACCCACGTCCGTGGGTCCTGCGTACTGACCATTGTATCCAGTAACTGAAACCCTGCTTCCGCATAATTCCCGCTGCGCACTGGCCTCCGGGGCCTCGAGGTCCCGGCATACTTGACATCATGACGACATCCGGAACCCGCGCCGCTCACCGTCCCTCGCGCAAGCAGTGGGTGGTCGAGGCAGCCACGGAGTTGTTCGCCACGCAGCCGCCGGACGAGGTGACGGTGGCCGACATCGCCGCTCGTGCGGAGATGACCTCGGCGGCGGTGTACTACCACTTCTCCTCCAAGGACCGGGTCCTGGCGGAGGCCATGCGGGGGTTCGCCGCCGCGCTGCGCGAGCAGTTGCAGGCACTCACGGAAGCGCACGAGCCCGGTTCGGACATCGCGGCGGCGGTCACCACCCTGCTGGCCTGGATGGGCGAACACCGGTCCGCCGCCACCGTGTTCTTCGTGTCGTCGGCCGGCATGAGCCAGGACGCCGAGGCGCTGCGGCAGGAGAGCCGTACGGAGTTGCTGGACGAGCTGGTGCGGCTGATCCGCAAGGCCCGCGCGTCCGTCTCCGACGCCGAGGCGGCGGTGATCGGCCTGGGCCTGCTCGCGCTGCTGGAGACCGCGGCGATCTCCCAGGTCCGGGGGGACGACGTCTACCGGTCGCTGGGGCACCGCTCCTTCGTCCGTGAGGTCGGCGAACTCGCCGAGCGGATCGCCGACCCCACCGCGTAGGTCCCGGATCACACCAGCAGGCGGAGGGGTTTGCCCAGCAGCTCACCGACCGTGCGGAGGAAATCGGCGGCGGGTGCCCCGTCGACGGCACGGTGGTCGAAGGTGAGGCTCAGGGTGAGCACCCGGGTCCGCAGCGGCCGGTCGTCGACCCACTCGACCCCGTCCCTGAGCCGGCCCACCCCGAGGATCCCGACGTTGCCCGGATTGATCACGGGAGTGAAGAAGTCGACGCCGTATCCGCCGAGCGAGGTGACGGTGAAGGTGGCGCCTTCCAGCTGTGCGGGGGAGATCCGCCCCTCGCGCGCGGCCTGGGCAAGGGATCTCGACCGGCGGGCGATCTCGGGCAGTGGCAGTGCCCCCGCGTCCTCGATGACGGGAACCATGAGGCCGCCCGGCACAGCCACCGCGAAGCCCAGGTGGATGCCGTCCAGCAGATGGATGCCGTCCTCCCGCACCGTCGCGTTGAGCAGCGGGTGCGCGCGCAGGGCCAGGGCCGCGGCCTTCAGCAGGAAGTCGTTGACGCTGGGCACCGGCAGTTCGCCGTCGGCCCACTCCTCCTTGAGCCTGTCCCGCAGGGAGACCACGGCGTCCATCCGCACCTCGTAGCCGTGGGTCAGCTGGGCCATCTCCTGGAGGCTGGTGTGCATCCGGCGGGCGATGGTTCCCCTCATCCCGGTGAGGGGGATGACGTCGCCGCCTTGCGGGGCCGCGTTCCGACGGACCGGCGCCGGTGTGGCGGCGTCGAGGTCGGAGCGGCGGATCCGGCCGCCCGGGCCGGTGCCGTTCACCTCGGTGAGATCGATGCCCCGTTCCCTCGCCAGCTTGCGGACCAGCGGCGAGGAGGAGGTGCCGGCCGGCAGAACCGGCGCGACGGAATCGCCGGAGCCGCCGGAGTGGCCGGAGCCGCCGGAGAGTGTCGCGAGGAAATCCTCCAGGTCCTCGGAGACGATCCGGCCGCCCGGTCCCGTGCCGCTCACGGCCGTGAGGTCGACACCGGCGGCCGCAGCGACCCGGCGGGCGTTCGGCGAGGACAGAAGCCGGCCGGCGGTGCCGTTGCCGGAGGTCGCCGCACCGTCGAGGGCAGGCATGGCGGTCGTATCCGCACCGGTTGCGGGCCCGGCGGCAGGCACCGGCGCAGCCCCCGTCCGCGGTGGCTGCTCGCCCTCGTCCAGCAACCAGCCGATGAGGGCCCCGGCCGGGACGGTGGCCCCCGCCGGGACCACCGGATGGAACAGCCCCCCGGCCTCCGCCTCGACGTCCACGTCGACCTTGTCGGTGGCCAGCCGCAGCAGTGCGTCACCCTCCGCGACAAAGGCGCCGGACGGCACCAGCCATGCGTCGATCGTGCCTTCCTGCATGGTCAGGCCGATCTTCGGCAGCAGAACCTCGACCGCCACGTCGGTCACGACCTTTCGAGCAGGCGCCGGCAGCCCTGGGCGATACGGGCGCGATCGGGCACGTACGCCTTCTCCAGGACCGGCGAGAAGGGCACCGGGGAGAAGGGGGCGCCGATCCGCAGGACCGGCGCGTCCAGGTGGTCGAAGGCGGCGTCCTGGATCTGGGCGGCGATCTCCGCTCCGAGCCCGCCGAAGGTGACGGCCTCGTGCACCACGAGCACCCGGTTGGTGCGGCGGACGGAGGCGAACATCGTCTCGGTGTCCAGCGGCTGCACGGTGCGCGGGTCGATCACCTCGATCTCCACGCCTTCGGCCGCGAGTTCGTCGGCCGCCGCGAGGGCCTCTCCCACCATGCGGCCGAGGGCGATCACGGTCACGTCGGAGCCCTGTCGCGCGGTGTGCGCCCGGCCCAGCGGAATGCCGTAGATCTCCTCGGGCACTTCACTGGTGCTGCCGAGCAAGACCTTGTTGAGCATGACGACGACCGGGTTGTCGTCCCGGATGGCCGAGACGGTCAGGCCCTTGGCGGTGTAGGCGTCGCACGGCATCACCACCTTGAGGCCGGGGACGTGGGCCAGCCACGCCTCCAGGCTCTGGCTGTGCTGGGCCGCGGCGCCGAGGCCCGCGCCGGAGGCGGTGGTGATGGTGAGCGGCACGGACACCGCGCCGCCGAACATGTACTTCATCTTCGCCGCCTGGTTGACGATCTGGTCGAGGCAGACGCCGATGAAGTCCATGAACATCAGGTCGACGACGGGGCGCAGACCCCGGGCGGCGGCTCCCACGCCGAGGCCGACCAGGGCGGCCTCGGAGATCGGGGTGTCGATCATGCGGCGGGGGCCGAACTCGTCGAGCAGGTTGTCGAACATGCGGAACACGCCGCCGTATCCGGCCACGTCCTCTCCGGCGACGAAGACGTTCTCGTCCTCGCGCATGGCTTGGGCGAGTCCCTCGTTGAAGGCCTTGACGTAGCTGAGTCTGCGCGGGGCGGCGACCGGGGTGGGGGCCGGTGCCTCGGTGGTGGTGGTCATGGCGGTCATCCCGAGTAGACGTTGAGCAGCAGGTCGGCGGGGTCGGGCAGTGGGCTCGCCTCGGCGTACGCGATGGCCTCGGTGATCTCGTCGCGGGTGCGCCGCCATACGTCGTCCAGCTCGGCGCGGGTGGCGATGCCGTCGGCCATCGCCCGGGCCTCGATCAGGTCGATGGGATCGCGGGACTTCCACTCGGCGACCTCCTCGTCCGAGCGGTAGGGGTGACGCAGGCCCTTGACGCCCTGGTGGTCGAAGTAGCGGTAGGTCTTGGCCTCGATCATCATCGGGCCCGCGCCGGCCCGGGCCCGTTCGACGGCTTCGGTGGTGGCGCGGTGGACGGCGACCGCGTCCATGCCGTCGACGATCACGCTGGGCATGCCGTAGGCGGCGGCCCGGTCGGCGACATCCGTGAGCAGCATGTGCCCGGACTGCGGGGTGAACTCCGCGTAGCCGTTGTTCTCACAGATGAAGATCACCGGCAGGCCGAGAATCGCGGCCAGGTTGGCGCCCTCGTGGAAGGCGCCGATGTTGGTCGCGCCGTCGCCGAAGAAGGTCACGGCGACGCTGTCCTCGCCCTTGTACCGGGCGGCGAAGGCGGCGCCGACGGCGATCGGTACGCCCGCTCCGACGATGCCGTTGGCGCCGAGCATGCCCCGGGTGAGGTCGTTGATGTGCATGCTCCCGCCGCGGCCGAGGCAGGCTCCGGTGACCCGGCCGTACAGTTCGGCGTACATCTCGCGGAAGCCGACGCCCTTGGCCACCGCGTGCCCGTGGCCGCGGTGGGTCGAGGTGATCTGGTCGTCGTCCCGCAGGACTGCCATCACTCCGGCGGCCACGGCTTCCTGGCCGACATAGAGGTGCAGGAAGCCGGGCAGTTTGCCCGCCTCCATGAGTTTCCCCGCCTCGGTCTCGAACAGCCGGATACGCACCATGCGCTCGTGCAGGTCCTTGATGACCTGCGCACTGACCTGCGTGGATTTCTTCGACGCCGTTGACGCTCGTTGAGCCATCGTCCGCCCCTTCGTCCGAGGGAGGTTGCCAAGCGATCGGACTTACTTATGCCGGTCTACAGTAACCGGCAGGGGCACCTTACTGAACAGCGTCTCTAATTACTACGCCCCGGATCGGGGTTGCCGTCCTGCGCGTCCACCACCTCCACGACGTTGCCCTCCGGATCCGCCCAGAAGCTGATCCGCCGTCCGCGCGCGCGGACGACGACGGGGTCCGACACAGGCCGGGCGCCCGAGGCCGTCAGCGCGGCCACCACCGGGTCCATGTCGTCCAGATGGAAGGTGAGATACGACAGCCCCGGACGTCCGGCCGACCAGGGCTCCGCACGGTCCGGCACCGGTGCCGACCGGGGACGGATCAACTTGACGCACCCTCCGGAGGGCACCCGCAGCCAGACGACCACCAGCTCACCGCCGAGCCCGGCCGGGCCCCCGACGAACGCCGGCACCCGCGAGCGGCGCTCCACACGGCAGCCGATGACGTCGCAGTAGAAGCGCTCCATCGCCTCCAGATCCCGCACCATCACACCCACCTCGAACGGCAGGGTCATGACCATCCCACCCACCCCCACGCGACACCGAGCGGCAACTTCGACACTTTCTATTGACAGACCACACTAAGTCCTGTTGCAGTTTCGGACACAACCCAGCTGTCGCATTCCGAAGCCGGTCACCGGCTCGCGGCTGGGAGGATTGTGAGGACACCGTGGTCCAGATCAGTTCACCGGCGGTTCGGGACACAGGTGCCGAGCGCGGGACGCCGTCCTCGGCCCCCTCCGCCCCCGAGTACTCGTCGTGGATCAGCCAGGACCGGTCCACCGACGCCGCGTCCGTGACGATGCGGCGGGAGGCGGCCGAACTCGTCGAGCGGGTGGTCGCGCACTACCGCGACAACACGACGCACGAGGCGGACGGCCAGTGGACGGAACCCGTGGCCAACTACCTGGACGCCGACCGCTGGCGACGCGAGACGGACGCGGTCCACCGGAGCGTCCCGCTGCCGCTCGCCATGTCCTGCGAGCTGCCCGGGCCGAACACCTACAAGGCGATCGACGTGCTCGGCGTCCCCGTACTGATCACGCGGGACCGGCAGGGCGCCGTGCACGCGATGATCAACGCCTGCCGGCACCGGGGGGCCAAGCTCCTCGAACCCGGTTGCGGGGTGTCGAGACGGCTCACCTGTCCCTACCACTCCTGGTCCTACGACCTGGCCGGGGAGCTACGGGGCGTGTACGCCGAGAAGACCTTCGGCGAGGTGCCGCGCGAGGGCCGCGGCCTCGTCAGGCTCCCGGCCGGGGAGCGCGCGGGGATCGTCTTCGTCTCGCTGGACCCGGCAGCCGAGCCCGACCTGGACGGCTGGCTCGGCGATCTGCAGCCGCTGCTCGAAGGGCTCCGGCTGGCGGAGTGCCACCACTACTCCACCAACGAGCTGACCAGCCCCAACTGGAAGGTCACCCTCGACGGGTACCTGGAGACGTACCACTTCGCCTCGCTGCACCCGAAGACGGTGTTCGAGACGAACCTCTCGAACATGATGGCCCACGACACCTGGGGCCCCCATCAGCGCATCGCACCGGCCCTGCGCCCCATCGCTCAGGCGGTCGAGCTGCCGCCGGACCAGCGCGACCCCGGGGACTGTGTCGGGCCCATCTACTGGCTCTTCCCGGGCCTCGCGATCGCCGGCGGCTGGCGCCAGAAGATCGCCGTCTCCCTGGTGCTCCCCCGGACGGCGACCGAGTCGGTGACCCAGCAGATCATCCTGCTGCGCGAACCGGCGGTCACCGAGGAGGAGCGCCGGGCCGCCGACCGGTTCGGCTCGTGGTTCCACGAGGTGGTCCGCGACGAGGACTACGCGACCACCTACGGAGTCCAGCAGGGCCTGCAGGCCCTCGACGGGACCGACTTCGTCTTCGGACGCAACGAGCCCGGGCTCCAGCACTTCCACCACACCATTCACCAGCACCTGGAGACAGCAGCCCCCAGAGCCGCCAGGTGACGTACCGACAACACTCGCGGGAGAACAACATGGTGGCTACGGGCAGCCTCGACGGACGTGTCGCGGTGATCACGGGCAGCACGCGCAGCATCGGCCGCGCCATCGCCGAGGCCTTCCTGGCCGACGGCGCCACGGTCGTCGTCAGCGGCCGCAGCGAGATCAAGGGCAAGCAGGCCCTCGAGGAGATGGGCGCCGGTGACCGGGCCGTCTTCCACCCCTGCGACGCGGGCAGCCAGGAGGACATCGAGAGCCTCGCCGACTTCGCCGCGGAGCGCTTCGGCCGGCTCGACATCTGGGTCAACAACGTGGGCGGCAGCTCCGGCTTCGCCCCGATCCACCAGCTCAGCGACGAGGCCTGGCACGACGCCCTCAACCTGAACGTCAACAACTACTTCTACGGCACCCGCCGGGCGCTGCCGACGATGCTGGAACACGGCTGGGGCCGCGTCATCAACATCTCCTCCGTCGAGGGCAAGCAGGCCAACAAGCCCGGGATCAGCCATTACATCACCAACAAGCACGCCATCCACGGACTCACCAAGGCCACCGCCTTCGAGTACGGCACCCAGGGCGTCACCTGCAACGCCATCTGCCCCGGCGCCGTCGACACCGACCTGATGCGTGCCGCGGGCCCGGCCGCCGCCGAGGCCGAGGGCATCAGCTACGAGGAATGGCTGAACCGCTTCGCCGAGCACGCCGCCACGAAGAAGATCACCACGGTGGAACAGATCGCCGCCGTCGCCTCGCTGCTGGCGAGCGAGGCCGGGGCGGGCATCACCGGCGCGCTGATCAGCGTCGACGGCGGAACGGCGCAGTGGTAGGCGAGGGACGGGCAGGAGCGGGCACGGGTACGGAAAAGCGGGAGACCTCGGGCATGAAGAGCTGGATCACGGACTGGCAGCGCAGTGAGCGGCTGCCGCACTACACCCGGGCCAACGCGGGCGAGACCCTGCCGGACCCCGCCAGTCCGCTGGGCTGGACCCTGGTCTGGGGGCGGGGCCTCGAGGGCTGGCGCAACGGCTTCGTCGGGTTCGGCATCTACCGCGAGGAGGAGGTGGCCGGCCCCAGGCCGCCGTTCGTCGGCATGTTCGGCGGCCACTTCTACCTCAATCTGTCCCACATGCGGCTGTTCGGCATCCGTATGGGCCAGACGGCGGACCAGATCGACGCGGCCTTCGTCGGTCAGCGCTCCGACACGCCACTGTACGTGGCGCACCCGGACGACCAGGACGAGGAGCTGACCGGCAAGGCCGGCGCGACGCTGCAGCGGATGCTCGGCCAGACCGGGTTCCCCGAGGCCGACGCCGACCGGGAACGGCTGCGCGCCCTGCGCCGCTCGCGCCCCGCCCTGACGGGTCTGTCCGACGCCGAACTGGTCGCCCACGCGAGGTCGTTGCTGGGCGATGTGGAGACGACCTTCCAGCGGCACGTCGAGTCCTCACTGCCCGCGTCCGTCGGACCGGCGATCCTCGGCCCGCTGTGCGCGAGCGTGGACCGCCCGGAAGCCATGCTCGACCTGATCGGCGGTCTCGGCGACGTCGACTCCGCCTCCCCCTCGGCCGGGCTGTGGACGCTGTCCCGCCAGGTGGCGGCCTCCGCCGAGCTGAGCGCGCTGTTCGACCGGGGTCCGGCCGCGGTGGAGCAGGCGCTCGACACCGCGACCGGGGACGTGAAGGCGTTCCGTGACTGCTTCGAGGAGTTCCTGGCGGAGTCCGGCGACCGCGGCCCCAACGAGTGGGACATCCACGCGCTGTCCTGGGAGGCGGCGCCCGTCCAGGCGCTGGCCCTGGTCGACCGGATCCGGCACAGTCCCGACGACGACTCCCCGGCCGCGCGGCGCAAGCGGTTGACCGAGGGGCGTGAGCTCACGGCTCGGGAGATCCGGGCAGCGCTCCCCGAGGAGACGCAGCCCCTGTTCGACGCCGGCATGCACGCCTCCCAGGTGTGGATCCCGGCCCGCGAGCGCACCAAGGCGAACTGCGTCACCGTCGTCAACGAGATCCGTATGGCCGTACGGGAACTCGGCCGTCGCGGCGTCGAGGCGGGACTCTTCGCCCGGCCCGAGGACGTGATGATGCTGCTGGACACCGAACTCGACGACTATGTCGCCGCCCCGGAGTCCTTCGGCCCCATGATCGCGAGCCGGCTCGAGGAGTACGCGGGCCTGCACGAGCTGGAGCCGCCGTTCTTCGTCGCCGACGACACGCAGACGGAGATCGACAGCTGGCCGCGACGCGCCGGGGAGCGGACACCGGCGGCTGTCGAGGGTGATGTGCTCGGGGGTGTGGGCGGCAGCCACGGCACCTACACCGGCAGGGTGCGGGTGGTGACGGACCCGGCCTCCTGCGAGGCGCTGGAGCCCGGTGAGGTGCTGGTCGCGCCGATCACGGACGCGGCCTGGACCCCGCTGTTCCTGGTGGCCGGAGCGGCCGTGGTGGATGTGGGCGCGCTCAACAGCCACGCCGTGGTGGTCTGCCGCGAGCTGGGCATCCCGGCGGTCATCTCCGTGGAGGGCGGTACACAGCGACTGCGGGACGGCATGGTGATCACGGTCGACGGCGACAAGGGCACGGTCACCGTGGACAGCGTGCCGGCCACGCTCGGCGTCTGACGGACGCGTGGGCCCGCCGCTCCCCCGACGGGGCGGCGGGCCCACGTCCATGACCGCGAAGGGAACATGCCATGACCGAGGAGATCATCGTCGCGGGCTGGATGGACTACGAGCCCGGCGATCGCGACAGGATGCTGGACCATCTGGTCGTACTGGGACACCGGACCCGTGAGGCGGAGCCGGGCTGCCTGGACTACGCGATGACCGCGGACCCGGGCGACGAACGGCGGATCCGGGTGTACGAGCGGTGGGCCTCCCAGGAGGCCCTCGACGAGCACTTCGCCACCCCGCACATCAAGGAGTTCCGGGCGGCCGTGGGCGGACTGACCCGGGTCGGCGTCTCGCTGACGGCCCATACCGTCGCCGCGTCCCGCCCCATGCGCTGAAACCGCGCCCCCCGCGAAGGGGCGCCGTTTCACTCGTCCATGAGTCAATCGGCCAGCCGCACCAGCATCTTGCCGACATTGCCGCCCCCGAGCAGCGACAGCAGCGCCCCTGGCGCGTTCTCCAGGCCGTCCACGACGGTCTCCCGCGCGGTGATCCGGCCCTCGGCGAGCCAGCCCGCGACCCGCCGCTCGAACTCCGGCCGCAGGTCGTCGTGGTCACGGACGATGAAACCGCGCAGGGTCAGCCGCTTGAGGACCGCCTGGATCAACTGGTTGATGTCGGCGGACCGCCGGTCGCCGCCGAACTGCGACATCATGCCGCACAGGGCGACCCGGCCACCGGTGCGCAGCGCGTGCAGCGCGGCGGCGAGCTGCTCACCTCCGACGTTGTCGAAGTACACGTCCAGGCCGTCGGGCGCCAGCCGGGCCAGCGCGTCGCGCACCGGCTCGGCACGGTAGTCCGCGGCCGCGTCGTAGCCGAACTCCTTCACCAGCAGGGCGCACTTGTCCGGCCCTCCGGCGGTCCCGACGACGCGGTCCGCGCCCAGCAGGCGAGCGAACTGGCCGGCGGCCGTGCCGACGGCGCCGGCCGCCGCCGACACGAAGACCGTGTCCCCCGGGCTCAGCTCCGCGATCCGGGTCAGGCCCACGTACGCGGTGAACCCGGTCTGTCCGAGCAGGCCCAACCAGGTGGGCAGCGGGGCGAGCCGGGGGTCGACACGACCCGCGCCGTCGGTGTCCGCCGCGTCCAGCACGGCCCACTCCCGCCAGCCGAGCTGATGGCGTACATAGGTGCCGGGCGGCACCGAGGCGAGGCGGCTCTCCTCCACGACGCCGAGGGCCCGGCCGTCGAGCGGCGAGCCCGGGGTGAAGTTGTGGGTGTAGTGCTTCTCGGTGCTCTCCAGACGACCGCGCATGGCCGGGTCGACGCTCATGTAGAGGTTGCGCACGAGCAACTGCCCCTCCCCCAGGGGCGGCAGCGGGCGTTCCTCGACGGCGAAGTCGGCGGGAAGCGGTTCGCCGTCGGGCCGGCGCACCAGACAGACCATCCGGGTGGTACGACGGGGCGTCATGCGTTCACTGCTCCCGCTGGGTCGTACGCCGGCGGGCGAGGCGGCCGACCCAGCCGGCCATCTGGAGGTCGGCGTGGCGCAGTTCGCCCGACTGCCAGCGGGCCTGGAAGTCGAAAATGCCCCGCGCCCCCGTCCCTGGATCGGTCACCTCGACCAGTCCGTCCTCGGTGAGCCGGTACACCTGCCCGGTCAGTGGGTGGATCACTTGCTTGGACATGGGGCCTCACTCCTGCACTCGGCGGCGCACGCCGCGCTTGGTCACGGTCACCGGGCCCTCGACCCGGAGCCGGCAGGCGAGCCGGGTCAGGCCGTCCACCGGCCTGCGGAGGGCTTCGATGCCCTCGCGTTCCAGCGGGCCCACGGGGGAACAGTTCTCGGCACCCTCCTCGACCCGGACGAAGCAGGTACGGCAGGTGCCCTTGCCGCCGCAGACGGTGGGCCAGCGGTAGCCGAGCCGCCCGGCCGCGGTGAACAGATCCTCGCCGTCCAGGACTTCGAGCTCGGCGCCCAAGGGCTCGACCGCCACCCGGTGCGTCACTTGTCCATCCATGCGTCGAGCGTCCGGTTGAAGTGGCGGATACGGCTCTCCTGGTAGTTGGCCAGCGTGATGCCCGGCTTGCGCATCGCCTTCAGTCCCTGCTGGACGTAGGGCAGGTTCTCGCAGTCCTGGTCGAAGACGGGTCCGAGTACTCCGAGTTCGGGGATGTCGGCGAAGAGCATGTCCTCAGGAACCCAGCGGATCTTCGCCGGGGGTGGCAGCTCGCCGGGACTCTTCGGGGACGACATGAAGATGATCTCGGCGGTGCAGGAGTCCGGGTCCAGACCGTGGGGCCGGAACCGGTAGATGATGTTCGACTTGGCGCCGCCCCAGGGGTTGAAGTTGGGGAAGAGCAAGTAGTTGATGGCATCCAGCAGTTCGGTGTCCGGAGTCTGTGAGAAGTCCTGCTGCGAGGTGGCCGCCAGCTGGGCGCGCATCCGCTCGGCGAGGACCTGACGGGCGGTGCCGCCGGGCGGGATGGCCGGCAGGTCGTCGCCCTCCTGCCGCACCAGGTCACGGCCCTGGGCCGCGGCGTAGAACGCGCGCGAGTCGTAGAAGGTCTCCAGGATGTCCTCCTCCGTGACGGAGTCCGCCACATGCGGGCTGGGCGCGCCCTGGATGTTGATCATCCGGTTCCAGTTCGGCTGGTCCGCCATGACGTCGTACTGCGAGTTGGCGTCGGCGAGCCACGGCAGCATCTGCGGGTGGGTGGCGATCACATGGAAGGACTCGATGAACGCGTCCTGGGCGATCTTCCAGTTGCAGGGCAGCACCTTGCCGATGTGCAGCGACTTGTAGCGGTTCTCCAGCGGCCAGATGTAGTACGCGTCGAAGGTGCCTCGGTAGCTGTCGAAGGACTCGGCGTACGGGTCCATGTTGATGAAGACGAAGCCGCGCCAGGTGGCCACCCGGGCCTCGGGGAGGGCGAACTTCTCGGGGGTGACGTGCGGGAAGTCCCAGGAGCAGGGCGGGGTCTGCATGGTGCCGTCCAGGTTCCACGCGAAGCCGTGGAACGAGCAGCGGAACTCGCTGACGTTGCCGCCGCCGGTACGCAGTTTGCGTCCGCGGTGCAGGCAGACGTTGACGAAGGCGCGGATCTCGTCCGGAGCCGTGCGGACGACGATGAGGGAGTCGTCGCCGATCTCGTAGACCTCATGGTCGCCGACCTCGGGGATCTCGCTCTCCAGGCAGGCGAACTGCCAGACGCGCCGCCAGACCTGCCGCATCTCGCGCTCCGCCCACGCGCGGGAGGTGAAGCGGGCGGTGTCGATGTCCTCGCTGCCGAGGTGGTCGTTCCGCTCGAACCTCAGCGCGGGGGGAACGGGGCGGCTGTCCTGGTCGAGGTAGTCCTGGACGCTGGGCCCGGGGCACCGCGCGGTACCCAGCTCCGACGTTTCGTCCATCATCTCTCCTCCGGCAGAAACTTTAGAGTGAGTGTAGTTACCGTTGACGTCCGGGGGCAACACTCAGACCGGCGAGCACGGCCAGGACTTCCCGAGGTCATCGCTTGATTCAACCGCGAGCATGGAATTTCTTGCGGCGCCCCTCTCCCCAAGCCCCCTGGGCCGTGTCACACTCCGACCCACTTGAGGCTGTAGAGCCTCATAAGTTTCTCGCTTGCTTCCCCCTCCGGGACGGTCTCTGCCCTCCCGGCCCCAGCCCCGCGGCGGTCCCGCTCCGGGGCGACACGACACGGGAGTGCTCAACGATGAGTTCCAGACCCCGTTCCGCGGTCCGCCGCGCCCTCACCTCGATCGTCCCCGTCACCGCCCTGCTCGCCCTGGCGGCGTGCGGCACCGGTACGGCTCCGGCCGCCGACTCCGCCAAGGCGGCGGCTGCGGACTCCCCCGGCCTGACCGCCGCCCGCAAGGCCCTGGCGAAGTACTCCGAGCGCCCGGAGAGGATCCCGGTCACCACACCGGTGGGCGAGGCAATCCCCTCCGACAAGAAGATCGACTTCATTCTGTGCGGTGTGCAGTCCTGCCAGGACCTGGCCGACTTCTTCACCGCGGGCGCCAACCAGCTCGGCTGGAAGGTCCAGCAGATCGCCACCCAAGGCACGCCGGAATCCGTCCAGGCCGCCTACGAACAGGCGCTGCGCGACAAGCCGGACGCCGTCGTCTCCTCCGGGTTCCCGCGCGCGGTGTACGCCAAGCAGCTGGCGCGACTGAAGGCAGCGGGTGTCCCGGTCATCCAGTCGAACGCCGACGACGTGGTCGGCGATGGCATCTCCCTGCTCAAGAACGGGCCCGACGACGTCGCCGTCCAGGGCGAGATGCTCGCCTCCTGGGTGGTGTCCGACGGCAACGGCCGGGCCGACACCGTCTACTTCGACCTGCCCGCCTACACCATCCTCAAGCCCGTCAAGGACACGTTCGCGGCCAAGTACAAGGAGTGGTGCGAGGGCTGCGGGCTGGACACCGTCGACGTGCCGATCACCGCGATCGGCAAGGACATGCCGGACCGGGTGGTGTCGTACCTCCGCTCGCACCCGAAGGTGACGCATGTCGTCTTCTCCCTGGGCCTGCTCAACGTGGGCGTCCCAGCCGCACTGAAGACCGCCGGCCTCACCGGCAAGCACATCGCCGTCAACGTCGGTGACGGTCAGAACTACCAGTACATCCAGAGCGGCCTCAGCGACGCCGCGATGGCACTGAACTCGCACGAGGCCGCCTGGCTCCAGGTCGACGCGCTGGCCCGCCACTTCACCGGCCAGTCCATGGACGTGGACCAGAAGGCGGTGCTGCCCAACGTGCTGATCACCAAGGACAACCTCCCGGACGCCATGGGCGACTTCCCGCTCGTCGAGGACTACCAGGCGCAGTTCGAGGCGCTGTGGGGACTGAGTTGACCGGGCCGGTGCTGCGCGTGGCCGCGCTGTCGAAGAGGTTCGGCGGCACCCAGGCCCTGAAGGACGTCGAGCTCGAGGTGTCGCCCGGTGAGATCCACGCCCTGATCGGCCCCAACGGCTCCGGCAAGTCCACCCTGATCAAGATCCTCGCGGGCTACCATCACGCGGAGCCGGGCGCGGTGGCCGAACTCGACGGAGAACCCTTCGACCTCGGTCAGGTCTCGCTCTCCCGCCACGACCGGCTCCGCTTCGTCCACCAGGAACTGGGACTGGTGGGCGAGTTGAGCGCCATCGACAACCTGGCGCTCCGTCAGGGCTTCGCCCGCACGGCCTTCGGCAACATCCGCTGGCCCGAGATGGAGAAGCGGACCAGTGCCCTGGTCGAACGGTTCGGCCTCGGCATCGACGTAGGCCGCCCCCTGGCGACAGCGACCCCCGTCCAGCGCACGGTGGTGGCCATCGCCGCCGCGCTGCAGGGGTGGGAGGGCCACCGCGGGGTCCTGGTGCTCGACGAGCCCACCGCCGTGCTGCCACCCGGCGAGGTGGCCCGGCTGTTCGACATCGTGCGGGAGCTCCGCGACGCCGGTGCCGGCGTGCTGTACGTCTCGCACCGGATGGACGAGATCTTCGCGCTCGCCGACCGGGTCACCGTGATCCGGGGCGGACGCCGGATCGCCACCCGTGCGGTCGCCGAGCTCACTCCGCGTGCCCTGGCGGAGTTGATGGCGGGCGAGGAGATGGAGACCGACCACCGTCCCCCCTCGCCCGCCAGCCGCGCCGACCCCGTGCTGGAGGTCCGCGACCTGTGGGCCGGACCGCTGCGGGGAGTGGGCTTCGACCTGGCCAGGGGCGAGCGGCTGGGCGTCACCGGTCTGGTCGGCTCCGGGCACGAGATCGTGCCGTACGCCGTGTGCGGGGCGCATCCCGGGCCGGTGAGCGGCAGGCTGCGGCTGTCGGAAGGCTCCGAACGGTGGACCGAGGCGCGTGACGCCGGCGGCCTGGGCCTTCCCCTGGTCCCGGCGGACCGGGCACAGGAAGGGGTGATCGGCGACTTCTCGGTCGGCGAGAACCTCACCCTGCCGCTCCTGGACCGCCTGCGCGCCCGTTCCGGGCGGCTGCGCCGACGCCGCGAGTCCGCCCTGGCGGAGGACTGGATCCGGCGGGTCGGCGTGCGTACGCCCGACGGCCGCCCGGCCGACGCCAGGATCACCACGCTGAGCGGCGGCAACCAGCAGAAGGTCGTCATGGCCCGCTGTCTGGCCCAGCGCCCGCCGGTGCTGACGCTGTGCGAACCCACGGCGGGCGTCGACATCGCCACCCGTCTGCACCTGTACGACCTGATAGAGCATCAGGCCGCCGCGGGCACGGGCGTCATCGTGTCCTCCTCCGACACCCAGGATCTGCTCGCGCTGTGCACCCGCGTGCTGGTGGTACGGGACGGCCGGATCGCACGCGAGATCAGCGGACGGGACATCACGGAGTCCACGCTCGTGCACGCCATGGAAGGAACCGACTGACATGAGTCCTGACGGGAACCGAGCGACGGCGGCGCTGTCGTTCCGGAACATCGGCGCCGTGTACGTGTGGCTGGTCATCGTCGTGCTCTTCTCCGTGTGGGCGCCGGACACGTTCCCGACCACCATCACGGTCAGGCAGGTGCTGAACGGCAACGCCGTCGCGGGCCTGGTGGCGCTCAGCGTCGTACCACCGCTGGCCGCACGGGTCTTCGACCTCTCGATCGCCTACACCATGTCCCTCACGAGCGTGCTGACCGCGCGCTTCCTGGTCTCGGCGGGGCTCGGGCCCGGCATGGCCATCGCCTTGGCGATGGCCGCGGCACTGCTGGTCGGAGTCGTCAACGGAATCGTGGTGGTGCTGCTGCGGGTGGACTCCTTCATCGCCACCCTGGCCACCGGGGCGCTCATCCAGTCCCTGATCACCATGGTCACCAACGACAGCTCGATCACCGGAGTACAGCTGCTCGCCGAGCCGTTCGCGAGCATCGCCCAGCTGGACGCGGGCGGCATCACACTGCCGGTGCTGTATCTGCTGCTGGCCGCCCTCGCCATCTGGTTCCTGCTGGAACACACCGCCACCGGGCGCCGGCTGTACGCGACCGGTTTCAACGCCGACGCGGCCCGGCTGCAGGGGGTGCGCACCGACCGGCTGCGCTTTCTGACCCTGGTGGCCTCCGCCCTGCTCTCCGGGTTCGCCGGCGTCGTCTTCGCGTCCTCCGTCGGATCCGGATCGCCGACCGCCGGCACCCCGTATCTGCTGTCGGCCTACGCCGCCGCGTTCGTCGGGGCGACCCAGTTGCGCGCGGGCCGCTTCAACGCCTGGGGAACGGTACTCGCCGTTCTCCTGCTCGGCACGGGCATCACCGGACTCGGGCTCGCCACCAGCGCGCAGTGGGCCGCGAGTCTGTTCACCGGCTCGGTCCTCATCGTGGCGCTGGTCCTCACGGGCGGGCGGATCGCCCTTCCCGCGGTGCTGCGCCGCCGGACGGGGACCCGGCCGGATCCGATCATCGAAAAGGAGACCGAGGATGAAGGCTGTTCAGTACCGACGGGTGGGGCACGCCCCTGAGGTCGTCGAGCTTCCGATGCCTGAACCCGGGCCCGGCCAGGTGCTGTTGAAGGTGACGGCGGCGGGGCTCTGCCACTCCGACCTGGCGGTGATGGGCTGGCCCGAGGAGCAGTTCCCCTACGCCCTGCCGATGACCCTCGGTCACGAGGGTGTCGGGACGGTGGCGGCGCTGGGAGCCGGCGTCACCGCCGTGACGGAGGGCGAGGCGGTGGCGGTGTACGGCCCGTGGGGCTGCGGGCGCTGTCACCCGTGTGCCGAGGGCGGGGAGAACCGCTGCCCGCACGCCGCCGGCCTGGGCATTCTGCCGCCGGGGCTCGGCTTCCCCGGCGCCCTGGCGGAGTACATGGTGGTGGACTCGCCCCGCCACCTGGTGCCGCTGAACGGACTCGACCCGGTGCAGGCCGCGCCCCTCACCGACGCCGGACTGACTCCGTACCACGCGATCCGCGGGTCCCTGCCGAAGCTGCTGCCCGGCAGCACGGCGGTGGTGATCGGCGTCGGCGGTCTGGGGCACATCGCCGTGCAGCTGCTCCGCGCGCTGACCCCGGCCCGGGTGGTCGCCCTCGACGTCAGTAAGGAGAAGCTGAAGCTGGCCGGCGAGGTGGGCGCCCACGAGAGACTCCTCTCCGACGACGAGGCGGCCGCGCGGATCCGGGAACTCACCGGCGGTACGGGAGCGGAGGTCGTCCTGGACTTCGTCGGAGCCGAGATGACCCTGGCGGTCGCCGCCGCGTCGGTGGCGGTCGCGGGCGATGTCGCCGTCGTCGGCCTCGGCGGGGGCACACTATCCGTCGGTTTCGGCGGCGGGCTGCCCTTCGAGGTCTCGGCCTCCTTTCCCTACTGGGGCGGCCGCACGGAACTCATGGAGGTCATCGAGCTCGCACGGCGGGGGCTCGTGTCCTGCCACGTCGAGACCTTCACGCTGGAGCAGGCGCCCGAGGCGTACGAGCGCCTGCACGCCGGCGACATCAACGGCCGCGCGGTGGTGCTTCCGCACGGTTGAGCCGCGATTCGCAGAGGGGCCGGCGCCGGACTCGCTCAGGCGCCGGCCCTGTCCGGTGTGTCCACCACCCGCTGCACACAGCGCCGGAGCACGGTCAGGAACTCCGCTGTCTGCCACGGCCCCGCGTCCACCTGCCCGGTGTCGTCCACGCCGAGGTCCTGCATGTCGTAGCGGCCCCGGCAGTGGCCGAGGGTGAAGTAGCAGACCTCGCCGCGGCCGTGCCGCTTGAGATACAGCACCGGCCGGGACGCCGTGTCGAGGGCCGCTGTGCCGCCCTCGGCGAAACCGCGGCACGGTCCCGTGTACTCGGCGTGCAGCAGCACTTCGAGCTCCCCGTGCAGCTCGCACACGTACAGCTCGTCGGTGACCGTGAACGGCCGGATCCCGGCGACCAGTGGGTGGTCGGGCCGGGTCACCTTCACCTCGTACGGCTCGATCGGCGGGTGGGCCAGGAACTGACTGCCGAGCACCTGAGCCAGGTCCCCGAGGAGCCGCGGAGTCGTGAACACCCGCGGCCCTCCACTCCTCGACGGCTCGATCACCGCGTTGGTGCCGTGCAGGGCGAGCCAGCGCCCGCCCCGCTCGACGAACCGGGCCAGCGCGGCCCGCTGCGCCGGGCGGGGCCGGACGTCGCAGGTGTAGGTGACCAGCAGGTCGGCCCGGTCGAGGGCGTCTTGACAGTCGTAGTCCTGGTGGACGGTCGTGCGCACCCGCGGATGCTCTCCGAGCAGCTCCAGCAGCCTGAGCCGCGCCTGGTCGAAGTCGTGCCAGCGGCCGCCGCAGACGAGTACGGCGTCCAGGCGGCCGGCCGGGCCCGCCACGGCTCAGTACTGGACGCGGGTGAGCAGCCCGCCGTCCACCACGAGATTGACCCCGACACAGAAGGAGCCGGTCCGTCCGAGCAGGAACGCCACCGCCGCGGCCACGTCCTCCGCGGTGCCGTAGCGACCGATCGGCAGCTTGGCGAGGACCTCCTCGTAGACCTCGGGACGGCTGGTGCGGATGGTCTCCCAGGCGCCGCCGGGGAAGTCGATCGGGCCGGGCGAGACGGTGTTGACGCGGATGCCCTTCGGCGCGAGGGCGTGCGCGAGGGCCGAGGCGTGCTGGACCACGGCCGCCTTCAGCGCGGAGTAGGAGTTCGCTCCGGCCGGCCGGGCGGTGTCGGAGGCGTTGGTGGTGCCGATGGCCACGACGGCGGCCCGGCTGGAGGCCTCCAGGTGCGGAAGGGCCGCCTCGACGAGCCCCGCGAACGGGACCAGATCGCCGCGCAGGCTGGCTTCCCAGGAATCAGGGCCCTTCACGTTGCCCGCCGACACGTTGGACACCAGCAGGTCGAGTCCGCCGAGTTCACCGGCCGCCCGCTCCACGAAGTCCGCGAGGGCGCCCGGGTCGGTGACGTCGACCGGTTCCGCGAACACGGTGGCCCCCTCCCCGCGCAGTTCGGCGGCGGCCTTGGCGAGCCCCTCCTCACCGCGGGCGCACAGCGCCAGTGCGCAGCCCTCCGCTGCCAGAGTTGCGGCGATCGCCCGGCCGATGCCCCGGCTCGCACCTGTCACCAGCGCCTTCGCGCCTGTCAGTCCCAGATCCATTGATGTCACTCCTTGGTGAGATGAGCCTGTGGGGTGCCGGGGAGCTGTGAGAACGGCGCCCGGTCCGCGCGCGGCTCCGGCGGCAGCTTCAGGACGCGCTCGCCGATCAGGTTGCGCTGGATCTGGTCGGTGCCTCCGGCCAGCCGGTAACCGGGGGCGCCGAGCAGGTGCTGGGTCCAGGCGAAGGTGCCCGCCTCCCCGGTATCGGCGCTGATCCGCGCGCCCATCAGCTCCGCGGCGACCTGGCCTGTGTGGGTGAGCAGGTCGGAGGCCATGAGCTTGGTCAACGACGCCTCCGGACCCGGGCGACCGCCGGCGGCGCTCGTCCTGGCCACGCGATCGACGGTGGCCGCGCGCAGGGCGGCACGGACGTACAGGTCGGCGAGGCGCTGGCGGACCAGCGGGTCCGAGGTCCGGCCGAGGGAGCGGGCGAGCGCGAGAACGTCCGCGAAGGTGCCGCCCTTGCGGCGGTTGCCGCTGCCGGAGGCGGTCCGCTCGAGGGCGAGGGTGGTGGTGGCGACCTCCCAGCCCTGGCCCGGCCGCCCGATCCGGAGCCGGTCGGGGACGTGTACGCCGCTGAGGAAGACCTCGTTGAAGGAGGCACCGCCGCTCATCTGGCGGATGGGGCGGACCTCGACTCCGGGCGCGTCCATCGGCACCAGGAAGGCGGTGATGCCGGCCTGTTTGACGACGTCCGGGTCGGTGCGCGCGAGCAGCAGACCGTAATCGGCGAACTGGGCGCCCGAGGTCCACACCTTCTGACCCTCGATCACCCAGGCGTCGCCCTCCTGCCGGGCGCGAGTGCGCAGGGCCGCGAGGTCGGATCCGGCACCGGGTTCGCTGAAGAGCTGGCAGGCCAACAGGTCGGCGCGCAGGAAGGCGCGTGCGTGGTCGTGGCGCTGCTCGGGCGTCCCGAACAGGGAGACGGCCATCGCGACGAGACGCACGGTGACGCTGATCAGCTCGGTGGACGGCGGCACCTCGAACGCGGACTCCTCCTCGGCGAAGACGGCCGCGTGGGCGGCGGTCAGGCCGGCGCCGCCCTTGTCCGCGGGGAGGGTCAGCGCCTGGTAGCCGGCGTCGAAGCGGGCCCGCTGGTAGGCGCGGCAGCGCTCGAGCAGCAGGCGTTCCTCGTCCTGAGCGAGGTTGTGGAACACGGCGAGGTCGGCGGCCTCACCGGTTGACTCCGGCGCCCGCGTCGGTTCGAGCACGGTGGCCAGCCACTGCCGGACCTGCCGGCGCCATGCGTCCGGATCGAGCTGGGACATGGCTCCTCCTCGGGCACTTACCAGATGACAGATTCAGTAACGGCGAACCGGCCGCTTGCTTGTTTCACCACTGAGCCAGGCATGAATGTCTACGTCCGGGATCAGAGTGTTCCGTACTTTCTTGATAAACGCTACAGTCTCAGCATCCCCTCTCCCCTCGAACCGGGAGAGAACCGAGGAGCCGCCGGAGGAGCCATGTCGCTGCTGCCACTAGACCGTCGCGCCCAGGAGACACCCGACGAGCCCGCCCTGGTGGACGACCTGGGCGTGCTGTCCTGGTCCGGTCTCGCCGACCAGGTGGCGCGGGCGGCGGCCCGGCTGCTGGAACTCACGTCCGGCCCCGACGACCGGATCGCCGTCCTCGGAGACAACGCGATCCCGACACTGGTGGCCCATCTGGCGGGCCTGCGAGCCGGAGTGGGGACGGTGGCCACGTCCCGGAACCTCACCTCGG
This sequence comes from Streptomyces sp. NPDC096132, assembly GCF_044763345.1. Taxonomy (NCBI): domain Bacteria; kingdom Bacillati; phylum Actinomycetota; class Actinomycetes; order Kitasatosporales; family Streptomycetaceae; genus Streptomyces; species Streptomyces sp. NPDC096132. Next base: position 47,989 of record NZ_JBIWGA010000022.1, read on the forward strand.
GCGAACTCGTCGACCAGATCACCGACGCGGGCGTGACCGGGATCATCGCCGGGCCCGTCGGCGCGGGGGCCGCCCTTGACGCGGCCCGGGAACTGGGCCTGCCGGTCGTGACACACGGAACCCCGGCGGCGGGGCACGCCTTCGACTGGGATCTGTGGCTGGCCGCCGCACCCGCCGGACGGACTCTTCCCACGGACCGTCCCGCCAGGCCACCGCTCGTCTACACCTCGGGAACCACCGGACGGGCGCGCGGCACCGAGGTGCGCTGGGTGAGCGGCCCGGTCGCCGACAACTGCGCCTATCTCGCCGAGATGTCCGCCCGGCCCGGATTCCCGCCGGGACCGCACCTGGTGTGCGGCCCCCTGCAGCACAACGCGCCGCTGACCTCGCTGCGGCACCTGGCGGCGGGGGAACCGGTGGTCGTCCTCGGCAGATACGACGCGGAGACGTTCCTCAGCCGGGTGCAGAAGTGGCGCGTCTCCTCGACGGTGATGGTCCCCACCCACTTCCAACGGCTGCTCGCCCTCCCGCAAGAGGTCCGCGCCCGGTACGACGTCTCCAGTCTGCGGCAGGTCTCCCACACCGGCTCCGCTTGCCCACCGGACGTGAAGCTCGCCATGATCGACTGGTTCGGTCCGGTGCTGACCGAGTCGTACGGCGCCAGCGAAGCGGGAACCGTGGCCCGTATCAGCAGCACCGAATGGCTGGCGCACCCGGGCTCGGTCGGGCGCGCCCGGCCGCCGTTCGAGGTCCTGGTCACCGATGACGACGGCCGCCGACTGGAGCCCGGGGAGCGCGGGTTGCTGGCCTTCCGGGCGCCCGACGACCAGGGCGTCCGCTACCACGCGGACCCGGACAAGACCAAGGCCGCCTACCTCTCCCCCGGCGTCTTCACGCTCGGCGACATCGGCTACGTCGACGCGGACGGCTACATCTTCATCACCGACCGGGCGGCGGACGTCGTGGTCTCCGGTGGCGTGAACCTGTACCCGGCCGAGAGCGAGGCAGTCCTGCGGCGGCACCCGGCGGTCGCCGAGGTGGCGGTGATCGGCGTGCCCGACCCGGACTTCGGCGAGTCGCTCCGGGCGCTCGTCGTGGCGGCGGGGCACGAGCCGCCGGCCGACGATCTGGACCGGTTCTGTCGCGAGCACCTCGCCGCCTACAAGTGCCCGAAGGCGTACGAGTTCGTTCCCGAGCTCTTGCGCAACGCGATGGGCAAGCTCGACAAACGCGCGATGCGCCGCCCCTACTGGAGCTCGGAACGGACCATCGCCGGCTGAGCCGCCCCACCCCCTTCCCTCTCTGTCACGAAGGATCGTCCCCTCTCCGTCACGAAGGATCGTCCATGACCGAACTCCTCCTCATCCGGCACGGACTTCCCCTGGCCGGCGTGTTCGACCCAGGGCTGTCGCCGGAGGGCACCGCCCAGGCCGAACGTCTCGCCGCCTGGCTCGGACACGAGGACCTGGACGCCCTGTACTCCAGCCCGTTCCGGCGGGCCCGTGAGACGGCGGCGCCCCTGGAACGCCGCACCGGCCTGACCACCACCGTCCTCGACGACCTGCGCGAGTGGGACACGGACGTGTCCCACCCCTACACACCACCGGAGCAGATCGGCGCGGACGATCCCCGGGCGGCGGCGCTCGCCGAGGGACGCTACGAGGACTTCGTGCCCGACCTGGACTGGGACGCCTTCCGCGCCCGAGCCGTACGGGCCATGGACACCGTCTTCGCCGCGCATCCCGGCGGGCGGGTCGCGGCCGTGTGCCACGGCGGCATCACCAACACCTATCTGGCGACGGTGCTCGGCCTGCCCACGATGTTCTGGTTCCACCCCGGCTACACGTCCGTCAGCCGGGTCCGGCGCCTGCCCGGCGGCCGGATCGTGCTGCACTCGGTCAACGAGACGGCCCACATGATCGCCGACCGTGCCGTCGACACGGTCGCGTGACCCGTCCCACACCTCAGGAGGTCCCGGTCTTGCCCGGATCCGTCATCGTCGCCGGAACCAGAACGCCCATCGGCAAACTGACGGGCGCCTTGAGCACCCTGTCCGCGGTCGACCTCGGCGCCCACGCCATCACAGCGGCCCTGGCCACCGTCGGCCTGGACCCGGCAGCCGTGCAGGCCGTCGTCATGGGCCATGTCGTCCAGGCCGGCGCCGGCCCCAACCCGGCGCGGCAGGCCGCCATACACGCCGGCATCCCCTTCTCCGTCCCCGCGAGCACCGTCAACAAGCTCTGCCTGTCCGGCCTGCACGCCATCGCCCTGGCCGACCTCATGATCGCCTCCGGCCGTCACGAGGTGGTCGTCGCGGGCGGCATGGAATCCATGTCCTGCGTCCCCCATCTGCTGCGGCGAGCACGCACCGGCTGGAAATACGGCTCGGCCACGGTGGAGGACGCCCTCGACCGCGACGCCCTCGTATGCGCCTTCGACGGCGTCTCCATGGGCGCGGCCACCGAGCGCTACCAGCAGCCGTACGCCCTGACCCGCGAGGAACAGGACGAGTACAGCGCGCTGTCCCACCGACGGGCCGCCCACGCCCAGGAGTCGGGCGCGTTGTCCGAGGAGATCACCCCCGTCACCGTGCCGGGACGCCGGGGCGAGACAGTGGTGGAGGCCGACGAGGGCGTACGGCCGGACAGCACCGCCGAGAGCCTGGGCCGCCTGACGCCGGCCTTCTCCGGCGCGGGCACCATCACCGCGGGCAACTCGTCACAGCTCTCCGACGGCGCCGCGGCCGTCGTCGTGATGAGCCCCGAGCGCGCCCGGCGGGAGGGACTGACCCCGCTCGCCGAGGTCGGCGCCTACGGCACGGTCGCGGGCCCGGACCCCTCGCTGCTCGCCCAGCCGGCCGGCGCGGTCCGCGACGCCCTTTCCCGGGACGGCCGGCTGAAGGCCACCGACCTGGACCTGCTGGAGATCAACGAGGCTTTCGCCGGAGTGGCCCTGGCCTCCGTGCGGGAGCTGGGCCTCCCCCTGGACAAAGTGAACGTCAACGGCGGAGCGATCGCGCTCGGGCACCCGGTCGGCATGACCGGCGCCCGGCTGGTGCTGACCCTCGCGGCGCAGCTGCGGCGGCGCGGCGGCGGCAGCGGAGCGGCGGCCCTGTGCGGCGGCGGCGGTCAGGGCGACGCGCTGTTGCTGCATGTGCCGGCCCAGGCCTGAATCCCGGAGCTGAACCACTATGAACGACCCACTGTCCCCGGTCGACACGACCCTCACCGTGGCGAGCCGCACCGTCGCCGCCGACGCGGTCGTCTCCCTCACCCTGAGCCGCCCCGACGGCGGTGCGCTTCCCCCTTGGACGCCGGGCGCCCACATCGACGTCCTCCTGCCCGGCGACGACGGCGGCCTGGTCCGTCAGTACTCCCTGTGCGGGCACCCTGCGAACCGCGAGACCTGGCAGATCGCCGTGCTGCGCGAGCCGGGGGGCCGCGGCGGCTCGGCGTACGTCCACGACCACCTCGGTGAGGGCGCCACCGTGCGGGTCCGCGGACCGCGGAACAACTTCCCGCTGCGGCCTGCCGCGCGCCATCTCTTCATCGCCGGAGGCGTCGGCATCACACCGGTCCTGCCCATGGTCGAGGCCGCCGAGGCCGCGGGGTCCGACTGGCGTCTGCTGTACGGCGGGCGGACCCGGACCTCCATGGCGTTCCTGGACCGTCTGGCCCCGCACGGGGACCGGGTGCTCATCCGTCCGCAGGACGAGTACGGCCTGCTGGACCTCACCGCACATCTCGGTGCTCCCGAGGAGGGCACCCTGGTGCACGCCTGTGGTCCCGAGCCCCTGCTGCGGGCGGTGCAGGAGCAGTGCGCGGGCTGGCCGCCGGGCACCCTGGGCGTCGAACGGTTCGCCCCGGTGCGGGCGGCCGGAACCGGCCCGGCGGCGGCCTTCGACGTGGAGCTCGCCCGTTCCGGGCTCGTCCTCACCGTGCCGCCAGGCCGTTCGGTGCTCGAAACCCTGGAGGAGGCAGGCGTCGCGGTCGACTTCTCCTGCCGGGAAGGCACCTGTGGCACCTGCGAGACCGACGTACTCGACGGCAGGCCCGACCACCGGGACACGCTGCTGACGGAGGACGAACGGGCCGCCGGCGACACCATGCTCATCTGCGTCTCCCGCTCGTGCGGACCTCGCCTGGTCCTCGATCTGTGACGGCGATCCCCTCGAGCGATCTGCCCGGGCCGTCGAGGAGGAGAAGCCTTCTCAACCGGCTGGGCCGCGGACTTCTGGGCCACCACGACCGGAGCGGCCCGGGCTGCTTCCCGGCTGGACCGAGCAGAGCGAGGGCGTCGTCGCCGGGGCGGCCCACGTAGATCATCCGATGCGGCAATGCGGGTGCCGATCTCCACCCCGCCGGCGGCGCCGTACGCCTCGTACCGCCGGGCGGTGGCGTACCGGCCGCCGTCGTCGTCGACCCACCCGGCCGGCGCCGCAAGGTCGGCGGTCGCCGCGCGCACCCGGGCCTCAGCGAGGTGGGGTGCCTCCTCCAGCACCGTGGCGGTATCGGTGCAGCTCAGGGGGGTGTGAGGGCGTCGAGTTGTGCGGCGAGGTCGGGGTGGGTGGCGGTCAGGTGGGGGCGGGTGGCGTTGAGCGGGTGGATGAGGTCGGCCGGGTCGTCTTGGGCCAGCGCTTCATGGAGTTGGCCGAGGGGGAGGTGGGCGGCGGTGGGCAGGTCGGTGAGGGCGCTGATCTGGCCGGCGATGCGGCGCAGGTCGGCGGCGTTGCGGCGGGCCCAAGTGGCGGTGGTGCGTTCGGCGGCGCGGCGGGCGCGGGTGGCCTGGACGCGTTGTTCGCCGGTGGTTCCGCCGGCGCCGGGACGGTTGCGCAGGTAGCGGCGTTCGGCGGCCTGGCGACTGGAGACGCCGAGCGGGTGGGCGAGGTCGGCCCAGCTGGCTCCGGCGTTGCGGGCGGTCTCGATCAGGCCGGTCTCCCATCCGGCGAGCCGCTCGCGTACCTGCCGCAGCAGAAGGAGGGAGGCCAGGGCCTGCTCCGGGCCGACGTCGTGAGCCTCGGCAGTGTCGGGGACGTCGTGCCGGGCGGCACGCAGGGCGTCGTCCACGGCTTGAAGGGCCACCGCGGCGGCGAGGAACGACACCGGGCTCTGTGTGCCGGCGCTGGAGGGTGCCGGTTGGTCGGCCTGGGTCATGGGCGCCTCCCTCACGTAGTCATCCACGTAGTCATCCTTTGGACGACACCATGTTTGTCATCCATTGGATGACATGTTACAACGGTGTCAGTGAGGCGCATTGGCAGCAACTGCCCGAACCTTCCTGGAGGTGTTTTCCGATGTTGATGCGCACTGACCCCTTCCGTGAGCTGGACCGGCTGGCGCAGCAGCTGATGGGCCCGGGCACCTGGTCCAGGCCCTCGGCGATGCCGATGGACGCCTACCGCGAGGGCGACCAGTACGTGGTGGCGTTCGACATCCCCGGCGTCAGCGCGGACGCGATCGAAATCGACGTCGAACGCAACATGCTGACCGTCAAGGCCGAGCGCCGGCCCGTCACAAAGGCAGACGACGTGCAGATGGAGCTGTCGGAGCGGCCGCTGGGCGTCTTCTCCCGCCAGATCGTGCTCGCCGACACGCTGGACACCGAGCACATCCAGGCCGACTACGACGCCGGCGTGCTCACCCTGCGCATCCCGATCGCCGAGCGCGCCAAGCCCCGCAAGATCGCCATCGGCGTCGGAACCGGCCGCAAGGAGATCTCCGGCTGAACCGGCCCCCGTGAGGGCCGAACAGCGGCGGAGGACGGGTACCCGATCTCCCCCTCGCCCGTCCTCCGCGCCCCGCGGACCGAGGAAGGGGTGACGGCCGACATGACACTCCGACGCGAAGCGTTCCTCGACCACGTGAAGGAACGCGGCGAATACGACACGCTGCACGAAGCCGGCCGCGCGACCCGCGTGGTGCTCGCCCTGTTGGGCGCACACCTGGTCGGCGGGGTACGCGCCCGGCTGGCGGCACGTCTGCCGGAAGACTTCGCCCTCATCCTCCTCAACCCGCTGCAGAGCGCCGAGCCGCTCCCCCCGGAGCGGTTCGTGCGCGCGACCGCGGCCTGGATCGAAGGGGCCACCGAACAGACCGCGGCCTGGGACGTCGGCGCCGTCCTCTCCACGGTCGCCGACGCCGTCGGCGACGACCTCCTCGAGGAGATCCTGCTCCAGCTCCCCGCAGGCTACGACCTCCTCTTCGGCCGCCCTCAACCCACCTGACCACCCACCCCGGTGAAAGAAAGGCAACCACCGCAGTGATGTCCGACCAGCGCGAACCGCTCCAGCAGCAGCCTTACGGAAGGGCGTACGAGCACATGCTGGAAAAGGTCCGCTACGACGGCGCCTACCCCACCCATGAGAAGGCCGAGCAAGCCGTCCGCCTCGTCCTCGCGGGACTCGGACGCCAGCTGACCGGCGACGAACGCGTCGAACTCGCCGCCCGTCTCCCCCTCGAAGCCGCACGCATCCTCACCGCCCAGATCCCCGACACCCAGCCGCTGACCGGCTGGGCCTTCATCAAAGACCTCGCCGCCCGCACCGGCGCCTCCCCTGCCACCACCCGCTGGGACACCGGATCCGTCTTCTCCGCCGTCGCGGCCTACGCCGGCCCCGACCTGCTGACCCGCATCCTGCACCAGCTCCCCTCCGGCTACGCGCTGCTGTTCGGCCGCGCCGAACTCACCCCCGCCGCCTAGGCCATGTCAACCAGCTGAACGCGCGGTCGCCGCAGCAGGCACACCTCCGACTGCGCCCACCAAGCGTAGTCGGGGGTGAGCGCCGCGCGGCCAGACCCGTGGCCGGGCGCATGGTCGGCGCCCGGTCGGGGCCCGAGCCTTGGGAAGCTCGGGTCTCCTGCCGGCGGCATGGGACGGGCGCGGCCGTACTGACCGCTCGGACAAGCCGGCAGTCACGGCCGCACAGTCGCCCCGGGGCCTCGAGACGACGAGGTTCGCCATCTCCACATGGCCGTCAGTGCTCAATTCCACGCCGTCGAAAACTGGCCCCCAGCTGCTCGTGACACGCGGCCGCCTCATGCGCTCGTGGCGAACTTGCCCCTTCCGGGCGACGTCGAGCGCCTGCAGGAACGCCTCGACCGGCTGGGCCCCGGACACGGCGTACTGGCCGTCGAAGACGAAGAACGGCACTCCGGTGACACCGAGTTGGCCGGCGTGTCGCACATCAGCGTCGGCGTCGAACGCGCCCCTGTCCGGCGCCTCCCGGGCGACAGTCCGGTCGAGGCCGATCTCCGCGGCCGGGCGGGCAAGGACGTCGTAGTCGCCGACGTCGAGTCCGCCGGTGAAGCAGGCGCGGAAGAACCGCTGGAACATGTCGTGCTGTCGGCCCTGACGCTCGGCGAAGTGGATCACGATGGGCGGCGCGGGTGCTGGTCGCGATGGCGGAGTCGAGCCGGAAGTCCAGCCCGATCCGGGCGGCACGGGCGTCGACCTGGGCATTCATCGCCTTGGCCTGCGCCTTGGGGAAACCGCACTCCTTCGGCAGGAGTTCGGTCAGGTCGACGGCGTGGTAGGTCGGCAGACGAACCGGATCTCGACGTCGGAGCCGTGGGGAAACTTCTGCAGAGCCTGCGCAAGCAGCATGTCGGGGGGCCGGCCTGTAGCAGAACGGACACTTGACTTCCTCCCCCCGCCTAGAGTTGATTGCAGTTGTTCTCCACGTGAAAATTCCTTCACCTGCGACGCCGGTCTCTCCTGAAGCGCATGCTCCTGCCCGCAGCCCCGCCTCCACTGGAACAAAGGAGTGGCCATGACCTTCACACCACTGCTCTTCCTGCACGGTTACTGGCACGGTTCCTGGTGCTGGAGCGAGGTCATCACCAAGGTGGCGGCGGCCGGTCGGCAAGCAGCCGCAGTGGACATGGCGGGGCATGGGCTGTACAGCCGCCGTCCGGAGTGTCTCTCCCGGCGCCCCTTCGATCCCGACGCGGTCGCCACGGAGGCCTCTCCGGTAGCGGGCGTCGGCCTGGACGAAGCGGCCGAGCTCCTCGTCTCGCAGATCAGACAGGTCGGCCGCGGAGGTCCGGTCACCGTGGTGGCACACAGCATGGGTGGCACGGTGCTGACCCGTGCGGCCCAGCAAGTGCCGGAGTTGGTCGGACACATGGTGTACCTGACGGCGTTCATGCCGGCCTCGGACGTCCCGGCCTTGGCGTACATCCAGTCGGCCGACAACGAGGGCGAACTCGTGGGGCCGTCGCTGCGTGCCGACCCCGCCGTGATCGGCGCACTGCGCTTCGACCTCGCGTCGGATGACGCCGCCTACCGGCAGCAGTTGCGTCAGGCGTTCTTCGGCGACGTGGATCCAGCCGTAGCCGACGCCGCCCTCGGTCTGCTGTCACCCGACGCCCCGGTCGGTATCGCGCTGGGTGCCACCACCCTGACCCGAGATGGCTGGGGATCGATTCCGCGCACCTATGTCACGTGCGCGCAGGACATGGCGGTACGCCCGGCGGTGCAGCGCAGATTCATCACCGAAGCCGACGCCGCTTTCCCGGACAACGCGACCTCCGTGGTGGCGCTGGACGCCTCCCACTCCCCGTTCCTGTCGATGCCGGACCAGGTTGCGGAAATCGTCACCAAGTTGGGCTGACACCAGGACGGCTGGAGGTCGAAGTTGGCCCCGGCCGTACATCTGTCTCGTCAGCAGTCTGATTCTGATGACGTTGCCCTCGACCGCTCCCGAGGTGTGGGTGGTGGTCAAGGCGGCGAGTACGGCTGCGCGGTCGCGCCGTATGCCGCGGCCAGGGTGCGGAGTTCTCGTTGTCCGTCGAACGGGACATCGGCGAGCCAGACGTCGAGGGCCAGGTGCTCGCCGCGGCGTTCGCGCACCATCGCGGCCAGGCGCCGGGCGTACTGGGTGGTCGTGGCCAAGGCGGGGCTGCGTTCGCACAGCTCGTCGAGACACTCGCGCTCGGTGGCGGTGAGTCGCTCGGGCCGGCGCATGATCCAGTCGGTGACCCCGCGGACGGTCGAGTGGGGCAGCGGGGCAGCGGTCGGGATCGTCCCGCTGCGGTAGGGCCGCAGACGGCGGCGGACGGTGTTGATGTGGCCGCGGTAGCCCAGTTGCTGAATCTCACGGGTGAGCGCGGCAGCGTCGATGCAGCCCTCCATCCACCGGTGATGCAGGCCGATCCGTACCTCGGGGTGTTCGCGAGCCAGGCGGCCCAGATCGCGCTCGGCCGGACCGGCACGATCCGTGAGGCCGCGGACGCCGTCTTCTGGCTCTGGCTCCCCCATGTCGGACTACGTCACCGGGGCGCGTATCGTGCGGGGGCGGCCCGTCCTTCGGTGTGGGTGCCGCCTGTCGGCCTGCGCTCCCCGTCCTTGGTGACGCGCCGAGGCGCCCAGGCAGCCCGGCGCGGGCATCGACGCCCAGTTCGTCGGTGACGCCGGCGCGGTGCGGATTCCGGCGAGGCGAGCCGTACCAGCACACCAGTACCGCGGTACCGCCCCCCGCAGTACCGCGGTACTGGCCGCCGCCCGGATTCGGTCCCGTGGTGCCGGGTGGACGCCGGGAGCCGCCCATAGCTTGGCACCGGGCCCGGCCGAGAGCTTGGTCCGATGCCCTCAGCGACCCTCTTTCTCCTGGTGGGAGTACTTCCGTGGCCACGTTCCTGTACCGCCTGGGCCGGCTGGCCTTCCGGCGACGACGACTCTTCCTGATGGTGTGGATCGTGGTACTCGCCGCCGTCGGTATCGGTGCCGGCAGTGTCTCCGCGACCACGACCGACGACTTCACCCTGCCCGGCACACAGTCGCAGAAGGCCATCGACCTGCTGGGGAAGGAGTTCCCGCAGGCGTCCGCCGGCGGAGCGACGGCGCGGGTCGTCTTCGAGGCCCCCAAGGGGCAGAAGCTGACCGACGCGGGCAACAAGAGCGAGATCGGCACGCTCATCGAGGAGCTGAAGGCCGCTCCGCAGGTGGGGAACGTGTCCGAGCCGTTCTCCAGCGGCCTGGTCAGCAAGGACGGCACCATCGCCTACACGCAGGTCACCTACAAGGTGCCCAAGGCCGACATCACCGACGCCGCGTCCGACGCCCTGCATGAAGTCGCCAAGGACGGAGAGAAGGCCGGTCTGAGCGTCAGCCTCGGCGGTAACGCCGTACAGGAAGAGGGTGGCAACACGGCCGCCGAGCTGGTCGGGCTGGTCGTCGCCGCGTTTGTCCTGGTCATCACCTTCGGGTCCATGCTCGCGGCGGGGCTGCCGCTGCTCACGGCGATCGCCGGGGTCGTGGCAGCGGTCTGCGGCATCACCATCGCGACCGAGTTCGTCTCCCTGTCCTCCGCCTCCACGACACTGGCGCTGATGCTGGGCCTGGCCGTGGCGATCGACTACGCCCTGTTCATCGTCTCCCGGTACCGCGGTGAGATCCGGGAGGGGCACGATCCAGAGGAGGCCGCCGGGCGGGCCCTGGGTACCGCCGGTTCGGCCGTGGTGTTCGCCGGTCTGACCGTGATCATCGCGCTGGCCGGGCTCAGCGTCATCGGCATCAAGATGCTCACCACCATGGGCCTGGCCGCCGCCTTCGCGGTCGCCGTCGCCGTCGTGATCGCCCTGACCCTGCTGCCCGCCGTCCTCGGCTTCGCCGGGATGCGGATCATGAAGGGCAAGCTCACCACCAAGCGGCACCGCGACGAGGAGCGCGGCGAGCGCGAGACGATGGGCACGCGCTGGGGACGGTTCGTCACCCGCAACCCGGTGAAGCTGCTCGTGGTCTCCATGCTCGGCCTCGGTGTCCTCGCCCTTCCGGCCACGGACCTGCGGCTGACCATGCCCGACGACAGCATGTCCTCCCCGGGCTCGACCCAGCGGATCGCCTATGACACCCTCAGCAAGGGCTTCGGACCCGGCTTCAACGGCCCGCTGACCGTGGTCGTCGACGCCCGCAACAGCGACGATCCGAAGGCGGCCGCCGAGGACGCGCGCACCCTCATCAGCAAGCTCGACGACGTCGCCACCGTCAGCCCGGCCAACTTCAACCAGGCCGCCGACGTCGCCCTGATCGCCGCGATCCCCGAGAGCTCCCCCTCCAGCGAGGCCACCAAGGACCTCGTCACCACCATTCGCGACAACAGCGCCGAGCTGAAGAAGGACACCGGCGCCGATCTCATGGTCACGGGCACGGCCGCCGTCAACATCGACGTGTCGCAGAAGCTGAGCGACGCCATGATCCCGTACCTCGCCATCGTCGTCGGGCTCGCCCTCCTCCTGCTGCTCCTGGTCTTCCGCTCGATCCTGGTCCCGCTCAAGGCCGCCCTCGGCTTCCTGCTCAGCGTGGTCGCCACTCTGGGCGTAGTGGTGGCGGTCTTCCAGTGGGGCTGGCTCAAGGACCTCTTCGGCGTCGACCAGACCGCACCGATCATCAGCATGCTGCCCATCCTGCTGATCGGCGTCGTCTTCGGCCTCGCCATGGACTACGAGGTCTTCCTCGTCACCCGCATGCGGGAGGAATATGTCCATGGCGCCGAACCCACCGAGGCCATCGTCTCCGGGTTCAAGCACAGCGCCCGGGTCGTCAGCGCTGCCGCGGTCATCATGATCTCCGTGTTCGCCGGGTTCCTCCTCGACGACGTGGCGCTGATCAAGTCAATCGGCCTGGGCCTGGCCACCGCGGTCCTCCTGGACGCGTTCGTGATACGCATGACCATCGTGCCGGCCGTGATGGCACTGGTCGGCCGCAAGACCTGGGCGCTGCCGGAGTGGCTCGACCGAATCCTGCCCTCGGTGGACGTCGAGGGCGAGAAGCTCCGGCATGTCCTGGAAGCCCGGGAGGCGTCGGACAACGAGCTGGCTCCCGCCACGGCGACACCACGGGGCTGACCCCTACGGCCGCCGCGGCAGCCGTACGATCCACACCGCGGCGGCCGGTCACCCACCGGCCGTGTCCCCCAGCCCGTCCGCCGGTCCACCTCCCCCGGGACCGGCGGGCGGCCCCGCCTGCACCTCGAAGGGCGCACACCGTGACCGCACCGTCCGCGCCGGCCGCCGGGCCCGACCGGCAGCCCCGGATCCTCATGCCGCTGCCGAGCGAACCCGAGCAACAGGTGATCGTCTCGATCATCGCCCGGCTGGCCCGCTGGCGGCTGGCCGACCAGGCCCACCCCCGGGTACGCCGGTGGGGCGTTCCCGCCCTGTGCGCCACGCTGGGCATCCCCTCTCTGCTCAACCCGGCCAACACCGCCCAATGGCCGGTCCAGGTGGCGCTGACCTTCGCCTTCGTCGTGCCGATGCTGTGGCGCGAGCGCCGTCCCATGCTCGTCTTTCTCGCCACCACCGCGGTGTCCGTGATCGCCATCGCCATCGATGTCTTCAACGGCGCCGACGCCGCACGCGCCGTGGCCCTGTACAACGTCGGCCGTCGCGGCAGCCCCCGGCAACTGGCCATCGCCTACGGCATCACCTGCGCGCAACTCCTCACCTGGGCCGCCGCCTACTGGAGAGGCGGCCAGCTCCACTACGCCACCCGCCCCGAGGTCGTCACCGTCCTCGCCATCGCAGCCATGGGCGCCTTCGCCGGACTCGGCCTGGCCGGACGACTGGTCAACACCATCATCGCCGCCCTGGACAAGGACCGAGAACAGCAGGCCCGCCTGGCCGCCGCTCAGGAACGCGCCCGCGTCTCCCGCGAGATGCACGACATCCTGGGCCACACCCTCGCCGTCATCGTCGGCCTCGCCGACGGCGCCGCCGCCCTGTCCGAGACCAAGCCCCAGCACGGCACCAACACCCTGCGCATCATCGCCGACAGCGGCCGCGACGCCCTCGGCGAGCTGCGCCGGCTGCTCACGGTGATCGGCACCGACGACACCCCGCGGCGCGGGGAAGCCCCGCTCGCCCCGCAGCCGGGGCTCGGCGACCTCGACGCTCTGCTGGAACCCTTCCGAGCCGCCGGCCCCACCGTCACCCTGCGCAGGGAGGGCGACCTGACCGCCCTCTCCCAGGGCCTTCAACTCGCCGTCTACCGCATCGTGCAGGAGGCCCTCACCAACACCCTCAAGCACGCCGCACCCGACACCGGCGTCACCATCATCCTCACCGCGGACTCCGACGCCGTCCGGGTCACGGTCGAGGACACCGGACCTCCGCGCACCACTCGGACCAGCGGCGGCGGCAAGGGCCTGGTCGGCATGCGCGAACGCGCCGCCCTCTACCAGGGCGAGATCGCCTCCGGCCCCAACCAGCACGGCGGCTGGAGCGTCCACGCCCGCCTCGTCCCCACCACGCCCGCACCGTCCCCCGGGCAGCGGGAGAAGCCGGAGAATCCGCTCGCATGACCACTGTCCTCATCGTCGACGACCAGACCCTCCAGCGCCTCGGCTTCCGCATGCTCCTGGAGGCCCAACCCGACATGACCGTCGCCGGGGAGGCCGCCAACGGCAGCGAAGCCGTCCGCATGGCCGCCGAACTGCACCCAGACGTCGTCCTGATGGACGTCCGCATGCCCGGCATGGACGGCATCGAGGCCACCCGCCGCATCGCCGAGTCCGGCGGCCGCTCCCGCGTCCTCGTCCTGACCACCTTCGACCTCGACGAGTACGCCTACGAAGCCCTGCGCGCCGGAGCCAGCGGCTTCTTCCTCAAGGACGCCCGCCCCGACGAGCTCGTCGTCGGCATCCGAGCGGTGGCCGCCGGCGACTCCGTGATCTCCCCCGGCATCACCCGCCGCCTCATCGACACCTACACCCAGCGCGTCCCCGCCGGACGCACCGTCGCGCAGGAACACCGGCTCGCCCAGCTCACCGAACGCGAACGCGACGTCCTCACGGCCCTCGCCGTCGGCGCCACCAACGCCGAGATCGCCGACCAGCTCCACCTCGCCGAGTCCACCGTCAAATCCCACGTCAGCCGCATCCTCACCAAGATCGACGCACGCGACCGCGTCCAGGCCGTCATCTTCGCCTACGACACCGGACTGGTCCGGCCTGCCTGACGGCGGTCCTCCCCACTGCAGTCCCCACCGCTCATGTCCCGCAGCCCACCACTCCCCCCTTTACGGGTCCGGCGGTTCTTGTGCACGGCCACGGTCTGCGGTCGGCGGACGTTCGTCGAACAGGTACCGGGGCTGACCCGCCGCCACGGCCGAGCCACCGAGCGGCTGCGGCAGGCGATGGGCGCCATCGGCCTGCCCCTGGCCGGCCGGGCTGACACTCGCCTCGCCCATGTGATGGGGATTGTTACCAGCCGCACCACGCTGCTGCGCCGCGTGATGCACCTGCCCGACCCAACCGCTTCGGACCCTCGTGCCGTCGGCGTCGATGACTTCGCCCTTCGGCGCGGTCACGTCTACGGAACCGTCGTGATCGATGCCGAGACCCACCAGCCTCGACCTGCTGCCCGAACGGGACGCCACCGCCCTCGCCCCGTGGTTGCGTGCCCACTTCGCCATCGAGGCCATCTGCCGTGACCGCTACGGCGCCTACGCCGCCGCCCACCGCTCCTGCCTGGGCGGCCTGCCGCCAGCCAGCCCGGAACCCGAGCCCGAGTGGGAGACGCATATCGAGGCGACATAAGTGCGTGCTTTCAAACCCCTTCGTAACTGGGCTAGGCGGTCTGCTCTGCCTGGGTGCGCCGGTCGGGCCGAGTTGCCGCCCAGGCTGCGGCGACCAAGGGCCGGTGTACGTCGGCCCGTCGGATGCAGACGCCGATCGCGAGCCGATCTGGTACGGATGAGGCGTTCACCGGGCAAAGTCTGGCGCGGAGTCCGCTGTGTTGCAGGACAAGATCGGGCACGATGCCCGTGCCGTAGCCCAGAGCGACCAGGGTGAGCAGCGCTTCATGGCCGTCGGTCTCGGCAGCGATGTGCGGACGGATACCCAGCTCTCGGAACCAATGGTCTGCGGCAGCGCGCACGAGTCCCTGCCGTGGCAGGACGAAGGGCTCCGCCACGGCGGTGAACTCCTCGTCGGCCACCGCGGGACCGGCTTGGACGAGGACGAGCGGGGTCTGTGTGATCTGCCGGGCGAGCACGGTGGCGGGAATCCGGGCTGGGAGGGCTGCGACGGCAAGGTCGGCCTCGCCCTGGTCGAGCAGGGCAAGGGCTGCTGCGGCGTCACCGGTGCGTAAGGAGATACTCACGCGCGGGTGCGCGTCGCGCAGGGGGGTAAGCAGGTCGGGCAGGAGGGTTTGGCATGCGGTGACGGACGCGAACACCCGCAAGTGTCCGCTGAGGTCGTCGTCCGCTGCACCGTCGCTGCGGTAGCGAGCCCAGAGGTCCAGGGCTTCGGCTGCGTATTGGCGGAAGGCGCGGCCGTGCGTGGTCAGGCATACCCCATGAGGACCGCGGTCGAGGAGGCGATGTCCGGTGGCGGCCTCAAGCCGCTGCACGGTGCGGGACAGCGTGGCAGGGCTGACGTGGCAGTCAGCCGCGGTGCGGGTGAAGCTGAGCGTCTCTGCGAGGTGGAGGAAGAGCCGGTACTGGTCGTGGTCCTGCACCTTTCACCTTTCGCAATGCCATGGTGCGCAAGTTGCCGTTGCCGTAACTCCTGCGGGGAGCCTACAAACAAGGCATGCCACGAAGCGACACCACACATCCCCGTCCCGTCTGGTACTTCTCCGAATATGCGCCGGTCGGCATCGACTTGGGCAGCAAAGCCGCAGTCGCTGCCTACGACCGCAACCAGGGCACTGACCCGCAAGCTGACAACGCGCTGCTGGACCGTTTGGGCGTCACCGAAGGCACCCAACTGATCGATCTCGCGTGTGGTACCGGCTCACTAGCTGTCCAGGCCGCACGGCGCGGGGCCGTCGCGCACGGTGTGGATGTCTCCGAGGAAATGCTGGCCTTCGCCAAGGCGCGGGCCGATCGGTTCGGTGTTGCACCGCAGTGGCACCACGCCGGCTTTCTCGACTACACCCACCAGGGTCCTCTCGCCGACGTGGTGACCACCAAGTCGGCCCTGCACCAGCTCCCGGACTTCTGGAAACAGCAGGCCCTGCTCAACGCAGCCGGGATGCTCCGTCCCGGCGGGACCTTCTACTTGTGGGACGTGATCTTCAGTTTCGAGCCCTCCAGCGCAGAGACACACCTGCAGCAGTGGATCAACACAGCTGGCCGCCCGGACGGCGAGGGCTTCACCAAGGCCGACTTCGAAGCCCACGTCCGAGAGGAGTTCTCCACCTACACCTGGATCATCGAGGGCATGCTGCGCCGAGCCGGGTTCGACATCGTCTCCCGCGCTTTGCCCCGTCCCACTCATGCAGAGTTCTGCTGCAGCCGCCGATAGCCGCTCACACCAGGCCTCGTTCGGCTGGGCCACAGGCTCAAGCGTCGGCGGCGCCGACTTCCTCGGCCCGCTGGGGGTGGCGCCTTTCCGGGCGAGGCGCCTGGTCATGAGAGTGACACGCGAGGGCGACCTCCCGACGACCCAGCGGCGGGGCAGCACGACGAAGCCGGAAGCGTCCATGGGACGGCTGACAGGCTTGATGGTGAGGTTGAGGTGCTGTTTGGCCGAGTCGACGAGCTTGCCGGCGTATGCGGAGTCGGCCCACACGATCGTGATCTCGGGTGCATCAGGCGCAGGCGGAAGAGGACTCCCTTCGCTGCTGCGGCGTCGTGCAGGTCAGCGGGGGTGACCATGACCATGAGGGGCAGGTCGCGGGGGGGGGTGTCGACGACCATGTGGCGCTTGCGGACTCTTCCCACGTCCGGGCCGCACGCAGGGGCCCGAAAGCGGCCCCAGCCCGGTCGACCGCGCACGCCCGGGCAGCAAGCGCCACATCATCACCGATGGCCAGGGCATCCCGCTCGCGGTGTCGCTGACCGGCGGCAGCCGCAACGACGTCACCCGGCGACTGCCGCTGTTGGACAAGATCCCGGCAGTGGCCGGAGTCGTCGGCCGGCCGCGCGGGTGGCCCGAGATGCTCTTCGCCGACCGGGGGTACGGCCACGACGAGTACCGCCGGTTCCTGCGGCAGCGCGGGATCCGGCCGGTGATCGCCGAAGGGGGACAGCCGCACGGCACCGGTCTGGGTGCCTTTCGTTGGGTCGTCGGGGGGACGATCTCCTGGCCGCACGGCTTCCGCCGCCTACGGATCCGCTGGGAGCGACGCGACGACATCCACGAGGCGTTCCTCGGAAGGCTTTGTTAGGGCCAGTTAGCGCACGATCTGACATGGCTGTTCCTCAACCCCGAGTACCGTACCTGTCACGAACTGCACCCTCCTGGATCCACTGGGCCCAGTCCTCGATGCGTTCAGCGGTTACGGGTGTGACCAACGTACCCGCCGGATGAGCAGAAGCGATGGTCCTGAACCTGCCTCGCCGAATGCGCCGACGCTTGCCCGGCATCGGTTCGCCTGCCACGACCTGAACCACCTCGCATGTCGGCTCCCCGGGTCCGCCAAGTAGGTAATTCAGGCCCGGCTTCAGCTCTTGTGCAGGGACAGAGACGCGCGTGTCCGGGTGTCCGTTTGGGGGGATCATCGCGTGAGTCAGTACCAGCCCGGCCCGTGGGCCGTCCGTCCACCTGAGCCTGTCCGCATGCCTGATATGCGCCCACTCCACAAGCGCAAGCGCGTATGGGCCGGCGGTTTCGTGCTGCTCGCGGTCGGTGCCGCGTTCGGCGGCGGTAGTTCCAGCGCGGCCAGTCCCGCGCCGCGCCCTACGGTCACCGTCACCGCGACCGCCACGAAGACGGCAGCACCTGCCCCGACGGTCACTGTGACGGAGTCGGCAGCGCCGGCCCCCACGGTCACCGTGACCAAAACGGCCAAGCCGGCATCTACGACCACGCGCAACTCAAGTTCCGGCTCCTCGGGCAGCGGCGGCACCGGTTCGTCATCGGGCGGCTCGTCGAGCTCCAGCGGCACGACCGAGTCGGCAGGGGCTACCGCCTTGTGCAATGACGGCACCTACAGCTACGCCGCTCATCACCAGGGCGCGTGCTCCCACCACGGCGGTGTTGCCGTCTTCTACAGGTAGCAGGCCGCCGCGGCGGCCGGGCGAAACAGCGCACCGCCGGGGCAGCCCCGTCGGCTCGCCAGTCCTCATGGGTGGTGCCGACCGGTACAGCCGGATCGTGCGGGGCAGCCAGGGTGCGATCTGGCAGCGAAGTGGTCACGTCGAGAGCAGTGTGCCTTGCGTGAGGAAGGCAGGAACGGAGAAAAACCATGGCATTCGGCTTTCGCGTGGGCGTGCCGGGCATGAGCGTGCGAGTCTCCACCCGGGGTGTACGCACCTCCGTCGGGCCCCGTGCAGCGCGTATCAGCGTGGGCAGCGGCGGCACGCGGATCTCGTCGGGAGTGGGCCCGCTCTACGCCTCCAGCTCCCTGGGCGGAGGGCGCCGCCGCACGAGTACGACCCGCTCGCGGGCCGCCGCCCCGTCGGCAGCGCAGCTGGAGCGGGCTCGCCGGCAGGCCGAGCGGGCCCAGCAGGAAGCGGAACGGGACGCGGCGATTGCCCAGTTGAACGAGCTGCGACGGCAGGCGACCAGCGTCCACCTGCAGTCCTTCGGGCCGGCCCGCCCGCCGGTGGTGCCCGGGCCTCCGCAGCTGAGCCTGGCCTGGGCCCTCGCGGAAACCCAGGCCCACCACTTGGCAGGGCTGGGGATCTTCGCCCGCGCTGAGCGTGCCGCGGCCAAGCGCAGGGCCGAGGAAGACGCGCCAACCTACCTGGCCGCCGAGGAGACGCGCCTGCACGCCGTCCACAGCGAGTTGACCGCCGAGGCCGGTCGGTGGTGGCAAGCCTTGGTCGCCAACGACGAGGAGACCGTGTGCGAGGCGGTCAACCACGCCTTCTGCGACAACCCTGCCGCGGGCTGCGCGGTGGGAGTCGACGGGGCTGTCCTTTCCGTGGTCATGCGACAGCAGGACATCGACTCGCTGCCCGATCAGATGCCAGGAGTCACCCCCAGCGGGCGCCCCACTCTCAAGACCCTGAGCAAGCGCGACCGCACCCTGTGGTGGCTCACCTCCATGGGGTCGAACATCGTCGCCACACTCAAGGAAGCGTTCGCTGTCGCGCCGGGGATCATGGCCATCGACCTGGCCGTGCTCACGCGCCTGCCGGCCACTCAGCGTCTGGGATTCGTGGCCTACGGCCGCTGGACGCGCCAGGCCATCGAAGCAGGCCCCTGGCGGGAAACAACCGACGCGCTGCGGTTCCTCGACATCGGCCAGGACGTCGCGTGCTCGGTCACCACCACCGCTTCCGGGAACCTGTCCAGCACCATCAAGCCCCTCGACACCAGTAGGCTGCCCGGCCTGCAATGCCTTCTCGACCACGCCCAGGACGATGCCGAATCTGGCGATGCGACCCTGGCCGGCCTCGACGGAGACCTGCGCGCCAACACCCCTGCCGCCCACTCGGCTCCCCTGCCGGATCACTACCGGATCCACTCCGTCGCCGAGTGGAAAACCCAGACCGCTTGTCCGACGCCACCGCCCACCCCCGCGGCTCCGACCCACGCTCCCGCGCTGCCGAGCCA
Organism: Streptomyces sp. NPDC096132; assembly: GCF_044763345.1. NCBI lineage: Bacteria > Bacillati > Actinomycetota > Actinomycetes > Kitasatosporales > Streptomycetaceae > Streptomyces > Streptomyces sp. NPDC096132. Next base: position 67,436 of record NZ_JBIWGA010000022.1, read on the forward strand.
CGCCCCTGCGACCGCACTCACGCCGGGCCAGAACCTGGTGCTGCCCGAGGAGGCATGGCAGGAGCTGTTCATCGCATTCAGCTTCGCCGGCGCCGACGCCGACCTCACCCTCTTCCTGACCGGCACCAACGGCCAGGTCACCTGCGATGAGGACTTCGTCTTCTACAACCAGCCCTCTGCCGCGCAGGGCGCGGCCCGCCTGCTGGGCAAGCAACCCGACGGCCCGCACATCGTCGAACGCGCAGCCCTGCACCTCGCCGCCCTGCCCGCCCACATCCAGCGCGTCACCGTCGCCGTCAACATGGACGTCGACACCGGCCTGACCTGCGCCGCGCTCACTCACGCGGCCCTGCACATGGACTGCGCCACCGGGGCCGCCTGGACCTTCCGGCCACCCGCCGAACCCGACGTCCGCGCCATGGCTGTCGCCGAGCTCTACCGACACACCACTCACGGCCAGCAGGTCTGGAAACTCCGTGCTATCGGCCAAGGCTGGGCCGACGGCCTCGACGGACTCGCCCGGGCCCACGGCGTCAACGTCACATAGCCAGGCAACCGCTCCCCCATCCTCGGAGCGACACGGAGTCGCGGTCGAGGTCGACGAGCACCACGGGCGCGTGCGGACGTGGGTCCGCCGGCGGGGCCAATCGTGGGTTGTCACCGCAGTCCGCTGTAGGCGGCCATGATGATCTCCATGCCGCGGTTGTCCTCCTGCTGCTCTCGGTCGATCATCTGGTTCATGACATAGGCCACTGTCATATGTGAATCGGGGTCGCTCGCGACCAGCGAGCCGCCCCATCCGCCCCAACCGAAGGTGTTGCCGAACTTGCCGAAGCCCAGGGTCCAGGACATCGGCGTCCGCAGAACGCGGTCCTCGCCGCGGAACACCTCCTGCCACGCGGGCTCGCAGCCCTGGGGGGACAGCAGCCGCACGCCGGCGGCCGTTCCCTGGTTTGCCAGTACCGACTGGAGGAGGGCGACGGAGTGAGCGTTGCCGAAGCCGTTCACCGCAGGGATCTCCGCACGGCGCCAGGCCACGGAGTTGGCGTCCTTGACCCGGATTGCGGGACCGGTGTGCTCCCTACGTGTGCCATCCGGTCCGGGCGGTGCGCTGGAGGCGTACTCGTCGGTCAGCGACGGCGGCGGGATGAGCGGTGCGACGCGGTGGTCGTGCTCCGCGGAGAGCCCGATGTGGAAGTCCGCGCCCAGCGGTTTGGCTACTTCCTCGGCGAAGAACTCGCCGAGGCTGCGGCCGGTGACGCGGCGGACGATCTCACCGATGAGGAACCCGAAGGTGAGCGCGTGATAGCCGGCGGCCGTTCCGGGTTCCCATTCGGGAGCCTGCGCGGCCAGCCGTGCCGTAGCGCCCTGCCAGTCGTAGAGGTCCTGGACCGCATTCAGCCCGGACAGGTCCGGCAGTCCCGCGGTGTGGGACAGCACGTGCCGTACCAGCACGCTCTCCTTGCCGGCCGCGGCGAACTCGGGCCAGTAGGCGGCGACCGGCGCGGACAGATCGAGCTGCCCCCGGTCGGCCAGGATGAGCGCACACAGGGCGGTCATGTTCTTGGTCGTCGAGTTCACGCCCGTGAGGGTGTCGCGCTCCCATCTGACGGAGCGGTCCGCATCGGCGTAACCGCCCCAGATGTCGACCACGGGCTCGCCATCGAGGTAGACAGCGACCGAGGCGCCCACGTCGTCCTTGCCGAGCGAGGCTGCAAGGGCCGCACGGACCGCGGCGAACCGAGGCTCGCACAGCCCCTCAATATCAGTCATGGGCGCAAGCCTCGGGTAACGCCGGGGCTTTCCGCCCGACAATTCCCGCACGGATTCTGTCGGGCGGGTCGCGAATGAGTCGTCTCCGCACCTGAGGGCGGCCGGACAGCCGTGCGGCCGACCGCTCGGCCGGTCGCATCGGTAGCTGTTCCCACAGGCCCCGGGATCACTCGTGCGCCCTGTGCGGCACGACAGCCCGGCCGGCCCCGAGATCGCAGCGCTGATGACAGCTTGGCCGCCGCTCGCGGCAAACTACTCCGGCGTGGGCTTGGGCCCTGGCCGCTGCGGATCCTGAGGCTGGGTGGACGTTCCCACGCGGGAAGAGACAAGCAGGAAGGACAAATACGCGTGCTGGAGCGGCTGAATCAGGGCCTGGACCACCTGGAGGCCTGCCTCGACCGGGAAGTCGACGTGGCCGAGGTGGCACGGATCGCCGCGGTGTCGGAGTACCACTTCCGGCGGCTGTTCTCCGCGCTCGCCGGGGTGCCACTCCCGGTCTACGTGCGGCGCCGGCGGATGACGCTTGCTGCGGCCGAGGTGCTGGCCGGGGAGTTGACGCTGCTCGATGTCGCCGTGCGGTACGGGTACGGCTCGGGCGAGGCGTTCGCCCGGGCATTCCGGTCGGTGCACGGCATCGGGCCGGGCGAGGCCCGGCGCGCGGGTGCGGTGCTCACAGCACAGCCGCGGATGTCCTTCCGTGTCGTCGTCGAAGGTAGTACGACCATGCGGTACCGAATCGTGGAGAAGGAGTCATTTCGGGTCGTCGGCAGGAAGGCCAGGGTCCCCCTCGTGCACGAGGGGGTCAACGCGGCTGCCGCGGCGCACCTGGAGAGCCTTGACGAGCGGGCGATCGCACGGATGAAGGAGCTCGCCGACCGGGAGCCGGCAGGGATCTTGTCGGCGGCGGTGTACCTGACCGACAGCCGGGAGGAGGGCTCCGAGGCGGACTACTGGATCGGTGTGGCCACCGGCCCCGAGACGGCCTCCGAGGAGCTCGATGCCCTCGACGTGCCGGCCGGGACCTGGGCAGTCTTCGACAACCACGGTCCCTATCCGAGCGCGCTCCAGGAGCTGTGGCGAGACGTGTTCACGCAGTGGTTCCCCTCGAACCCTTACGCGAGTCGGCCAGGTCCGGAACTCCTGCGGACGCAGCCGGTGGAGATCGGCCAAGAGACCGACGCCCAACTGTGGATCCCGATCGAGCGGAGCAGCGGGAACCCGCTTCGCCATGGAAACCCCTGACCTCACGTACCGTCATTCCATCCCCGTCGTCCCTCGCGCGGTGTGCCAGGCCGGCCCGGTCCGGCGTCCGGTTGACTGTCGGAAGGGAGGCACGGGGCCGTCGCAGCACCACGGTGGTCCCCGGCGCGAGCGGCCCGGCCCCCGCCCCTGGTGACCCGGCCCGGCCGCCCCGCTGGTCACCCAGCTGCAGCCCGCCGCGCGCCCGTGGGTCAGCTCGTGCCAGGAGAGCGGGCCGGTGCGCATCGTCCGCATGAGCCAGCTGACGGCACCGAGAACGAGGCACGATTCCTGGACCTCGCGGACGCGGTCGTGGAGGGTCGACGTACGCGTCAGCCGACCCGAAGACCGACCGCCAGCGTCAGTTCAAGGACCCGGTGTGGTGATGCGAGATCCGGAAACAGCTCCCGCAGCTGCGACATCCTGTACCGGACTGTCTGGGGATGGACGAACAACGCCGCCGCCACCTCGTCCCGCCTGCCCTGGTGCAGCAGCCACGCCCGCAACGTCTCCTCCAGCCGCCGTGCGGTCGCGACAGGCAAGGTCCGCAACGGTGCGAGGGCTCGGGCGCGCAGGTCTGCGAACGCGTCCACGTCGGCGCTCAGCACCAGCTCGGGCAGGTGGTCCTCGGTGTCGCGAATATCGGAGGAGAGGGAGCGCGCGCGTACGGCTCGTGCGTACGAGGCGGACGCACGAGTCCATGGCCGGGCCGGGCCGACCACTGCCGTGCGGTCGGTCAGCTGCCGCAAGAGATGTGATCGGTCGGCATCGGGGACGAGCAGCACACCGGTGGCGTCCGGCAGATCGTCCAGGACGAGGGTGTTCGGGTCGAGCGCGCGGTAGGCAGGCCGGGCCTGGGCGGCGGGCAGCAGGACCGCGGTCAGCGAAACCGGAGGCTGCCACGCGGCCCGCTGGGCAGAGGCCAGCAGCACATCCGGGTTCGCGCCGGTGAGGAGGTCGCGGGCCAGGTGTTCCAGGTGGCGCTCGTGGGCCCGACCCTGAGCGGCCAGTTCGTCGGCGTGGCCCGCGGCGCTCGCGGCGGAGAGCTCGTCGATGTAGGCGAAGGTCAGCTCGGCGAACTTGGCGACCTCGGCGGCGGGCAGACCCGCGGGTACGGCACCCGCTGCCAGGCATCGCCAGGCCACGCGGGCGCCGACGCGGTAGGCGCCGAGCAGGGCGTCCATCGAACGGCCGTCGCGGACCTCGCCGCGGCCCAGCTCGTAGGCTGCGTCCCCGGCGTCGCCGCCTGTGGCGTTCCCGCTCGCGAGGTCCAGGTAGTGCCCCAGGGCGGTGCGGACGGCTCGGCGGATGGTGCCGCCCATGCGGCCCGAAAGGGCGTTGGCGTAGGGCGGGACCTCGTCGATGATCGCCTGGACGACCTCGTCAGCGGTGGTCCTCAGCGCGGCCCGAAGCGCTGTGACCGTCGTCTCATCCAGGGCCAGTTCGCTGGCCCTCCGGATTGCATGGCTCACGTTTTTGTTCCCTGCGAACAATTCAGCCGATCAGATTCACATCCTGCGGTCAGGACTTTACGCCCTGAGGCGCATCAAGCTGGAGTCATGACAAGTGCAGCCCTCCGCAGTAGGGCGTGGAAACTGCTGGAGATGGTCACGACGCCGCTGCTGCCGTCGGACTACCTCGACCTGGTCAGCCCGCTGCGTGCGGGCGCCGACCTGCGGGGGCGCATCGAGGCCGTGCACGCCGAGACGGGTGACGCCGCGACCATCGTGATCAGGCCGGGACGGGGCTGGCGCGGCCACACGGCCGGTCAGTACGTGCGGATCGGGGTCGACGTCGACGGGGTGCGCCTGTGGCGTGCCTACTCCATCACCTCGCCGACAAACCGCCAGGACGGCCGCGTCACGATCACCGTGAAGGCGATCCCGGACGGCAAGGTCAGCAACCACCTGGTCCGCAGGGCGAAACCGGGCATGCTGATCCAGCTCGACCAGGCGACCGGTGACTTCGTGCTGCCGCGGGCCAAGCCCGCCAAGGTGCTCTACCTGACGGCCGGCAGCGGCATCACGCCCGTGATGGGCATGCTGCGCGACACCGAGTTCGACGACGTCGTCATGGTCCACTGCGCGCCACAGCCGCAAGACGTGATCTTCCGCAACGAACTGCACGACCTGGTCGCGGACAAGAAGCTGCGGCTCACCGAGGTGCACACCGACACAGACGGCATGCTCGACATCGCCCGTCTCGACGAACTCGTGCCCGACTGGGCCGAGCGCGAGACCTGGGCTTGCGGGCCCGCGGGCCTGCTCGACGCCGCCGAAGAGCACTGGAGCGAGCACGGCGTCCAAGAGCGCCTGCACACCGAACGCTTCCGCCCCGGCATCGTCGTCGCCGGCGACGGCGGCGAGGTCACGTTCAGCGCCACCGGCAAGACCGTCGACGCGGACGGCGCCACGCCGTTGCTGGACATCGGCGAGGAGGCCGGCGTGCTCATGCCCTCCGGGTGCCGCATGGGCATCTGCTTCGGCTGCGTCACGCCGCTCAAGGCGGGCGCCGTCCGCGACCTGCGCACCGGCGAGATCACCGAGGCCGAGCCGGGCGTCCTCATCCAGACCTGCGTGTCCGCCGCGGCGGGCCCCTGCGACATCGAACGGTAGGAGCACCTTGACCGCCATCGACCCCACCGCCCACCTGACCGCGGAGCAGATCGAGGAGCTCGGCCGCGAGCTGGACGCGATCCGCGACGAGGTGATCGCCGGCCGCGGCGAGAAAGACGCCGCCTACATCCGCAAGGTCATCTCGGCGCAGCGCAAGCTGGAGCTGGTCAGCAGGGGCGTGCTGCTGTTCTCGATCTTCCCGCCCGCGTGGCTGATCGGCACCGCCGGGCTGTCCGTGGCGAAGATCATGGACAACATGGAGATCGGCCACAACATCCTGCACGGCCAGTGGGACTGGATGCGGGACCCGAAGATCCACTCCACCACCTGGGAGTGGGACCACGTCTCGCCGGCCGACCAGTGGAAGCACTCCCACAACGAGCTGCACCACACGTACACCAACGTGATCGGCAAGGACAACGACCTCGGCTACGGCATCATGCGCGTCGACGAGGACCAGAGGTGGCACCCGTTCCACCTCGGCCAGCCGCTGTGGAACTTCATCAACGCCTGCTTCTTCGAGTACGGCATCGCGGCGTACGACCTGGAACTCGGCAAGAACCTGCGCAAGCGCCGCCGCAAGGACCCGGAGTTCCGCGCGCGGGCCAAGGCCGTGGGCCGCAAGATCCGCAAGCAGGTGCTCAAGGACTACGTGATCCACCCGCTGCTGTCGGGCCCGTCGTTCCTCACCACGCTCGCCGCCACGTTCACCGCGAACCTGGTCCGCAACATCTGGTCCCACTCGGTGATCATGTGTGGGCACTTCCCCGAGGGCGTGCAGGTCTTCGAGCGCCGGTCGATCAAGGGCGAGACGCGCGGCCAGTGGTACCTGCGCCAGATGATGGGCTCGGCGAACATCAGCGGCAGCAGGGCCATGCACTTCATGACCGGCAACCTGTCGCACCAGATCGAGCACCACCTGTTCCCGGACCTGCCGAGCAACCGGTACGCCGAGGTCGCGGTGAAGGTGCGCGCGCTGTTCGAGAAGTACGAGCTGGAGTACGTCACCGGGCCGCTGCCCAAGCAGGTGTTCTCCGCGTGGCGCAAGGTCTTCCGGCTCTCGTTGCCGAACAAGAAGCCCAAGGTCAAGACGCCGGACCGCGAGCAGGAGCTCGTCGCGGCCTGATCCCCGTATTGGTGCAGATCTTTCGGCCGTACCGGCGGCACCGCCGGGTTCGGTGAGACCCGTTGCGGACGGTGGGCGGCCGCGACATCAGACCGTACGACACGGGGATCCGGGCAGCCCGGTGTCCGGCTGCGCTGCCTGGACGTGCGCCAGGAGCTCAGCACACAGCCCCCGGCGGAGTGTTGTAGTGCGCTGACCTGCCGTGGTCGGGCCGGTAGTCGGGTGCGTACGCGCACTCGGTTTGCCGACGGGCGGGCTGGGTGGAAGGCATGGGTTGTGACGTGGACACTGCCGGAACCGATGCTCGCCACCCCTGTGTCCGACCCTGCGCTGCTGCCGGGCTGGGCGGGTGAGCCGAAGTTATGGACAGGGTTGTGTGCTGTCCGTTGTCCATGACGGAGTTGGGCAGCTGCAGGCCATGTACGGCTGGCGTGGTGTACAGCGCGCCGAGGGTGCCGAGCAGGAGACGCACGCAGTGCGGTTTCGGGGGCGCTGCCGGCGGGCGGAGGGGTGACTTCAGGGCGCCGTGCTCCCGGGCGCGTCCTGCTCTCCGCGCCTTCAGGGCTGGGGTGTCGCAGCTTGGGAAAGGGCTCGCTGCAGCAGGTCCTGGAGTGTGTCCTGCTCTTGCCAGACCCCTAACGACATCGGATGCACAGGTGGCAGGGCAGGTGCGGGTTGCTGCCGCTGGGCGGTTTGCCTGCCGCAGCGCAGGGGTGAAGTCGCGAGGGCTACCCGCCAGGCCGGTGGGGGTATCGGCCTGGCGGGGAGGGTTTGCGGTCAGGCGAGGTTCTTGGTGAAGAACTCGTCCAGGGTGTTGAAGGGGATGAGGTCCTTGCGGTCGTACAGGTCGACGTGGTCCGCGCCCGGGACGACCACGAGGTCGACGGCGTCGGGGGCCATCTTCTGCACGTCCTCGGAGTAGTAGCGCGAGTGCGCGTTGGTGCCGGTCACCAGCAGGGCCTTGCGGGGCGCCAGCATGTCGATGTTGGTCATCTGCTGGAAGGCGAAGAACGACATCGGCGTGGTGGCAGTCCACGCGGTGGTGGAGTTGATGGAGCGGGGGTGGTAGCCGCGCTCGGTGCGGTAGTAGTCGAAGAAGATCTTCGTGATCGGGTCGGCGTCCGCCGGGAGGGCCTTGGGCAGGACGCGGTTGGAGGGGGCGACGTTGCCGTTCTCGTCGAATGGGACCTCGTGGGAGCCGCGCGCGTAGGTGCCCTTCTCAGCGTCGGTCCAGCGCTGCTGGCTGAGGTAGTCGATGACCTTCTGGCGCTGCTCACGGGTGTAGGAGTCCTGGTAGCTGCGGGACATGCTGCGCGACATGTCGTACATCGCGGAGGTGGCGACTGCCTTGATGCGGCTGTCGGCGGCCGCCGCGGTGAGGGCCATGCCGCTCAGGCCGCAGATGCCCTGGACGCCGATCCGGTCGCGGTCGACAATCTTCTGCAGGCCGAGGAAGTCGATGGCGGCGCTGAAGTCCTCGGTGTAGATGTCGGGCGAGCCCACGTCGCGCACCGTGCCGCCGCTCTGGCCGGTGAAGGAGGGGTCGAAGGCGAGGGCGACGTAGCCGCGGCGGGCGAACTCGTTCGCGTACAGGCCCGAGGACTGCTCCTTGACCGCGCCGAACGGGCCGCTGACGGCCAGGGCGGGCAGCTTGCCGCGGGCGTTCTTCGGTACGTACAAGTCCGCGGCGACGGTGAGGCCGTAGCGGTTCTTGAACCGCACCGAGGTGCGCCTGACGTTCTGGTCCAGTGCGAAGGTGTAGCCGCCCTTGCCCGTGGCCTTGCCCTGGCCTGTGGCGCCTGCGGCACCGCCGGTCTCCTCGCCGAAGGCGGGCAGAGCCGAGAAGGAGGCGGCCGTGGCGGCGCCGGTAGCGGTGGCAGCGATCAGTCCGAGCGCTTTGCGACGTTCCATGACAGTGGACCTCATGTTCGATCGGTGGGGGAAAGGTGCGCCGGTCGGTGCTGTCGTGACCAGGCGTGATTCCAGAGAACCGCTTCTGCGCCGGATGTGGCAGGTCGGGATTATGGGGGGTACAAGCTCAACCCCCATGCCGGTTCGGGGTGTTGTCACCTCAGACAACGAGGGCCAGGCTTCGATCGGTAACCGAAGCGGCGGGTGAGCGCGCGGTGCGGGGTGCGCGGGAGAAGCGAGGTGGCGGATGCTGAGTGAGACCGCTGGCCATGCGGATGAAGATTCACGGCACGGCCGCCGGCGGAATCCCGTTGCGGGCACGTCCTCGCGGTAACAGCAGCTGATGGCCGTGCACTCGGCCTGCGCTGCCCTTTCATCCCGACAGCCCAGTTCAGCGCTGCCGAGTGGTCGTGCCTGGTGCTCAAGGGCAGCCGTTTTACAGCGGTACTTAACCGCTATGCCGTCTGCCGGTCGGAGAGCAGTGGGCCGCCGTCCCGCTCCCTTCTCAACGCAGGCCCGGACACATTCACCGGCCCTGGGGCGGGGTCAGAGACGATGCCCTCCGATGTGCCTGGAGGCCGGGGAGTGGGCGGGGCTGCGCCTTGCTGCGTCTCGTGGATTTGGGTGAGGTGGGCGCTGCGGCGGGCGGTTTGCGTCCGCGTCGTGCGGATACCAACCGCCCACCGGATAGGCAGCGGAGTGGATTGGTCAGGCGAGGTTCTTGGTGAAGAACTCGTCCAGGGTGTCGAAGGGAATGAGGTCCTTGCGGTCGTACAGGTCGACGTGGTCCGCGCCCGCGACGATCACGAGGTCGACGGTGTCGGGGGCCGTCTTGTGGACGTCCTCGGAGTAGTAGCGCGAGTGCGCGTCGGCGCCGGCCACGAGGAGAGCCTTGCGCGGGGCGAGCATGTCCAGGTTGGCCATCAGAGGGAAGGCGAAGAAGGCCATGGGGGTGGTGGCGGTCCACGCGGTGGTGGAGTTGATCGAGCGGGGGTGGTAGCCGCGCTCGGTGCGGTAGTAGTCGTAGAAGGCCGCCAGGACCGGGTTGGGGTCCGCGGGGAGGGTTTCGGGGAAGATGCTGTCGGCCTCGACCAGGTTGCCGGCCTCGTCGAAGGGGACCTCGTGCAGGCCCCGGGCGTAGGTGCCGTTCTCGGCGTCCTTCCACCGCTGGCGGCTGAGGTAGTCGACAACCTGGTGGCGCTGCTCGGGGGTGTAGGAGTCCTGGTAGCTGCGAGACATGCTGCGTGACATGTCGTACATCGAGGCGGTGGCGACTGCCTTGATACGGCTGTCGGCGGCCGCGGCGGTCAGCGCCATGCCGCTCAGGCCGCAGATGGCCTGGACGCCGATCCGGTCGCGGTCGACGATGTCCTGCAGTCCGAGGAAGTCGACGGCGGCGCTGTAGTCCTCGGTGTAGGTCTCGGGCGAGGCGACATCGCGCACGGTGCCGCCGCTCTGGCCGGTGTAGGACGGGTCGAAGGCGAGGGCGACGTACCCGCGGCGGGCGAACTCGTTGGCGTACAGACCCGAGGACTGCTCCTTGACCGCGCCGAACGGGCCGCTGACCGCCAGGGCGGGCAGCCTGCCCGTGGCGTTCTTCGGTACGTACAGGTCACCGGCGACCTCGATGCCGTAGCGGTTCTTGAACCGCACCGAGGTGCGCTCGACATTCTCGTCCAGCGCGAAGGTGTAGCCGTCTGAGGTAGTCATTGCTCTCTCCTGGTGCCCAGCAGTGTTTCCGGTCCGGGCCGGGGGCTGGGGTCGATTCGTTTCTGGGTTCAGGGCCTGCGGGACCGGTGGCACCCGCATGTCCGGGAAGCCGCCGTGGTCACGCCCGGGGACGGGCGGACAGGACAGGGCGGCGATGGCGATGCCGTACCTGTTCTTGTCCGTCACACGGGGGGCGGCGCTGTCGTCCTCGTCGAAGACGTTGCGGCTGCTGTGTCGGTAAGGGTCGGGTCAGGGGTTGATGAGAACCTTGAGGCTCTTGCGGTCGGCCATGTCCTGGTAGCCGGCCGGGACGCCGTCGAGGGTGGTGGTGACGTCGAAGACCTTCCCGGGTTCGATGGCGCCGCTGAGGATGTCGGGCAGCAATTCCTCGATGTAGGCGCGCACCGGCGCGGGTCCGCCAGCCAGGCGGATGTTGTGGCGGAAGAGGCTGCCGAAGCCGATCGGTGCCTCCTCGTACTGCGGGACGCCGACCCGGCTGATCACGCCGCCCGGGCGGACGACGCCGACGGCTTGCTCGTAGGCGCGCCTGTTGCCGACGCACTCCAGGACCACGTGGGTGCCGTGCCCGCCGGTGAGCTCCCGCACCTGGGCGATGCCTTCTTCGCCCCGTGCGGAGATGACGTCGGTGGCGCCGAACTCCCGGCCGAGATCGGTACGCGCCTGATGCCGGCCCATCAGGATGATCTGCTCGGCGCCCAGCCGCCTGGCCGACAGCACGCCCAGCAGGCCGACCGCCCCGTCGCCGATCACGGTGACCCGGGTGCGCTCACTGACCCCGCCCGCCACGGCCGCGTGGTAGCCGGTGCCGAGCACGTCCGAGAGGGTCAGCAGGGACGGGATCAGGGCGGAGTCCGCGGCAACGGGGAGCTTGACCAGCGTGCCGTCGGCGAGCGGGACGCGGGCCGCCTCGGCCTGGCCGCCCTCGTCCGGCAGACCGTCCCAGAAGTTGGCCTGGGCGTGAGCGCAGGAGGTGTGCAGGCCCTCACGGCAGAACGCGCAGGTGTTGTCCGAGATGGCGAAAGGCGCGACGACCAGGTCGCCCCTCTTGACGGTGCTCACTTCGGAGCCGGTGTCCTCGACGATGCCGATGAACTCGTGCCCCATCCGCGCGGGACCGTCCTCGGGCTTCGCCGAGGCGTACGGCCACAGGTCGCTGCCGCAGATACACGAGCTGGTGATGCGGACCAGGGCGTCGGTGGGCAGCTTGATGACGGAGTCGGGGACGTTCTCGACGCGGACGTCGCCGGCGCCGTACAGGAGTGTCGCGCGCATGAAGTGTTCTCCAGGTGCTGTTTCGGGAACTGCTGGTCAGAGGGGGCGTGACGGTTCAAGCCTGGTCGGCAGGGGCGGGGGCCGCATGCCGGACGCTGGTGCCGGGTGAACCGGCACGGTGGTGCCGTCGCAGGGCGAGGGCGATGGTGGGGATCAGGGTCAGGGCAGCGATGGCGGCCCCGACCACGGTGGGGCCAGTGGCGCCGGCGCGCTCCAGGGCGATGCCGGCGAACCAGGAGCCGATCGCGGTGCCGAGGTTGAACGCCGAGACGGTCAGAGCCGAGGCCAAAGTGGGGGCCTGGCCGGCGTAACGGACGGCCAGGGCCATCAGGACCGGGTTGGCGCCGAGGCCGAAGAAGCCCAGCAGGGTGACCAGGACGATGGTGGCGGGGGCCGAGCCGGCCGACAGGACGATCGCCAGGAGCAGGAGCATGGCGCCCGCGGCAGCGACGATGGTGACCGTGTGCGGACGGCGGTCGCCCAGCCGGCCCCCGACCAGCGAACCGGCGAGGGCGCCGAGGCCGAAGCCGACGAGGACCAGCGGCACCAGCCCGGCGGCGAGACCGGCCCGGTCCGTCAGCAGCGGTGCGATGTAGGAGTACGCGGCCAGGACACCGCCGGTGGTGGTGGCACAGGCGGCCAGCACGAGCCACAGGCGGCCCGAGCGCAGCGCCGTCAGCTCGGAGCGGATCGTTCCCGCCTGCTGGGCCGGACCGCCCTGCGGGACGGTGCGGGCGATCAACGGGACGGCCGCGGCGGAGAGAGCCGCGAGGGCCCAAAACGGTCCGCGCCAGCCCATGAGCTGTCCGGCGAACGCGCCCAGCGGCACGCCGACGACATTGGCGAGCATGGCTCCGGCCCCGACCAGGCCCAGAGCGCGGGCGGCGGCGGCCGGACCGGCGGCGCGGGTGGCAGCCACGTTGGCCACAGCCCAGAACGCCCCGGTGGCGATCGCCGTCAGGAAACGTGCCGCGAGCAGCAGGCCGAAGCTGGAGCCGACGGCGACGATCACGTGCCCGAGGGCGAAGACGCCCAGGGCGAGCCGGGTGGGCAGCCGCAGCGTGAGCATCGCCATCAGCGGCGCCCCGACGATCATCCCGACGGCGAAGACCGTGATCAGAAGTCCGGTCTGGGCGACGCTGACCTGCAGATCTCCCGCGATCTCGGGCAGCAGGCCAGCCACGACGAACTCGGTGGTGCCCATCAGGAAGGTGCCCAGCGCGAGCACGTAGACGACGAGCGGCAGCCGGGCGGACGGAGGCTGGAGGTTGTCAGCCCGTACGGTCCCGGCGGGGGCGTGGAGGGTTGCTCCTCGCGTACTCAAGGTTCATCTCCGTGGGGGTTGTGATCGGGGTACGTCACCCAGAAAACAAGCCGCTCCACCCTTGAGGAAGGTCGCGTTTATAGGGGGGACAGACTCAACCTCCCTCTTCGCGCGCTGATGGCTACCGTGAAAGGCATGGAACCGCTCCCCGACGCCCGCCCTGACCACCGCACCGAGATCCGCGACTTCCTCGCCAGCCGCCGCGCGAAGATCACCCCTGAGCAGGCCGGGCTGCCCACCAGCGGCCGACGCCGCGTGCCCGGGCTGCGGCGCGAAGAGGTCGCCGTGCTGGCCGGAGTGAGCACCGAGTGGTACACCCGCCTGGAGAAAGGCCACATCAACGGCGTCTCCGAGGACGTGCTCGCCGCCGTCGCCCAGGCCCTGGAGCTGGACGAGGACGAACGCACCTACCTGTTCGACCTGGCCCGCGCGGCCCGGCCCGCCCGCCGCACACCGTCACGCCGCAGGGATGTCGAGGTCCCGCCCCGCGTCCAGTGGCTGCTCGACTCCATGACGATGTCCTCCGCGTTCGTACGCAACGGCCGCCAGGACGTCGTCGCCAGCAACTCGCTGGCCCGGGCCCTGCACGCGCCGCTCTTCGAGAGCGAGACCACCGACAAACGCGGCAGGCCCAACGTCGCCCGCTACATCTTCCTCGACCCCGGCTCCCAGCAGTTCTTCGTCGACTGGGAGGCCGCCGCCTCCGTCACCACAGCACTGCTGCGCGCGGAAGCCGGACGCGAGCCCCACGACCGGGCCCTGCGCGAACTCATCGGCGAACTGTCCACCCTCAGCCCCGACTTCCGCAGCCAATGGGCCGCCCATGACGTCCGCATCCGCCACGACGGCATCAAACGACTGTGGCACCCCGAGGTCGGCCACCTGGAGCTGACCTACCAGTCCCTGGACCTGCCCCTGTCCCACCGGGCCATGCACGACCTGACCCTCTACACTGCCGAACCCGGCAGCACCTCCGAAGACCGGCTCAAGCTCCTGGCCAGCCTCGCAGCAACCCACCCCCACATGACAGAGCAGGCTGACCAGCCACACCAACCTGCGCCGTCAAAACTCACACCCCGCTCCGGCACCAGCGAAAACCGCCCACCCACATCCTGAATCCCCGACAGGCTCGCCCACGCGAGCGCGCCGGCGCCCACTGTCGGACTGTCCCGCATGGGCCCAGGTCAGGGCCGTGATGGCGCGGAGGTTAGGCCCCGGGCGGGGAGCGGGACGACGGTGGCGCTGTTGCGCAGGGCATCGTTTTCGAGGGTGAGCTGGCGGATGGCCTCCTCGAACAGGGCGAGGGTCCGGCGTAGGTCGGTGTTCTCCTGCCGCAGTCGGCGCAGGTTCTCTTCCCTCGCCGTGGGCGCCGGGAGCTGGACCGTGTGCGTCTCGGCACGGGGTGCGGGGATCCGCGGCCGGAAGTGGGTGTCGATCAGGTGGGCGTAGTGGCGGTGGAAGGTGGCGTGAGGGATGCCAAGATGCCGCTCGATGGCGGTCACGGTCGGCCGCCGTCCGCTGGAAGCCGCCTCGTCCAGGACGGTGTCGATGGCGGCTTTGACGGTGTCGGTGTCGGGCAGGGCGCGTTTCACTCGGGGGGCTCCAGCTCATGGCGGGCAAGGAACGCGGCCGTGGCACGGTGCTGTTCCTGAAGACGGTGACGGACGTAGGGGGCGAGGCGGGCGCCGTCGCTGAGGGCTTGTTCCAGCTGGGTGAGGTGACCGGCGAGGGCCTCGTGGTTGGCAGGTGTGAGGGCAGTGTTGCGGCAGGCCAGGGGCTGGCAGTCGGCCAGCACCGGCTGATCGGACGCGGTCCCGGGGGTACGACACAAGGCACGGTCGGGGTTGTAGACGCAGGTGATGAAGGTGCCCGGGTACAGGTGGGTGTCGTGGCGGGCCAGGATGCGGCGCAGGCGCACTTCGTCGGTGACGACCTGGCCGTCGAAGACGGTGTGGCGGGCGAGCTCGGCGAGCCGCGCTTCGGCTTCCGGTCCTGCGAGCCCGGTCAGCGTGGGCCGGGCATCGTCGGCGCCCAGCTCGGCGAGGAACTGGCCGCGGGCGAAGGCTTCTTCGGCCTCGACCTCGTCGCGGAACCCGGAGTCGCTGGTGCCGGCGTAGCCCTCGAACATCTGGATGCACTGATGGCGGTACTGCAGGGCACCGGCGATGGTGCCGCCGGGACGGCGCGCGATGAACCAGGCCAGGGTGCGGCGGAACTGTCTCAGCGTCAGGTGCGGCAGCCGCCCGTCAGTCTCGGGGATCGCGTCCACGCGCGTGTGGGCAGCGCAGTAGGTGTTGATCCACTTGGCGAATGCGGTGATGTCTCTGATGGTAGTGCCGCTGGTGCGCACGTGCCCGGCAACGTGGTGGCTTTGATGGTTGGCCGATTTGCGGGGGTGCGCGAACAGGTAGGGTTCGTCGGCCGGCTGGCAGCGTTCCAGGACGGCGACGGCCCGGGCGACGGGAGCGGTGACGATCCAGGTGGCGGCCGCGCCGTGGACGCCTTCGCCCTTGAAGGCCAGTCCGCGCAGCTGGTAGCGGTAGATGCGGCCGCCGGTGTCGCGTTGAGCGCTCACGCAGCCACGCTGCAGATGTTTGATCTCGGAGTCGCGCAGGCCGGAGAGGTAGGCGATGACGATCCAGCAGGACACCTGCAGCAGTCGTTCGAACTGACCTACGTCGTAGTAGGAGATCTGCTTCAGCCACCGCCGCCCGTCGATCTGCCCTTGCACGCGATGGTGCAGCGGGGAATCACTGCCCACGCCGAGAGCGCGGGCCGCTTCCTCGATCAGACGCCGCTCGCTGGCCTTGCTGAACCGGTACTGGGGATACCCGGCGAGCCGGGCCAGGTAGCCGAAGTTCGGGGACACCCCGGTGCCGTGCCGTGCGGCGGCCGGGCGATCGGGTGCCGTCGGCAGGGGCTGGCCGCGGCGGCGGAAATCGTCCAGGACCGACCGCAAGGCCGCCAGTGGATCGGGGTGGAGGGGCGGGCGGGCATCGATGGCGTCGCGTTCGGCGCGGGCGGCGAGCACGTCGTCGGCGAGGTCGTCCACCCAGCGCAGCGCCCAGACCAGCAACGGCCCCGTGAGGTGCTCGGGGATGCGGTCGGTGAGGTTCTCGTCGTACCTGCGGGGGTTGGCGCGCGCCCATGCCTGCCACAGCGGACGACGCAGCGGGTCCTGTCCGAGGCGGTCGGCCAGGCGGGAGCGGTAGGCCCACAGCAAGCGCACCGCACGGCGCTGGCGGTACACCCCGCTGAGCGACATCCGCAGCCCGGTCACCTCGCTGTGGTAGGCATCCAGGTCCTCGCCCGTCAGCTCGGCCAGTGCGAGCTGACGGCCCTGTGCCCATACCAGGACGTGACGTACGCAGGTGAAATAGGCGCGGATGCTGGAGATCGTGATCGGCTCTTCGCCGGGCGGGGTGTCCTCGGTCAGCAGGGCGTAGAACAACAGCTTGGCGGTCTCCCGGTGCGCGGGCGGGACCAGCGTGAAGTCGAGCCGGTGGGGCTTGCGGTCGGCGCGCAGCCACGCCGGGGTGAGCAGCCACAGGTCGTCGCCGTAGCGGGAGGTTTCCGCCAGCCGGGCCTCAGGGCGCAGCGGGCGGGCGGCCAGGACCAGGGCATCGCCGGGCACCGCGGCGCGGGGTGCGGAGGCTGCGGAGGCGGGTGTCATGACCACTGGATGGGTCCCTCCAGGAGATCGAGCATCAGGCGGGGCTGCCGCTGTTGGGCGGCGGCGCGCTGTGCCGGGCTGAAGCGGGGCAGGATGTCGCGGGTGAGGATCTGCCAGGTGGCCCCGTACCGGGCCGCCCACTGCGCGGCGTCCCGGCGCTGAAGGTCCTCTCGCAGGGCCTCGGCCAGGGCGAGCAGCGCCGGGAGGTGGCGTTCCAGCACCAGGGCGTTGGGGCATCCGAAGCAGGCCAGGAACGACTGCCCGCATCGTCCTCCGCCGGGTGCATGCTCGATGTCCGTGCACGCACTGGCCAGCGTGTCGAGCGCGCCGGCGGCCGCCTGCTCGCGCACCCGCTCCGGCACGTCAGCCGCCGGCTCGCCGCCGAGGCGGAAGACGACCGCGCGGGCTTTCTCCTCCGCGTCGGTGATCGCCTCCGTGAGGACGTCGGCCGCCCACTCGGCGACGAACGGGTCGGCGCGCAGGTAGTGGGTGAAGGAGGTGTCCGCCGTGTTCGTCAGCCGCACCGATGGCAAATGCCCTCCGACCTGCTTCGCCGTGCGCACCTCGACGGTCTTCTTGATGCGCGTCACCAGCATCTCCAGGGGCTTGCCGTCATCGCCGACCAGGCCGTGCCGCCCGGCCCACGCTCCGAGCTTCAGCTTGCGGGCCAGCTCCGCATCGAAGGGACCGATGTGCCCGCCGGTGGCGGCATGGAGGACACGACCGCGGCCGTTGCCTGCCCAGATCGACCACACCGACCCGGTCCCGGAAAACGCCCGACTGCGGGCCATCAACCGGTGCAGCAGCAGGTAGAAGTCGCCCATCGTCCGCAGCTCCCGCTCGGTATCGACGCTCCAGTGCACCGATGTACGGGAGTTGGCCTTGCCCCGGCGGCGCTTGGTCAGCGTGAGGGCCACCGCCCGCCCCTCCAGCAGCCGGTGCTCGGCGGGCAGTTCCTTCAGCGTCTCCGGATTGCGCCCGCTCAGCCCGGCCGCGTAGATGAGCAGCGGAGCAAGGTCCGGATCGGTCACGAACAACTGCCGCGCCTGCGCGTAGCAGGCCGCCGGATACTCGCCCACCGCAAGCCCGCGGTAATCGACCTGAACCCGGCCCGTGGCCGCCATCGCCGCCAGCCGCGCCCCCTGCCCCCGCTCAGCCACCGACAGGCTTTCGTCGTTGTCCAGGAAGCGCCCCAGCAGCCTCTCGCCTGCCATGATCCGGTCACGGATGGCGGCCACGTCCGAACGGGCGGCAGCCATGACGGCCTGGAACTCGCGATCCGAGTACCCCGGGCGCCCAGCCTGCTGGGCATCCACGCCATGGCCGGGCTGCCCGGCATAGTCCGCCACGGCCCCCTCCAGCCGGTCCTGACCGGGCAGGACACGCACGATCCGCAGCAGGTCCTGCAGATTCCGGCGGGCCGACCTCTCCTCACACGTCTGCCGCCGCGCGACCAGATACCGCTCCAGGTGACGCACGCGCAGCTCCTCCACCCGCCGCGGCGGTTCCGCAAGCTGGTCCAAGAGCAGCAGGAACCGCTTGACGGTCTGCCACTGGCTGCTCGCCGCCCTCTGCGTGCGACGCCCGCCGCCGGGCCCGATCCGCACCCCCAGCGCATGGGCGAAGTCCCGATGCAGCCCTGGCAGCGGCAACTCCTCGAACCGGAACACGCACTCCCGGCCGTCCTCACCCGTGAACCGCACCACCGGCGCCCCGCCGCCCTCGGGGAACTCCACCACCGGGGGCGGCTCGTAGAAACCGTCGGGCACGGCCGCCGCACGGCCGCGCTTTGCGCGCGGCGTCTGTTCGCTCACGCGGCCACCGCCGACTGCTCCAGCCAGCCCTCCTCGCTGAAACCGGCCGGCTCCCACGCCCCCTCCGGCACCAGCTCCAACCGGGTGCGCATCTCCAGCTCCTGCAAGGTGTGCAAGTACAGCGCCGTGGTCGTCGCCGAGCGGTGCCCGAGCCTGATCCGCACCCAGTTCAGCGGATCACCGAACACCCGCTGATACGTCAGCCGCTGCCGCTCGTTCATCTCCCCCAGCGCCTGCAGATGCCCCCGCCACAGCAATTCCAGTGTGATCACCGCGTACGAATGCCGCAGCATGTGCGGCGTCGCTCCCACTTCCACGCCCTGGGCGCGGCAACGTGCGTTGGCATCGGCGAAGACCTGTTTCCATCCCGACATCGTCATCGGCAGACCCCACTGGTTCAGCCACACCATCGCCGGTTCCCACCCACCATCTACCGTCGCCACCAGCAGCCGCCGCCGCTCACCGTCGTCCAGGCGGGCCACCGGCACCCACCGCCCTCCCATCCGCACCCGCGGCACGGACGGGTCCTCCACCAGCAGCGACCGGCGGGTGGGAACGTAGAAGCCGCGCGAGCGGCCGTAATCAAGCGCCCCGGCCCGGTCCCACTCCATGTAGTCGCGCACGTCCCGCAGCACCGACACCGGCCAGTACACCGCCCGCCCCGAGCGCCCCTTGGAGATCGCGTGCGGCAGTACCGCCCGCGCGTTGACGATCCCGGACACCGCAGGCGGCAGCTCCGGCAGGTCGAACACCGTCAGCGCCGAGTGCTCGCACGACCGAAGCCCCGTCCGGACCATCGAATCCGCATACGCCGCATTCCGTGCAGCCCATCGCCCGCGGAACCCCCGCCGGGGCATCTCCTGCGCATCGAAGCCGCACAGTCCGACGTTGCGCCACAGCCGATACGACCGCGGCGGCAGCCACTTCACCTCCCGCCGGGCCCCCGCGTGCGACGACTCCGCCGGCACCTGCCGCACCATGCCCCCACTGGTCCCGCCCCGCCAGGGCGACCACACCGCGCCCGCGCGCTGGCGGATGGGATTAGCCCTCACCAGGTCCTGCTCGATCGCCCACAGGTAGAACTGGTTGACCGTGGATACCTCCCGGTCCCAGCTCGTGTCCTCCAGGCGAGGTCCATGCTCGTCGCGACGACGCCACCACTCGTACGCCGCCCGGTCGTCCATGAACGCCTCACGCCAGTCACGCCGGCCTCGCGCGAACCACAGGAAGTTGAAGAACGTGCGCAGATCCCGGGCATGGGCGGCCTGGGTGTTCCACGGTGACGATGCCAGCCACACCGAGAAGTACCGGTTCAGCGGCACGTCGTACCCACCCGCAGGACTGATCAGGAACGGCTGCCCCTCGGGCACCCCCAGATCGTCCAACCCTTGATCGAGACCGGCAAACAAGGCACTGAACTCCCGCATGAACGGGGTCCTTTCGCGCGGCAAGGCCAGGTCTCGGCGAGTGAAATGCACCCGCCAGCCAGTGATCGACATGACGCTGGACGATAGCCCGTGGACAGCTCAACAGCGCATAAATGAAGGTCGATGGCCATCGGACCGTGCTGTGGCGGAACGAGGACGGTGTCCGGCTGCAGTCGCGCATCGGCCGCGACGTCACCGCTCTCTGGATGGATCTTTGACCGTGTCCGTTGAGGGAAGCCGCACCGTGTACGGCATGGCGTTCGGTGACGCCCAGACCCTCGTACTTCCCGTCGGCCCACGGCACATCTGTCCTTGGGCACCGAGGACGTCATGCTCACCTCCCCCGGTCCTTCGTCGACCGCCTCAACGCCCTGCAGGTCTACGCCGCCCACCGTTACGTCTACATGCACCCCGAGAGCGGCCTGGAGCCGTTCGTGGAGCGGGCCGCGCAGCGACGACTGGCGGGGGGCCGTACCACCTGACAGGCGATCGTCATTGCTGTACCTCTGCAGGAACCTGCGGCGACGCGTCGGCCGGCGCATCCGACCGACCGGGACCAAGTGAAGGTCGGGCTTCGGGCGGATCATCGCGATGACCGTCTCGTTGACGGTCATCGCGTGCGGAACCCCCAAGCGGCCTGAGCTCTTGGGCATGCCGCCCATCTCCTCCGGCCCCCGGTCCAACTCGAGTCCAGCGGGGCCCAGGCTGTCCTTGGTGAGCAGGTGCACCTTCTCCCCACCTCGAGTTCGGCCGCCGTCGCCGGACAGGCCGTGCCTGCGCAGATCGTTGCGCGCCGCGGTGCGCACCAGGTGCGTATCGCGCGGCGGTCGGTGCGCTGTGGACGGTCACGTAATTCGGCTCTGGCGAAGATCTTGTGGTGGCGGCTCCGCGGAGCGGTGGTCGGCAGGACTCGACGCTCGTTGGCCCTGTTCGCCTACTCGTAAACGGTGGCTGCGCTGAGGGCTCGTGCGATGAAGGTCCAGTCGCCTTTGGCTGGAAGTTCCTTGTCGAAGTTCCGATACCAGCCGTCCGAGCTGGCCATCCATGCGGCAAGGGCTTCGAGGAAGCTGTCGAGGGTGCGGTTCTCCCAGTCGTGTCCTTGCCGGAGATAGTCCTGGTGCAGCTCGCGGACGAATGCCACCAGCTCATCGCGTGTGTGTATCTCGTCATCAGGGGTGAGGGGCATGGGAGCAACCTAGCCTGTGGGCGCCCAGGGGCCCCTGGGCGAACGTTAGGTGGCGAGGAGTATGCGGCGACGGAGCAGGGCGAGGCTGGCCCGTCCGTAGCCCTTGCGCTTGAGGAGTTTGATTCGTGTTACGTGGCCTTCAACCTGGCCTGAGTTCCAGGGGCTGGAGAGCCCTGCGATGACGGCATCCTGGTCGCGGCGCAGGCCGGTGATCAGGGAATGCAGTGCTGGTAGGTCGTCGGCGAGGACACGGTTCATCCAGTCGGGCAGCAGGTCGCCGCGGCGGTCATGGAGCATGGCGGC
This sequence comes from Streptomyces sp. NPDC096132, assembly GCF_044763345.1. Taxonomy (NCBI): domain Bacteria; kingdom Bacillati; phylum Actinomycetota; class Actinomycetes; order Kitasatosporales; family Streptomycetaceae; genus Streptomyces; species Streptomyces sp. NPDC096132. The sequence continues at coordinate 88,830 of NZ_JBIWGA010000022.1, forward strand.
GAAGTCGCGGACGTGCCTGGCTGTGGCGGCGAGGTGTGAGCAGGCGGTGCGGATCTCCTTGAGTTCCTGGGCGTCGCTGGAGGAAAGCCGGTCCGGGTCGGAGGTCTCCAGCACACTGGCCGGTGCACCGTCCTGGTGCGCGAACCGTCAAGCTCGCGTCCGTCGCACCCCCGGTGATCGCGTTCAAGGCGTCCGCCGCCTCCTCCTGCGTCATGTTCAGCGCGAGCCGGGTGGACCCATGCCTGGGCCCCGGCAAGAACTGGGCGCTTCGGCCCTGTCTGCTGCTTTGGGGCATGTCACGGGTGTTGGGACCAGGGGGCGACGCGCCGCCGGAGATGGAGGGTGGAGCGGCCAGCGGAGCGTAGGCGGCGCCGCGGGCTGCGCGGGCGGGATGGACCGGCGCCCGATCCTGTGCGGCGACCTGCCGGACGGCGAGACGCACGTCCACGCGGTTCGCCAGGGACCGCTGGGCCAACCAGCCTGCCCCGAGCGACCCGCAGGTCACCGCCGTCGAGGCCACCGCGCTCGGCCTGCGGCCGTCCGTGACAGTCACCCCGGACTGGAAACTGGGTACGCTGAGCCACACCACGGCAGGCGACACCCCGCCGGTCGTCAGCTGGCGGTGTGACAACACCGCCCTGTGCGACACCGTCACCAGCTACCGCATCAGCCGGTAGAACCGAGTGATGGTACAGGCGCGCGCCGACGACGGTCAGCCCGGTGGCCGTGGCGGTGGGCTTGTCGAGGAAGCCCCGGTTGTCGACTCAGGAGGCCGCGGCCGTGCCGCGCGGGGCGCCGTAGGGGGTGAACTGGCGCCAGGAGGGGGTCTGGTAGGTGGACTCCGGGTAGCGCCCGCTCGTGCCGTGCTGGTCGGCGAACTCGTAGCCGTAGGAGACCACGGTGCGGACCGCAGTGCCGCCGCCGGGGAGTTGGTAGTAGCGGGAACCCGCCATTCGACTGACATACCGTCACTTACGGTACAGATGGATGTTCTTGAGATAGATGTCGCTGCGCGCCGACATGCCCTCCCGGCCATAGAGGCCGCACTTGAAGTAGTGGGTGGCCGGGCCGTGGCCCTTGAAGGTGGCGCGGAAGGCGCGGTTGACGAAGACATGGACGTTGCCGGTGTCGGTCTCGTGCACCACGTTGAGGCGGATGATGGTGTCGTAGACCGGTGAGTAGATCTGCTGCGCGGCGTAGTCGTAGTAGTTGATGCTGTTGGTGTTCATGGCCAGCGTCATGAACGTCGTCGCCTGGGTCTGGGCGCCGAAGATCTGCATCACGCACACCCGGTGGGCGCCGGCCGCGATCCTCATGTCGCACTCGAACTGCGCCTGCCCGGAGGTGTAGTCGTTCTTCCACCGCATCTCGCTGCGTGGGCCCGAGTCCTGGCCGGGGAAGGTGCTCGGATCGGTCGAGTACAGCCAGAAGTGGTGCTCGCCGGTCGACGACAGGTACTCGTAGCGCGTCCGGTCCGGCGGCTGGTGCAGGGTGAAACCGGGGTTGACCTCCGTCCAGCCCGTGCCGATGGGAGCGGCCCGGGCGGCGGGGGCCGCCAGGCTCCAGCCCGCGAGTCCCAGTCCTGTCGCTGCGGTACCGGAGAGCAGCTTGCGCCTGTTGAGGGGCATGGGGGTTCCCTTCACCTGCGTCGCCGGGGTGCACGGAGAGGCGCGTGCCTCCATCAGATTGGTATGGACCAACTCCCGTGTCAAGCTGCCGAGTTGGAAGGCCCCCCGGTGAACGGTTCAGTGGTGGCGGCCGTAGCGTCCGCCGTGGGGCCCGCCAGGGCGCACGCCTGGGCGGCCAGTTTCCCGGCCTGGCCGCCTCGTCCTCGCGGTCGGCGCCGGCCAGGGCACGGGCGAGGTTGTTCGCCGTGGTCCCGGTGACGTACCAGTTGTCCTCTTCCCTGCGGATGCGCAGCGACTCCCGGAAGGCGCTGATGGACTCCTCCAGCCCGCCGGCCAAGTGCAAGGCGCAGCCAGGGCTGTTGAGCGAGTCGCCGTGGAAGATGCGGTCCGTCGCCGCGTGCCGGGCGCAGGCCTGCCGGAAGGGGCATGGCGGCCTCGGCCCGGTGGCCCACCGCGTCGTGGACGAGGGCCGAGGTTGTTCCAGGCCAGGCCCTCGCCGGTGAGGTCGGCGACCCGACGGCCGGCGGGTGGTCGGTCGGCGGGTGGTGGCTCGCGTCGCACATGATCACCGAGCCGTGGATCCGGCTGCCCCGGAAGTCGATGTGGTCGTGGTACCGGTGAAAACCAGCGACCGTGTCCTTCCGCTCCCCTTCCGCCTCCACTCGCCCCGCTCCCCGGTCGGAGTTCGGGCGTCCGGGCACCCCTTTCGCCAGCCCGGCGGTATCACCTCACGTCGACGTAGTCACCGGCCGCCGTGGAGGGGCCGGTGGTGCCGGTGCCCGCGAAGACGAAGCGGTAGTAGCCGTCACCGGTGGCCTTCGTGGTCGTCCTCAGCTTGCCGCCGCTGCCGGTGGTGATGGTCTTCAGGGTCGTGTAGGTGCTGCTGCCCTTCTTACGGAACTGCAGCTTCACCGCCTGGCCCTGGTAGCCCGTGTAGGTGCGGCTCTCCCAGTTGGCGCGGGTCAGCTTGCCCGTGACCGTAATGGTCCGGCCCTTCTTCACCGGCTCCGGCGAGGCGTTGACCGTCACCTTGCCGGCTCGCTTGAACCGGCCGGTGCCGATGACGTCGATCTCCGTCCAGTCGTCGCCCGAGTCCTGCACCGCGCCCGGCATCTTCCAGACGCCGGCGAGGATGTTCTTGCGGAAGTCCCGCGCGGCGTCCACACCGAAGCTCAGTGTGCAGTTGACGGTGGTGCGGGCGGCGGACGTGGGGGTGCAGTCGCCGGGCGGCGGGTAGTGCGGCAGATAGCCGTTCATGTCGTCGACGTTGGGGCCGTTGTACAGGTAGGACCAGGAAGCGAGGATGCCGTCCGGGTCCGTCGCCGTCCAGCTGATGGTGACGGTCTTCCGGGTGGTCAGCCCGAGTACGACGTCCTTGCCGCCGTTGACGGAGACGTTCGAGAAGACCGCGTCGGCTTCCGCGGCGGGGCTTGCCGCGTGTGCGGCCATGGGTGTCACCGACACGGAGAGCGCGGTCACGACGGACATGGCGGCGACGGCGGAGCGGGTGCGCATGGAGTCCCCCTTCGAGGTGGAAAAGACCTGCCGCCCCCTCACGGCGCGGCCTGACGATGTGCCACGCGTCCTAGACCCGCGAGGGACACCGGCGGTTGCCCTGGGGCGGGTAGGGAGAAAAAACGTAGACACTGGCAGGGAAACCGCGCGGAAACACCTCCGCACGGTGGTTCCCGGAGAGCACCTCGGCCAGAAAGCCGAGGATCCCGCCGTCGAAGGTCGGCCCCCGCACGTTGCGCACCGCGTTGACGGTGATCGTCCGCCACTCCGGGTCGCGTCCTGACGTCATACGCAGTACACCATGTCGCCGTTGTCGGTCTTCGCCACGGGAAGCAGTTCGCCGGTGGCGCACGGGACCGGCTCGCCGTTCCACCTCAGCCGCTGAAGGATCTGCCAGTGCCCGGCCGGATCGGGGCGAAGGGGGAGCACGGCTGGAGGACATGGAAGAAGCCGTCGAAGGAAACCGGGCCGAAGCGCTCCACCAGCCACTTGTAGTCGGCCTCGGGCGGGGCACGACACCGACGAGCCGATCGCCGACGAACATTCCGGCCACCCGAAGGAGACACAACGGTAGCGCTGTACCGGCGTCGGGCCGGAAGGGGTCCTTCGGGGCCGGGGTGGGGCGGGGTGACGGCGCCGTATGACCAGCCCTGACATTCGCTGCCCGCATAGTGGGCGCGCGCGTCGGGGTCCGTGCCGAGCGTGCATGATCCATGCGAGCCCCTCGACCGCCTGCCGTGCGGCGGGGAGGCGACACCCTGATCATGTGAGGAGATGGCGTTGTCCATCTGGGAAGCACTGGCCGTCTTCACGGCCGGCATCGGAGCCGGCACCATCAACACCATCGTCGGTTCCGGCACCCTGATCACCTTCCCGGTGCTGCTCGCCACCGGGCTGCCGCCGATCACCGCCAACGTCTCCAACGCCCTCGGCCTCGTCCCCGGCTCGATCAGCGGGGCCATCGGCTACCGCGCCGAACTCCGCGGCCAGGGCCGGCGCGCACTCGTCCTCGGCCTCACCGCGCTCCTCGGCGGACTGGGCGGCGCCGTCCTGCTGCTGGCCCTGCCCTCCGAGGCCTTCGACACCATCGTCCCCGTACTGATCGCCCTCGCGCTCGCCCTCGTACTGCTGCAGCCACGCCTCGCCGCGGCCGTACAGCGCCACCGCGAGAGGAACGGCACCACCGGCCGCCCGTACGGCGGACCCCTGCTCCTGGCCGGGCTGCTCCTCGCGAGCGTGTACGGCGGCTACTTCGGCGCCGCCCAGGGGATCATCTACCTCTCGCTGATGGGCCTGCTCCTCGACGAGACCCTGCAGCGCCTCAACGCGGTCAAGAACATCCTCGGAGCCGTCGTCAACGGCGTCGCCGCCTGTTTCTTCCTCTTCGTCGCCGAGTTCGACTGGACGGCCGTGCTGCTGATCGCCGTCGGCTCCGCCCTCGGCGGGCAGATCGGCGCCAAGGTCGGCCGCCGACTGCCGCCCCCCGCTCTGCGCGGCGTCATCGTCACCGTGGGCGTCCTCGCGATCGCGCAGCTCCTGCTGCGCTGAGGCCGGGGGCTCGGTTTCTGTCCGCGTAGTGGACCCCGACGACTTTCTTCCTCGGCGGGACCGAGCCCATGTCCCAGGGACGGGTTCAGCGTCCGGCTCGGTGTCCGGGGCCGGCCCGTCGCCCACGACGTACCGGCGCAGCGCCTTCTTCCAGGGATCGTCACCGCAGAGCACAGTCATCCGGTCGTCCTTGACCCAGCAGACGTCTGTCGTGGCGGCGTTGAGGGCTCAGTAGACGACGTCGGGACCCTTGGCGGCGGGAGAGGTGACCCACCCGAGCCGGGTGTCGTCCGCACCCGTGTCCTGGACGACCGAGTAGCCCCGCAGTGCTTCTCCGGTCGCGTCCACCGCCACGACGTCGATCGCCTCGGCGCGGACCTTGGGCATCGGTGCCGGCCGCTGGCCGCCCTTTCGGCGCGGACGGTGGTGCTGATGCAGACGGTTCTGGCGCTGTCGGCGCGCACCGTGCAGGAGGTGGCCTCGGGGCCTTCGTCGAACACGAGGCCGATGCCGACGTCCGCCATCAGCCGCCGCAGCTCGATCGCGCCGGGCCGGTACCCGGGAGCGTCGTAGCAGGCCTCGAAGACGTCCTGAAGCACGTCTGCCGGTCTCCCGGCTCGCGGCGTCCACGAACACGACGCCGTCCCGCCGCCGGCACTCCGGCCACTGCGCCGGGTGACGACGGTGACGACGGACTGCTCGGCGGAGACCACTATCTTGTGGTCACCGATGACGACCTGGCCCCGGACGTCTCCGCTGATCCGGACCCGGTCCTGGCGTCATCGGAGCCCTCGGAGTCCTCGGAGTCCTCCATCAGCGGTTCGGTGCGTCTCTCTCGGGCCGCTGGCCGCCGAAGTGGCGGTCGTACTCGAGGGCCGGCTGATCGCTGGCCTGGCTCAGCCACGCTCTCCCGCGTGATCACCAGTCGTGACAGCTTCTCGGAACAACGAGCCCATCGACGCCCCCCACGGCAGAAGGACCTCTACCCGCCCACACCTCCGATCAGCGTTCTGCCAGCTCAGCTGTCCCCTGACGCCGAACCTTGACCGATTGCCACTGAAATTTGACCGGCGAGTTTCATTTGAGGGCACGATGCTCCGAGCTCACCGTCTGGCTACTGCGCTGTGGCTTTGCGCTCCCTGCGGGACCGCAACCACGAGACCAGAGACCAGAAGGCCACCACCAACGCGGACGTGACCGCAGTGGTCAACCAGCCCCTGTAGATGTCCGCGAGGCCGGTGACAAAGCGCATGACAACGGTGAAAACGGCCCAAACCACCAGCCAGTGAACCGCCGTGCCCATTCGTCCCTGTCGTCGCATGGCGTGAGCATATCCGCGGGAAATGCTCACACAGAGGTCAAACTTCAGTGGCAGCGGTCAAGTTCCGGTGCCAAAGAACATCAGCCGAGCTCAGTACTTCCCACCCAGTCGTCTGCCGGAGAACGTGCCTTCTGTCGACGCGGAACTGGTAGAAAGACGGTTCGGGTCAGGTCGCTCCCCTACCAATCATGACGCCCCTCAGCATCGATCACCATCGCCACCCTGCAGTAACACGCCATGCAACTTGTACACAGTGGCGGGTTAACGGACCGGATTTTATACAGAAACGGTCCAAGACTTTCCCCGTTTGCAGGCCATAACGTTGAGGCTGACGGGCAGGCCGCGAGCCCTGGAAGGCCCGTAAATGACGGTACACATAGACGCCACGCGCGTCTTGATCCTGGTGGTCGCCACTCTGGTAGCAGCGATGGTGTATCGCCGGAGTCACCAGCAGAACGGTTCTGCAACCACGATTGTGCAGGGCGACCTAGCCGCCGCCGTAACAGCTTGGGCGGCGCTGGTCGCCGGCCTCGGCCTGCTGCTGCTCCCCACCACGAATACACAAGGGGCAGAACCGAAGATTCCCTCACCATCCTCCATCGCTCCGGATTCCGGCGCAGAAGTCCAGCAGCCCACCTCCCAGTCCCACCCGTTGACCTGGCAGGTACGTTGCAAAGTGGCGACTCTGAGCCCGTCGACTTCTCGCATGGGCCCTCATGGGGGGCCTGCCGTCACCGTGGTGACCGCCTCCGCCGTCTGGCCTGGCATGAGCTGGTGCCGCGTCAGGCAACGTGCCATCGCGTCCATGCGGGCACGCGTACAGGGCCCCGTTGCGACGGGGCCCTCTACCAGCCGGCATCAACGTGCCGCTCGGCGTTATGCGTAGCGGTCCATCGGTTCCGCGACAAAGCTGCCGTCGCGGAGTCGGACGTTCGTCAGCTCGAACCGTTCCGGTCCGCGCCCCACATCGCGGACGATGACGGTGCCGGCCCGCCGGGTCGTGAGGTGGGAGACGGGGTTCCCGTCCGTATCCACGCTGCTGAGCAGGACGTACCGGCTGAGCCCCTCGGACAGCTTCTTCCAGCTGGTCTCGAGCCATTCGATGAAGTTGCCGCTTTGGGGGATGCCGGCGCCGGTGGAGGCGTAGATGTCTGCGAAGCCGGCCCGGGTGATCGGGGCGTCGGGGGTGACCAGCGAGCGCATGAGGTCCCAGTCGAGGTCCCGGAGCTTCGCTGGTCCTTCCCGGCGGCACTCCTCCAGTTTCGACCGGCAGAGCCGCCTTGCGCCGCCTGAGCCTGGCCCAGCCGGTCCCAGGCTCAGGCGGCACGGCCGAAGCCGTCGGCAGGCCGCTCGGAATGAAGTGCGTGAACAGCACGATGTAGGTGTCGGAGATGTGGCGGTGGGCGATACCGCCCGGCTTGCCGTACCGCACGCTCCTCTCGGCGAGCGGGTTCTGCTGTCGATCAAGATGCCGCGGTTACCCATGGCCAGGAACTCACCGGCCACTCTGCCTCTTGAGGCACAAGCTCCCTCCGGTTCCCCGGAATCGCCCTCCGAGAATCCGCGCACCCGTCGGCTTGGAGGCGAGCCGAGTCCGACCACGTGCGGACCCTGGGATGGACCAAGCCCACGAAATGGCGGGAAGTTCGGTTCGGTACCTCACGGGCCGGGGCAGCCGACGTGCCGATGGTCACCACGGCGTCCGCCGACGCGATGGTCGCCGCGCACCCCGAGGCCGACTGGACCCAGCTGCGCAACACCGGGAAAGGCCTGCGCTCCCCGCTCGCCGCCCTGGTGAAGGCGCAGCAGAAGGCGAAGGCGGGGCAGGGCGTAGACGTCCTCGACCGTCTCCTCTGCGTTCGAGGGCCATCAGCTAGTGGGCGATCGACGACGTGCTGGCGAGGTACACGGCCTGCCGGTCGACCGTGTGGGTGATGAAGCAGACGATGGCCGACTGCCGGGTCGTCATGGCGCAGTAGCACAGGCATGGGCGCCACTGTCCTGCTCCCAGCGCGACCTCCACGCCTGCTTGACAGGTAGAGGGAGACGAGTTGTTCGAACTCACCGACGCGCTGCCCTGCACGGACGGGCATGGAGCGTGTGTCCTTTTGTGGCGTCGGTGGTGGGACTGCTGCCCTATCGTGACGCGGTGGAGGCAGCGCTGGAGGTCTCCCGCGGTCGCGCCCGGCCGGTACTGGAGAGGCATTCCGCCGCCTACCCGTGCGACCGCGCCGACGGGGCGCTCCAACCACCGGTCCCGAACCGCCTGAGTGCGTTCGCGTTCATGACGACCGAAGGACCCGCGGGTCCGGGACTCGCGGGCCTTGGCTTCGGTGGCGGGGTGGTTCAGGCGAGGCCGAGGACGGCGGCCAGGGCGGCGCCCCTCGGGGTGGTCCAGTCGACCGCGAGTTCGGAGACGACCTGCGCGGTGGAGGTGATCACGGCGCCGGCCTGCTCGATACGGCGCAGCGCGGCATCGTCGCCGATCTTGGTGAACGAGGAGGAGGCGTCGGTGACGACCTGGACCTCGTAGCCCTCGTCCAGGAGCTGCAGGACGGGGAAGACCACGCAGACCTCGGTGGTGATGCCGGCGACGATGACCTTCTTGCGACCCGTCGCGCGCACGGCGTTGGCGAAGTTCTCGTCGTGCATGGCGTTGACGATGCCGGCCCGCTTGATCCGGTCGGCGAACGCCTTCGGGGCGATCTCCTCCAGCTCCGGCAGCAGCGGGCCCTGGATGTTCTCCTCCATGCTGGAGGTCAGCACCAGCGGCATGTCGGTGGCCGTGGCGATCTTCGCCAGGCTCAGCGCCGACTTCTTGACCTCCTCGACGTCGTGCGAGTGCGTCCACGACATCGTGCCGGTCTGGTGGTCGATGAGCAGCATCGCCGCGTTCTCCGGGGTGAAGACATTCTTGTGCATGGTTCGTTCCTTCTGCTCTTGCGATCGATAGGAGAGTCGTCAACCCGAAGGGGAGCCACATCCGGCCGGATGGCTGGATCCGTTCGTTGACGCATCATCTTTATACATGATGCATCAACTATTTGTCCAGAGCCAACGTCTAGACAGACTGTCCAGACATGCGGCGAAGGCCGCGCCGCAGCGCCGGCGCGGCCTGACTCGTCAGTTCTGCGGCCTTCAGCGGGGGGCCATGCGGATGGCGCCGTCGAGGCGGATGGTCTCGCCGTTGAGCATGGCGTTCTCCACGATGTGGGCGGCGAGGGCGGCGTACTCCGACGGCTCGCCCAGGCGGGCGGGATGGGGGGTCGCAGCCTCCAGTGCGGCCTTCGCCTCGTCGGGCAGCCCGGACAGCAACGGGGTGCGGAACAGGCCAGGCGCGATGGTGTTCACCCGGATCTTGAGCTGAGCGAGATCACGCGCGATCGGCAGCGTCATACCGACGACACCGCCCTTGGACGCCGAGTACGCCGCCTGACCGATCTGCCCCTCGTAAGCGGCCACCGAAGCGGTGTTGACGATCACACCGCGCTCGTCGTCCACCTCTTCCAGCAGGCTCATCCGGTGAGCGGCGAGCCGGATCACGTTGAAGGTGCCGATGAGGTTGAGCTTGACGACCCAGGCGAAGTCCTCCAGCGGGTACGGGCCCTTCTTGCTGACCGTCCTGCCGTTACGGCCGCTGCCCGCGCAGTTGACGGCGATGCGCAGGTCGCCGAGCTCCGCCGCCTTGTCCAGCGCGGCCGTCACCTCGTCCTCGTCGGTGACGTCGGCGGGGGCGAACAGCACCTTGTCCCCCAGTTCCTTCGCCACGTTCTCTCCGTCCGAGGACGGCAGGTCCACGATCACCACCCGCGCGCCGCCGGCGGCCAGTCGCTCGACGGTGGCCCGGCCCAGGCCGGACGCACCGCCTGTGACCAGCGCGACACTCTTGCTGATGTCCATAACGTTCCTCCGGGAAAGCTCAATCGATGGAGAGCTCAATAAATGGGGTGGGTCAAAGTCGTTCGATGATCGTGGCGTTGGCCATGCCGCCGCCCTCGCACATGGTCTGCAGTCCATAGCGGCCGCCCGTGTCCTCCAGCGCGTTGACCAGCGTGGTCAGCAGCCGGGTGCCGGAGGAGCCCATCGGGTGGCCCAACGCGATGGCACCGCCGCGGACGTTGAGCCGCTCCGGGGCCGCGCCGACCTCGTGCTGCCACATCAAGGGCACCGAGGCGAAGGCCTCGTTGACCTCGTAGAGATCGATGTCCTCGATGGACAGACCGGTGCGGTCGAGGACCTTCTGAGTAGCCGGCACCACGCCGTCCAGCATCAGCAGCGGGTCGCTGCCGACAACAGAGAAGCCGTGGAACCGGGCGCGCGGCCGCAGGCCCAGTGCGGACGCCTTCTCCTCGCTCATGATCAGGGCGGCGGAGGCCCCGTCGGTCAGCGGGGAGGAGTTGCCCGCGGTGATCCGCCAGGCGATCTCCGGGAACCGGGCCGCGAGCGCCTCGTTCTGGAACGACGCCCGCAGACCGGCCAGGCCCTCCGCCGTGGTGCCGGGGCGAACCGTCTCGTCCGTGCGCACGAGGGTCTCCGAGCCGTCCTCGCCGGTGACTGTCACGGGGACGATCTCCCGGTCGAACGCCCCGGCCCCCGCCGCGGCGGCCCGCTCGTGGGACCGCGCGGAGAACGCGTCGAGGGTCTCACGGTCGAGCTTCCAGCGCGCCGCGACCAGCTCCGCCGAGATGCCCTGGTTCACCAGGCCCTCGGGGTAACGGGCGGCGTGCGCGGGCCCGTAGACGCTCTTGCCGCCGAAGGCGAAGCCCATGGGGACCCGGCTCATCGACTCCACGCCGCAGGCGATGACCACGTCGTATGCCCCGGCCATCACTCCCTGGGCGGCGAAGGCGGCGGCCTGCTGGCTGGAGCCGCACTGCCGGTCGATCGTGGTGCCGGGCACCGTCTCGGGCAGGCCTGCACTGAGCAGGGCCGTACGCGCGATGTTGAGGGCCTGCTCACCGGCTTGCGAGACGCAACCGGCGATCACGTCGTCCACCAGGACGGGATCGAGGTCGTTGCGTTCGACAATCGCCTTCAGGACGTAGGAGAGCAGATCGGCGGGGTGAGTGCCGGACAGGATGCCGCCCGGCTTGCCCTTGCCGGACGGTGTCCGGACCACGTCGACGATGACGGCGGAAGTCATGGCCGCCCCTTTCCTGTTCGGTTGCGGACGGATGCGGTCATCGGCCTTCCCAGACCGGGGCGCGCTTCTCCGCGAAGGCCTGCGCGCCCTCCTTGGCGTCCCGAGACGTGAAGACCGTCTCCACGAGCGGCCGTTGGCGGTCGAACCGCTCGTCGGCGGGCCAGGACCGGGACTCGGTCAGTACCTGCTTGCTGACCTTGGTCGCGAGCGGGCCGTTGGCCGCGATGCGGGCGGCCAGCTCGTGCGCGGCGGTGACGGCCTCGCCGTTGCCGACGACCCGGTTCACCAGGCCGAGCTGGTGGGCGCGTTCGGCGTCGAGCGGGTCTCCGGTCAGCGCCAGCTCCATCGCCGCGGCGGGCGGAATCCGGTCGGGCAGCCGGACCAGACCGCCCGCTCCCGCCACGAGGCCGCGCTTGACCTCGGGAATCCCGAACCTGGCGTTCTCCGCCGCGACGACCATGTCGCAGGCCAGGACGATCTCGAAGCCGCCGGCCAGCGCGTAGCCCTCCACCGCCGCGATGAGCGGCTTCACCGGCGGCCCTTCGACCAGACCGGCGAAGCCCCGTCCGGGAACCGTGGGGTCCTCGCCACGCAGGAAGCCCTTGAGGTCCATTCCCGCGCAGAAGACGCCGCCGGCGCCGGTGATGATGCCGACCGCGATCTCGGGGCGGCTGTCCAGCTCTTCCACCGCGGCCGCGATGCCCTGGGCGACATCCGCGTTGACGGCGTTCTTGGCCTCGGGCCGGTTGATGGTGATCTCCAGGACGGCGCCGTGCTGAGCAACCAGCACGGCATCCGTCGACGTCGAAACCCTAGTACTCATCATCACGCCCCGTCGATTCAGAAGTAGCAGGGCATCGCGCGGACGCCGTGGATGAGGTTGCTGGTCAGCAGCTCCGGCTCGCCGGCCTTGATGTCGGGCAGCTGGGTCAGCAACTCGCGGAAGAGCGCCTTGAGTTGGGCCTTGGCCACCTGGTTGCCCAGGCAGTAGTGCGCGCCACCGCCGCCGAAGCTGACATGCGGGTTCTCGGCGCGGCTCAGGTCGTACCGGGACGGGTCCGTGAACACCTCGGTGTCCCAGTTGCCCGACGAGTAGAACATGACGACCTTCTCGCCGGCCCGGATCTGCCGACCGCCCAGCTCGACGTCTGCGACCGCGGTACGGCGGAACGTCATGACCGGGCCGGCCCAGCGGACGAACTCCTCCATCGCCTGGTTGATCCGGCCCTCGTAGTCCTCCATGAGCCAGGCGCGCTGGCCGGGGTGGTCGGTCAGGGCCTTCAGCGTGTGGCTGGTCGTCTGCCGTGTGGTGTCGTTGCCGGCCACGCACAGCAGGATGAAGAACGCGGCGATCTCCTCGTTGGTCAGCGTCTCGCCGTCGACCTCGGCCTGGACCATGTTCGTCATCAGGTCTTCCTCAGGCTGGTGGCGGCGCTTCCCGGCAAGGTCGAGGGCGAGTTCACGCAGGTAGGCCTGGCCCTCGTACAGCACCGCCACGGGGTTGCGCCCGGCGAGGAAGACCGGGTCGCCGGTCGACAGCAGCGCTTCCGCGGCCTCCGCGACCTTGTCGTGCTCCTCCTCGGGGATGCCGACCATGTACGACAGGGTGAGGATCGGCAGCCTGGCCGCGCAGTGCGCGACGAAGTCCGCCCCGCTGCCGGTGGCCGCGAGCTTCTGCACGATGGCCTTGGCGTTGGCCTCGATCAGGTCCTGGATGCGCTTGACCTGCTTGGGCGTGAACGCCGCGCTGACCAGTTTGCGGATCTTGGTGTGCTTGGGCGGGTCCATCGCCAGGATGGACATGGAGGCTTCCAGGACGTCCTGCGGGAAAGTGTCGAACAGGACGCCGTCGCTGGAGACGAACACGTCGTTGCGGCGGCTGACCTCCACGATGTCGGCGTGCCGGGTCACCGCCCAGTAGCCGCGGTCGTTCGGGTCTCGTGGCACGAAGCTCAGGCTCTCGGCGGGAGCGTGCCAGGACACCGGGCGTTCCGCCCGGAGCACGGCGAAGGCGCGCTCACGCTCGGCCGCGGTGGTGGACCAGAAGTCGCGGGAGGACAGGTCGATCTCGTCGTACGGCCTTGTCATGGAGTCGTCGATGGTCATGGCGCACCTCTTCGGGATGGGGGAAGAATGGGGCGGGGCTTCATCGGGCGCCGGCGCGGGCCAGTTCACGGCGCTGGGCAGCGAAGGCGAGGGCGTCGGACCAGGTGGCTCGGCGGGCGATGAGTGCCCGGAATTTCATGATCTCCCTGGGCTGGTTCATGGCGAGGGCGCCGGCCAGCCGGTCGCCGGCGCGGTAAAGGGTCACGAACCGGCCCGACTCCACGTCGCCGAGCGCGATCTGCGCCTCCTCGGCGTCGGGCACACCGACGAACTGGATGCGGGCGTCGTACCAGTCCGACCAGAAATACGGGACGGTCTCGTACGGCACGGCCGTACCCGGAATCGCCGCGGCGGCGCCCGCCGCCGCGCCCTGTTCGGCGGCGCTGCTCCAGTGCTCAAGGCGCATGTACCGGTCGAAGAGCGGGTTGAACCAGCGCACCACGTCCCCGGCCGCGTACACACCGGGCAGCCCGGTCGCCAACGTCGCGTCGGCGACGACGCCGTTTTCGATGTCCAGGCCGGACCCGGCCAGCCAGTCCGTCGCCGGCACGGCCCCGATCCCGGCCACCACGAGGTCGGCGGGGATCACGTTGCCGTCAGTGAGGCGTACCCGCTCCACCCGGCCCTCGCCCTCCAGCGCCGCCACGCCCACGCCGAAGCGCAACTCGGCGCCGCCGGCCAGGTGCAGTGCCGAGCAGGCCCGTCCCATCGCGGTGCCGATGGCCCGCACCAGGGGTGTCGGCTCGGTCTCCACGATGGTCACCGGCAGACCGCGCTTGCGGGCGGCCGAGGCGACCTCCGAGCCGATGAACCCGGCGCCGATCACCACGACGCGCGGTCCCTTCTCCAGCGCCGCCCGGACGGCGAGCGCGTCGTCCAGCGTGCGCAGCGCGTGCACACCCGCGAGCTGCCCGGCACCGGGGAACTGCCGCGCTCCGGCGCCGGTCGCTATGACGAGGCCGTCATAGGGGATCTCCCGCCCGTCCAGCACGACGACCCGCTGCCCGGGGTCCAGCAGCCGGGCAGGGGCACCGAGCAGGAGCTCGGCCTTCAGCTCGCCGGTGATCTCCTCCTCGGTGCGGTAGAACGGCGCCTGTGCCCCGTCCTCGAGGAACGCCTTGGACAGCGGTGGGCGGTCGTAGGGAAGGTGGTCCTCGGCACCGATCAGCGTGATCGGGCCCTCGTACCCGGCCCTGCGGGCTCCCTCCACCGCCCGCAGTCCGGCCAGCGACGCACCGACGACGACCAGACCGCGCGTCACGACTGCAGCCTCAGGGCCGCGGTCGGGCACCCGTCCACGGCGCGCCGCACCGCTGCCTCCATGCCCTCCGGGACCTCCTCGGTGAGCAGGTCCAGATCCCCGTTGTCGTCGACCTCGAAGACATCGGGCGCGAAGGATTCGCAGATGCCGAGTCCGGTGCACTTGTCGCGGTCAAGAATGATCTTCATGGCTGTCTTCTCACTCACGTCGCCGGCAGCAGGACCGGCTTGACTACATCGCCCTTGAGGCTGGCCTGCTCCGCCTCGTTGATCTGGTCGAGGGGGAAGGTCTTGACGAGCTTGTCGAACGGGAACCGGCCCTGCCGCCACAGTTCGATCAGCTTCGGGATGAACACCCGCGGGACGGTGTCGCCCATGAGGATTCCCGTCACCGTGCGTCCGGGACCGAGCGCGTAGGGGTTGAGCGCCAGGTCGCCCTGCTGCACTCCCACCAGGCCACACGTGCCGGTGGGCCGCAGCGCGTGAACCGCGGTGCTGATCACCGCGGGGAGGCCGGTGGTGTCGAGGCTGTACTGTGCGCCTCCGCCGGTCACCTCCCGCAGTGCCGTGAGCAGGTCCTCGCGCGCACCGTCGAAGGCGTGCGTGGCGCCCAGCTCCCGAGCCAGTTCCAGTCGGCCCGCGTTGAGGTCCACGGCGACGATGGTGGCCGCACCGGCGATCTTCGCCGCCATGACCGCGGACAGGCCCACGCCGCCGGCTCCGAACACGATCACGCTCGACCCGGCGGTGACGCCGAGCGAGTTCAGCACCGAGCCGGCCCCGGTCTGCACACCGCAGCCCAGCGGGCCGAGCAGCTCCAGCGGCAGCTCGGGGTCGACTTTCACCGCGTTGCGCGCCATCGCCAGCGCGTACGTCGCGAACGACGACTGCCCGAACCAGCGCGCGGCCACCGGGTCACCGGCGTCGTCCCGTACCGGCGACGAGCCGTCCAGGCCGAGGCCCGTCAGATTGCGTGGGAAAAACGTGTCGCAGTAGGCGTTGTGGGCCGACTGACAGTTCGCGCACTCCCGGCAGGAGTCATAGGAGAGGACCACATGGTCGCCGAGGGCGAGGCCGGTCACGCCCGGGCCCACCGCGTCGACCACGCCGGAACCCTCATGCCCGGTGATGATCGGCGGGACGGCCATGGCCCCGGGAACGCGGGGCATCAGATCCGTGTGGCAGATGCCCGCGCCCACGATCCGCACCCGAATCTCACCAGGCCCCGGCTCCGCCAGCTCGAGCTCCTCGATCGCGTAGGGCGCATCCGGGGCCCGTAGCACCGCTGCCTTGATTCGCATGGTGGTTCTCCTCATTGAGTCCGGTCTCGGTCGCGGATGACGTCTGCGGAGGAGGCATGGGGGCGGCCCTCACGGGGCCCGGTCGCCTGATCCCTCGCGGATTCGAGACGGTGCGATTTCCAGAAGGCTAAGAAGTGCGTTACATACTGTCAATACATCCACTCTAGACAAGGCGTCTAAAGTTCTGGGTGATCGACTACCGTGGGTAGGCTGGCGGCACGATGAAAGGAAAGGGAGACGGAATGCCGACGGTGACGGGCGGGGCAGGGGCAAGGCGCAGGAAGCGCCAGGCCGAGATGGAGCAGCTCCTGCTGGCGGCGATGGGGCGCCTGATGGGAGAGGGACAGACGTTCACCGAGCTCAGCGTCGATCGGCTGGCGTCCGAGGCGGGGATGTCCCGGGCGACGTTCTATCTCTACTTCGAGGACAAGAGTCATCTGCTGCGGAGCCTCATTGCCCAGGTCTTCGCGGAGATAGTGGAGACCAGCCGCACGTGGTGGGACGAGTTCGAGCATCATGACCTCGCCGACTTCCACACCTCGATGTCGGGGCTGATCGCGACGTACCGAAAGCACCAGTCGTTGGTCACCGCCGTGGTCGAGGTGGCGACGTACGATCCCGAGGTCGACCAGGCCTACCGCGGTCTCATGGAGAGCATCCAGGACACCACGCAAGGCTTCATCGAGCGGGGCAAGACCGAGGGCTCGGTTTCTGAGTCGCTCCCGGCCAAGGAGACGGCCGCCGCGCTGACGTGGATGGCCGAACGCACCGTGCACCAGATGGCGCGGGTCACCTCGTCCGACCACGACGACCGTCTCGCGAGGGCCCTGGCCCACATCTACTGGAACACGTTGTACGCGCGCCCCGATGACACCCGCTGACCGCCCCGGCCCTTGACGCATGCCGTCAGCCTGACACCCCTGCCGCGACGCCGGACGGCACCGGTCACCGCTTTCTCGTATGCGGAACAGGCAGGACTCGCCTCATCCCCGTCGTCGACGCACACGCGAGCACGAGGCATGGCCATGGCGTTCCCATCGCCGCCATGGCCGTGCCTCGTGTCGTCAAGCCCTTGGTGCCCGCCACAGCGGCTGGACGCCAAGGGCGTCGTTTCTACAGCCAGCGGCCCAACACAGGCTTGTCCCCGGTCCTCCCCCGCCCGGCCAACCAACGTGCGAGTTCGGCCGCGGAGCCTCGCACGACGGCAGGTTCGCCACCGAGCACGTCGACGATCCGCCAGCGGTCCTCCCGGTCATCCGGGTGCAGCGCGAGTGCGGGGCCGCCGTCACGGTATTGCCGCAGGCCGGTGATGTCGGTGATCAGTGCGCCGAGCAGATCCGCGGGAAAGTCCTCGAACCGGAAGCCGGTGCCGAGGTCGACGGTGTGGATCCACACCTCACGGGTCCGCAACCAGGGGATCTCCGTCGCGGGTACCGTCCGGCCCTGCGCGGTGCGGACCTGCGCGTCCCATGCGCTCAGCCCGCCCAGGTCGGCCCGCAACTGCTCGTCGGTCTCCCGGACCAGGGCCCGCAGGCGGGCCGGCGGCAGCGTCGCCCCGTGTTCGATCTCTGCGGCGCGCTGCTCCGGGCCGCTGTACATCGGCGTCTCCTCACCCGTGCGCGCCCAGTGCACGAGCCGGGACAACGCCGCCGCGTTGTAGGCGACATGGGCGATGAGGTGGGCGAAGCCCCAACCGGGCAGGCCGACCGGTTCGGCCCAGTCGCCGTCCGGGACCTTCTCCAGCTCTCCGAGGAAGATCCGCGAGCCCTCGTGCATCCAGCCCAGCCGCTGGTCGGGCGCCGCCGTCATCGCCGCCCGACCGCGGAGTTCGTCATGGCCCTGTTGCTCTCCCTCATGTCCGGCACACTACGGAGCTCGGCACGGCCATTCCGGCGACGGGGCGTTCTTTCTTGTCTGCGGAACCGCCGTTCGGAAGTGGCACGGCATGGCCCGGACACCATGAACGAAGTTGCTCGTCAGCAGGTCCTGTTCGCCGGCGACAGCAGCGACTCCGCCGCCTCGGCCACCTTGTCGTGCTCCTCCTCGGGTATGCCGACCATGTACGACAGCGTGCGCATCGGCAGGCGGGCCGCGCACTGTGAGACGAAGTCCGACCCGCTGCCGACCGCCGCCAGGTCCCGTACGACGGCCTGGGCCTGGTGTCCATCAGTTCCTGGATCCGCGCCTCCAGAACCTCCTGGGGAAAGGTGTCGGACAGATCGATCTCGTCGCAGGGCCGCGTCCGGGCGGTAGTGGTGGTCATGGTGCTTCCCCTGAGAAGGGCGAGGTAGGTGAGGTGGGGCGGCGGATCAGCCCGTCCGCCTGGTCGATGAGTGCCTGGGCCATGGTGTGCAGTCGCGCGCCCATGTCGGCGGGGGCCTGGCCGGCGCCGGCGCGGGCGTGCGTGCCTTCCAGCACCACGGCGAGGCGGTAGCAGGCCAGGACGCGGAACCAGGTCAGTGCGTCGAGGTCCCGTCCGGTGCGGGTCGCGTAGTGCTCGACGAGGTCGTCGCGGCTGGGCAGTCCCGGTACCGAGAGGGACGCGCTGACGGGGTTGCCGTCGACGGGCCAGGTGGCGAGGAGATGGCCGAGGTCGAGCAGTGGGTCGCCGATCGCGGCCAGTTCCCAGTCGACGATCGCCGCGACAGTTCCGGTGTCCGGGCGCACGATCACGTTGGCGAGGTGAAAGTCCCCGTGGATGACGCCGATTTCGGAGATACGGGGTTGGTGGTCGTTCAACCAGGCCGTGACGCGCTCCACGGTGTCGGGCGCGAACCCGGGGTAGCCGTCGTATTTCTCGTAGGAGCTCAACTGGGCGCTCCATCGCCCGACTTGGCGGGTGAGCCAGCCCTCGGCCCGGCTGGCGTCGTAGTAGGGCACGGCACGGGGATCGACCCGGCTCAGGGCCGCGATCGAGTCGATCACGGACAGGCCGAGTTCCCGCTGGAGCGCGGGGTCCTGGGAGAGCGGCGCGAGCAGTTCCGTCGCCGGGGTCACGCCCTCGACCGGTTCCATGAGGTAGAAGGCCGCGCCGATCACGTCGGTGGTGTCGCAGGCAGCGATCAGCCGGGGGTGGGGCACGTCGGTGCCGGCGAGCGCGGTCAGCAGCTGGGCTTCACGGCGCATGGTCTCGTCGCTGTTGGGCCGCTTGTGCCGGGGCGGTCGGCGCAGGACGTACTCCTGCCCGCCCCGCTCGAACCGCACGAGCACGTTCTGTGTGCCACCGGTGACAGGCCGGACGTCGCCGATCCGGCCGCCGGGAAGTCCACGGTCGTCCATCCAACGGCTCAGTCGGTCCGGATCGAACAGCTCTCGGTCGACTGGTGGTGTGCCTGTGTCCTTCATCGCGCTCCTGCTCATGGAAGGCCTCCGTCGAGGCGCAGCACGGCGCCGGTGCAGTAGGAGGCTTCGTCGCCGGTCAGATACATGGCCGCGCCAACGATTTCGTACGGTTCGGCGCAGCGGCGCAGGGCGAGTGTGCTCGCCAGCTGGTCACGTTCTTTCGGGTCCCAGGCCGTGGCGATGTCGGTGAGGACCAGGCCGCACTGGATGGCGTTGACGCGCACCCCGGGTCCGAACGCCTTGGCCATTCCCTCGGTCAGGGTGTTGAGGCCGGCTTTCGCCGCCGCGTAGGGCAGCGAGTACGGGTCGGGGCGGATCGCGGCCATGGAGCTGATGTTGAGGATCGATCCGCCGTCGCCCTCGGCCATGCGGGTGCCGATGAGCGCGGAGAGCCGGAACGGACCCTTGAGATTGACGCCGATCACCTTGTCGAACAGGGCCTCGCCGACCTGCTCCAGGCCGGGGTAGAGCGGGGCGATCCCGGCATTGTTGACCAGGACGTCGACACGGCCGAACTCGGCGTAAGCGGTGTCGACGAGCGCGTCGCACTGCTCCCAGTGGCTGACGTTGCACGCGACGGGCAGAGCGCGCACACCGTGGCGAAGGCGGACCGCGTCGGCGACCGCCACGCAGTTGTCGAGCTTGCGGCTGGCGACGACCACGTGGGCGCCCCGTGCGGCGTACGCCTCGACGAGCTCTCTGCCCATCCCCCGGCTGCCTCCGGTGACGACGACGACCTTCCCGGCGAACGTCACGTGTACTTCCGGAGTTCGGCGCGGGCGAGGGAGTTCTTGTGCACCTCGTCGGGGCCGTCGGCGATGCGCAGGGTGCGGGCGTTCGCGTACAGCTCGGCCAGCGGGAAGTCCTGGCTGACTCCCCCGGCGCCGTGTACCTGGATCGCCCGGTCGACGATCCGCTCGACCGCCGCGGGTACGGAGATCTTGATCGACTGGATCTCGGTGTGGGCGCCGCGGTTGCCCACGGTGTCCATGAGCCACGCGGTCTTGAGCACGAGCAGCCGCAGTTGCTCGACGGTCACCCGGGCGTCGGCGATCCAGTCCCGGATGACGCCCTGCTCGGCGAGCGGCTTGCCGAACGCGACGCGGGCCGAGGCCCGCCGGCACATGAGCTCGATCGCACGCTCGGCCATCCCGATCAGACGCATGCAGTGGTGGATCCGGCCGGGGCCGAGCCGGGCCTGAGCGATCGCGAAGCCGCCGCCCTCCTCGCCGATCAGGTTCTTGGCGGGCACCCGTACGTTGTCGAGGACCACCTCGGCGTGGCCGCCGTGCGCGCCGTCGGTGTAGCCGTAGACGGTCAGGCCGCGGCGGACCGTCAGGCCGGGGGTGTCACGCGGGACGAGGATCATGCTCTGCTGCCGGTGCCGTTCGGCATCCGGATCGGTCCGGCCCATGACGATGAAGATCCGGCAGTTGGGGTTCATGCCGCCGGAGGTGAACCACTTGCGGCCGTTGATGACGTAGGAGTCGCCGTCGCGCACGATGCTGGTGGCGATATTGCGGGCGTCGGAGGAAGCGGTGTCGGGCTCCGTCATCGCGAAGGCGGACCGGATCTCGGCGTCCAGCAGGGGGCGCAGCCAGCGCTGCCGCTGCTCGGCGGAGCCGAACATGGAGAGCACTTCCATGTTCCCGGTGTCCGGTGCGGCGCAGTTCAGGGCGGCGGGCGCGATGCTGGGGCTGCGGCCGGTGATCTCGGCCAGGGGGGCGTACTGCAGGTTGGTCAGGCCTGCACCGTGCTCGCCCGGCAGGAACAGGTTCCACAGTCCGCGCTTGCGTGCCTCGGTCTTGAGGTCCTCGATGACCGGAGGGGTCACCCAGGGGTCTTCGCTCGTG
The DNA here is from genome assembly GCF_044763345.1 of Streptomyces sp. NPDC096132. NCBI lineage: Bacteria > Bacillati > Actinomycetota > Actinomycetes > Kitasatosporales > Streptomycetaceae > Streptomyces > Streptomyces sp. NPDC096132. The sequence goes on from NZ_JBIWGA010000022.1 coordinate 109,847, forward strand.
CCGATCTGCTCGTGGAACACCGGCTCGGCGGGGTAGACGGACGTTTCCATGAAGTCGAGCAGTTCGGCGCGCAGCCGCTCGGTCTCGGTGTCGTAGGAGAAGTTCACGGGCGCTCCCGGTAGGTGTCGTCTTCCGCCTGCTTGCCCGACCCGTTGCCGGCCGGATGTGCATGCGCCTGGTAGAGGCCGTCGAGGGTGTCCCGGTGGCGGGTCTCGATGGCGGAACGGCGGAGCTTCAACGTGGCGGTCAGCGTGCCGTCGTCGGTGCTCCATGGCTGCGGCAGCAGCTCCCAGCGCTTCACCTGCTCGGCGCGGGAGAGTTTGCTGTTGGCGTACTCCACGGCGCGGGACACCTCCGCGTGGACGGCGGGGTGCGCGGCCAGTGCGGTGTCACTCAGGTCGTCGGCGTCGAGGCCGTGTTGCTCGCGCAGCCAGGTGCGGGTGAGCGTGGGGTCCAGCGCCAGCAGCGCCACGACGTAGGGCCGGCCGCTGCCGTGGGCCAGCGCCTGCGCGATGAGCGGGGACAGGGTGAGCAGGGACTCGACGGCGACGGGGCTGACGTTCTTGCCGCCGCTGGTGATGATGACTTCCTTCTTGCGGCCGGTGATCCGCACGTTGCCGCGCGCGTCGATGTCGGCCAGGTCTCCGGTGCCCAGCCACCCGTCGGCGTCCATGACCGGCAGGAGGGTGCCGTCCGGCTGGAGGTAGCCGGGTGTCACCTGCGGTCCGCGGACCAGCAGCTCGCCGTCACCGGCCACCCGTAGCTCGACGCCGGGCATCGCCCGGCCGACCGTCCCCGGCTCGAATTCGGCGGCGCTCGACGAGGTGATCGCGCCGGCCGCCTCGGTGCTCCCGTACACGTCGACCAGTGGAAGGCCGTATGCGTGCAGCCTGGCCGCCACATCGGGCGGCAGCGGTGCACCGCCGGCGAACGCCACCTTGAGTTCGTCGAGCCCGACGGTGTGCAGGGGCGTGGCTCCGGTCCGGTGCGCAGCGGCGGCGGCCTGGTCGAGCTCGCCGAGAATCTTCTCCCAGATCCGGGGCATCGACTGGAACACGGTCGGGTGCGAACGCGCGATGACGCGGCTCAGGGCGTCCTGGCGGGGGCTGAACGAGATGATCCCGCCGGCGACCAGCGGGATGTAGACGCTCGTCTGCCGGTCGACGATGTGTGCGAGGGGCAGGTAGCTGATGGTGCGGTAGGGGCGTGGGGAGTGTTCCGTCGTGGCGAAGCCCGAGGCGACGGTGCTGAGGTTGCGGTGGGTGAGCGGCACCGCTTTGGGGGTGTTGGTGGTGCCGGAGGTGAAGATGATGGCGGCGATGTCGTCCGGCGTGACGCGGGTGGCCCGCTCGGTCACGGCGTCCGGCTGTCGCTCCAGCAGTGCGCGGCCCGCGGCGAGGGTTTCGGCGTAGCTCTGCTGCCGGGTTCCCGCGGGGGCGGCGGGGCTGTCCGGGTCGAGGACGACGACCCGGCGTACGTCGGGTGCGGTCAGCGCGATTTCCCATTGTCGGCGCTCGGCCGGGCCCTCGATCACGACGGTGGTGATCCGGGCGTGAGCGGCCTGGGCCCGCACCTGTTCCGGGGCCAGCGTGGGGTAGAAGGTGCTGGGTATCGCGCCCGCGTGGAGCACGGCCTGATCGGTCAGCCAGTGCTCCGGCCGGTTCGCCATCATCAGCGCGACCCGCTCCCCCGGCGCGACACCGGCGGCGATGAGGCCCGCTGCGAGCGTCCGCACGTGCTCGCGTACGGCCTCGCCGTCGAGCACGCACCAGCCCGAGGAGTCGGCGGGCGGGGCGTCCCACTCCGGTGCGGGAGAGAGATCGTCGGCGAACCAGGACAGGGAGGGAGGATCTTGGGAGTTGGTGAGCAGGTCGGTCAGTGTCCGACTGGCCGATGACGGCACTGTCATGGCTGTTCCTCTTGGCTGGACGTGTCGGGACGAACGCAACGCTGTGGGGGCACCGCGGCGGGCGCGGTCAGCGCTTTCACCGGGCGCAGGGGGGCGCCGCCGTGCCGGGGTCGACGGTCACGGCGGCGCGTTCCGGGTCAGTTCTGCCAGAACGTCTTGGACAGCTTCCGGCGCTGCTCGCGCTTGTCGCGGTCGCGGAAGTCGCGGACGCCCTCGGTCAGCGCGCGCCCGATCCACTCCGACTCCAGGGCCAGACCGAAGTCGATGTTGTCGGCGCCGTACTTGAGGTACTTCTTGGTGCGCTCGACGACACGCGGCTCCTTGGCGAGCATCACCTCGATCAGCGACTCGACCTCGGCGTCCAGCTTCTCGGGCGTGGTGAGGCGGTTGATCAGGTCGTGGCGCTCGGCGGTCTCGGCGTTGAACAACGCGCCGATCAGGTTCCACTCCTTGGTCTTGCGGCGGCCTGCGAACCACGCGAGACGGTTGGTGCCGCCCCAGCCGGGCGTGATGTCCCAGTCGATCTCCGGCATACCCCACCGCGACCGGTCCGTGGCCACGACGAAGTCGCAGACCAGTGTCAGTTCGAGTCCACCACCCACCGCGATGCCGTCGACCTTGGCGATGGTGACCTGGGTGAGGTCCTCGATGATCTTCGCGGTCTCCTGGTACAGCCGGATCTGCCGACCGATGCTCTCGTCGGGCCAGTCGCTGAACTCGGCCACGTCGTCGCCGGCGCAGAAGGTGTTGCCCGCGCCCTGGAACACCACGATGCGGCACTCCACGTCGTCGCGGATCTCCCGCACGGCCTCGTTCAGCTGCTGGGACAGGTCCCGGTCGAGGGCGTTGTGCACCTGAGGCCGGTTCAGCGTCAGCGTGGTGACGGGTCCGGATCGCTCGATGATCAACTTCTGCTCGGTGCTCATGCCGACCTCCCTGAGGTGGTTACTTGTAAATCGAGACTTACTTGCAAAACGAGACCTTAGGCACGGACGGAGGCGTGCGCAAGTGTTAGATTCGAGATCGCGTCAGACGTTTTCCGGCAGCAGACACCTACCGGCTAGGGGAGTTCAGGGTGAGTGACATCGACGTGCGGCCGGACGCCGTCTACCTGACCTCGCAGGCCGTCGGCAACGCCTGGTCCTGGCTGGTGATGCGAGAAGCCGTGCTCCACGACGTCCGACGGTTCGGGGAGTTCCAGAGCCGGCTGGACCTGGCCCGCTCCACCCTCAGCGCACGGCTGTCGCAACTGGAGGAGGGTGGGCTGCTCACACGTGGCCCGGAACACGCGAGTTCGGCGGAGGAGTACCGACTCACGGCCGCCGGCGCGGACTTCTTCGACTGCCTCATGGTGGCGATGGCGTGGGCGGACCGTTGGTACTTCGCCGACACGACTCCGCCGCTACGGGTCACGCATCGGGGGTGCGGTGGCCCGGCGTCGCCGGAGTACCGCTGCGGGGCATGTCAGAAGGTCGTGGTGGCGCAGGACGTGACCGCGCAGCATGCCGAGCGCCGGCTGGGCGTCACCCGGCTGCCGGGCCAGTATCACCGGGCACCCGACTACCGACTGCTCGAACGCAACCGGCCGTGTTCCATCGCCCGCTCGCTCACGGTCATCGGGGACTGGTGGAGCAGCATGGTCGTGCGTGAGGCGTTCTTCGGGGTACGCCGTTTCGACGAGTTCCGGAGCAACCTGGACGTGTCGACGAACATCCTGGCGAACAGGCTTGCCCACCTCGTCGAGCAGGGGATCCTGACCAAGGTCCCGTACCAGAAGCGCCCGATTCGTCATGAGTACCGGCTGACGAAGAAGGGGCTCGACTACTACACGATCCCGCTGGCGGCCATCACCTGGGGCGACCGCTGGAAGAATCCGGGCGAGCCGCTCGTTCCACTCCGGCACACGCCGTGCGGGGAGTCGCTGCGTCCCGTCCTCAGCTGCGGAACCTGTGCGGCGCCCCTCTCACGGGCCGAGGTCGAAGTGGCTCGTTGAGAAGGGGCGCCGTCACGTGCGTGGCGTCGTGTCAGAAATGGCACGGCATGGCGCGGACGGCGTGCACGAAGTTGCTGGTGAGGTGTTCCGGCTCACTGGCCTGGATCTTGGGAACCTGGGTGAGCAACTCCCGGAAGATCGCCCGCAGTTGCGTCTTGGCCACCTGGTTGCCCAGGCAGTAGTGGGCCCCGCCGCCGCCGAATCCGACGTGCGGGTTCGGGTCACGGCTGAGGTCGAACCGGTCCGGGTCGGCGAACACCTCGCCGTCCCGATTGCCGGACGGGTAGAACATCACCACCTTCTCGCCGGCCGCGATCGGCTGACCGCCGAGTTCGAAGTCGGCGACCGCCGTGCGGGCGAAGGTGTGCACGGGCGTCGCCCAGCGTACGAACTCCTCCACCGCGGTCATGATGCGGCCGTCGAAGTCGGCCTGCAGCCAGGCGCGTTGGTCGGGGAACTCGGTCAGGGCGCGCAGCGTGTGACTGGTGGTCTGGCGTGTCGTGTCGGTGCCGGCCACCGAGAGCAGGACGAAGAACGAGGCGATGTCTCCGCTCGTGAGCCGCTCGCCGTCGATCTCCGCCTGCACCAGGCTCGTCATCAGGTCGTCCTGTGGTGCGCGCCGTCGCTCCTCGGCCATCTCGAACGCGATGCGGTGCAGATACTGGCGGGCCTCGCCCATCACCTGTGCGCGCGGCCGCCCGGCCAGGAACTCCGGGTCGGCCGCGCTGAGCAGGGCCTCCGCGGCGTTCGCGACGTTGTCGCGCTCCTCGTCCGGGATGCCCAGCATGTCGCCGAGGGTGCGGACGGGCAGCTTGGCGGCACACTCGCTCACGAAGTCGGCACCGTCTCCGGCCTCGATGAGGCCCTCGACGATCTGCTTGGCGTTGGCGTCGATCTGGTCCTTGAGACGACCGACCTCCTTCGGCGTGAAAGCGGCGCTGACGAGCTTGCGGATCCGGGTGTGCCGGGGCGGGTCCATCACCAGGAACGACTGCGCCTGCTCCATGATGTCCTGCGGGAAGACGTCGAACATGACGCCCTGGCCGGACACGAACACGTCGTTGCGGCGGCTGACCTCGACGATGTCGGCATGGCGCACGACGGCCCAGAAGCCCGGCATCGGCGGCTGCGGCAACGTGCTCTCGGCCTGCGGGTGCCACGACACCGGGCGCTCGGCGCGCAGCACCGCGAAGTCGAGCTCCCGCTCGGCGGACTTCCGCGACCAGAACGAGAAGGTCGACAGGTCGATCGCGTCGTAGGGCCGTTCGGCGGCGAGGGTCATGGTCATCGTCTCCTTTGTGGTGCGCCGTACTTATCGCCGAGGCTAGGCAGACGGTTCCCCCCGCAGAACGCCGTGCCACGAGATTCCGCTCTGCGGCACACGTATGCCGGTCCCGCTCAGAAGGAGGCCTCGTCGACCTCCATGAGGGAGTCGTCGGTCGACTCGGCGACGCGGAGACGGACGGCCAGTTCTGGCAGCACGGTCCGCGCGAAGAACTGGGCGGCGGCGACCTTCCCGGCGTAGAAGCTCCGGTCCGCCTCCGGCACATCCGCGGCTTCGAGACGGTGTACGGCGACCTGGGCCTGGCGGATCAGCAGGTATCCGACCATCAGGTCGCCCATGCCGAACAGCAGGCTCGTCGTGTTCTGCCCGACCCGGTGAATCGCTCCGGACCGGTGCACCCGCCGTAGCTCCGCAACCATCGCCTCCACAACGCGCACCGCATCACTCAGGGTGGTCGCGGAAGCCGTCAGGGATTCCTCACGCACGGACTCGGCCAGCCCGAGTATCTCGGCGCACAGGGCGCCGAACGCCCGCCCTTCGTCTCGGACGATCTGGCGGAAGAAGAAGTCGTTGCCCTGGATCGCGGTGGTGCCCTCGTAGATGGCGTCGATGCGGGTGTCCCTGACGTACTGCTCCAGGGGGTAGTCGCGCAGGTAGCCCGAGCCGCCAAGGATCGTCAGCAACTGGCCGAGCTGTTCGTACGAGCGCTCGGATCCGACTCCCTTGACCAGCGGCAGCAGCAACTGGCTCCGTGCCATGTCCGCGGACGGATCACCGCCCGTGTCCCGGGCGATGGCGATCCTGTCCTGCACCGAGGCCGTACAGCTGACCAGTGCCCTCAGCCCTTCGGCGTACGCCTTGGCCAGCATCAGGCTCCGACGCACCTCCGGGTGCCGGATGATCGTCACGCGGGGCGCGGTGGGATCGGACGACGCGGCCAGGTCGGCCGACTGGATGCGCGTCCTCGCGAACTCCAGGGCGTTGAGGTAGCCGGTGGACAGGGCCGCCATGGACTTCGTCCCCACGTTCATCCTGCTGTGCTCGATGAGCTGGAACATCTGCGCGATGCCCCTGTGCACGTCTCCCAGCAGCCGGCCGACGGCCGGGCGGCCCGCTTCCTGACCGAAGCCGAGTTCGCAGGTGGCCGACCCCTTCAGACCCATCTTGTGCTCGATGCCGGTGGCGAAGACGCCGTTGCGGGCGCCGAGTTCACCGGTTTCCAGATCGACATGGAACTTCGGTACCACGAACAGGGACAGTCCCTTGGTGCCGGGACCTGCACCGACCGGGCGGGCGAGCACCAGGTGGACGATGTTGTCCGCGAGGTCGTGCTCGCCGTTGGTGATGAAGCGCTTGACGCCCTCGATGTGCCAGGAGCCGTCGTCCTGGGGCACGGCACGGGTCCGGATGGAGCCCACGTCCGAACCGGCGTCCGGCTCGGTGAGCACCATGGTGGTGCCCCAGCCCCGGTCGACGACGAGCTGCGCGAGCCGGCGTTGCTCCTGGGTGCCGTTGCGATGGATCATCCCGGCGAACGCCGGGCCCGACAGGGCCATCTGGAGGGCCGGGTTGGCTCCCTGAAGCAGCTCCGAGACCGCCCAGACCAGCGTCTTCGGTGCCACCTGCCCGCCGAGTTCGGGCAGGGTCTCCAGGTTCCACCATTCGCCGGCCCGCAGCAGGTCGTACGACGTGCGGAACGCCTCGGGCAGGGTCACCGAGTGGGTGGCCGGATCGAACACCGGCGGTTCTCGGTCGGGGACCGAGAACGTGTCGGCGAGCGGCCCTTCGGCCAGCTCCGCCACCTCGCCGATGATGTCCCGGACGAGTTCCTCGTCGAAGTCGCCGTAGGGCCCGGCGCCCAGGTGGGCCCGGGAATCCGGCATCTCCAGAAGGTTGAACAAAAGGTCACGGACGTTGCTCTTGAAATGGCCGGACATCGCGGGCCGCCTCCTGTGTTCTGACTCTTGGGGCATGCCGACGAGAACTCGGGGCCACGTCGTGCAGGCCGGTGCTAACTGGCGGCTTCCTGGAGCACGCGCCGGTACAGCAGGCGCGAGACTGCGCGTGCCGTGTCGACGACGGGCTCGCCCAGCTCCATCAGTCGGCGGTACGGGGTGCGCATGCTGGGGGCCGCGAGGGCGATCGCCGCCACCCCGCGTCCCGCGGAGTCGAAGACCGTCGCGCCGACAGCGCTCACCCCGTGCTCGGTCCCCTCGACGTTGATCCCGAAGCCACGACGGCGCGTCAGCGCCAGCTCCCGCAGCAGTGCCGCGAACTCCGGACCGGCCGCCTCGGTCCTCAGCCGTAGCCCCTGGGGGTACAGCTCCGACAGTTCCTCGTGTGTGAGGGTCGCCAGCAACGCCTTGCCACCGGAGGTCAGATGGGCGGGCAAGATCTTGCCTACGCGGGTCCGGACCCGTCCCGGACGTACGTTCTCCGCACCGCCGACGAACCGGGTGCCGGTTCCTTCCAAGGTGACCAGATGAACGGTCTCCCCCGTGACGGCCGACAGTCTGTCCAGGTGGTCCTGGGCCTTCTCGACCAGTCCACCCGGTGCGTGTGATTCCGTGGCCACCATTCTGAGCGCCGGTCCGGGCCGGTAGACATGGCGGCGGTCCTGCACCGCGAAGTCGTGGTGCACGAGCATCGCCAGCAGTCGATGGGCCGTGGACGCGGCGATTCCGAGATCGCGTGCGACGTCCTGGACGCGGAGCGACTCGCGCTCACCGAGCAGGAAGATCAGACTCAGTGCGCGGTCGACCGAGTTCAGCGGGTATGCGGGAGTGGACAACGACCTCACCGTCCCTTCCTCAGTGTGCGTAGCGGTCCAGGAGCACACGCTTGACGAGCTTGCCGGTGGGTGTACGCGGCAGCTCGGTGGCGAAGTCGATGCTGCGCGGGACCTTGTAGCGGGCGATCCGCTCACGGAGGTAGCCGGTGAGTTCCTCGGCGAGTTCCTGACCGGGCTCGGCTTGCGGCGCCGGCAGGACGACGGCCTTGACCGACTCCCCCATCTCCGCGTCCGGCACCCCGATGACGGCGACGTCCTGGACCTTCGGATGCAGCGCGAGGGCGTCCTCGATCTCCTGCGGGTAGATGTTCACCCCGCCGGAGATGATCATGAAGTCCTTGCGGTCGGTGGGGAAGAGGTAGCCCTCTTCGTCCAGGTAGCCGATGTCGCCGGTCGTGGTCCAGTTGGGATGCCGGGGGTGCTGGGCCCGCGCCGTCTTCTCCGGGTCGTTGTGGTATCGGAAGGCCAGCAGTTCCCGCTCGAAGTAGATGAGGCCGACCTCGCCGGGGGGCAGTTCCTCGCCGTCCTCGCGGCAGATGTGCGGGATGCCGAGCTTGGACTGTCCGACCGAGCCCGGCTTGCGCAGCCATTCCTCGGTGCTGATGACGGTGAACCCGTTGCCCTCGGTCGAGCCGAAGTACTCGTACAGGATCGGACCCCACCAGTCGAGCATCGCCCGCTTGACGTCGACCGGGCACGGCGCCGCCGCGTGGATGGCGACCCGCTGGCTGGACACGTCGTACTTGTTCCGGATCGCTTCGTCGAGCTTGAGCATGCGGACGAACATGGTCGGCACCCACTGGCTGTGCGTGACCCCATGGCGTTCGATCGCCGCCAACGCCGCCTCGGCGTCGAACTTCTGCATGAGGACCACGGTCCCGCCCAGGGCGTGCACGATGCCGCCGAAGCGCAGCGGTGCGGCGTGGTACACCGGCGCCGGGGACAGGTAGACGGTGTCCCGGTCGAAGCCGAAGAGCGGTCCGGAGGTCGCGACGTTGATGTCGCCGGGCTCGTGGACCTGGTGGGTGGGCAGCGCCGGCTTGATGCCCTTCGGCCGGCCCGTGGTGCCCGACGAGTAGAGCATGTCGATGCCGCGGGGCTGCGACGGCAACGGCTCCTTCGACGCGCCGGCCAGGGCGTCGGCGTACGAGTCGTAGTGCTCGACAGGACCGTTGTAGGCGAGGCGGATCGTCACACCGGGTGTCTCGGGCACGATCTTCCGGGCGACCTCGGCGACCCCCGCGGAGACCACCAGCGCCTTGGCCCCGCAGTCGTTGACGATGTAGCTGACCTCGGCAGCCGCCAGATGCCTGTTGACCGACGTGATGTAGAGACCGGAGCGCAGTGCGGCCCAGTAGACCTCGAACACCTTCGGATCGTTGTCGGTCAGTACGGCGAGGTGGTCGCCCGGGCGCAGACCCTCGTCGTAGAGGTGGCGGGCCAGCCTGGTCGAGCGCTCCTCCAGTTCGCGGTAGGTGATCGTCTCGTCCGTGCCGGCGACGATGACCGCCGGCTTGTCGGGGAACTCCGTTACGTAGGCACCTGGGTACATGTGCGGCTCCTTACAACAGCGTGGTTCGGCCAATCAGCGGGACGGTCGTCCACCGTCGCGGCTGGAGGTGACGTGGTTGGTCAGCGCGCCGACCCCTTCGATCTCGATGCGGATCTCGTCCCCGACCTTCAGGAAGTCGCCGGTGGCCGCGGCCACTCCGGCGGGTGTACCGGTCAGCACGAGATCGCCCGGCTCGAGCGTCATCACCCGGGACAGCGCGGCGATCTGTTCGGCGACGGGCACGAGCATCTGACTGGTGGAACTGTCCTGGCGGAGAGCCCCGTTCACCCAGGTCCGGATCGCGAGGCGCTGCGGGTCGGCGATCCGCCAGTGAGGGACGAACGCCGGGCCGATCGGGCAGAAACCGTCCTGGCCCTTGTGTCCGATCCAGTCGAAGCCGAACGGCGGGCCCAACGGGTCCTTGCGCCGGAAGTGGCCGCGGGCGGAGATGTCGTTGGCCACCAGGTATCCGGCCACGTGCCGCATGGCCTGCGCCGGAGTGACATCGCGCAGGCGGTGCCCGATCACGACGCCGAGCTCCGCCTCGTAGTCCAGCCGGACGTCCGGGCCGGTCGGCATGGGGACCGGGGCGCCGGGGCCGGTGACGCTGGTCGTCGGCGGTTTGAGGAAGAAGAACGGCTGGGCGCCCTGCGGCGGATCCGGAAGCCCCATCTCCTTCATGTGGTCGCGGTAGTTGGCGCCGGCGCAGATGACCTTGTTGGGGTAGGTGAGCGGCGCCGCCAGTGGTGTCTCCGACAGCGATCCGATGCGCTCCTCGGGCGACGAGGTGCGCAGGAGGCGGCTCGTGGCGTCCCAGTCGGCGAGCGCCGCCATGAGGTCGAGGCCGGCGAGTTGCGCGGGTGGGGCGAAAATGTCGTCGCCCACGACGACGGCCAGTTCGCACGGAGCCGCGGGCCCGTGCTGGATCTGGACGAGACCGATGATGTCGCCTGTCATGTCTAGGCCCCTGATCGCACTTCGCCCGCGACGGGCGCCTCGTGGGCGAGGTGGTTGTTGTTCAGCCTGTTCTCGACGGCGCGTGCCGTCGCCCGCACCTTGTCGATCACCTGCCTGCGATCGCGCGCCGAGAGCCGGAAGACCGGACCGGCCACCGTCACGGCGCTCGGTCGCCGGCCAGGCCTCACGATGACGGCGGAACAAGCCCACACGCCGGGCTCCAGCTCTTCTTCGCTGGTGGCCCAGCCCTGTCGCTCGGCGTCGGCGATCTCGGCCTCGAAGGCCTCGCGGCGCTCGGCGAACCCGCTGTCGGCGCGGACCCGTGCATCGAGATGGCGGGTGCGTTCCTCCGGCGACATCGCCGCGAGCAGCACTTTGGTGGTCGCCCCCGATCCGAACGGAAAGGTGTGCCCGACGCCGAAGTCCAGGCGCAGCGCGTGTGAGGACACCACGCTCGACATGCAGACGGCCGCGGCGCCCGACTGGCGCATGAGCATCACCGTCTCTCCCACCTCGGCGGACAGGGTTTCCAGATGGGGCTGGGCGACCCGCACGAAGTCCTGCACCGCGATCGCGGCGCGCGCCACGGGCAGGATGCGCGGGGTGACCTGGAGGGCGGAGGACTCCTCGTCCTCCTCCAGTAGGTCCAGCTCGCGGAAGAGGGAGATGTAGCGGTAGATGCTGCTCATCGGCAGATCCATGCGCTCCGCCAGCTCCGCGGGCGTGGCGCGCGGGTTCTCCGCGTCGAAGCTCAACAGCATCTGCAGGGCGCGGCGTGGGCTGGACACGCCCGGCGTGAGCCGAGTGGGCTCTTCTGCCATGTCAGTTCACCGTCCCGGGGTGGGCGGCGAACTGCTGGGAGCGGTGCATGAGTTTCCAATTGCCTCGGAACAACGGGTTGATGGTGTGCGTGCGCCACAGCCACCGGTCGCCGATGTGCTCCCAGGCGCTGTCGAACCAGCACGCGGAGACGAGTTCCGGCTTCCCGGTCGACGGGTCGACGGCGAAGAGGCTGAGGTAGTTATGGGCCTGGGCCCGCGGCGGGGTCGCGGACTCGTCGACGTCGATCGTGACCGTCGAGATCACATGCTGGGTCTGCGCGTCCTCACGTATGACGGTGCGCCCCCACTCGCGGACCGCCTCGGCGCCCGGCGCCTCGCAGAAGTGGTAGCGGCCGTGCTCGAACAGCGCGCCCAGCCGGTCCCAGTCGTGGGTGTCCGACGCCAGGGCGTACTCGAACAGCTGCCGCCTGATCTCCGTCTCGGCGCTCTGCCGCAGGTCAGCCATTACTTGGTTCCTTCCGTTACCTCGTCGCGGCCCCAATATCCCGCACGTTGCCGGTGCTCCGGCCAGCCCGAGCAGACCGCTCCGGTCAGCTGGGTGCGCAGGCACTGGGGCGGGTCGCAGGCGCATACGTGGATGTCGTCACCGGCGGCGGCCTTGGCCACCCAGTCGGGGTCCGCGAGGAGCGGTCGGGCCAGGGCGACGCCGGCCACCTGCCCACCGGCCACCAGGCTTTCCGCGTGCTCCGGGACGGTGATCCCGCCGTTGGCGAGCACAGGGACGGACACTGCGGACTGGATGGCTATGGTCGCGCCGAGCTGGTGTCCCCAGCGCCGTTCCTCGCCGGCGGCGGTGATCGCGCGCACCGTCTCGAAGGTGGTGACGGACGGGAGCAGGAAGTCGGCTCCGTTCGTCTCCAGGATCATGGCGAGCTCGACGGCCTCGTGCAGCGACCAGCCCCCGTGCGCCGCCTCGTCTCCCAGCAGTTGCACGCCGACGATCGGATCAGGACCGACCCGGAAACGAATCTCCGTGAGGCATTCCAGGGTGAAGCGGATCCGGTTCTCGAAACTGCCGCCGTAGCGGTCGGACCGGGTGTTGGTCCGGGGGGACAGGAACTGGGAGGGCAGGAATCCCTGCGACGCGTGCAGCTGTACGCCGTCGAATCCGGCCTCGATGAGCAGGGCGGCGGCCCGGCCGGTGTCGGCCACGGTGTCGGCGATGTCCTGCTCGGTCATCTCCGTCGGGGTGACGACGCGGTCACCGACCAGCCGGAAGGGAAGCGCCGAGGGAGCAAGCCGCGGCTGCTCCTCGTACCGGTCCCAGGGGCCCGCGTAGCGGCCGGCGTGCCCGAGCTGGGCAACGATCAGCGCGCCCTCCTCGTGCACCGCCTTCGCCAGCGCGGCCAGCCCCTCGATCTTCTCCTCGCTGTCCACGACAGTCTGCTGCGGGAGTTGGCGCCCCGCCTCGCTGACCGTGAAGTGTTCGGTGATGACCAGGCCGACGCCGCCCTGCGCGCGCCGGGCATAGTGTTCGATCTCAGCCTGGGAGACCGTGCCGTCGGGGTTGGCGTAGGCGACGGTCATCGGAGCGAGCGCGACCTTGTTCCGGGCCTGCTTCGAGCCCAGACGCAGGGGCGAGAACAGCGTGGGGTAGGCGGAGGCGCTCATCCGTTGAACACTCCCCCGTCCACGTACAGCGTCTTGCCGGAGATGAAGGCGGACTCCGGGCCGAGCAGGAACGCGACGGCGGAGGCGATGTCGTCGGGCTTCCCGTGCCGGCCGAGCGGCGGCAGGGGCAGCGCTGCCGACCGAACCGGGTCATTGAGGAGTTCCGCGGTCATGGGGGTCTCGGTGATGCCCGGAGCCACCGCGTTCACGCGGACACCCGCCGACGCCACCTCGTCCGCGAGGGACTTGACCAGCATCGCCAGCCCTGCCTTCGACACGCAGTAGGGCCCACGACCGACGAGCGGCCGCACCGCGCCGCCGGAAGTGAGGGCCACGATCGATCCGCCCCGTCCGGCCTCGACCATGGCTCTCGCGCCCGCACGCAGCGTGTAGAACCCGCCCGTGAGGTTGACGTCCAGCACGTGCCGCCAGCCGTCGTCGTCCTGGTCGAGCAGCGGCACGAACACCTCCCCGTCCGGTCCCGCCGGCCGGGCGGTCATGATGCCCGCGGCGTACACCAGCAGGTCGAGCCCGCCGTGCTCGGCGGCCGTCTTGGCCACCAGAGCGTCGCACTGGGCGCTGTCGGTGGCGTCGAGTCCCGCGCCGGTGGCCCGGCCCCCCGACTCCGCCGCGGCGGCGCGCGCTCCGGCCTCGTCGCGGTCCGCGAAGACCACGGTGGCCCCGCGTTCCGCGAGCAGCGCGGCAATGTTCCGTCCAATACCGCCCGCCGCCCCGACGACGATCGCGGTCTTCTCGTCCAAGGGCCGCGTCGCGGCCTCGTTCGCCGAGCTCATGGCCAGTCCTTCCGCTCACCAGAATGATTAGACACACTGTCTTGACGCGTCATCTATCGCCAACCTAGCTTTCTCACATCGTGATGTCCAGATCCACAATGTAAGGCGGCTGGGTAGGCAATGATCCAAGACGAAGACGGCAGCCGCGCAGACGTCCTGATCGTCGGCGCGGGCATCGGCGGGCTCACGCTCGCGCTCGAGCTCCACGCGGCCGGGCGCACAGTGCAGGTCCTGGAGGTCGCGGAAGAACTGGGAGCGGTCGGGGTCGGCATCAACGTGATGCCGCACGCGACGCAGGTGCTCGCCGAACTGGGCCTGCTCCCCGCGCTCAGCGCCGTGGCGGTGACCACCCGCGACGGCTACTACTTCAACCGTTTCGGCCAGCAGATCCATCGTGAGACGCTCGGAACCGGGGCCACGCACGCGTACCCGCAGCTGTCGATACACCGCGGCGATCTGCACACGGTGCTCCTGCGGGCCGTCCGTGACCGCTTGGGTCCGGACGCCATCCGCACCGGCGTGCAGTGCGTCGGCTTCCATCAGGACCGTGACGGTGTGGCCGCGCTCGTCCAGGCCACCGCGGACGGTCGGCAGCTGCCTCCCGTGCGGGCGAACGCGCTTGTGGGCTGCGACGGCATCCACTCCGCGATCCGCAAGCAGCTCCACCCGAACGAAGGCGCACCGCGCTACAGCGGAGTCAACATGTGGCGCGGAGTCACCGTGGCCCCACCGTTCCTCGGCGGCGCGGCGATGGTCAGGGCGGGTTGGCTCACCACCGGCAAGCTGGTGATCTACCCGATCCGAGACGACGTCGACGGTCAGGGCAACCAGCTGATCAACTGGGTCGCGGAACTGGAGACACCGGCGCACAAGGCACGCGCCTGGAACACCCCCGGCGACCTGACGGACTTCTCCCTCGCGTTCGCCGACTGGAAGTTCGACTGGCTGGACGTGCCCGCGCTGCTCGCGCAGGCGGAGTCGGTCCTCGAGTACCCCATGGTCGACCAGGACCCGCTGCCGTTCTGGGGCGAGGGCCGGGTGACGCTGCTGGGCGACGCGGCCCATCCGATGGTGCCGCGGGGCTCGAACGGTGCCGCCCAGGCCATCCTCGACGCCCGCGCGCTGCGCGAGCACCTTGCCACCGCCGGCATCGAACGCGCGCTGGCGAACTACGAGGCGGAACGCCGGCCGGCGACCTCCGCGGTCGTCCTGGCCAACCGCGCCACGCCGCCGGACGCGATCCTGCGCGAGGTCTACGAGCGCACCGGGGACCGGGCCTTCGACGACATCTCGGACGTGATCAGCCCGGACGAGATGGAAAAGCTGCTCCAGCAATACCGCCGACTCACCGCCGGCGCCGATCGATAAATCACCTTTTCACAGTTCCACGGAGGATCCTCATGGTCTCCATTTCCCGCGAATTCCCGGTCAACGCGCCCGGCGATACGGTCCTCAATCGATCGCAGCTCTGGCGTGGCCTGGAAATGAAAGCCCGTAATGCCACTCTGTTCGTCCGGCGTATGCAGACCTGCGTCGTCATCGAGGACGGCGAACTCGAGTTCACGCGGGACATCGTCATCCGCGACGAGCCGCACCGTGAGCACATCACGTTCACGCCCGAGGAGAAGGTGCACTTCGAGCGAGTCGGCGGCAACACCAAGGGCTACATCACCAACGAGATCCACGAGGATTCCGCCGGGGAACTTGTTCTTCGGTTCACATTCAACCTCGAGCGGACCGACCTCGAACCGGGCGGCGCGGAAGAGCACGCGTACTTCGCCAAGGTGGAGGCCGAATACGAGGACGCCGTCCGCACCACGCTCGAAACGACGCGGCAGATGGTGCGCGACGAAGCCGGCGAAAACAATGCGAGCCACGCGGGAGCTGCCAAATGACACTGCGAGTGACGGGCCTGCTGCATTTCGGACTGCAGGTCCCGGATCTTTCCCGGGGCGAGAAGTTCTACGCCGATTTCGGCCTCGACACCCAGGAGCGCGACAGCCGGCTGGTCGTCCGCTGCGACGGCCGGGAGCAGGACCAGGCCGTGCTCAGCGAGGGCCCCACCAAAGCCCTCGGGCATGTGGCCTTCGGCATCGAGAGCGGGTCCGCGCAGGAGTGGGCCCGACACCTGGAGGGCCAAGGGCTGAAGCTGCTGGACGCCCCGGCGGGCGGCCATGACGGCGGCCTGTGGTTCCGTGACCTGGACGGCAACCACATCAACCTGCGCGAGGAGCCGCTGGCCGCGTGGCGGTCGTTCGGCGAGCAGAGCTACAACTTCGGCGACGCCACCCCGCGCGTGGACCGGGCCGCCTGGCAGCAGTACATGGGCGGCGTCACCAAGCCACGCCGCATGGGCCACCTGCTCGTCTTCTCCAGCGACAACGAGAAGTCGGAGCAGTTCTACGCCCGCACCCTCGGCATGAAACTGTCGGACAAGATCCCCGGCCGGGCGACGTTCATGCACTCCGCCCCCGGAGACCACCACATCTTCGGCTTCATCCAGAGCACCCATCCCGGCCTGCACCACACCAGCTGGGAGGTCGCCAACATCGACGAGATCGCGCTGGGTGCCCAGACCATGGCCCAGCGCGGGCACCACGAGGCCTGGGGCCTGGGCCGACACACCCTGGGTTCCAACCTGTTCACCTACATCCGTGACCCGTGGGGCAGCTGGGTCGAGTACTTCAGCGACATCGACAAGATCGCCGAGGACTGGGAGCCGCGCAGCTACGACGTGCCGCCTGCCGTGTGGTGCGCCGTGATGCCCAAGGAGTTCCACTCCAACCTCGAAGAGCCACGGCGGTCGTGACCGAAAGGAGCGCAACGATGCGCGAGTACGACTCCCTGTATGTCGACGGCCAATGGCGCAAGCCGTCGGGTGGTGGGACGATCCCGGTCGTCTCCCCGGTGACCGAGGAGCAGTTCACCAGCGCGCCGCTGGCCGACCGCTCCGACGTGGACGACGCGGTCGCCGCCGCACAGCGCGCGTTGCGCTCCCCGGAGTGGGGCGCGATCAGCCCCGATGAGCGAGCGGTGCTCCTGGAGCGGTTCGCCGACGAGATGGAGAAGAACGCCTCCGAACGTGCCGCGCTGACCACGGCGCAGAACGGCATGCCGATCGGCCTGGCCGAGGGCTACGAGGGCCAGGGTCCGATCTATCTTCTGCGGTACTACGCCGGACTCGCCCGGGCCACGCCCCTGGAGGAGCACCGGCCGCGGTTCGGTGGCGGAGGCACGACCGTGGTGCGGCGGCAGCCCGTCGGCGTCGTCGCGGCGATCGTGCCGTGGAACTTCCCGCAGTCGCTGACCATGTTCAAGGTGGCTCCGGCACTGGCCGCGGGATGCACCGTGGTGCTCAAGCCCTCCCCCGAGACGACGCTCGACGCACTCGAACTGGCGGCCACGGCGGAACGTGCCGGACTGCCGGCCGGCGTCCTCAACGTCGTCACGGGTGGCGTCGACATCGGCCGGCACCTGGTCGCCCACCCCGGGGTGAACAAGATCGCCTTCACAGGTTCCAGCGCCGCGGGGCGTGAGATCGGCGAGGTGGCGGGGCGCCTGCTGCGGCCGGTGACCCTGGAACTCGGCGGCAAGTCGGCGGCGATCGTCCTCGACGATGCCGACCTGAGCGACTCGGTCGCGGGCATCGCCATGGCGGGGCTGCTCAACACCGGTCAGACCTGCTTCGCGTCCACCCGCATCCTCGCCCCCCGGTCCCGGCACGACGAGGTGCTTCAGGCAGTTGCCGCGTTCGCGTCGAACCTCGTCATCGGCGACCCCACCGACCCGGACACGAACGTCGGCCCGCTGGTCAGCGACCGGCAGCGGCAGCGCGTGGAGTCGTACATCGCGGCGGGCAGGTCCGACGGCGCGACGCTCGTGACCGGCGGCGGCCGCCCGGAGCGGGACAAGGGCTGGTTCGTGCAGCCGACCGTCTTCGGCACCGGCAACGACACGAAGATCGCCCGTGAGGAGATCTTCGGTCCCGTGCTGGTCGTCATCCCCTACGGCGACGAGGACGAGGCCGTGGCCATCGCCAACGACTCCGACTACGGGCTCGGTGGCACCGTCTGGACCGGCGACCCCGAGCGGGGCCTGGACGTGGCGCGCCGGGTCGAGACAGGCGTCGTCGGGATCAACAACAGCATGCTCGACTTCGGCGCGCCCTTCGGCGGCGTCAAGTCCAGCGGCATCGGGCGCGAACTCGGGCCGGAGGGGCTGCACGCCTACTTCGAGCTCAAGTCGGTCTTCCTCCTGGATTAGAAAGGTGCCCTCAGGCATGACCAGCACCGTGACCACCATCCGCAGCGCGGACGAGGCACGTAGCCTGATCGGCGTGGATCTGCGGCCCAGCGACTGGCTGGAGGTGACCGCCGAGCGGATCGCCGCGTTCGCCGACGCCACCGGTGACCACCAGTGGATCCACCTCGACCCGGTACGCGCCGCTGCCGGCCCTTTCGGCAAGCCCATCGCGCACGGCTTCCTGACGCTGTCGCTGCTGCCCGTCCTCACACCGCAGATCGTGCGGTTCGACGGCTTCGGCATGGTCGTGAACTACGGCACCGATCGCGTGCGCTTCCCCGCTCCGGTGCCCGTCGGCTCCCGGGTGCGGGGCACCGGGCGCATCGAATCGGTCACCGAGGTGCCCGGCGGCATCCAGGTCGTGATGGCCGTGGTGATCGAGATCGAGAACAACAGCAAGCCGGCTTGCGTGGTCACGTCCGTCAGCCGCTACTACCTCTGAGGCCAGACATGCACATTACGGGTTCGGTCGCGCTGGTCACCGGCGCCAACCGAGGACTGGGCAGGACCTTCGTCGACGAACTGCTCGCCGCCGGGGCCGCGAAGGTCTACGCGGCGAGCCGCCGGCCGGAGGAGATCGACGACCACGGCGACGACCGGGTCGTCCCCCTTCACCTGGACCTGTCCGACCCCGCGTCGGTCACGTCCGCGGCGACGCAGGCCGGCGACGTCACGCTGCTCGTGAACAACGCCGGCATCAACACCTTCACACCGATCCTGGGCGACGAGGCCGAGATCCGCCGGGAGTTCGAGACCAATGTGTTCGGCACCCTGGCGGTCAGCCGGGCCTTCGCGCCCGTGCTGGGCCGCAACGGCGGGGGCAGTCTGGTCACCGTCCTGTCCTCGCTGTCGTGGTTCGTCACCCCGGACAGCGGCGGTTACGCGGCCGCCAAGTCGGCGTTGTGGTCCGTGACCAACGCGCTGCGCCTGGAACTGCTCGCACAGCACACGAACGTGGTCGCCGTGCACTGCGGCGCGATCGCCACGGACATGGCCTCGGACACAGCGCGCAACCTGATCGCACCCGAGGACGTTGCCAAGCTCACCCTGGAGGGCGTCGAAGCCGACGCCTACGAGGTGTTGACCGACGAGCTCTCCCGCCGGGTCCGTCGCCTGCTCGGCGAGCCCGTCGAGGCGATGTACCGCGCGCTCCAGAACCGGCCCACAAGCTGATCCACAGCCCTCGGTGCGTGTGCTGATCGGCACGTGCCCTACCTGACGGGCCCGGCCGGACCCCGGCGCGGGTGCGGACGCGCCGCCGGTTCCGGCTGGGCCCGTCGAACCCCATCACTGCAGTTCACCCAGTACAGCGGAAGGATTGCCATGCA
Source organism: Streptomyces sp. NPDC096132 (assembly GCF_044763345.1). NCBI lineage: Bacteria > Bacillati > Actinomycetota > Actinomycetes > Kitasatosporales > Streptomycetaceae > Streptomyces > Streptomyces sp. NPDC096132. The sequence goes on from NZ_JBIWGA010000022.1 coordinate 129,211, forward strand.
AGGACTCAAGGGAAAGCGGGCCATCGTCACCGGCGGCGGCCGTGGCATCGGCAGAGCCGTCGTGACGCGCCTGGCCGCCGAAGGCGTGGCCGTAGCGGTCAACTACCGGTCGGACCGTGAGGCGGCGGAGTCCCTCGTCGCCGATCTGACCGAGGCCGGTGCCGATGTCCTCGCCATCCAGGGCGACGTCAGCGACCCCGCCCAGTCGCGTGAGGTGATCGACCGGGCGGCCGACGAGCTCGGCGGGCTGGACATCCTGGTCAGCAACGCCGGTATCGAACACTTCGGCTCCCTCGACGAGCTGACCCCCGAGGACTTCGACCGGGTCTTCGCCACCAACACCCGGGGACAGCTGTTCGCGGCCCAGGCCGCCGCACGGCATCTCTCCGAGGGCGGCCGGATCGTGCTCACCTCGTCGGTGAGCGCCCACAAGGCGGTGATGCACCACACCCTCTACGCGGCCAGCAAGGCGGCGGTGGAGGCCATGGTGCTCAACCTCGCCCTGGAGCTCGGCCCGCGTGGCATCACCATCAACGCCATCGCTCCCGGCGGCACCCGCACGGACATGGCCGTCTCGGCCCGCGGGAAGTACCGGCATCCCGCGCTGGACATCACCTCGGAGGTGTACTTCAAGTCCCACATCGCCCTGGGACGGCTCGCCGAGCCGGAGGAGATCGCGGCCACGGTGGCCTTCCTGGTCTCCGACGACGCCCGGTACATCACCGGCCGGACCACCCAGGTCGACGGCGGCTACTGACGAAACGGCGGCCCATTCTGTGGAGCGGAATCGCCGACGACCCCGTCGACCAGGCCGTATGTCCGATCGCAGAGTGAAAAGCGCAGGAGCCCGCGTCACGGCGAGTCCGAGGCGCGGTGCTGAGGAAAGGGAATTCGCATGATGTTGGAAGGCAAGGTGGCGGTCGTCACCGGCGCCGGCCGCGGCCTGGGGCGCGCGTACGCCGTGGCACTGGCCGCCGCCGGTGCCTCGGTGGTGGTCAACGACCTCGACGCCGAGGCACTCGACGAGACCGTGGAGATCATCGAGGCGGCAGGCGGCACAGTCACCGGCCTGGTCGCGGCGGTCGGCTCGGCGGAGGTCGCCGACAAGCTGGTGCGCACCGCGGTCGGCGTCTACGGCAGGCTCGACGTGATGGTCCCCAATGCCGGGGTGTTGCGGGACCGCACGCTGACCAAGCTGTCGGACGAGGACTTCGACCTGGTCCTGGAGACCCACCTGCGGGGCACGTTCACCTGTGCCCGGGCGGCGGTGGCCCGGTTCCGTGAGCAGGGCACCGGCGGACGTCTGATCCTGATCGGCTCGCCCGCCGGCCAGTACGCCAGCTTCGGGCAGACCCCGTACTCGGCGGCGAAGGCCGGCATCGTGGGCATGGTCCGCACCCTCGCCGCCGAATGCGGCCGAATGGGCGTCACCGTCAATGCCGTCATCCCCACCGCGCTGACCCGGATGGTCGCCACCATCCCCGGCCTCGGTGAACTGGTGACGGCAGTGGACGCGGGCGAGCCGGTCCCGCCGGTGGCCCGGCGAGCCGGGCTCGGCTCCCCGGACGACGTGGCCGGCCTGGTGGTCTTCCTCGCCTCCGACCTTGCCGCCGACATCACCGGGCAGGCCATCGGCGCGGGCGGGGACCGGCTGTCGGTCTGGTGCCACCCGACCGAGGTCGTCGTCGCCTCGAAGGAAGGTGGCTGGAGCGCGCAGGACATCGCCGAGCAGGCGAACTCGCTGCTGCGCCCGCATGTTCAGTCGTACGAGGGCGCCCCGCCGCCCGACCTGTCGGGTGCCGCGGCGTCGGTCACCGAGAAGGAGAAGGTGTCGGCATGACCGGTTACGTTCCGCGGATCGATCTCGACTCGCTCGTCGCGATCGACGTACACACCCACATCACGGCCTCGGTCAGCGGCGCCAAGGACGAGGTCGCCGAGAGCATGGCGGGCTACTTCGGCAAGAACGACCTGGGCGACGGCACCCTGCCCGCTCTCGCCGCCTACTACCGCGCCCGCAACATGGCGGCGGTCACCTTCCCGGTCGACCTCGGCCCGGACGGCGACGACATGACGATCTCCAACGAGGAGATCGCCGAGCTCGCCGTCGACCACTCCGACGCCGTGATCCCGTTCGCGAGCGTGCACCCCGCCCGGCGTGAGGCCGGACTGGCCCTGGCCGAGAAGCTCATCACCGAGTACGGCGTACGGGGCTTCAAGTTCCACCCGAACACGCAGGGCTTCTTCCCGAACGACCGGATCGCCTACCCGCTGTACGAGTTGCTCCAGTCGCACGGCATCCCGGCGCTGTTCCACTCCGGGCAGGCCGGCACCGGCGCCGGGACCAAGGGCGGCGGCGGAATCCGGCTGAAGTACTCCAACCCGATCCACCTCGATGACGTCGCGGCCGACTTCCCCGACCTGCCGATGGTCATCGCGCACCCCTCCTTCCCCTGGCAGGAGGAGGCGCTGGCGGTCGCGACGCACAAGGCGCAGGTCTACATCGACCTGTCGGGATGGTCGCCGAAGTACTTCCCGCCGATCCTTGTCCAGTACGCGAACACGCTGCTCAAGGACCGCATGCTCTTCGGCAGCGACTTCCCGATGATCACCCCCGACCGGTGGATCGCGGACCTGGAGAAGACGGGCATCCGCGACGAGGTCAAGCCCGGCATCCTCAAGGACAACGCCATCCGTTTCTTCGGACTGGACCGGGTGGCGGGGACAGCGGGTTCCTCGTGAGCGGGCCGGTGCCCGGGGCGAACCCGAGCGGGGCCGTCGGGCGCCATCTGCTGGCCGTCGCCGACGCCTGCGCCGATCGCCCCGCGATCATCCAGGGCGAACGCGTCGTGCGGTGGCGGGAGTTCGCGGCGGACGCGGCTCGGCTGGCGGCCGATCTGGACCGGCTCGGCATCGGCGCGGGCTCACGCGTCGCGCTCTACTGCCGCAACCGCCCCGAGTATCTCGTCGCCCTGTTCGCACTGTTCACCCTGGACGCTGTGCCGGTGAACGTGAACTACCGCTACCGGGCTACCGAGTTGGCCTACGTGCTGCGCGACTGCCAGGCCGCGGGGGTGATTCACGCGGCCGAACTGGGCGACGTCGTCGACGAGGTCTGGTCCGGCCCGCGCATCGCCGTGGACACCGAGCGCGGCGGCTTCGACCTGGCCTCGACGTCGGCCGACGCCGGGCCGCCGTCAGGGAGCCCGGCCGGCCTCGATGAGTGGCTGCTCTACACCGGCGGTACGACGGGCATGCCCAAGGCGGTCGTCGGCAGCCAGCGCGAGCGCCTCGGTGTGAACTACGGCATCGGGCTCGGCCACATCGGCTGGCCGGGCGAGCCGGACCCGCCGGTCCACCAGGTCGTCGCCTACCAGCGCGAGAACGGCATCGAGCCGGTGTACTTCGCCGTCGCCCCGCTCATGCACGGCACCGGGCTGTACTGCGCGCTGATCGGCATGACGATCGGCGCGACCGTCGTCCTCACCGAGTCCCGCTCCTTCGACGTGACCGAGATCGCGCGGGTCATCGGGGCGCGCCGGGTGACCGACATGCACGTGGTCGGGGAGGCGATGCTGCTGCCGCTCGTCGACGTCCTCGACGAGGCGCGGCAGGGCGGCACTCCCTACGACGTCGGCAGCCTGCGCCGGGTCCAGAGCAGCGGCACGGTGTGGACGCCGCGTACCAAGCGACGCCTGCTCGCGCACGCCGACGCGGAGCTCACCGACATGATCGCCGCTACGGAGGGCGGGCCGTTCGCGCTGTCCGTCACCTCCCGGACCCGGCCGCCCGCCGACGACACTCCGTTCGCCCTGGTGCCCGGCGCCCGGCTGCTGCGGGACGACGGCACGGACGTCACACCGGGATCCGGCGAGGCGGGCGTGCTCGCCGCACCGACGGCGGCCGGCGCTCACTACCTCGGAGATCCGGCCCGTACCGCCACGACCTACCGCGATGTCGACGGACAGCGCTATGTGGCGCCCGGCGACCTGGCCACGGTCGACACCGACGGCACGGTCACCCTGCTCGGCCGCGGGAGCTCCGTGATCAACACCGGCGGCGAGAAGGTCTACCCCGACGAGGTGGAGGACGCGCTGCGCCGGCACCCGTCCGTCCGCGACGTCACGGTGGCCGGCCTGCCCCACGAGCGCTTCGGCTCCGTGGTGGGCGCCGTCGTCGTACCCGCCGACCAGCACGCTGACCCGGCCGAGCTCACGCAATTCGTCGCGGCCCGACTGAGCAGTTTCAAAAAGCCACGGGTGGTCGTCTTCGTTCCGGAGATCCAGCGGCTGGCAAGCGGCAAGACCGACCTCAGCTGGGTTCGAAAAAAGCTGGAAAGCAAGGGAGTTGAGGCGAATGTCTGACGCCGGAGTCACTGCGAGCAGACTCCTCGTGGCGGACGCGCTCCGTATCGCCCGGAGCCTGAAGCCGGAGGAATGGCAGGCACAGAGCGCGGCCGAGGGCTGGCGGGTCCAGGACGTCTTCTGTCACATGGCCGTCTTCTTCAACATGGTCGCGGATCCGTCCATGCAGCTGCCTGAGAACCCCTCGGGCAAGGCGGAGCGGATGAACGACCTCACCGTGGACGAGCGCCGGCATTGGACCCCCGCTCAGGTGCTCGACTACTACGAAGCACAGTCCGGCGCCGGCCTCGCCGCACTGGAGGCGCTCCAGGGCCCGGGGCTGGCGAACGCGCCGATGCGGATGGCGGAACTCGGCACGTACCGGATGTCCGAGCTGAGCGATGCCATGGCCTTCGACCACCTCGTGCATCTGTCGGCGGACGTCCTCATGCCGAGGGGCCCCGTCGGCGGAGCCGGTGTTCCCCTCGACGAGGAGCGGGTGGCTCCGGCTCTTGAGTGGATGCTGTCCGGCCTGCCGAAGATGTGCGGCGGTGCACTCTTCCCGGTGCTGACGGAGCCGGTGCGGATCGTCCTGGACGGCCCGGGGGCGCTCGAGTTCGTCCTGGCGCGAGCGGAGACCGGCACTCAGCAGGTCGCGGTGCGTCGGGACGGCGGCTCGGCGCGGTACACGGTGCGCAGCTCCACCACCGACTTCCTCCTGTGGGGCACGACCCGTGAACCGTGGCAGAAGTCGACGGAGATCGACGGGGGCAGCAAGTACGTCGCGGATGTTCTCTCGGCGATCAACATCGTCTGACACAGGAAAGGCTCTCGCCACCATGGCCAACTACATCGAGGGAAAGGTCGTCGTCGTCACCGGAGCCGGAGGCGGCTTCGGTCGGCTGACCGCGGAAGCGCTCATCGGGATGGGCGCCAAGGTGGTCGGAGGCGATATCGACGCCGAGGCGCTCAAGGTCTTCGAGGAGGAGACGGCGGCCGGTACCGGCTCTTTCATCGGCGTACCGACCGACGTGACACAGCGTGCTGACGTCGAGCGACTCGTCCGGACCGCCGCAGACACCCACGGCTCGGTCGATGTCATGATCAACAATGCCGGCACGATGCCTCTGGCGTTCTTCTCCGACCACGTGGAGGCGTACACGGCGTGGGACCGCTGCATCGACATCAACCTCAAGGGCGTGCTGAACGGCATCACCGCGGTCTACGACCGGATGATGACGCAGGGCCACGGCCACGTCGTCAACATCTCCTCCATCTACGGGAACTTCCCCGTTCTGGGCGCGGGTGTCTACGGCGCCACCAAGGCCGCTGTGAACGTGATGTCGGAGTCCCTGCGGGTCGAGGCCCAGGGGAAGATCAAGGTCACCGTGGTCAGGCCCACCGGTGTCGTGGGGACGGGAATCGGCTCCACCATGATCAACCCGCAGGCGATCACAGGCATCGGTGGTCAGAACACACCGCGGTTCTTCGAGAACTACCAGAAGTACGTCGCGGGCACTTTGCCGCCCGAGATGACGGATCCCGGCAACACCGCGTACTGGACGATCGACCCGCGTGAACTGGCCGAGAACGTCGTGTACGCGATCAACCAGCCGCTCGGCGTGTCGATCAGCGAGATCACCGTGCGCGCGACCGGCGAGAACTACATCCTCTGATCCCGGTTCGACGGCTCATCAATTGTTCGAACAACAAAATACGCAGCGCCTGTACGTGTGCCCCCTGCCGGCCGGTCGGCAGGGGGCACGCTCACGTCGTCATAAGCCCACCCGAGGGTCGGGGAGTCGGTGTACCCCCCAAGTAAATCGTCCACCGGCGTCCCCCCGCACCTGCGATCCGCCCTGTCGGCCAAGGCCGGGTAGCGTCTTTCTGTTCAAGCAGGTTCGGCACGCGCAGCGAGGACGACATGGCCCAGCCGGAGAACACGGACGCCAGCGGCTCGATCACAGCACACGGCAAGGCGTCGGCGGACGGCCCGTTGCCGCTGCCGCCCTCCGTCGCGGCCGGGCGGCTCAGTCACGCGATCTTCCGTGTGGCCCGAGTGCACCACATGCTCGCCGGGCAGCTACTGCGCCGCGTCGGCCTGCACCCCAGCCAGGAGCTTGTCATGATGCAGCTGTGGGAGCGCGGTCCCCAGCGGCAGACGGACCTCGTCCGTCTCCTCGGCTCGGACGCCGCCACCATGACCCGCACCATTCAGCGTCTTGAGCACGCGGGCTTCGTACGCCGCCAGCCCTCCCCGACCGACAAGCGGGCCACCATCGTCGAACCCACGGCCGCCGGCAACGCCCTCCGGCGCGAGGTGGAGAGCGCGTGGCTCGAGCTCGAGGCGAGCGTCGTCTCCGATCTGCCCCCCGAGGAGCAGGCCGAGGTTCTCGCGGTGCTGGGCCGGATCGAGGCCAGTCTCACGCGAGCCGCGACGCAACCCGCTTGAGCGACCACGCCACGGATCGGGGAACGGTCAGCCGCCGTGGGCCCGGGACATGGGGCGCTGCCGTGGCAGAAAGAGGGCCAGGACCAGTCCGACGGCCATGGCGGCGGTGGCGATCAGGAACGAGAGGCGGAAGCCGTGCATGGTCGGAATCTCCACACCACCCGCTGTGTCCGCGGTGTTGGCCAGGACCGTGCCGATGACGGCGCTGGACAGTGACGTGCCGATGGACCGCATGAGGGTGTTGAGGCCGTTGGCCGCACCCGTCTCCGAGGGGTCGACCGCGCCGGTGATCAGCGCGGGCAGGGAGGCGTAGGCGAGGCCGATCCCAGCGCCGAGAACCGTCGAGATGACGAGCGTCTGCCAGACGGCGCTCATCAGACCGGTCCCGGCGCCGTAGCCGATCGCGATGACCAGCAGGCCCAGCACGAGGGTGGCCGTCGGGCCGTACTTGGCCGACACCCGGGCGTAGACGGGGGTCATGAACATCATCATCACGCCCATCGGGGCCATGCACAGGCCCGCGACGACCATGGACTGGCCCAGTCCGTAGCCGGTCGCGGTGGGCAGCTGAAGCAACTGGGGCAGGACGAGCGTCTGCACGTAGAAGGCGACGCCGACCATGATCGAGCCGAGGTTGGTGAGCAGCACCTGACGGCGTGCGGTCGTCCGCAGGTCCACCAGCGGGGCCTCGCGGCGCAGTTCGAGCACACCCCACAGGACGAGGACCACGACCGACCCGGCGAACAAGCCGAGGGTGGTGCCCGACGTCCAGCCCCAGTCGCCGCCCTTGGTGATCGGGAGCAGGAAGAGCAGGAGGCCGAGGGAGAGCCCGAGCGCGCCAGGCAGGTCGAAGGAGCCCTCGGCCCGGACCGGGGACTCGGGTACGGCGAGCAGGACGAGGCCGATCGAGACAGTGCCGAGGCCGGCCGCGCCGTAGAACAGGGTGTGCCAGTCGGCGTGTTGGGCGACCACGGCGGCGGCGGGCATCACGAGGCTGCCGCCGACGCCTATGGAGGAGCTCATCACGGCCATCGCCGAGCCGAGTTGCTCGCGGGGCAGCAGATCGCGCATCAGGCCGATACCGAGCGGGATCACGCCCATGGCGAAGCCCTGGAGGGTACGGCCCGCGATCATGACGGTCAGGTCGCTGGTGACCGCGCTGATCAGGGCGCCGACCACCATGAGGGCCAGGCTGGCGACGAGCATGCGCCGCTTGCCGTAGAGGTCGCCGAGACGGCCCATGATCGGGGTGGCTACGGCTCCGGAGAGCAGCGTCGCGGTCAGGACCCAACTGGCGTTGCTGGACGTGGTGTTCAGCAAATGCGGCAGGTCCTTGATGACCGGGACCAGCAGGGTCTGCATCATCGAGGCGAAGACCCCGGTGAAGGCGAGCACCGGGATCAACGGTCCGCTCGTTCTGCGTGCGTGCCGTCGGGACGGCCGTTCGGTTGTCGTCTGAGTCATGGGAAACAGGCCTCCAGGCCGGAGCGGTGGGGTGGGCGGGGCGGATCCGGGCAGCACGCGATGTCCCGTGGAGCAACGGGAGATCACGGCCGACGGCTGCGCGGGTGCGCAACCTCGGTGCCGGAGAAGGGAGTTCTGACTCGACGGCGTTCCTGGCCGCCGAGTCGTCGGCTCCCGCCCTGCGCCCGGCCGCTCAGGCCGTTCGGCGGCGCGGGCGGGCCAGCATGCGCTCGGCGGCCACCTGCAGGTGCTCGCGTAGCTCGTCGTCGCCGACCTCGGGGAAACCGACCGGTGCGATGGCAAGGCCCCGGATGGCGGCGGCGAGGTAGAGCCGCTCGCTGAGGTCTTCCTCGTTGCCGCAGATGAGCTGGGCGAACTGCTCCCCGACCCGTGGCCACTGGCGCATCACGGGCTCGGGGTCCCGACGGTCGCCTTCCTTGGCCAGGAACGCGAGGAGAGCGCGGTGCTTGACCAGGAGGGCCACGTAGTCCGCGATCGCCGCGCGTCGCCGCGCGGGCTTGAGCGGGCCGGGCCCCCACTTCTCGAAGTACGCGTTCAGGTCGGTGAAGGCGGGCTCCACCACCGCGTTGAGGAGGTCCTCCTTGGTACGGAAGTGGTAGGTGACCGCCGCCTTCGTCAGCCCCATGCCAGAAGCGATCATTCCGATCGACGCGCCCTCGTAGCCGAGCTCCGTGAACAGTTCGAGGGCTCGACGCAGCATCCGCTCCCGCGTCTGCTCCTGGTCCTTTGCCTCCGACATGGCTCCTCCTCGTTACGTCGACCCCCTCGTACCGGGGCTCACTGGACGGTCGTCCAGCATAGGTTTTCATGATCCCCGGCCCGGGCGAGAGGGAGTCAGGCACTAGGCCGTCGGCAGGAGGACGGACTTCACCTGGAAGTACGCCAGCAGGCCCTCGACGCCGTTCTCGCGGCCGAGACCGCTGGCCTTGTAGCCGCCGAACGGGGCGGCGTTGTCCATGCGGTAGCCGTTGATACCGACCGTGCCGGTGCGGATGCGCCGGGCCAGTGCCGTACCGCGCTCGGTGTCGGCGGTCCACACGCTGCCCGCGAGGCCGTACTCGGAGTCGTTGGCGAGCGCGACCGCCTCGTCCTCGTCCTGGAAGGGGATCACGGCGATGACGGGACCGAAGACCTCCTCGCGGGCGATGACCATGTCGTTGCTGACGTCACCGAAGACGGTGGGCTCGAGGAACCAGCCCCGGTCCAGGCCGGTCGGACGACCGCCACCCGTCGTCAGCCGGGCGCCCTCGCCGCGACCGGTGGTGATGTAGCCCTCGATCCGCTCCCGCTGCCGGGCGGAGACGACGGGACCGATGGCGGTCCCCGGGTCGAGCGGGTCGCCGACGGTCATGGACCGGGCCATCTCGGTGATCGCGTCGAGAACCTCGGTGTAGCGGTGGGCGGGGGCGAGGACGCGGGTGTTGGCAGTGCAGGTCTGCCCGTTGTTGGGGAACGACACCCGGGCCAGGTCGGCGACGGCCGTGTCGATGTCGGCGTCTTCGAGGATGACGGCCGCGGACTTGCCGCCGAGTTCGAGGGTGACGGGGCGCAGCAGCCGTCCGGCGACCGAGCCGATGATGCGTCCGGTGGCGGTGGAGCCGGTGAAGGAGACCTTGTCGACGCCGGGGTGGGCCACCAGGGCCTCGCCCGCCTCCACTCCGCCGGGCACGACGTTGAACACGCCGGGCGGCAGTCCGGCCTCGGCGGCGGCCTCGGCCATGATGTTGGCGTCCAGAGCGGTCTCCAGCGCCGGCTTGAGCACGACGGTGCAGCCGGCCGCCAGCGCGGGCGCGACCTTCATCATGGCCAGGGCCTGCGGGTAGTTCCACGGCACCAGGGCGGCCACCACACCCAGAGGCTCGCGCCGGACCAGGATCTCGCCGGGCAGGAAGCCCGGCCGTACCTCTTCCAGCGGGAGGGTGCGGATCAGCCCGGCGTTGTAGCGCAGCAGGCTCGCGCCGGCCAGTCCGTTCGCCCCGGCGGAGAGAGTGATCGGCATGCCGTTCTCGGCGGTGACGGTCTCCGCGATGAGGCTGGAGCGCTTCTCCAGCTCCTCGGCGAACCGCTCCAGGGCGTCGGCCCGTTCGGCCGGCGTCAGGTCGGACCAGCGACCGTCGTCGAAGGCGCGGCGCGCGGCGGCGACGGCGGCGTCGACGTCCGCGGCGTCACCGATGGGCGTGCGGCCCATGGCCTCCTCGGTGGTGGCGTTGATGACCGTGTTGACGTCGGTGGAGTGGGGCGCGACCCATTGGCCGTCGATGAACAGGGAGTTGTAGTGGTGCGTCATGGCTGCTCCTGAGGGAGGGAGTGATGGGCCCGGGTCAGGCCGCGTGGGCTTCCGGCGAGATGTGCGCCTGGTAGGCGGTGTGGTCCGGCATGCTCTCGGCGACGACCGATGTGATGACGGCGGTGAACTCCTCCCGAGCCACCGCAGTGGTCTCGGGCGTGCGGTGTTGCAGTTGCCAGGACTGCGCGCTTACGGCACCGAGCAGAGGCAGCAGCGCGGCGTTCCGCGAGTGAGGAAGGTGCAGGCCGTCGGCGAACCGGTCGCCGTGGACGTGGCGGAGCAGACCGTTGAAGAGATCGCGCACGGTCTCCCGGTCCAGCATGGCAAGGGGCCCGGCGGACATGGTCGTCGCGTTGGATTCGAGCATCGCCTCGGTCAGCGCACGGGCGTTGTCGTCGGGTTCACGGACGGTGGAGTCCAGCAGATCCAGCAGCTCCTCCGCCGCGACGTCGCTGCGGATGTGGAGGTGGAACCGCTCGTCCAGGCCGAGCACGTGCGCGAGGTAGGACCAGAACCGGTAGTGCTGGGCCTGCTCCTGCTCGCTGAAGACCATGCCAAAGGCGCGGGAGTACAGGAACGGCACGATGGTGAAGCCGAACCAGGTGCGCGCGACGTCGGTCTGGTTGATGGGGACGCCCCACTCGGCGCTGTCCCAGCCGTGCTTCATCGCCGTGTGACGCACCCGTGCGTGCAGCAGCCGCACCTGGACCGTACCCACGTAGCCGGGCGCGCCACGCAGCAGGGCGCCGGGCAGCACGGCCTGGTTCTTCCACATCCCGGTCTCGACCAGTCGCCGCTCAGCCATGGTGGTGAGCTGCCCCGTCTGGACGAGCAGCTTGGCGATGCTGGGCGAGGCGTACACATGGGCCAGCGAGAGCCCGGACGAGGCCAGCGCCTTCCACACCGGGGGAAGCGAGAGATCCGGTACGTCGCCCGCGGCCACGGTTTCGTGGTCGATCCACTCCGGCATGGTCTCGATCTGCGTCAGGAACGCGGTGATCGCCGGCGGCGGGTTGTCCAGGCTGTCGAGCCCGTGGACGATGCCCTGGTTCAGTTGCCGCTTGGCCTCCTTGCCGAGCTCGTTGATCTCCAGGATCACCGCGTCGGCCAGAGGGTCGCCCACCTGGAGCATGTCCAGCATGAACTCGGCCCTGGAACCGTGCTTTGCCCGGGCCTCTTCGAAGTTGATGACTCGCTCGGGAAGCCTGACGTTGCTCGCTGTCGACACCACGATGTCGCCTCTTTTCACTGGCTGGGGAACTACCGACCCGTTTCGACCAGGGGATTTCATGACCAGAAGCTGGTCACCTGCTGGCCGATCAGACAGTTGAAAGGTACACCCAGAACTGTACGACCGTAAAGTCAAACGCCTTACGGTCGTACAGTGACTTACCTTACGACCGTAAGGCTCAGACCGACCTCGGGACTCACCCGCAGGAAGGCCTCAGGAGCGGCCGCGCACCACGCGGACGGGAGCCGCCTTGGCGATGACCGCCACCTTCCGCAACGGCGCCTCCTTGATGAACAACGTGGCCAGGAAGGCCATGAAGGCGAGCGGCGCGACGTACAGGAAGACGTCAGCGATCCCGTGCCCGTACGCGCTCTCCATCCAGGTGCGCGCTGGCGCAGGCAGCAGATCCATGTCGGGCAGCTCGCCGGTGCTCGTGGCCTCCACCGCCGCCACCCGGTCCGCCCCGCCAAGTGTGCCGAGGGTGTCCCCGGCATGGTGGGCGGTGCGACTCGACATCACCGAGCCGAGCGCCGCGACGCCCACCGCACCACCGAGCGAGCGGAAGAAAGTGACAGTCGAGCTGGTGGCACCGAGTTCCTCTGTGGCGACCTGGTTCTGGGTGGACAGGACCAGGTTCTGCATCAACATGCCGATACCGAGGCCGAGCAGCGCCATGAAGATCGAGACTCGCCAGTACGCGGTGTCGTACCGGATGGTCCCCAGCAACCCGAGTCCGGCCGTCAGCAGCGCACCACCCACGACCAGCCAGGCCTTCCACTTCCCGGTCCTGGTGATGAGCCGCCCGGACCCGCTCGACGCAAGGAACAGGCCCGCGACCATGGGGATCGTCATCACGCCCGACACGGTGGGGGACTTGTCGCGCGCCAGTTGGAAGTACTGACTGAAGAAGACGGTGCCCGAGAACATCGCGACACCGACGAAGAGTGAGGCCACCGAGGCCAGCGTGATGGTGCGGTTACGGAAGAGATGCAGCGGCATGATCGGTTCGACTGCCCTCGCCTCGACGAGCACGAAGAGCGCCGCGAGCACGAGCGCGCCGCCGACCATGACACAGGTCTGCGCGGACAGCCAGTCGTACTTCTCGCCGGCGAAGGTCATCCAGACCATGAGCAGCGACACAGCCGTGGTGATGACGGAGGCACCGCCCCAGTCGACCTTGACCTCACGCCTGCTGTACGGCAGCCGCAGCGTTCGCTGAAGCACCACCAGGGAGAGAACGGCCAGAGGTATGCCGGCGTACAAGCACCAGCGCCAGCCGAGCCAGGCCGTGTCGGTGATGACACCGCCGATCAGCGGGCCGCCCACGGTCGCGACGGCGAACGTGGCCCCGAGGGAGCCGGAATAGCGACCGCGTTCCCTGGGCGGAACCATGGCGGCCAGGATGATCTGGCTCAGCGAAGCCAGGCCGCCGGCGCCCAGGCCCTGGACGACCCGGGCACCGATCAGCATCCCGGAACTCTGCGCCAGCCCGGCGGCGATCGAACCGGCGATATAGACACTCAGAGCCGTCTGGACCAGCGCCTTCTTGCTGACCAGGTCGGCGAGCTTGCCCCACAGGGGGGTCGAGGCCGTCATCGCCAGCAGGCCCGCGGTCACGACCCAGGTGTACGCGCTCTGCCCGCCGCCGAGGTCCTTGATGATCTCGGGCAGCGCGCTCGAGACGATGGTGGAGGACAGGAGGGCCGCGAACTGGCCGAGCAGCAGCCCGGAGAGCACTCGCATGATCTGCCGGTGCGCCGTCGGGGCAGTGCCGCCGGGGGCCACTCCCCCGAGCTCGGCATGGGGCCGTGCACTGGCCGGTGTCGCAGCCATGGGCTTTCCCTTCCTTACATGTTCAAGACATGCTCAAGCGAGCGAGGCGAATTACTTGTAACACGCACACACTATACGACCGTAAAGCATCTTGCTTTACGATCGTCCAGCGCAGATTGCGATTTCGGAGAGCAGAACCGGCGCCACCGCCGGGTGAGCCACGGCTGCGCCCCACTCGTCTTGCCATCCGTTTCCCCCGGGACCATCGTGGATGGTGCCTGCCCCTGTGGCAGGAGGCTCCGGGGAAGGCACCATGGACGGATTCGACAAAGTGGTCGGCCGGCTCACTCGTCGGTGGACCGACGCTGGTCCGGCGCCGTCCGAGCCCGTCGCCGTGACCGACCGGGACGGCCTGGTGACCTCCTGGAGCAGCAAGGCGCAGGATCTGCTCGGCTACACCGCCAGGGAGATGGTCGGCAGGCCGATGACTCTTCTGCTCGCGGCCGACGACACGGTGCTGCACCGCGACGGACGCCCGCTGGACGTCCGGCTACGCCTGTGGCCACTGCTGGACACCGACGGGGAAGCAGGGTTTCTGCTGACGGCACAGCACCCGGCGGGGGGTGGAGAACCGTCGGGTCACGGCGCCCTGGTGGGGTGGGGGTTCGACCAGAGCCCGACCCCCGTCGCCCTTTACGACCGGCAGGCCCGACTGCAGCGGATGAACCAGCAGATGATCCATACCAGCGGACATGCCGAGGACGAGCTTCGCGGGAAGCTTCTCCACGAGACACTGCGGACCGTCGAGTTCGCAGAACTCGAGCAGCGCATCCTCCGGGTGCTCGAGAGCGGCAGTCCGCAGTTCATCGAACGCTACGTCAGGGCTCCCGGCGAGGCGAAAGCGCACGCGTGGGCCGTGGACATCTACCCGCTCAAAGACGCGGACGGCCGGACCCAGGGTGTCGGCGTGGCCGCGTCCGACTACTCCCAGCAGTACGACTCCCGGGAGCGGCTGGCACTGCTGAGCGAGGCCCGCACCCGCATCGGAGCCAGCCTCAACGTGGCCGGGACCGCCCGCGAGCTGACCGAGGTCGCCGTGCCGCGGTTCGCCGACATCGCCGCGGTCGACCTGCTCGACCCCGTGTCCCAGGGTGACCTGCCCGCTCCCGTCCTCACCGGGCCCGTCCAGGTGCGCCGGGCCGCGCTCCGGACGGCGTTTCCCGTCGTCTGGGAGGCACCGGCCCCGGGCGAACTCACCCGGCATCCGGTCTCCTCGCCCCTCACCCGGTGCCTCACCACCGGCCAGGCGCAACTGCACCACATCACCGACCCCGAGATCGCCCGCTGGTTCGCCGACGACCCCGCCCAGGCGGCACAGGCCGGGGCGAGCGGCGCGCACTCACTGATCGCGGTGCCCATCCGCGCCCGTGGCACCACCCTCGGCGCGGCGCTTTTCCTCCGCTGCGGTGCCACCCGGGACCCCTTCGGCCCCGACGATCTCACCGTCACCGAGGACCTGGTGGCACGCGCGGCGATCTGCCTGGACAACTCCCGCCGGTTCACCCGCGAACGCGGCATCGCCCTGGCCCTGCAGCGCGCCCTGCTCCCCCACGGCCTGGCCGCACACCCGGCCGCCGAGACCGCCGCCCGCTATCTGCCCGCGGGCGGCACCACCCAGGCCGGCGGCGACTGGTTCGACGTGATCTCCCTGCCCGGGGCACGGATCGGCCTGGTCGTCGGCGACGTCGTCGGCCACGGCATCAACGCCTCGGCCACCATGGGCAGGCTCCGCACCGCCGTGCGGACCCTCGCGGACATCGACCTGCCTCCCGACGAGCTCCTCACCCACCTCGACGACATCGTCACCCACGCCAACGACGAACAAGCCACGGACCCCGCGGGTGAGATCCCGGGGGACCTCGGAGCCACGTGCCTGTACGCCGTCTACGACCCGCTCTCCGGCACCTGCGCGATGTCCCGGGCGGGCCATCCCGCGCCGGTGGTGGTCCACCCGGACGGCACCGGAACCGTCGTCGAGCTGCCCTCCGGTCCCCCGCTGGGTCTCGGCAGTCTGCCGTTCGAGGCGACGGAGCTCACCCTGCCCGAGGGCAGTGTGCTCGTCCTGTTCACCGACGGCCTCGTCACAGGCCGCGACCAGGACATCGACGAAGGTCTCGCGGCCCTCCGCGGCGCTCTCGCCCGGCCCGCCGACTCGCTGGAAACGCTGTGCGACACCGTGCTGGATGCGTTGCGGCCCGAGCAGCAGGCCGACGACATCGCCCTGTTGCTGGCGCGCACCCGCATCCTCGACGACGACCATGTCGCCTCCTGGGACGTCCGGGTCGATCCCGCGGCCGTCGCCGAGACCCGCCGACGCGCCTCCGACCGGCTGACCTCCTGGGGCCTCGACGAGGCCGCCTTCATCACGGAACTGATCGTCAGCGAACTGGTCACCAACGCCATCCGGTACGGCAGCGGCCCCATTCGCCTCACGCTGATCAAGAACGAGACACTCGTCTGCGAGGTCTCCGACGGCAGCAGCACCAGCCCCCACCTACGCCGCGCCCGCGTCTACGACGAAGGGGGCCGCGGCCTGTACATGGTCGCCGAGCTCACCCAGCGCTGGGGCACCCGTTACACCCACGAGGGCAAGACCATCTGGGCCGAGCAGGCCCTACCCTCGCCGTAGCCGATACCCGGCTCAGCCCCGGTACTCGGCCTGCCCCTCCCCCACGACGACCGCGCTGGTGCGGTTGGTGCTCGCGTCCTCGATGCAGCCGCGCAGCCGCATCACGTCGTGCGGCGGGAGCGCCGGGCGGACGACGCCCGCGTAGACGCCGTCCCTCATGTGGTTCAGTGTGGCGTTGCCGTTCTCGGCGGCGGTGGAGCGGCGGCAGGTCTCCCACAGGTCCTGCGCCGCCAGTTGGACCGCCTGCGCGCTCTCGTCGCCGCGGGTCTCGACGCGGAAGACCATGGTGGTGCTCGCCGAAGCGGGGGCCTTCTCGGCTCGCGTCTGGGTGGCGTCGGCCAGGGCAGTCCACAGCACCGGCACCATCGCCAGGGCGGCCACGGCCGTCACGACGGCGATCACCTTCCGTCCGGTTCGCGCGGGCGGGACGGCCGGCTGGGCCTCCAGTCGGGCCGTACTACCGGCGACCGGCGGCGCGGCCAGTGCCGCCAGCCGTCCGGCCAGACGGCGCTCCGCACCGGGCCGTGCGGTGGCACCGGCCACTTTCTGGATGACCAGGGCGAGACCCGACAGGGCCGCGCCGGCCACCATCAGCACGGGCACGAAGACGAAGGTGCGCTGGGCCCCGTTCAGCTCCGTACGGTTCACGGAGGACAGCCAGTTGAAGCGGTTCGGCGCCGGGGCCCGGGTCTGTTCGAGCCGCTTGCGTACATCCTCGATGCGGGCGTCCGACTGCTCCAGCCGCTCCTCCAGCCGGGAGAAGCGGGTGAGCAGCAGGACGGTGGCGAGGAAGACCTCGACGATCAGGAGCAGGGCGGCGGAGATCAGGGCGCGCTGCCACTCCCAGCGGGTCAGGTAGAGGACGGTGTAGTAGCCGGCGTAGACGGCGGACAGACCGCCGAAGGTGTAGCCGACCAGTCTGATGGCCTTCATGCCGCCGGCTCCTTTCGTGTCGTGGTGGCTCGGGGAGCCGTGTCGGTGGTGTGGTCGTCCGCGTCATCCATGTCGGCCTTGGCGACCGCGCCGGTGCCGCCGTCGACGCTGAGGGAGGTGCCGACCGGGTAGCGGTCGACCGCTCCGGGAACGCCGACCGCCGTGGGCACCCGGTATTCACGGGCGAGCACGGCCAGGTGGGACAGCGCGCTGCCGGTCTCCGCGACCAGTCCGGCCAGGCCCGGCAGCAGTGGGGCCAGGGCGGGGTCGAGGGAGCGGACCACCAGGACGGCGTGCTCGGGGCGTCCACCGTGTCCGTCCCAGGCCGTGCCGGTACCGAAGCCACCGCCCGCTCCCTGGCCCTCGCCCGAGGTCCGGTGCCCGGGCGGGAGCTGGGCGACGGGGCGGCCGTCGGCGAGGCGGAACGCGGCGGGCAGCGGGCCGGTGTCGGGACGGGGCGGCCGCTCGGTGAGATCGGCCGGCAGTCCTTCGCCGTCCGCCGCCTTGACCAGCTCGTCCCAGCGCAGCAGCACCAGACGGGACAGTCCGAGGGTGCACTCGCCAGGTCCCATCCGGTGCCCCATCTCCCGCACCATCTGGGCCTGCATCTCCTGCACCCAGCGGATGCGCAGCCGCAGCCCCTCCCGCACCGGCAGGGCTCCGACGCCGCGCGGCACTGTGGTCCACCCGGTGGTCGCGGGGAGCGGGGCACGCTCTCCGAGGGTGGGCGGCAGCAGAGCCAGTAGCACGGGGTGGCGCTCGATCAGTTCGACGTCGCTCAGGCCGCGGGTGCGGCCTTCCGCAAGCTCGGCCAGTGCCTCCCCCGCGGCGGTGGCGCCGGTGCCCGGACCCAGCAGGGCGCCTGCCAGGGACTCCTGCGCGTGCAGGGCGGACAGCACCTGCCGCCCCCATGCGACGGCTTCGAGCATCTGGCCGCTGAGCATCTCCTCGGGCGGCGGGAAGTCGGCGAGCGCCTGGTCGACGTCCGCCATCAGATCGATCGCCAGCAGCGGCAGCGCGGAGCGCAGCCGGCCCACGCGCCAGGCCGCTCCGGCCCGGCGGGCGCCGGGGGCGGGGTTGATGAAGTCCAGTACCGGGTGCGCGGAGGGTACGGCGCCCAGCAGCCTCAGATCAGCGGCGGCGCGGCCCTGCACGGTGGTGACGAGGGGCAGCTTGCGCAGCCGGCGGCGGGAAGCGGCGCCCGCGATGTCGAGGGCCCGGGTGAGGCCGTGGGACATCGGGGCGACCCACAGGTCCTCCTCCAGCGGCTGGAGGACTCCGGGCAGCGTCTCGGCGACCGGGCCGGGACCCAGCAGCCGGGCGCCGCGGGCGGGCCGGGCGGCCATAGCGGTGATCGGCCGGGCCTGGAAGAGCCAGAGCTGTCCGTCGGCGTCGAACCCGAACTCCATGTCCTGCGGGCCGCCGAACACCCGCTCGGCCTTCTTGGCCAGCGCCACCAGCCGCACCTGCTGCCGGTGCGACAGCGTCCGGTCGCCGCGGGCTTCGGCCGGCTCGATGCGCACCAGCCGGGCCATACGCGTCAGCTGGTAGCGCACGCCCTGGGTGCTTCCGTCGACCAGCTGGTCCGGTCCCCCGCGCACCGCGCTCACCAGGATCCGGTCGGTGCGGCCCTCGACGGGGTCGGCGCCGAACATCACTCCGCCGGTGGCCGCGGTGAGCATCGGCTGCACCAGCACCGCCATCCCGTCACCGGGCGGGGCGTCCTCCGGCGGCCGCAGGGGTCGTACTCTGCGGGCGGAGTCGAGCACGGTCTGCACGGCGGTGGTGAAGTCCTCCCAGCCCCGCACGTCCAGCACCGACTCGAAGCGTCCGGCCATCGAGGAGTCCTCGGTGTCCTCGTGCGCGGAGGAGGAACGCACGACGAGCGGCCGCTCCTGTCCTTCCGGTCCCGCCAGGTCCCGCCACGCGGCGAGCACCGCCGCGTCGCCGGTCGGCGCCCCGGGCGCCAGCTCGGTGGGCACCAGCACGAATCCCGGCAGCGTCGGCAGACCCGCCACGGCGGCACGCGCCAGATTCGCGGCCTTGGCGCCGGTGACGGTCGTGTCCTCGGCCCGTTCGCTGTCCAGCGGCACGACCGCCAGCTCCGCACCCTCGAATCCCATGGGTCAGCCTTCCTTCGCATACGTGAGCATGTGCGGCGGTTCCTGGGCGGGAACCCGGATCTCCGCACCGACCGCGACCACCGTGGAGCGGGTCCGCTCGATACGGCGACGGCGGGTGTGGATCCGTACAACGGTGAAAACCGTGAGCACCGCGGCGGCGCCCGCGGCGAGCGCGATCAGCCCGACCGAGTGGAGGAGGTCGATGACGGCCGCGCCGGCGAAATAGCCGAGCAGCACGTTGCCGATGCCCCAGATGACGGACGCGACCGTGCTGTAGAGGAGGAAGCGGCGGTACGGCATTCCGGAAGCGCCGGCGGCGAAGGGCAGGAAGGTCCGCACGAAACCGATGAACCGGCCCGTGATCACCGCCGTGCCGCCATGACGCAGCAGGAACGCCTGCGCCCTGCCGATCCGGTTGTCCGGCCGGGCATGGCGCGCCATCCGTGCGTTCGGGCGGCGCTTGCACCGGCGTCCCAGGGCATGGCCGAGACTGTCACCGGTCATGCCCCCGGCCACCACGACGGCGGCGAGCAGCAGCACGTTCAGCTCTCCGTGGCCCGCGAGCGCGGACGCGAAGAGAATGGCCGCCTCGCCGGGCACCAGCAGGCCGACGAAGGCGCTGGTCTCAGCCGCCGTCACGGCGAACACCACCAGGTACGACCACCATCCGGCGGCTTCGAGCAGGGCGTCGACGTTCATGGTGTTCAGCCCGCCCGCCGTACGGACACAGGCGCTGCTCCGGCCCACGGCCCCGGCGCCTCGGCGCGGGACGGGAGCGGAACGACCTCCGCCTCCGGTGCTTCGGCCTGTGCGGCGCGCACGGCCGTGCCGCGTCGGGAACCGTCCCGGGCCGGGACGCCCGCGACGAACCAGGCCACGGCCGGCGTGGCCACGGCCAGCAGTGCGGCAAGTAGATGGCGGTCCGTGGACAGCACCTCCCACGCGACCGCGGACAGTGCGACCAGCAGCACGGTGGCCCGTACGCGGGGCCGGGCCACGGTGGTGGCCACCGCGAGGGCCATCAGCACGTACCAGCTCGCTACGACTCCGGGCAGCGCCAGGTAGTCGCGCAGGAGGGAGGTCTGGCTCTCGGGGAAGCCGTGGGACGAGACGAAGGCGGCGAGTCCGGCCGCACCGGACAGCAGCAGTGCGAAGGCGGTGCGTGCGTAGCGGGCCTGGTTCCGATGGGCCAGCCAGGCCAGGGTCAGCGCCATCAGCGGCCAGGGGGCCAGGGTGTGGATCCGGTCGAGTACCTGCGCCGCGTCCTGCCCGAACGCCGAAACACTGTCCGCCAGGGCGGAAGCCTCGGGGCCGAGGCGCTCGGCGCCGGATGTCATCAGACCGGCGCCGAAGACGGCCGCCGCACCCGCGGCCAGCAGGATGACGACGTACACGACCACGGTCGACGCCACGGCCACCGCGCCGCGTCCGATCTTCCGTGGCACGTTGAGCCTGCGTGCCGCGCAGACGGTCACGGAACTCACCGGGTCGCTCCGCCCACGAGGACGGCTGCGCCGTGGCCGTCCGATGCGCAGCGCGCCGGAGTGGGGTTCAGGCCGTGGGTCTCGGCCGCGCGCCACAGCGGTATGACGGCGCCGAACTGCCGCACCGGTGTGCCCTGCGACGGGGACACGCCGTCCCTCACGGTGGTGGGTGGGTTCACGGCAGCCTCCTGATCAGCTCGGGACGCATCTAGATCGTTGATGCATCAACGACTCCATCCTGAACCTGCACTGTTGATGTGTCAACTTGAAATAGGCGTGCCTCAGTGTGTCGGCCGTCACCCCCACCCCACCCCGCGTTCCGGGATCACGACGGACACGAGAGAGGCGGGCACCGGTTGGAACCCGCGCCCGCCTCTCTCTGCTCGCCCCCGCCCGCTCAGCCTTCGTCCGGGAACTCACCCGCGAACGCCGCGGCCAGGCGGAGCCAGGGGCCCGCCTCGTCCCGCCGCCCCTGGCGCTCCAGGGTGCGCCCCAGCATCAGGTGGGCGTAGTGCTCCACCGGGTCACGCTCGATGATCTCGCGCAACTGCTGCTCCGCACGGCCCAGTTGGGCGGAGTGGTAGTAGGCGCGCGCCAGCAGCAGCCGGGGGCCGTTCTGTTCCGGCGCCTCCTCCACGACGACGGCCAGCAGCTTGGCGGCGCCGATGTAGTCCGTGGCGCCGAAGAGCAGCTGAGCCCGCTCCCAGCGCTCGACGGTGCTCTCCTCGCGCGGCCCTCCGGCGCCGTTGTCGAACAGGTGCAGCGCACTGGCCCACCGGTCGGGCGCCACCCCGTCGTACGACGGGTAGGTGTTGAAGTTGTCAGTCATGGGTCCTCCGCCCTCCTTCGGGCTCTCGCGTGGGTGACACGTGTCTTCACGCCGACCGGAGTGCGGCCAGCTGCTGTTCGAACGGCACGACGGTCTCGGTGGGCTCGGCCACGGCGGGTCGGCCACCCATGAGTCCGGCCGGCTCATCAGCGGCCCGGCGGACCCTATGGGCGAGAGCGTCGGTACGGCCGTCACCGCCCGCGCCCCAGTCCTCGGACGCTCCGTACACGCCGGTGGGTACGACGACCGCGCGGAGGTACGCGAACAGCGGACGGTGGGGGTGCCCCCGCGCGAGCGAATTCGAGCGTGGGGGAGCGTACTCCAGGACGAGCGAGTGCCGGGAACTGCCACCGGTGGCGCCGATCAGCACGGGCTTGCCGACGAGCGCGGTGTTGTCGAGCAGGTCGAAAAACGACTTGAACAACCCGCTGTACGACGCCGAGCTGAATCCATTGGCGCGCCTCCGGCACGACCCAGGCGTGACGGCGATGACGCCGTCCGCCTTCTCGACGGCCTCCAGCGCACCGCGCAGAGCGGACCCGGGAAGCCGTTGACCAAGTGATGGGCGATGTCCGTGGCCAGGTCGCGCAGCTCCAGCACCTGGACGTCCACCTCGCGACCCGCGTCCGCCAGGCTCTCGCGGGTGGCGTCCGCGAGACGGTCGGCGAGCAACCGGGTGGAGGAGGGCAGGCTCAGGCCCGCCGAGACGAACACCAGCTTCAGGGGGTTCATGGTCAGGTCCCTTCCTGCCCTTCGTCGTTCGGTCTCAGGCCACCGGGTCGGCGGTCTGGGCGCGGCCGGAGTCGCGGGCCGCGAGCAGCGAGGCGTGGGTGGGTGCGTCGGGCACACCGGCCGACCGGTTCTTCGCGAACTCCTCGCGCAGGACCGGAACGACCTCCTCGCCCAGCATGTCCAGCTGCTCCAGCGCGGTCTTCAGCGACAGGCCGCCGCCGTCCACGATGAACAGCTGGCGCTGGTAGTCGCCGGCGTACTCGCGGAAGGTGAGCGTCTTCTCGATGACCTGCTCGGGGGTGCCGACGGTCAGCGGGGTCTGCCGCATGTACTCCTCCAGGGAGACGCCGCCGCCCATCACGGGCGACCGGTCGAATACCGGGCGGAACTCACGGACGGCGTCCTGCGAGTTGTGCCGCATGTAGACGTGCCCGCCGAGCCCGACGATGGCCTGCTCGGCCGTGCCGTGCCCGTAGTGGGCGTACCGCTCGCGGTACAGCTCGATCATCCGCTGGGTGTGCTCCTTGGGCCAGAAGATGTTGTTGTGGAAGAAACCGTCGCCGTAGTACGCCGCCTGTTCGGCGATCTCCGGGGACCGGATGGAGCCGTGCCAGACGAACGGCGGTACGTCGTCCAGAGGCCGCGGCGTGGAGGTGAAGCCCTGCAGCGGCGTGCGGTAGCGGCCCTCCCAGTCGACGACATCCTCGCGCCACAGTCGGCGCAGCAGGGCGTAGTTCTCGATGGCGAGGTTGATGCCGTCGCGGATGTCCTTGCCGAACCAGGGGTAGACGGGCCCGGTGTTGCCGCGGCCCATCATCAGGTCCACCCGGCCGTCGGCCAGGTGCTGCAGCATCGCGTAGTCCTCGGCGATCTTCACCGGGTCGTTGGTGGTGATCAGGGTGGTCGCCGTGGACAGCATGATCCGCTCGGTGCGCGCGGCGACGTAGCCGAGCATCGTGGTCGGCGACGACGGCACGAACGGCCGGTTGTGGTGCTCGCCGGTCGCGAAGACGTCGAGACCGACCTCCTCGGCCTTCTGCGCGAGGGCGACCATGGCCTTGATGCGCTCATGCTCGCTCGGGGCGCGCCCCGTCGTGGGATCGGAGGCCAGATCGCCGATGGTGAAGATGCCGAACTGCATCGCCTTCACCCCTCCTCTGAGGTTGATACATCAACTAATACGTCACAACGAAGCACTACCGGTCGCTATTCCGGTTACGGAGAGGGGGCGCCCTCGACCTGCTCGATGACCCGGTTGGCCACCAGGGCGAACTGACGGAGCTCCTCCGGCGTCAGGAGGTCGACGAACAGCTCACGGACGACCTCCACATGACGTGGCGCAGCCGCCTTGATCGTCTCCATTCCCTGAGGGGTGATGACCACGAAGGCACCGCGTCCGTCCTCCGGACACTCCTGCCGAGTTACCAGTCCCCGCTTCGCCATACGGGTGATCTGATGGGACATCCTGCTCTTTTCCCATTCCAGGCACTTCGACAGATCCACGTGACGCATGCGGCCACCCGGAGCCTCGCTGAGGTCGACGAGCACGGCGAAGTCGGCCGGGGACAGATTGGCGTCCTGCTGCAGATGGCGGGAGAGTCGACCGGCCAGCTTCTCGTACATACGGACCACACCGCGCCAGGCGCCCTGCTCCTCCGGGGTGAGCCATTTCGGTTGTTGAGTCATACAACGAGAATACCCGCTTGTTGACTCATCACCTACCACCAGGGATGTGAGCCGCCCGACCTGACGGTCGACACCCCGAGCGGCCGTCCCGGGCGTTGACGCGTCAACCGTGCACTCCTAGAGTTCGGGGTGCAGCCCGGAAAAAGGTCGGCCGCTCGCGCGGTCAGGTCGTCAGATCAGGACGCGTCCTCGTCCAGTTTCTTGACCACCCGCTCGGAGATCTGGCCCAGCGTGCGCAGCTCCGAAGGAGTGACATGGTCGAGGAACAACGCCCGCACGGCCTCCACATGGAGCGGAGCCGCCGCCTCGATCGCCGCGCGCCCTTGCTCCGTGACCACCACGAAGGCACCCCGCGCGTCCTCGAGGCACTCCTCCCGGACGACCAGACCCCGTCCGGCCATCCGCGCGATGTGATGGGACATCCGACTCTTCTCCCACTCCAGGGCACGAGCCAGATCCTGATAACGCTGCCGCCCCTCCGGCACGTCCGTCAGATTGACGAGCACCGCGAAGTCGGCGGCCGACAGACTCGACTCCGTCTGGAGCAAGCGCGACAGGCGACCTCCGAGCTTCTCGTGCAGCCGGACGAAGCTCCGCCAAGCATGCTGCTCCTCCGCCGTCAACCAACGCACGTTTTCCTCCATGCGGAAAGTGTAGACGTGGTTGACAGTTCACCAAGCACACCCCTCCGGACTGCCCTCTTTTGATGGGAGCCCGCCATTGCTCCGGGGGCGCGGCACGTCCTGTCCTGCCCTGACTGTCCGCGCCGCGCCTCCGGGCCCGCCGGCACCACCCTCGACCCGTCGGTTGCCACGTCATCTAGTCTCACGCTAATTTGGATGACACATCAAGTAACCCTGTGAGGCCTGCCCCCGACGGGTCCGTACACCCAGCTCTCGAAGAGGTATCCCATGAACGTCGCCCTGTGGGTCGTCGCGGCCCTGCTCTCCCTCGTCTTCCTCGGCGCCGGCGCCATGAAGCTCACCCAGTCGAAGGAGAAGATCCTCGCCTCGGGACCGAACATGGCCTGGGCCGAGGACTTCTCGCCCGGGATGATCAGGTTCATCGGTACCGCGGAGGTCCTGGGCGCCATCGGCCTGCTGCTGCCGCCCGCGGTGGACGTCGCCACATTCTTCGTCCCCCTGGCCGCCACCGGCCTGGCGCTGGTCATGATCGGCGCCGCGATCGAGCACGGCCGGCGCAAGGAGTACCAGAGCATCGCCGTCCCCGTGGTTCTGCTCGCCCTGGCCGTGTTCGAGGCCTGGGGCCGCTTCGGTCCGCACTCCTTCTGACGGCAACCGCGAGAAACGGAGAGACCCATGCCCGCGATCACCGTGGACGACGTACTCGTCCTGCCGCGACTGCCGGAGCCGGATCCGACCGCGACCCGCTACCGGCCCGTCCGCCGCCTGGCGAAGGCCGAGCGGGGCTTCGAGGGCGAGGGTTTCCCCGTGCGCCGAGCCTTCGCCGGTGTGACGTTGCCGGAACTCGACCCGTTCGTGCACATGGACCATCTCGGCGAGGTCGAGATGGCGCCGGGCGAACCCATGGGCACGCCCTGGCATCCGCACCGCGGCTTCGAGACCGTCACCTACCTCATCGACGGCGCCGTGGAGCACCAGGACTCCAACGGCGGCGGCGGAAGGCTCAGCGACGGCGACACCCAGTGGATGACCGCGGGAGCCGGCATCCTGCACATCGAGCAGCCGCCGGAGCAGCTGGTCAGGAACGGCGGGGTCCTGCACGGCGTGCAGCTGTGGGTCAACCTGCCCCGGGCGAAGAAGATGAGCCCGCCGCGCTACCAGGACATCCGCGGCAAGCACACCGGACTGCTCACCACCCCCGACGGCGGCGCGCTGATCCGGGTGATCGCCGGGGACATCGCGGGGCACACCGGCCCCGGCGTGACCCACACCCCGATCACCGTCGCCCACCTCACCCTCGAGCCCGGCGCCCAGGTCGACCTGCCGTGGAACCCCGACTACAACGCGCTGGTCTACGCCCTCGCGGGCCACGGCACGATCGGCGCCGAGGCCCGTCCGTTCCAGGAGGGCCGGCTCGCCGTGTTCGGCGAAGGTGACGCACTGCGGCTGACGGCCGACCGCGTCCAGGAGTCCCGCGCACCCAAGCTGGAGCTGTTCGTGCTGGGCGGTCTGCCCCTCCGCGAACCGGTCGTCCAGTACGGCCCGTTCGTGATGAACACCGCCAAAGAGGTGCAGCAGGCCTTCGAGGACTACCAGGCGGGCCGCCTCGGCGTCATCCCGGCCCAGCACCTTCCCCACACTTCCTGAACATCCGTTCAGGACAGCACAACCATCCACCCGACTAAGGAAATCGATGACCAGGATCGGCATCATCCTCGGCAGCACCCGCCCCAACCGCAACGGCGAGCAGGTCGCCAAGTGGGTCTACGACATTGCCGCTCGGCGCGGTGACGCCGAGTTCGAGCTCGTCGACCTCCGGGACTACCCGCTGCCGCACCTGGACGAGCCGCTTCCCCCGTCGATGGGCCAGTACCAGGGCGAGCACACCAAGAAGTGGGCGGAGAAGATCGCCTCCTTCGACGGCTTCGTCTTCGTCACCCCGGAGTACAACCACAGCACCTCCGGCGTGCTGAAGAACGCCATCGACTACCTCTACAACGAGTGGAACAACAAGGCGGCCGGCTTCGTGTCCTACGGCGGCGTCGGCGGCGCCCGGGCCGTGGAGCACCTGCGCCTGGTCGCCGGCGAGCTCCAGATGGCCGACGTGCGCCAGCAGGTGGCGCTGTCGCTGATGACGGAGTTCGAGAACTTCAGCGTCTTCAAGCCCGGCGACTACAACGTGGGCGCCCTGGGCACCCTGCTCGACCAGGTCGTGGCCTGGAGTGGGGCCCTGGCCCCGCTGCGTGCGGCGACCGTCACCGTCTGACGCGGTCTGTCCTGATGCCGGGTCCGGTACCACCGGGCCCGGCATCCCGTTTTCGCCCTGATGGCCTGGTGATGCCGCACACATAGGTCCTGAGCTGCGCCGACCCCGTGTTAGCGTCCGGCCGTGATCTTCCCGGTTCTGGATGTACCCGCACTCCGCGGCGGAGCGGCGGGGGCCGCCGCGGCGGCCGGCCCCGGATCTGCCGACCCCCGTGATCCTCTCGGTCTGCTCGACCTGTTCGGCGCCCCGTTCGTCCAGGACCCGTACCCCTGGCTGGACCTGCTGCGGTCCGAGTCGCCGGTGCACCACGACCCCGGCACGGGGCTGTGGCTGGTCAGCCGGCACCAGGACGTGCGGCAGGTGCTCCTGGAGCCGGGTGTCTTCCTCCCCGACAACGCCCAGAACGCCGTCACCCCGCTGCCCGTCCCCGTGCTGCGGGTCCTCGTCCGGGGCGGCTTCACGCTGCCTCCCGCGCTCGCCAACAACGGCACCCCGAGCCATCCCGGCCTGCGCCGACTGGTCACCCGGTTCTTCAACGCGGAGCGCGTCGCGGCCGCCGTACCGGTGATCGAGCGGATCGCCGACGAGTTGCTCCAGCCGGTGCGGTCCCAGCTCGACTCGTCCGGCCGCGGCGACCTGTTCGCCTCGTTCGCCCAGGTGCTCCCCTGCAGAGTGCTGATGGAGCTGCTCGACATACAGGGCGTCGACCCGGCCACGCTCATCCGCTGGAGCGACGCCTCGCTGGAGCTGTTCTGGGGCAGGCCCGCACCGGAACGGCAACGAGAGCTCGCGGAGCTCGTCGTGGCCTTCCATCAGTGGCTCACCGAGACCGTGCGCGACGGTTCGGCCCCCGCCGACTCGTTCATCGGGGCGCTGGCCCGCCATCGCCTGCCCGACGGCAGCCCGCTGGACGTCGAGACCGCGGTCGGCATGTGCTTCTTCGTCTTCATCGCCGGTCAGTCCACCACCGGGCAGCTCATCGCCACCGTGCTGCGCCGGGCGCTGACCGAGCCCGGCATGTGGGCGCGCGTGGCGGGAGAGGCGGGTCCGGCCGAGGCCTGGGTGGAAGAGGTCCTCAGGCGCGAGCCGCCGGTGACCACCTGGCGCAGGGTCGCCGCGCGGGCCACGGAACTGGCCGGGGTGCGCCTGCCGGCGGGCGCACAGCTGCTGCTCATGCTCATGGGCACCGGTTCCGACCCGGAGGTCTTCCCGGAGCCGGAACGGATGTGCCCGCACCGCGAGAACATCCGCCACCACCTGGCCTTCGGCGTCGGCCGCCATCGCTGCCCGGGCGCGTCCCTGGCCCGTACGGAGGCGGCGGTGGCCCTCCGGGCGGCGGCCCGCCGCCTGCCGCGGATACGGCAGGCGGCGGGCGCGGCGGACTCGCCCGTGCTGGGCCTGCTGTCGTTCCGCGCTCCCCTGCGAGTGCCTGTGGAGCGGAGGTAGCGACACACGACGTGAAAGGCCGAGGGTCGGCACACCCGAAACCCGTTGGCGCCGCGCTTGCCGACCCTCACCGTCGGTGCGCTCTCACGCCCCGGTCGTGTCGGGCACCGGGGTGTTGAGGAGCTGGAACTCCCACGTGGTCACGATGCCGGTGGCTCCGGCATGCCCCAGTGACGCCAGCTGATCCTCGATCTTGATGATGTCCGTCCGGGCCCAGTCACGCTGCCACTCGCCCGTGACGGCCAGCCAGGTGATCGGGACGACCCCGGCCTGGGCCATGCGCTGTACGGCCATGTCGTGGGCCTCGGTCGACACGCCGCCGGAGGCGTCGGTGACGGCGTAGACCTGGAATCCCTCCGCGGCCGAGTGGAGGGCGGGCATGGCCACGCAGATCTCCGTCCACAGGCCGGCGATGATCAGCTTCTTGCGTCCGGTGGCCTTCACGGCGTCCACGACACGCTGGTCCTCCCAGGTGTTGATGAACGTCCTGTTGATCGGCTTCTGGTCAGGAAAGACGTCCTGGAGCGGCTGTATCAGATTGCCGCCGCGCTCCTCCATGACCGTGGTCAGGATTGTCGGGACGCCGTAGCCCTTGGCGGCCTTGGCCAGGCCGACGACGTTGTTGGCGATGAGGGCCGGCTCGTGGCTATGCAGGTTGGCGAACTGGTACGGCTGGTGGTCGATCAGCAGCAGAACGCTCTCCTCGGGCGTCAGCAGGGCTTCAAGACCGATCTTCGGCGACGTACTCATGGGTCTCCTCACAGATGCGAAGCATGCGGTCGGGTCGGCCGTGTGGGGCACTCCGGACCGTGACCGGTGTCGGACGGTGCCTGGTCGTCGGGTTCGGCCGGTGCCGTCTGCCCAAACATCCGGCAAGGTTTTCGATACGTCAAGACGTTTTCGAAATTATGCAAGAGTTCCGGCATCACCTCACCCCCGGTCGGCCAGGATCCATAGTTGACATATCAATAGATGTTGATGTGTCATCTTCATGGGCGCGAAAACCCCCCTGCCCGCCCGAGGAGATGCCATGAGCACGTCGCCGACGAGCGCTCTCGCCAGCCTGCCGACGCCCGACGAGCGCGTCCCGCCGCTGATCGACCACCAGCCCCTCCCATACCTGCACAGCCACGACGCGACCACGGTGTCCGACAACGCCCTGGGGCTGGCCGGAGCGGCCGGGGAACACCACGTCCCGACAGTCCTCACCACCGTCGTGGAGGAGCACAAGGGCGCCCTCCTGCAACCCCTCCCGGACGCCGTCGTCCACCAGCGGCCGATACAGAGGCACCCCATCAGCCCCTGGGACGACCGCCGCGTGGTGGACGCCGTCGCGGCAACCGGGCGCACGAAGCCGGTCGTCGCCGGACTGCACACAGAGGCCGCCGTGACCATGTCCGCGCTGCGGGCGAGCGCCGGGGGACTCGACGTGATCGTCTCGCGTCCGGTCAGGGCCACAGGATGGGGCGCTGCGGGCACGTCCACCGCGGGATGGGACGACGAGGCCGCCCTGACGGCCTTCGCCTGGGCACAGCGGCTCCTCGCCGCCCCCGCCGCCCGTACATGACGGCGCACCCGCACCCGATCAGGAACCTGCCGTGACCACGAAGGGCGCGCGGAACAACGCAGTACCCCCCGACCGGCCCGACCCGCCCTCCGGGCGACCGCGACGAAAGGCCGCAGGACTGCACCCCGCGCGACGCTGGGCCGTGGGAGTGGCCGTGACCGTTCTCGTGTACATCGCGCTTCTGACGCTGACCGCGGGTGCCAGGTCCCACCCGTGCTGCCACTGAGCGGCACCTGCGCGACCGCCGCGGAAAGCGCCGGTGGGCGCCTACTCGAATCCTCTGCCGAAGCGGACGACGGGCCCTCGCCGAGCCCGACCCAGGAGGTACCGACTCCATGACCACTCCGAAGCTGGTCGCGACCGATCTGGACGGCACGCTCCTGCGCAGTGACGGCACGCTGTCGCAGCGCACACGAGCCGCGTTGTCGGCGGCCGAGAGAGCCGGAATACCCGTCGTACTCGTCACGGGCCGCCCGCCACGCAGCGTGCCGGCACTGCTGGAACGTATCGGTCCCCATGCCGTCATCGCCGCGAACGGTGCCACGGTCCACTCCCCCGACGGGAGCATCGTCCGCGCCTCCCCCATCCGGCTTCACACCGCCCTGCGACTGGCGCAGCGGATGCGCGCGGCCATCCCCGGCGTGTCCTTCGCCCTCGAGTTCGACGGAGCCTTCGGTCACGAACCGGCCTATCCGGACTGGTCGTTCGACGACGAGGCGGTCGAACTGGTCGGCTCCGTCGAGAAGATCCTGGCCCACGCCGCCCCGGGCGGCCCCTTGCTGAAGACGCTGGCCCACCACCCGGCGCTTCCGCTCGACGCCTTCTACGAGCAGGCGCGACGCATCGCGGGACGGGACGCCGAGACCACCCACTCCACCGGCCTGTCCCTGGTCGAGTTCAGCGCACCCGGCGTCACCAAGGCCAGCACCCTCCTCGCCTGGAGCGATCGGCTCGGCGTCGCCGGCCACCAGATCGCCGCCTTCGGCGACATGCCCAACGACCTGCCCATGCTCGGCGCGGTGGGCCACTCCTACGCCATGTCCAACGCCCATCCGGACGTGCTGGCCGCCGCGGGCCGGCGCGCTCCTTCCAACGACGAGGACGGGGTGGCACAGGTGCTGGAGGGGTTCGTCGACACCCTCGCCGGGCGCCCTGGCGAGGGCCTCGGTGTTTGTGGAATCCCTGCGACCGGTCCAGGATCGAATTAAAGGTGATGTATCAACTTACTGTCTGACCTCACGGCTCACGATTCACATCTCACGACTCACGGATGGAGCCCACCCGCCATGTCTCTCGCAGCGCAGTTCTCCTCGTACGGCACCACCGACGGCCTGCGTGCCGTCCAGGTGCAACCCCCGACGCCCGGCCCCGGCCAGGTACGGCTGGCCGTCCGCGCGGCCGGGGTGAACCCGTTCGACTGGAAGGTTCTCCTGGGCTGGATGCGCGACCAGGTCCCGCTCGACCTGCCCGCCGGACTCGGTTCCGACGTGGCCGGTGTCGTGGACGCGGTCGGTGAAGGAGTGAGCGAGCTCGGCGTCGGTGACGAGGTGCTCGGATCCTCGATCACCCCCTCCTACGCCCAGTTCGCCTTGGCCGAGCCCGCCAAGCTGACACTCAAGCCCGCGGATGTGCCCTGGCCGGTGGCGGGCAGCCTTTCCGGCGCGGGCGGCACCGCCCTGAACGTCGTCGACCGGCTCAAGGTCTCCGAAGGCGAGACGCTGCTGATCCATGCCGCCGCCGGTGGCGTGGGCACTTTCGCGGCCCAGATCGCCGCGGCCCGTGGCGTACGGGTCATCGGTACCGCCGGCGAGCGCAACCACGGTCGGCTGCGCGGGTTCGGAGCCGTACCGGTCACCTACGGCGAGGGGCTGGTCGACCGGGTGCGCGCGGTCGCCCCCGACGGTGTGGACGCGGTGCTCGATGCCTCCGGCCGGGGTGAGATCCCGGACTCGATCGAACTCGCGGGCGGCCCCGAGCGGATCCTGACCATCGCGGCGTTCGACGCCGCCGACAAGGGGGTCCAGATCTATCAGGGACGCGCGGCGGAGACCCGGGAGCTTCGCACCCTCCTGGGCCTCATCGAGGAGGGCCGTCTTCGCGTGCCGATCTCCCGCACCTATGGCCTCACGGAGGCCGGTGCGGCGCTGGACGCGAGCCATGCGGGCCACGTCAGCGGCAAGATCGTCATCGTGCCGGAGTAGGACGCGCATTCCCATCGCGTGAATCCCCACAGCGTGAGAGGCTGGCACCGGTCCACCGGTGCCCGCCTCTCACGGGTTTCAGCCGAGCTGCGACTCCAGCCACCGCAACACATCGGGCGTGACCTGGTCGGTGATGTCGGCGAACTCGTCATGGCGCTTGAGGAACTTCGCCACGTAGGGGCAGACCGGCACGATCCGCTTTCCGGACGCACGCACATCGTCGAGCGCGTGCTGGACCAGCTGTGCGCCGAGCCCCTGGCCCGCGTACGCCGTGTCGACCTCCGTGTGGAAGAAGACGCGCTGCTCCCCGTGGTCGCGGTAGGCGGTCACACCGGCACGCCGGCCGTCGACCAGGATCTCGTAGAGGTTTTCGGCGTCCACTCGCTCGACGACCGGCGTGGCAGAGGACTGGCTCATGGGATGCCCTTCTGGGGAGAGGTCAGTGGCGCGGCTTGTTGCCGCGCGGCGTGATGACGGCGTTCGGGAGAGGCGGAGCGGGGATGCGGCCCCCGGGGAAGTCCTCGATGACGCCGAAGCGGTCGGAGGAGGCTTCCCACTCCTCTCTCGCCTTGACGATCTCGTCGTGACTGCGCACGACGAAGTTCCACCACATGACGATCTCCTCCTCGAACGGTGGCCCGCCGAGCAGGATCGTCCGCGCCGCGGTGTCCGACTCGTTCACCAGTGTCAGAGTGTCTTCGCCGCAGGGGACGTAGCCGAGTTCGGCCGGCTTCAGCACGGTGTCGATCAGGCGGACGTCCCCGCTGTCCACCAGCAGGCCGTGCTCGAAGGCCGGGTCCACGTCGAACATCACCGACGCACCCGGCGCGAGGAGGATCTCGGCGCCGAGGAGAGGTGTGAAGGTCCGTACCGGGGAGACGGCTCCGGCGAGGGTGCCCAGGAAGACCCTGATCTCGGCCCCGTCGAGGCGTGTCAGCTCGGGGACGTAGTGCTCGAAGGCCCGCCCGGCGTCGCGATGCTCGTCCGGCAGCGCCACCCACAGCTGCACGCCGTGGATGATCGTGGTGTTCGGGGTGGAGACCTCCGAGTGGGCGATGCCGTACCCGCCGGTCATCAGGTTCATCTCACCGGGCCGGATCAGGGTCCGGCTCCCCAGGGTGTCACGGTGCTCGATCTCCCCGCTGAACAGCCAGCTCACCGTCTGCAGCCCGGTGTGCGGGTGGGGACCGAGGTCCATGTTCCCGGACGTGGTGATGTCGTTGGGGCCGTAGTGGTCGGCGAAGCACCACGCGCCGATCAGGGTCCGGTCCCGCTGCGGCAGCGTCCGCCGCACATGCATCGCGCGCGGACCGCCCAGGGGGACGTCCCGGGCCGGCAGCACGTCGACCCGGGGCGCCCCGGCCGGCCGCTCGCCGTCGACCGTCGCACCACAGCGCAGCGCCACGGGGTCGGTTTCCACATTGCTCACCGATCGCACCTCCCACATGCTCTAGTTGTCACATCAACTACTATGCCACGAAGGGCCAGTCGATCACCACAACCGCCGCCCGACACGCGGCACTCAGACATCAGACCCTGCGGTCAAGCCCTTCCGCAGCGCGGCCGTGATCCGTTCGGCCGCGGCGAGCTCGTCCGGACCGAGAGGACGGACGAACAGCTCACGGACGTCGCGCAGATGCGGCAGGGAGGCGCGACGAAAGGCTTCCACCCCTTCGTCCGTGAGCACCACTTCGGCACCTCGGCTGTCGGCGGCGAAGCCTTCGCGCCGCAGCAGTCCACGCCGCTCCATGCGCCCGAGCTGATGGGAGAGACGGCTGCGCTGCCAGCCGATGCGGTCCGCCAGCACGGAGGGGCGCAGCCGGCGCCCCTCCGTTTCACTCAGGGCGAGGAGCACCGCATAGTCCCCGGGCGAGAGCGCCGACTCGCTCTGCAGGCGTGCGGCGAGTTCGGAGCGCAGCACTTCCGTCGTCTCGATGAAGTCCCGCCAGATCCGCAGTTCCTCGGCGGTCGGGAGTGCCCTACACCGCTCTGTCATGGCACCCACCCCTTCCTTGGTTGACACGTCAATTATGTTGCGTAATGATTGACACGTCAACAAGCCGGATGCCGGGCGCGTCCGGGGAGTGCAGCAGGAGGAGTCCATGACCGCCACGGAGTTCGAGCTCGGGCTCGACTCGTTCGGAGAGGTCGCGACCGACGACGGCCGCACACTGAGCGACGCCGAGACGGTTCGCCTTCTCATCGAGGAGGCGAAGCTGGCCGAAGAGGTGGGGATCGACGTGTTCAGCGTCGGCGAGCACTACCGCGCCGGCCACACCGACAGCGCCACCCCCGTCCTGCTCGCGGCGATCGCCACCGCGACGGAGCGCATCCGGCTCGGCACCTCGGTGACCGTGCTCAGCACCAACGACCCGGTGCGCCTCTACCACGAGTTCTCCACCCTGGACGCCGTCTCGAACGGCCGCGCCCAGCTCGTCCTGGGACGGGCCTCCGCCACCGAGTCGTTCCCGCTGTTCGGCTACGACCTCGCGGAGTACGAGGAGCTGTTCGAGGAGAAGCTCGACCTGTTCATGCGGCTGCAGCGCGAGGAGAAGGTGAGCTGGTCGGGCAAGTTCCGCTCACCGCTCGTCGAGCAGCGGCTGCATCCCAGGATGCCGCCCGGCGGCATCCCCACCTGGATCGGCATCGGCGGTAGCCCCAACTCCGTGCTCCGCGCGGCCCGCTACAACCTGCCGCTCATGATGGCCATCATCGGCGGACGCCCCCAGCGCTTCGCCCGCCATGTCGAGCTCTACCACCGGGCGCTGGAACAGCACGGGCACGCCCCGCAGCCGGTCGCCCAGCACTCACTGGGGCTGATCGCCGACACCGACGAGGAGGCGATCGAGACCTGGTGGCCGCACTGGCAGCCGGTCGTCGCCACGCTCGCGGCGGAACGCGGCTTCTACCCGCCCACCCGCGAGCGCTACCTGGAGGAGATCGACACCGGCGCACTCTTCGTCGGCTCGCCCGAGACCGTCGCCCGGAAGATCGCCACCATGGCCCGCGACCTGCGGCTCAGCCGCTTCGACCTCAAGTACGACCTGATGAACCTCCCCCGCGAGGCCCGCGCCCGCTCGATCGAGCTGCTGGGCCGCGAAGTCGCACCGCGGGTGCGCCAACTGCTCACGAAGGAGCCCACCCATGTCTGATCTCGTCTTCGGTCTGGACACGTTCGGCGACGTTCCGCAGGACGCCTCCGGCAAGCGCGTCTCCGACGCCCAGGCCATCCGGCAGGTCGTCGACGAGGCCGTCCTCGCCGAGCAGGTCGGCGTCGACGTCATCGCCCTCGGCGAGCACCACCGCCCCGAGTTCGCGATCTCCTCCCCCGAGACCGTGCTCGCGGGCATCGCCACCCGCACCGAGCGCATCCGCCTGTCGTCCGGCGTGACCGTGCTGAGCTCGGACGACCCGGTACGCGTCTTCCAGCGGTTTTCGACCGTGGACGCGCTCTCGAACGGCCGGGCCGAGATCATCCTCGGGCGCGGCTCCTTCACCGAGTCCTTCCCCCTGTTCGGCTACGACCTCGCCGACTACGACGTCCTGTTCGAGGAGAAGATCGAGCTCTTCGCCGAGCTGCTCAAGGAGAAGCCGGTCACCTGGAGCGGCACCAAGCGGGCCGCCCTCAAGGACGCCGACGTCTTCCCCAAGACCGAGTCCGGGCACCTGAGCACGTGGGTCGGCGTCGGCGGCTCGCCGCAGTCGGTCATCCGCACCGCGCACTACGGCTTCCCGCTGATGATCGCCATCATCGGCGGCAGCCCGGAGCGCTTCGCGCCGTACATCGACCTCTACCAGCGGGCCACCGACAAGTTCGGCACCACCGCCCACCCGGTCGGCATGCACTCCCCCGGCTTCATCGCCGACACGGACGAGGAGGCCCGCGAACTGCACTGGCCGCACTACAAGGTCATCCGGGACCGCATCGGAGCGCTGCGCGGCTGGCCGCCGGTCCGCAAGGAGGAGTACGACGCCGAGATCGCCCACGGCTCCCTCTACGTCGGCTCGCCCGAGACGGTCGCCCGCAAGATGGCCGCCGCCATCAAGGCGCTCGGAGTCGGCCGCTTCGACCTCATCTACACCACCGGATCCCAGCCGGCCGACGCGCGCCTGCGCTCGGTGGAGCTGTACGGCACGAAGGTCATCCCGATGGTCCGCGACCTGCTCGCCGACTGACACCGCGAACGGAGAAGACGACATGGACACCACCGCCGTATCCACGATCGGCATCCTGGGCGCGGGCAAGGTCGGCACCGTACTGGCGCGCCTTGCCCTGGCCTCCGGCTACCGCGTCCTCATCGCCGGATCGGGCGACCCGGAGAAGATCGCCCTCACCATCGAGGTCCTCACCCCCGGCGCGGTCCCGGTCACCGCAGAGGAGGCCGCGGCCAAGGCGGACATCGTCATCCTGGCCCTCCCGCTCGGCAAGCACCGCAACGTGCCCGCCGAGGCCCTGGAGGGCAAGCTCGTCATCGATGCCATGAACTACTGGTGGGAGGTCGACGGCATCCGCGAGGACCTCACCGACCCGCGCACCTCCTCCAGCGAGACCGTGCAGGCATTCCTGCCAAGCGCGCGCGTGGTGAAGGCCTTCAACCACATGGGCTATCACGACCTCGAGGACGGGGCCCGGCCCGCGGGCGTCCGCGGCCGCAAGGCGATCGCCATCGCCGGTGACGAACCGGACGACCTGCTCACCGTCTCCCAGCTCGTCGACGACCTCGGCTTCGACCCCGTCGTCGCGGGCCCCCTGGTCGCCGGGGTACGGCTCGAACCGGGCACCGAACCCTTCGGGGCCAACGTCGAGGCCGAGGAGCTGCGCGCGATGCTCCACCGTTTCCCGGAATCGGAGCGCGGGCGGGTCGTCGCCGCGGCCCGGTCGGCCGAACCCCTCGCGTAGACGCGGGTGGCGTCCACTCCGGAGGCCTTGGAGCCCTTGGGCCTTGGAGGACGCCGCCGTCACGGACGGGTGTCAGGGGCGCGGGATGTTGCGGAGGTTGGCGCGGGCCAGGTCGAGCATCCTGCCGACGCCTCCGTCGAGCACGGTCCGGCCCGCCGCGAACGCGAACCCCTTCACCTGGGCGGCCGTGATGTGCGGCGGGATCGACAACGCGTTGGGGTCGGTCACCACATCCACCAGGACCGGACCGTCGTACGCGAGCGCCTGCTTCAGACCCGCGACGACGTCCTCGGGCCGTTCGATGCGGATCGCCTCGATGCCCGCACCCCGCGCGATCGCGGCGTAGTCCACCGGTCCGTGATCGGTCTCGTACTCCGGCAGCCCCTCGACCAGCATCTCCAGCTTCACCATGCCGAGGGAGGAGTTGTTGAACACGATCGTCTTCACCGGCAGATCATGCAGCTTCACGGTGAGCAGCTCACCCATCAGCATGCCCAGTCCCCCGTCCCCGGACATCGAGATCACCTGACGGCCGGGGTAGGCGAACTGAGCGCCGATGGCGTGCGGCAACGCGTTCGCCATCGTGCCGTGCAGGAACGAACCGATCACCCGCCGCCGCCCGTTGGGGGTCACATAGCGCGCCGCCCAGACGTTGGACATGCCGGTGTCGACGGTGAACACGGCGTCGTCGGCGGCCAGTTCGTCCAGCACCGAGGCCACGTACTCGGGATGGATCGGCACATGCCGCTCCACGTTGCGGGTGTAGGCCTCGACCACCGTCTCCAGGGACTTGGCGTGCTTGCGCAGCAGCCGGTCCAGGTAGGCGCGGTCCCCCTTCACCTCCACCAGCGGCAGCACCGCCCGCAGCGTCTCCCGCACATCACCGTGCACACCGAGTTCCAGCACGGTGCGCCGGCCCAGGTGCCCCACCTCGTGGTCGATCTGGACGGTCCGGGCCTGCGGCAGGAAATCGTTGTACGGGAAGTCGGTGCCCAGCAGCACG
Organism: Streptomyces sp. NPDC096132; assembly: GCF_044763345.1. Lineage (NCBI taxonomy): Bacteria > Bacillati > Actinomycetota > Actinomycetes > Kitasatosporales > Streptomycetaceae > Streptomyces > Streptomyces sp. NPDC096132. The sequence goes on from NZ_JBIWGA010000022.1 coordinate 167,285, forward strand.
ACCAGGTCCGCGTCGTGCATCGCTTCGTAGCAGGCGCCGTAGCCGAGCAGTCCGCTCATGCCGACGTCGTAGGGGTTGTCGAACTGGATCCACTCCTTGCCTCGCAGCGAGTGCCCGACCGGAGCCGCGGTCTTCTCGGCGAGCGCCATGACCTCGGCGTGCGCGTCGCGCACCCCGGCACCGGCGAACAGCATCACCTTGCGGGCCGCGTTCAGCTTCTCGGCCAGCGCCACCACCTGCGCCTGCGGCGGGACCACCCGGCCACGCTCGGTGACCAGGTCACTGGTGCCGGTCGGACGGGTCGCCTCGGCATGCGCCACATCCCCGGGTATGACCAGCACCGACACCGCGCTGTTGCCCAGCGCGCGCTGCACCGCGATCCGCGCCACCCGCGGCATCTGCTCCGGCGTGCCGATCATCTCGCAGTAGTCGCTGCACTCGGTGAACAACCGCTCCGGATGCGTCTCCTGGAAGAAGCCGGTACCGATCTGCCGGGAGGGGATGTGCGAGGCGAGGGCCAGCACCGGGGCCCCGGAACGCTGCGCGTCGTACAGCCCCTGGATCAGGTGGGTGTTACCGGGACCGCAACTGCCCGCACACACCGCCAGCCGGCCGGTCAGCTGCGCCTCCGCCGCCGCGGCCAAAGCAGCAGCCTCCTCATTGCGCACATGCACCCACTCGATACCGTCGGTGCGGCGCACCGCGTCCACCACCGAGTTCAGGCTGTCACCCACCACCCCGTAAATCCGCTCGACGCCCGCCTGACGCAGGATGTCCACCAACTGCTGAGCCACGGTCACACTTCGCATCGCCGGATATCTCCCCTTCGGGCCGCGGGCCCGGGTCGGTGTCGCTTGCCCCTCCGAATATAGTTGATACATCTACCATGAACGGAAAGTGGAAATGAACGATTTGCGTATCGCGGTCCTCGACGACTACCAGCACGTGGCGCGGAAGTACGCCGACTGGGGCTCCCTCAAGGCCCGGGTGGAGGTCTTCCACGGCGCCTTTCCCAACCCGGACAAGGTCGTCTCCCAGCTGGCGGACTTCGACGTGGTCGTGGCGATGCGGGAGCGCACCCCTTTCCCCGCCGAGGTACTGCGTCGGCTCACGCGCCTCAAACTGCTCGTCACCACCGGCCCGGTCAACGCCGCCATCGACATCCCGGCCGCCACCGCCCAGGGCGTCGTGGTCTGCCGCACCGGCTACCCCGACGCGGCCGCCACGGCGGAGCTGACCTGGGCACTGATCCTCGCTGCGGTCAGGAACCTGCCGGCCGAGACACGGCACGTCCACGAGGGCGGCTGGCAGATGGGAGTGGGCACCATGCTGGCGGGCAAGACGCTCGGTTTGCTGGGCTGCGGTCGGCTCGGCTCCCGGGTGGCCAAGGTGGGTCGGGCGTTCGGCATGGAGACCATCGCCTGGAGCCAGAACCTCACCGCCGAGAAGGCGGCCGAGCACGGAGTGACCGCGGTGACCAAGGAGGAGCTGTTCACCCGGTCCGACGTGCTGTCGATCCACATGGTGCTCAGCGAACGCAGCCGGGGCCTCGTAGGGGCGGCCGAACTCGGCTCCATGAAGCCGACGGCCCTGCTGGTCAACACCTCTCGGGGGCCCCTCGTCGACGAGGACGCCCTGGTGCGCGCCCTGCGGCAGCGGAGGATCGGCGGGGCGGCCCTCGACGTCTTCGCCACCGAACCGCTCCCGAAGGACCACGTCCTGCGGAGCCTGGACAACGCCCTGGTCACCCCGCACATCGGCTATGTGACCGAGGGCAACTACCAGGTCTTCTACCAGCACGCCGTCGAGAACATCGCCGCATTCATCGCCGGCGAACCGATCCGCGTCCTCAAATGACCGCGACGCGCTCGCCGCTCGGGTCCACGTCGTGCGGCTGTCAGCCGGCCACGGTCTCGGAGATGCTGTAGACGCGGCCGTCGGGAGCGCGGAAGAAGCGGAAGCGGTTGTCGTACTGAAGGACCGGGGTGACCCATTCGGCACCGTTCCGCTCCAGGTTGGCCATCGCCTTGTCGAGGTCGAAGGACTTGAAGCCCCGGACGCTGGAGGTGGGGTCGGTCCACCAGGGGAGCTTGGGGGCCTCAGGGCCGTAGAGCTCGAAGCGACTCCTGCCGTTCTCGGCGAGGTAGATCGTGAACTGAGGCATACCGGCAAGCTCGGCGAGCTCCAGCTTGGTGAACCCCAGAGCACGCTCGGCGAACTCGTTCATCGCGGGGAACTGCTCGTCGGTCAGTGCGATGCCGGTGAAGTCGAGCTTCATGATCTCCGCAGGGCCCGTGGCGCTCTCGGCCACGGGGCGGTCCGGGTCGGCATTGGTCTGCGCAAGGCGGTAGACGCGGCCGTCGGGGGCTCTGAAGTAGCGGAGACGCAGGGGGGTCCCGCCTGCTCCCGCGCCTTGAGTCACCTCCACCGGAGAAACCCACCGCGCACCGTTTCTCTCCAGCACCCTCCCGGCCGCCTCAAGGTCCATGGCCTCGAATCCGACCGCCACGGAGGTCGCACCGGTACGCCAGAGGGATCGCGGAGCCTTGGGTCCGAAGAGTTCGAACCGGGTGCCGTCGGGCGCACCAAAGGCGGCGAAGTCCTTCGCACTGGAAACCAGCTCCAACCCCAGGGCCTTCTCGGTGAAGCCTTTCATCTCCGGGTACTGCTCGGCGGTCAGCGCGACTCCGGACCACTGCAGCCTGGTGATGCCGGCCGAGTCCGCGGCGCCGGCGGAAGACTGTTCCGTTGCCGCCTGCGTCAACGCGGGTGCGGCAGCCACGAGAGTCGCCCCCAGGGCGGCGCCCGCGGCTAGGGCGGTGCGGCGAGAGAGATGCGTGGACATGATCAACGTACGCGCTTTCTGGGGTGAGTAGGGAGGCGAAACGACCAATAGTTGTTACGTCATCTATTTTGCCGGAGGTGGGCATCGCCTTCCGGCAGGTCGGCGGTCTCAGCCTTTGAAGAGGGCGCCGGCGCCGGGGACGGGGGTGTGGGCGTCGAGGGAGTGGAGCAGCTGCCAGGAGGTGGCGGTGGCGGCGGTGATGAGGGGGAGGCCGCCGACGGCCTTCTCGGCGGCGGGGATGGCCTGGAGGGAGGGCATCTGGACGCAGGCGCTGA
>NZ_JBIWGA010000023.1:0-21477 GCF_044763345.1 Streptomyces sp. NPDC096132
AGAACTCGTACCAGGAGCCGTACAGGGCCCGTTCCCGCTCCACCAGCAGGGGCAACGGCTCGGAGGCGGTGACCAGTTCCCGCAGCGGATACCGGGCCAGGACCGCGTCCACCTCCGGCGTCAGCGCCGCCGCCAACCGGGCCGAGACCGGACGGGAGTCGTCGCCCAGGGCCCGTGCCGCCTTCAGAATCGTCGTACGGGCCCGGCCCTTCGGCGCTCCGGCCGCCGCGCGCGCGTAGAGTTCCACGCCCTGCTCCAGGACCAGCCCCGTGTCGATGCCGGCCGGGATCTTGATCCGGGCGTGGTGCCGCCACGTGGTGACCGGATCGCTCCACGCCTCGACCGTGTAGGTCCAGCGGCCCGGCGCGTCCGGGGTGACCTCGGCGCCCCAGCGGTCGGAACCGGGGGCGAGTTCACGCATCGGGGTCCACGGTCCGCGACGGCCCTTGGGGCCGCGCAGGACGACATTGGCGGCGACGGCGTCGTGTCCTTCCCCGAACACGGTCGCCGTCACTTGGAAGCTCTCCCCCGTGATGGCCTTGGCCGGGCGCCTGCCGCCCTCCACCGCGGGCCGCACCTCGCGGACCGGGATACGGCCGATGACAGGGGTCGCACTCATCTTTCTCACCTTCGTTGTGCTCATGGCCGGGCTAACGGCGGGACCGGCCGCGCGGTTCTGCGCCGCGTCATCCGTCTGGCCGCCGGCCGGGCTTCTCGTCGTGTTGTCGGCCGGGACCGCCGCCCGGCTCCCGCTTCCCGCCCGGAACGGGCGCAGCCTCACCGCAGGGCCGGAGAGAGCCGCGCCACCGCTCGGCCGCCGCGTCGCACGGCCCCGGCCGGCCGGGGCCGCACGTCCTGTTCCTGCAGGTAGACAGCGAGAGTTGTGCGCAGATAGCGCTCCGCCGCGTCCGCGGCCTCGCGCGCGCAGCGCTTTCCCATGAGCACACACAGGGTGTAGCCCGAGTCCTCGAAAGTAGCCCGCACCGCGCGGTCGGCAGGGGACGCGAGCATCACGCGTTCCCACGCCCGGTACCGCCGCAACTGCCTGGCGACCTCGGTCTTGGCCGGTAGCAGCATGACGCAGTCACCTTTCGGGCTCGATGAATGTTTCACTCATGGTGCACGCGCCGCCACCCAGCGTCTTGTTGGATCTTCAATCACCTCGGGAGTGCGCTCGTGTTGCACGAATGGACTAACGCCCGCACTGTGGGAGGTGACTCAGAAGCGACCAGCGCTCACCCTCCGTATATTCGGCCCGCGGGGGCCCCCGGAGCGGGAGCCTCGCCGGTGAGGAGCGAACGACGATGAAGACCGCAGTGCCCTGCTACTACCACCTCGACGTGGACGTCAGTCCGGAGCGCGTCGGACAGGTCAACCGGATCCTGGCCGCTCACCTGAAGTACTGGGACCTCGAGAACCTCGTCGACCCCGTCTGCGGCGGCGCCGACATGCTGCTGAAGGCGATCGACGAGCACGCGACGGACAAGTCCATCTCGATCGAGATGTGGTGGAACGGTCAGCACCTGATCACGGCCGTCGGCGGCAACGACCGCGAGCTGCGCCCGGACCAGGACCTGCGTGGCTGCCTGGAGCGGATCGCCGCGATGAGCGACGGGTGGGGCTGCTGTGCCACCGACACCGGCGCCAAGGTCATCTGGTTCTCGCAGCGGGCCCGGTCCGGCGAGCGGGTCCCGCTGGTGCCGACCGCGCCTGCGCCGAACCTGCGCGAAGGCCGCCCGGTGCCCCGCGAACTGCCCGTGGCGGCGCTGGCCGCCCCGGCTCTCGCGGAGCGCAGGGTGCTGGAGGACGCCCGGTGACCTCACGGCCGTACCGGACCGCAGGGGTGCCCGCCTGGAGCGGGCACCCCTACCCGTTGGGCGCCGACTTCGACGGGAAGGGCACCAACTTCGCCCTGTTCAGCGAGGTCGCCGAGCGGGTCGAACTGGTTCTCGTCGACGACGACGGCAGCCATCGGACCGTCCCGCTGACCGAGGTCGACGGCTTCGTCTGGCACGGCTATCTGACGGGGATCGGCCCGGGGCAGCGCTACGGCTACCGGGTGCACGGGCCGTGGGACCCGGCCGCCGGGCACCGGTGCAACCCGGCCAAGCTGCTCCTGGACCCGTACGCGCGCGCCGTCGACGGCCGCACCGACAACCACGCCTCCCTCTTCGAGCGGGCCGGCGACCGCCCCGACCCGGCGGACAGCGCCGGGCACACCCTGCTCGGCGTGGTCACCGACCCCGCCTTCGACTGGGGCGACGACACCCCGCCCCGGCGCTCGTACGCCGACACCGTCATCTACGAGGCCCACGTCCGCGGACTGACCCGCACCCACCCCGACGTCCCGCGCACGCTGCGCGGCACCTACGCCGGCCTCGCGCACCCCTCGGTGACCGAGCACCTCACCTCGCTGGGCGTGACGGCGATCGAGCTGATGCCGGTCCACCAGTTCGTGCAGGACGGCGTGCTGACCGACCGCGGCCTGTCCAACTACTGGGGCTACAACACCATCGGCTTCTTCGCGCCCCACAACGCCTACGCCGCCCACGGCACCCGGGGCCGGCAGGTCACCGAGTTCAAGGAGATGGTGAGGGCGCTGCACGCGGCGGGGCTCGAGGTGATCCTCGACGTCGTCTACAACCACACCGCCGAGGGCAACCAGAAGGGCCCCACCCTCTCCTTCCGCGGCATCGACAACGCCTCCTACTACCGGCTGGTGGACGGCGACTGGTCCCACTACTACGACACCACCGGCACCGGCAACAGCCTGCTGATGCGGCACCCTTACGTCCTGCAGCTCATCATGGACTCGCTGCGGTACTGGGTGACGGAGATGCACGTCGACGGCTTCCGCTTCGACCTCGCGGCCACCCTGGCCCGGCAGTTCCACGAGGTGGACCGGCTGTCGGCGTTCTTCGACCTGATCCAGCAGGACCCGGTGATCAGCCGCGTCAAGCTGATCGCCGAGCCCTGGGACGTCGGCGAGGGCGGCTACCAGGTGGGCAACTTCCCGCCACTGTGGTCGGAGTGGAACGGCAAGTATCGCGACGCCGTACGGGACTTCTGGCGGGCCGAGCCCCACTCGCTCGGCGAGTTCGCCTCCCGGCTGACCGGCTCCTCCGACCTGTACGCCCACAGCAGGCGCCGACCGCGCGCCAGCGTCAACTTCGTGACCGCGCACGACGGTTTCACCCTGCGCGACCTCGTCTCGTACAACGACAAGCACAACCAGGCCAACGGCGAGGGCAACCGGGACGGCGAGAGCCACAACCGGTCCTGGAACTGCGGGGTGGAAGGGCCCACGGACGACCCGGCCGTCCTCGAGCTGCGGGCCCGGCAGCAGCGCAACCTCCTCGCCACGCTGCTGCTCTCCCAGGGCATCCCGATGCTCAGCCACGGCGACGAACTCGGCCGCACCCAGCGCGGCAACAACAACGCCTACTGCCAGGACAACAAGGTCTCCTGGATCGACTGGCGGCTCACCGCGCAGCAGCGCCGGCTCACCGACTTCTGCCGACGGCTGGTCGCCCTGCGCGCCGCCCACCCCGGGCTGCGCCGGCGCCGGTTCTTCCACGGCGAGACCGTGACCCACGCCGGGCAGCCGCTGCCCGACCTGGTCTGGCTCCAGCCGGACTCCCGAGAGATGCGCGACCGCGACTGGCTGCGCTCCGACGCCCACAGCGTCGGCGTGTTCCTCAACGGCGACGCCATCGCCGAACCCGACCCGCGGGGCCGCCCCGTCGTCGACGACTCGTTCCTGCTCCTGTTCAACAGCTACTGGGAACCGGTCCCGTTCCGCCTGCCCGGCGCCGCGTACGGAGAACGCTGGACGGTCTGCGCCGACACGGCGGAACCGGACGAAGGCCGCGACGAAACGGAGTACAAGGCAGGCGCAGAGGTGACCGTTGAGTCCCGCAGTCTGATCGTGTTGTCCAGGCCCCCACGCCGCTCAGAATGAAAGGGAGGTGAGATCCCTTACCGTTGACGGTGCGAAGTCACCGTGAACTGCGCCCCGTCCGGGTCCCGCAGGATCGCCTCCTCCGCCGTCTCCCGCAGCACGCTGCCACCGTGCTTCTCGGCGGCCCGCGCACACCCCGGTACGTCCGCGACGGCGAAGTGGACCTGCCAGTGCGGCCGGATCGTCGGATCGGGGGCCGCCTCCAGCGCGCCCGACTCGATCCGCGCCACGACGTCGCCCCCGCTGCGCAGCACGACCTCGCCGCCCTCGTAGCGCACCTCGCAGCAGCCGGGCCGGTCCGTGGCCCACTCGAGGATCTCGCCGTAGAAGATCGCGGAGTCGAAGGCGTCGCGGGTGTGGAGCCTGATGAAGGACGGTGCCGCCTGCCGCCAGGCCTCCCAGTTGCCGATCAGCTTCCCCTCCCAGACGCCGAAGGTCGCGCCCTCCCGGTCGGCCAGCAGCGCCGCCCGGCCCGGCGGCAGCGAGATCGGCCCCACCGCCACGGTTCCGCCGCGCTCCCGGGTCCGGGAGGCCGCCTCGTCCGCGCTGGGCACGGCGAAGTACGGCGTCCACGCGACCGCCATCTGCCACATCGCGGCGACGGCGGCGATCCCGGCCACGGGGACGTTGTCGACCAGCGCCGTGCGGAAATGGCCGCCGAGGGTGCCGCGGCGCCACTGCCAGCCCAGCACGGCCCCGTAGAACTCCTGGGTGGCCTCCAGGTCGCGACTGGTCAGGCTCACCCAGCAGGGCGCGCCGAACACGGCGTGCGTGGAGAGGACCTCTTTGGCACCGGGGAGTGATGACGGCTGGTCGTTCATGGCGCTCGCGTTCCTGTGTCGGTCGGCCGGCAGGGGCCTTCCACCAGTGTCCGGCCGTAACCGGTCCGGGCGCCTGCCGAGTGCCCCGGTGGCACGATGGAGAGGTGCCACGAGTACCGCGCGGACCCGGCGACGAAACGGCCCGGATCTTCCGGCTCCAGCAGGAGGTCGACCAGCTGAAGGAGGCGGTCGCCTCCCATGCCGTGGTGGACCAGGCGATCGGCGTGATCGTCGCCCTGGGGCGCGTCACGCCGGACGAGGGATGGCTGATCCTGCGGGAGGTCTCGCAGCACACGAACATCAAGCTGCGCAATGTCTCGGAGCTGATCCTCATCTGGGGGCGCAACGGGGAGATGCCCGAGGAGATCCGGATGGAGCTGGAGACACTTCTGGACCAGCACGGCCCGACGCAGATCCCGGGCGCACCCCCGTTGGAGTGAGACCCGCGGCGCGGCCCGGCCCGCGACGGCTCAGTTCGCCCCGGGGACGACCTCCTCGCGCAGCCGCGCGAAGCAACTGCTGAGCAGCCGCGAGACGTGCATCTGCGAGATGCCCAGCTGCTCGGCGATGCGGCTCTGGGTCATGCCCTGGAAGAACCGCAGGTACAGGATGGTCCGCTCGCGCTCCGGCAGGGCCCGCAGACACGGCGCCACGGCGACGCGGTCGACGACGGTGTCGTAGCCGGGGTCGCGGTCGCCGAGGGCGTCCGTCAGGGCGTAGCCGTCGGTGCCGGGCATCTCGGCCTCCAGCGACAGCGCGGTGAAGCACTCCAGCGCCTCCATGCCCGCGTTCACCTCGTCCTCGCTGAGCTGCGCGTACGCGGCTATCTCGGCGACGGTCGGGGCCCTGCCCGGTGTGGTCTGGGCGAGTTCCTTGGTGGCGTGCCGCACCCGGTTGCGCAGGTCCTGGACCCGGCGCGGGACGTGCAGCGTCCACATGTGGTCACGGAAGTGGCGCTTGATCTCCCCGGTGATCGTCGGCACCGCGTACGCCTCGAAGGCGCGTCCCCGGTCCGGGTCGTAGTGGTCGACGGCCTTGACCAGCCCGAGGGCGGCGACCTGGTAGAGGTCCTCCAGGGCCTCACCGCGGCCGCGGAAGCGGACGGCGATCCGCTCGGCCATGGGCAGCCACAGCCGGACCAGCTCGTCCCGCAGCGCCTGGCGTTCGGGTCCGTCGGGCAGCGCTGCCAGCCGGACGAACGACTCGGCGGTGTCCGGGGCGTCGTCGTGGGGGTGCTGCTTCGATCTGACGGTGGTACGCATCAGGCGCGCCTTCCTCAGAGGGTGCCGATGGATGGACGGACACCGTGGGACAGCGCGCGCTCGGACGGTTCACGGATCGCCCGGGGCGGCCCGCTCGGCGGGGTCCCACAGACGTGCCTCCTGTCCGAAGCACTTCTGTGCCCATGCCCACCGATGGGTGTTCTGAAACGGTTAGTCCTATTTGTGTGGGTCCCATTTTTGGCTTTCCCTTGGGTGGATTACCTCTGAGTCAGAGGTAATCTCGGGGGTGTGGACGAGGAGACCTTCCCGGAAGAGCTCGCCGACGCGCTCGTCGGCATCCAGCGGCTGCTCAGGCGCCGGCTGCGCGCCGGGCTGACCGTGCCCCGGCTGCGTGGCGCCGAGGTCGAGCTGCTGAGGCTCGTCGAGGCACGGCCGGGCATCGGTGTCTCCGAGGCCGCCAAGGAGCTGTACCTCGCGGGCAACTCCGTCTCGACCCTGGTCAACCGCCTGGTCGGGGACGGCTACCTGGTCCGTGAGACCGACCCCGCCGACCGGCGTGCCGTCCGGCTGCTGCTCACCGAGGCGGCCGAGACCCGGCTGCGCGCCTGGAAGCAGCGGCGTGCCGCGCTCGTCCGCCGGCACGTCACCGGGCTCGACGCCGCCGACCAGGAGGCCCTACGGGCCGCCCTGCCGGCGCTGCGCTCGCTCGCCGTCAGCCTGCACGAGGAGGCCGAGGAGTCATGACCGCCGCCGTCGCCTGCACCGCGCTCGCCTACGCCTTCGGGGACACCAGGGCCGTCGACGGGCTCGACCTGACCGTCCACGAGGGCGAGGTCTTCGGCCTGCTCGGCCCGAACGGAGCGGGCAAGACCACCGCCATCCGCTGCATCACCACCCTGCTGCCCGTCCCGGCCGGCATGGTCGCCGTCTTCGGCCGGGACGCCGCCCACGACCGCATGGCCGTACGGCGCCTGCTCGGCTACGTCCCGCAGCAGCTGTCGGCCGACCAGAACCTCACCGGCCGGGAGAACGTCGCCCTGTTCGCCCGCGTCTTCGACGTGCCCCGCCGCGAACGCGGCGCACGCGTCGCCCAGGCCCTGGCCGCCGTCGACCTCACGGACGCCGCCGACCGGCTCGCCGGCACCTACTCAGGCGGCATGGTCCGGCGCCTCGAGCTCGCCCAGGCCCTGGTCAGCGCGCCCCGGCTGCTGATCCTCGACGAGCCGACCATCGGCCTCGACCCGATCGCCCGCACCGGTGTGTGGGAGCACATCACCGCCGTACGCGAGGCCACGGGCATGACCGTTCTGGTGACCACCCACTACATGGACGAGGCCGACCAGTACTGCGACCGGGTCGGTCTGATGCACCGCGGCCGCATCCGGGCCCTCGGCACCCCCACCGAGCTGCGACAGGGGCTCGGCGCCCGCCGGGGCGCCGCGGCCACGGACCCGCTGCCGAGCCTGGAGGACGTCTTCCGGGACGTCGCCGGCAGCGGCCTCGACGACAGTTCAGGAGACTTCCGCGATGTCCGAAGCACCCGCCGCACCGCTCAGCGCGTCGGCTGACCGCGCCCGCGAGCAGGGCATCGACCTGCTGCTGCGGCCGCCCCGGCCGCGGGCCGGCTGGCGGCTGCTCCCCGCCCGGGTCGCCGCCCTGTGCGCCGTCGAACTGCAAAAGCTCCGCCACGACCGCACCGAGCTGTACACCCGGGCCGTCCAGCCCGCCATCTGGCTGCTGATCTTCGGCCAGACCTTCACCCGCGTCAAGGCGATCCCGACCGACGGCATCCCCTACATCGACTACCTGGCGCCCGGCATCATCGCCCAGTCCGCGATGTTCATCGCCATCTTCTACGGCATCCACATCATCTGGGAGCGCGATGCCGGCGTCCTCAACAAACTGCTGGTCACCCCCACCCCGCGCTCCGCGCTGATCACCGCCAAGGCGTTCGCGGCCGGGGTGAAGTCGGTGATCCAGGCCGTCGTCGTGGTCCTCATCGCCGCCGTCCTCGGCGTCGCCCTGACCTGGAACCCGCTGAAGCTGCTCGGTGTCGCCGCGATCGTCGTCCTCGGCTCGGCCTTCTTCTCCTGCCTGTCGATGACCATCGCGGGCATCGTCCTCAGCCGCGACCGGCTGATGGGCTTCGGCCAGGCGATCACCATGCCGCTGTTCTTCGGCTCCAACGCCCTCTACCCGCTCTCCATCATGCCGGGCTGGCTCCGGACGGTCAGCAAGGTCAACCCCCTCAGCTACGAGGTGGACGCCCTGCGCGGCCTCCTCCTCGGCACGCCCGCGCATCTCGCCCTCGACTTCGGAGTGCTCCTCCTGGCCGCCGCGCTCGGCATCACCGCAGCCTCCGGACTGCTCGGCCGGCTCGCCCGCTGACCCGGTCCGCCGATCTTGTCCGCCGATCTTGTCCGGGACGTGATGTGCGGCACGCCCGCGGAGCGCCCCGCGGCGGCCTTCGGCGGATTCTTCCTGCGCACGGCTTGATCGACGATCAAAAGGGGTGAACCCCCTGGCCACAGCGCATTCTGCTCATTTGACAGTGCGCTGAGCCCACGGATAGGAAGCAGCCCGTAGAAGTCGAGAGGTGGACTGTGTACGAGCCGAACGTGGTCGGAGACTGGCAGGAGTACGACGAGCATGCCGGTCTGCGGGTCCGTGTCCACCGTCTGGAGCAGTCCGAGCCGCCGAGGGGCCGTGACGACGCGGCCGAGGGACTGACGTACTTCTGTCTGCGGGTGACCGTGGAGAACCGGGGCGCCGGACACTCCACCATCCACCTCGAGGACGGCCAGATCGACGTGCGGATCGGGCCCGAGGGCGAGAGCGCGTTCATCGACTGGCGCAACTCGCAGTTCATCGAGGGCTTCGACGTCTACCCGCTGCGCCGCGCCACCGCCGTCCTGTACGCCGCGGGCCCCGAGGCCGCGCTCGGCCAGGTGGACGTGCAGGTCCAGCTGCGCGTCGACGACGAGTGGGCGGACCGCCGGCTGTGGACCGGCGGCATCGGACTGCAGGAGGGGGCCGTCCCGACGGGGACGACCCGGGACAGCCTGGCCCACCAGGTCAGCGACTTCCTGCGGGACCTGGCGGCCGAGGAGGGCACCGCCTGAACGCGGCGCCCGCCTCACTCAGTGCGGGATGCCGTCGATGATCTCCCGGGCGCCCTGACGCAGCAGCGCCACCGCCACCGACGTGCCGAGCGTGGCCGGGTCGAGCCGGCCCGCCCACTCGTGGGCGTTGAGCCGTACCTTGCCGTCCGGGGTGAACACACAGGCCCGCAGGGACAGTTCGCCGCTGCGGTCCACCTGCGCGAACCCGGCGATCGGGCTGTTGCAGTGGCCTTGCAGGACGTGCAGGAACATGCGCTCCGCCGTGGCCTCCCGGTGGGTGGCCGGATCGCCGAGCCCGCTCACGGCGTCGATCAGGTCGCTGTCGCCCTCGCGGCACTGCAGCGCGAGGATGCCCGCGCCGATCGGCGGCATCATCGTCTCCGGCGACAGCACCTCGCTGATCACGTCCGTCCGCCCGATGCGCTCCAGGCCGGACACCGCCAGCAGCAGCGCGTCCGCCTCGCCCGCCGCCAGCTTCTCCAGCCGCCGGTTGGCGTTCCCGCGGAACGGCACGCAGTCCAGGTGCGGGTGCGTCGCGGCCAGCTGGGCGACCCGGCGCACCGAGGAGGTGCCGATACGGGTCCCGGCCGGCAGCTCGTCCAGGGCGAGACCACCCGGGTGGACCAGGGCGTCCCGGATGTCGTCCCGCTTCAGGAACGCGGCGAACACCGTGCCCGCGGGCAGCGGACGGTCCGCCGGGACGTCCTTGACGCAGTGCACCGCCAGGTCCGCCTCACCGGCCAGCAGCGCGGCGTCGACCTCCTTGGTGAACGCGCCCTTGCCCTCGACCTTGGACAGATCGCCCATCCACTTGTCGCCGGTCGTCTTCACGGGGACGACCTCGGTGCGCACACCGGGATGCAGGACGGCCAACTCCGCGCGGACACGCTCCACTTGGGCCAGGGCCATGGGGGAGTCGCGGGAGACGATACGGATCAGTTCCGGGACGGACATGCGGGACACGATAGACCCTTACGGCCCCCGCTCCGCACCGCTTGGCCCTATTCGGCCCCGCGTCACGGTGTGAACCGCAAGTCGAAGGGGTAAAGATCCGCGGCCCATCGGTGCGAGAGCGTGCCGAACGGGCCGAGGTGCTCCGGGGCGCGCGGCAGACAGCGGTGGCGCAGCAGGTCGAGCCGTTCCGCCCGGCTCAGCAGCCCGGTGAAGGCGTCGTCGTCGGCGTCGAGCGTGCCGTCCGGTCCGAGGGCGTTGAGGACGTCCCCCGCCGGGGTGCGGAGGTCCACGCGGAAGTCCGTCCGCCACGGCGAGTTGTGCCCCCAGCCCTGGGACTCGTCCACGGTCGGCCGGTGCCGGCGCAGATGCGCCCAGTACAGCGGCGACCGGTCGGCCACCCCGCGCTCGGCGTGCCGGGCGCCCGCCCGCACCCGGACCCCTGCGCGGGCGAACAGCACCGACCCCAGCCACAGCCCCGGCCACACCACCTCGGTGATCCGCACCGGCTCGTCCGGGTCCTCGGCCTGTTCGACCTCCACGATCTCGTGCAGGAACGGATCGAACGCCCCCGCCTCCTCGAAGGGCACCATGCCGAGCCGGGCGAACCAGCCGGCGTACGCGACAGCAACAGCAGATCGCTCACCCGGCTCAGCGCGTACAGCTCCCAGACGAACTCCGTACGCCACGCCGAGGGTTCCGGGCGGCCCCGCAGATGCGCGGCGCAGGTCAGGAGGTCGGCGCGGTACGAGACCTCGGCCCAGGCCAGCCACGACTCCACGGCATCGCCGCCACCGCCGTCCCGCAGTTCCTCGTACAGCTGCCGGGCGTCCGTCACGGGCCCACCGGCAGGGAGAAGCGGCGCTTGTCCTGGCCCCGGGCGCCGAGACGGTCGTAGAAGCGGATCGCGCCCTGGTTCCAGGCGGGGGTCTGCCACTGCACCTCGGGCAGGCCCAGGGTGCGGGCCTGCTCGGTCACCGCGTTCATCAGCAGGGCGCCGAGGCCCAGCCCGCGGTGGCCCGGGGCGAGGAACAGGCAGTCCAGGTGGAGGTACTCGCGGCCGTCCCAGGTGGAGAGCTCGGGCGCGCAGGTGGCGTAGCCGACGACCTCGCCGCCGGGGAGTTCGGCGACCAGGCAGCGCAGCCGGGGTGCCGGGGTGTCGAAGAGCAGCACGGCCAGGCGCTCCGCGAGACCGGGGGCGGGTGGGGCGGCCTTCTCGTACTCCGCGTGCCGGGCGGCGAGTTCGGCGACGCGGGGCAGGTCGGCGCGCTCGGCGTGCCGTACGACGGGGGCGGTCATCGCGGGGCCCTCTCGCCCGTGAGGAGAGAAGCCGTCACCTGAGGTCCCCCTCGACCGTGTCCGTGCTCCAGGCGGCCAGCCGTTCCGTCAGCGGGCCCGTGCCGTCGAGGACCCGGCGGGCGAACGCGTCGCGTTCATGGGCGAACACGGCCGCCTCCCACACGCACGGCGCGAGCCCGGCCCGCCCCGGCCGCAGCTCCTGCGGCCGTCCGGCCGGGCCCGTGAACACGGCGAGGTCCGCCATGTCGCCCTCGATCCAGGTGAGGAGCAGCACGTAGTCGCCGTCGCCGCCCGCGTGCGCGATCAGTACGGCGAGGCCCAGCGAGCCCCGCTGCTCCGCGAGCGCCAGCTGACCGGCGGCGATCCGCAGCGCCTCCTCGGCGAACGGCCCGGACACCGTGCGGCCCGGCGCCCGCAGCGCGTACGCCTTCACCAGGTGCCCGACGACCTCGTGCGTGCCGAGCGGGCGGGCGGGGCGGGCATGGTGTTCTTCGGCGAGGGCGAGCAGCTCCTTCGCCCGGACGGCGGGCGGCAGTTCGTCGTGAAGATCCATTCGGCCATCATGCGGTGCCCGTCGCGTTCAGACCAGCGGCCGGCTCAGTTCGATCGCCCGCTGGGCGGCGGCCGGCGCCCGCTCGTCCCCGACGTCCAGGGCGGTGTCGGTCAGCTTGATGACGTGCTCGTCGCCGTGGGCGAGGGCACGCTCGACCACCTCCTCGGCGGTGAGCCGGGCGGGCGGTGCGCAGGCGACGGGTTCGGCCGGGGCGTACATGGCGGTGACCGCGGCGGACGCCGTCCAGGCCGCGCGCAGACTCCGCGCCCACAGCGCGCGGGACAGCGAATGGAGGGTGCGCAGCACGGTGTTGGGGGCCGTGGCCGCGTGCACCAGCATGGTCTCCTCGCCGTGGCCGTGGGTGGCGTAGCGGTGGGTCGCGGCCCGGACCAGCTCGGTGAGGCGTGCGCGGGCGGTGTCCGGGTCGCTCACCTCGTCCGCCCAGACGGGCAGCGCGTGGACGGCGGCCAGCCGCACGGGGAACGGTCCGCTCGCCGGGGTGATCGCGGGGACGGCGTCCAGGGAGCGGGCGGCGGTCGGTGCGCCGGGCAGCGCGGTGATGCCGGAGACGGGGCGGTGACGGGCCGCCCAGTAGCCCAGGGCGTGGGCGAGTTCGGCGCGTCGGGGCGCCTTCTCCTCGGCCTCCAGGGCCCGCACGGCGTGGCCCACCCGGATCACGGGGTGGGTGGCCGCGCCGTACAGCCCCGGCAGCAGGCGGGGCCACCACTCGGCGAGGAGGTCGTGCCACGGGAGTTCGGCGAGGGCCCCGCGTGAAGTACGCGACCCAGTCGGCGGCCCGGCGGATGTCGCCCAGCGCCTCGCGCCAGTCGGCGTCCGTCACCGGGGCCACGGGGGAGGGGAACCCCTCCAGCCTGTCCTGGTAGAGGTCCAGCCAGCGGTGCACGGCCCCGGAACGGCCCCGCGCGGCCAGCGACTCGACCACCATCGGCGCGTGGTTGGAGAGCCGCCCGAGGCGCTCCGGTCCCGACGTGTGGAGCCGTTCGAATGCCTCGTCCAGCCGTCCGCTCGTGTCCTCGTGTGGGGTCATGCACGGGACACTGGGCAGCGGACGGCGGACGGGGATCGGCCGCGGGGCGGAAGCCGCGGGCGGCTCGGGTGGGCCCCGGGACCGATCCCCCTCACCGTCTACGCGTTGGGGTCGAAGGCGATCCCCGACGGCTTCGCCGACGTCAGGTTGCCGGCGAAGTTGGCGTCCTTGAGGCCGAAGTTGGCGCTGCCGAAGTCGTACGCGCTCAGCTTGTCGCGCAGGCCCGCCGGGTAGCCGTTCCAGCCGACCAGCGGCGGGTACTGCCAGGTGTGCTTGTCGTTCTCCGGCGGTTCGTCGTTGGAGTTGCCGAGCCGGAAGCAGTGGGTGCTGATGCCGTCCTTGTGGTAGACGGCCTTGGCGTGGGTGCCCTCGAACCGCACCTCGGACGCGGCGTGCACGGTGAACGAGCCGTGGTTGGACGTCGAGACGTACTGGACCGTGCCGTTCTGCACCCAGACCACGACGTGCTCCCAGTCGTGCCGGTGCCCGCCGATGCTGCTGCCCGCGATGGCCTGGTCCTTCTCGAAGTACAGGCTGTACATGTACGCGCACCAGCCGTTGTTGCACTTGTAGCGCGAGTAGCTGTTGGTGTTGTCCAGGTCGGACGCGTCGTGGCAGTCCCCGCTGAGCGAACCGGTGGGCTTCAGGCCGCCGTTGATGGTGCCGTCGGGGCCGATGGCCGGCGTGGGGTAGCAGCCGTCCGTGTCGTAGTCGAACGCGGGCTGGTACGTCAGTTCCGCCGCCTCGGCGTTCTGCGGCAGTGCCTGGGGCGGGGCCGCGAAGGCGACCGAGGGGACCGCGAGGACGAGAGCACCGGCGCCGGCGAGACCGGTGAGCCATCTCCTGCGGTGGGCCTTGAACGTGGGTGACGACACTGCGTCCTCCTCGGGAACCGGGCGCAGCCGAACGGCTGTGGGGGAAGGGGGAGTTGAAAGGGAAGCCCAGCTTCCACGGTTTTCACTTCCGCGCCAAGGGGTCGCAGGCGTATCAATGATGAAGCGCAGCCCAATAGTTGGTCGCTCGGTGCCGGGTCAGGCGGAAGTGTCCGGAAGGTCCGCCGCCGACTCCTCGGGTGCCAGGTCCGCTCGCAGCCTCAGCCAGGAGGGCTGGCGCAACAGCCCCGCCCGGGTACGGGTGCTGTAGCGGACCTCGCCGACCAGCCTCGGCACGACCCAATGGGCGCCGGCGGCCGGCGGTACGGCGTCGAAGGGGCACACGTCGGTCGCGGCGGCCCGCAGCAGCGCCGCGAGTTCGGTGCGTTCGGCCTCGCTCCAGCCGGTGCCGACGCTGCCCACGTACCGCAGTCCGCCCGCCCCGGTCCGCTGCCCGACGAGCACGGCCCCGGGCAGCCCGGTCAGCCGGCCCCTCCCCGGCGACCAGCCCCCGACGAGCACGTCGGCGGTGCGCATGTTGCGGATCTTGATCCAGGCCCGGGAGCGCACACCGGGCTCGTACACCGAGTCCAGCCGCTTGCAGACCAGGCCCTCCAGACCGTGGGCACGGGTCGCCTCCAGGGCCTCCCGCCCGTGTCCGACGAGCGCGCCCGGCGTCGACCAGAACGGCCCCTCCAGACCCAGCGCCTCCAGCCGCGCCCTGCGCTCGGCATAGGGCAGCCGCAGCAGCGGGTCCGCACCGAGGTGCATCACGTCGAACAGCACGAGGTGCACGGGCACCGTGGCCGCCATCCGCGCCGCCCTGCCCGGCGACCCCACGAGCCCCATCCGGGACTGCAGCAACTGGAAGTCGGCCCGGCCCTGTTCGTCGAGCGCCAGCACCTCCCCGTCCAGCACGGCAGCCATCGGCCCGAGAGCCCTGCCCAGCGGCAGCAGTTCGGGATAGGCGACGGTGATGTCCTCCCCCGACCGGGCCCGCAGCCCGACGCTCCCGTCCCCGGCGAGATACACCACGGCCCGCTGACCGTCCTGCTTGGTCTCGTAGGCCCAGCGCGCGTCCTGGGCGGCGGGAGGGAGGGTGCCGGGGGTGGCGAGCATGGGGGAGACGAGGGGAAGGGGCATGGGTGAGTTGTCGACGGGGCCGACCCGCACCACGCGCACGGCGGGGCGGTTTCCCCTGAACGGGGGCTCAGGCGCCGCAGAAGCCGAAGACGCCCAGGTGGCTCGGCCGGTCGCCGGTGCAGAGCACGACGTAACGGCCCGTCCACGGGGCTCTCAGCGGCCCCCGGCCGACGGGGGCGGGGCCTGGACCAGGCCTGTCTGGTAGGCGATGACGACCAGTTGGGCGCGGTCGCGGGCGCCGAGCTTGGTCATCGCCCGGTGGACGTGGGTGCGGACGGTGAGGGGGCTGACGAAGAGCTTCTCGGCGATCTCCTCGTTGGAGTGGCCCTCCGCCACCCAGGCCATCACCTCGCGCTCGCGGGCGGTGAGCCCGGCGAGGTCGGAGGGGGCCGCGAGACGGGCGCCCTCGGTGGGGGAGGTGAGGAAGCGGGTGATGAGGGACCGGGTGGCGAGCGGGGAGAGGAGGGACTCGCCGGCCGCGACGGTGCGGATGCCGTCGAGCAGCGTGTCGGCGGTGACGTCCTTGCCGAGGAAACCGCTGGCCCCGGCCCGCAGCGCGCGGGCCACGTACTCGTCGATCTCGAAGGTCGTCAGGATCAGCACACGCGTGTCGGACAGCTCCGGGTCCGCGCAGACGGCGGCGGTGGCCGCGAGCCCGTCCGTGCCGGGCATGCGGATGTCCATCAGGACCAGGTCCGGCCGGTGGCCGCGGGCGAGCTCGATCGCCTCCGCGCCGTCGGTGGCCTCCGCGACCACCTCCATGTCGTCGCAGGAGTCGATCAGGATCCGGAAGGTCGCCCGCAGCAGGGCCTGGTCGTCGGCGAGGAGCACGCGGATGGTCATGGGGTCCGTTCTCGGGGTGCGGGAGTGTCGGGGTACAGGGGGAGCCGGGTGGTGACCTGGAAGCCGCCCCCGGGGCGGTGCCCGGCCTGGAGGGCGCCGCCCACGGAGTGGGCCCGCTCGCGCATGCCGATCAGGCCGAAGCCCCGGCCCTCGGTCGCCCCGGAGGGCACGGCGGTGCCGTCGTCGGTGACCGTGATCGTCAGCCGGTCGCGGCCGAACCTCAGCCGCACCTGCGCCGTGCGCGCCGCCGCGTGCTTGGTGACGTTGGTCAGCGCCTCCTGCACGATGCGGTACGCCGTCAGATCCACGCCGGGCGTGAGCGGCCGGGCCGTGCCCTCCAGGTCGATCCGCACGTCCAGCCCCGCCGAGGCGCACGTCTGCGTCAGCTCGGCCAGCTGTCCGAGGCCGGGACTCGGGGCGAGCGGCGCGTCCCCCTCGTCCGCCTGGCGCAGCAGGCCCACGGTCGCCTTCAGCTCGCGCAGCGCCGACGACGTCGTCCCGGCGAGGTCGTCGAGGATGCGCTGCACCTGGTCGGGGTGGGTGCGCGCGAGGTGCGCGGCCGTGCCCGCCTGGGCGTTGGCCAGTGCCAGATGGTGGGCGACGACGTCGTGCAGCTCGCGCGCGATGCGCACCCGTTCCTCCACGACCCGGTGCCGCGCCTCTTCCTCGCGGCCGCGCTCGGCGTACTCGGCACGGGCCTGGACCGCCTCGACGTACCGCCGCTGGAGCCGGACGAGGCTGCCGGTGACGACCGGGAACAGCAGCCAGATCACGGGGCTGATCGTCTTCATCACCCACGGGTGGTCGACCGGGTCCAGGACCAGGGCTCCGGGGACGATCACCGCGACGGCCGCGAGGTAGCACCGACGGGTCGTCCGGCGGCGGGTGGTCGCCGCCACCCGGTACAGGGCGAGCATCGTCGGGCTCAACAGGAGCGGGGTGATCAGATGGCCCAGCGCGCCGGCGCCGGCCACACAGCACGCGGTGACCACCACGCTCGTACGGGGCCTGGTGCGCTGCCACAGCAGCAGCGTCCCGCAGGAGACGGCCGCGAGGACGATCGTCGGCACCGTCGCGTCCGGCTGGTCGGCGCGGGGCATGGTGATCTCGCTGCCGAACAGGAAGGCGGCGAACAGCAGGGCGGCCGTCATCGTGTCGACCGTGCGGGAGTGGTCGTCCGCGTAGCGCTGCCAGGGGATGAACATCGGGTTCTCCGGTCGGGGCTGGTCCCATGGTGGGCGACGCCCGTCGCGGGACGACGGGCGGGGTCCTCCTGTGCGGCGGCGCGCACAGGGACGGACCTTCCCCGGACAACCGGGGGACGGTGGGGCAGGGGCGGGCCTCACGTTCCACCGGAGCCGCCTCCCGGGTGCACGGCCCGGGTGAGGGCAGCGCCCGGTCGCGCCACTTCGGCAGCCGTGATCAGCGCGGCGGCCACCACGATCCGGGGGCTGTGCCGGAGCCGTTCACCTCGTCACCAGACGCACGGCAGCTCCACCTCGACCACCGTCGGCCCGCCCACCGGGCTGCTCACCCGCATCACCCCGTCCAGCGCGGCCACCCGGCGTCGCATACCCAGCAGCCCCGATCCGGCGCTCTCGTCCGCACCGCCACATCCTTCGTCGCGCACCCGCACGCTCAGCCCGGTCCGGAAGCGGGCCAGGATCACCTCCGCCCGGTCGGATCCGCTGTACTTGGCCGCGTTGGTGAGCGCCTCGGCGACGACGAAGTAGGCGGCGGCCTCCACTGCGGCAGGCGCCCGCGCCTCGTCGGGGAGACCGTCCGTCTGTACGGTCACGCGCAGCCCTCCCCCACTCTCGGCTTCGCTCGAGCGGGGGGACCCCCACCTTGCCGCAAGCGCCCGTACGGCCCCCACCAGCCCCCGGTCGGTGAGGATCGGCGGATGGATGCCGCGCACCACGTGCCGCAGCTCGGTCAGCGCCTCCTCGGCCTGGTCCTGCGCGTCGGCGAGCAGCTTGCGCGCGGCGTCCGGGTCGGCGGCGTACGCGCGTTGGGCCAGCCCGATCCGCATCGACAGGGCGACCAGGCGGGCCTGCGCCCCGTCGTGCAGGTCCCGCTCGATGCGCCGCAGTTCGGAGCCGTGCGCGGCGACCGCGTCCGCCCGGGTCGCGGTGAGCTGCTCGACCCGCCGGGCCAGCAGTGCCCGGGGGGAGGGCCGCAGCAGCGCCGCCGACCAGCCCGCCTCGACGTCGGCCAGCCGGACGATCAGCGGCAGGACCAACGCCCTCCGTCCCAGCAGCCCGCTCCACACACCGTCGACGACCAGCCCCGCCGGCCACAGCGGCAGCATCAGCACGGTCAGCCAGCCGTAGGCGTAGTACGCGGCCATCCAGCGCAGGTCGGTGAGCGTCCCGGGATCGCGCACGGCCGTCCGCAGCCGCTCCCGCACCGGGCCGGTGATCGGCGCGTACGCCTCGGTGATCTCCCGGCCGGTCCAGGAGGCCGTCAGCCGCCGTTTGGCCCCGGCGATCCGGCGGATCAGCAGCACGGTCTCGGGCAGCAGCCAGACCCCGACCACCGCGACCGCGCCGGTGGCCGTGATCAGCAGGATGGTGATGAAGAGATACGACCCGAAGGCCATGGCGGCGGCCAGCACGAGGTGGACCGTGGCCCGCGCCGCCTGTCGCAGGGTCGCGCGCATGGAGTGCCGTTCCTGTCGTGAGGAGGGGGTGGGGCCGGGTGCCGGTCGAGGATGCGCCGACGACCGGCACCCCGCCCCTTGGGACTAGTCGTCCAGCGTGACGACGACCTTCTCGGCGGCGCCCGGCGTCAGCGTCAGTTCGAAGGCGCGGTCGACCTCGGAGAACGGGACGCGGTGGCTGATCAGCTTGGCGAACCGCTCCTGGTGCTCGACCAGTTCGGGGGTGACCTCGAAGATCTCGGTCGGGTAGCCCTGGGAGGCGACCAGGGTCAGCTCGCTGCGGAGCATGCCGCCCAGGTCGATCTCGGAACCCTTCTTGTGCACCGCCACCATCACCAGCTTGGCGCCCCACTTGGCGGAGTTCACCACGGTGTTGAAGACGGCGGCCACACCGGCCGCGTCGATGAAGACGTCGGTGCCGGGCCGGGGCTGGCCGAGGGCGTTGGCGCTCTGCCCGTGCAGCTCGGTCAGGCGCGCGGCCACGTCCTCCTCGGCGGAGTTGACGACGGCGTCCGCCCCCACGGCCAGTGCCTTCTCCAGCCGGGAGGGGATGACGTCGACGACCACCACGTGCTCCACACCGCGCAGCTTCAGCCAGATCGCCGCGCCCAGGCCGATCGGCCCGGCCCCGAACACCACCACCTTGTCGTCGGGCTTGGCCTCGGAACGGTTGACGGCGTGCCGGGCCACCGCCATCGGCTCGTTGAGGGAGGCCACGTCGAAGGGCACGGTGTCGGGGAAGACGGCGACGCTCTTGCCGACCTCGGCGTTCTCGATCAGCAGGAACTCGCTCATCCCGCCGAACCTGCCGCCGCAGCCGATGATCCCGGTGGGCGCGTCCTGCGGGTTGACGACCACCCGGTCGCCGATGTCGAGGCCGTCCACCTCGGAACCGAGTTCCACGATCTCACCGGCCGGCTCGTGGCCGAGCGGCACCGGGACCAGTTCGCCGCCGAGATGGGCGCGGGCCGGCATGCCACCCATGTGCAGGAACGTGACATCGGTGCCGCAGATGCCGCAGGCGCGGATCCGGACCAGGGCGTCCTTGGGACCGGGCACCGGCCTCTCGACGTCCACGACCTCGACCTTGTCGACTCCGCCGGTCCGGACGGACTTCATCGTGCTCATGGGGGGAGAACCTCTCTTGCTCTATGGGGTGATCGCGCTCAACGGGTGATCGTTGATCGGTTGTTGGTCATCGGTTGTTGGTCATCGGCTATCGGTCATCGGTTGTCGGTCATCGGTTTTGGTCGGACGCCGAGAGTCTTCAGGACGGCGTCCGCCATGCCCTGTTCGCCACGCTCGTTGGGGTGGACGGAGGCGGCCGGGGCGAGGGGCACGAGCGGCTCGACCCAGCGCACCCGCCGGTCGGCGCAGGCGTCGCGCCCGACCGAGGGCGTGTACGTGTCGACGTAGCCGACGCCGGCCCGGTCGGCCCGCTCCCGGAGCATCGCGTTGAGCTGCTGCTCCTTCTCGTGGAGGTAGGTGACGTCCCCGGCGGCGAGGCCCATCTCGTCGCCGCACCCGGTGGTGTGCGACGGCAGGATCGCCGGATAGCCGACGACGTAGACGCGGGCGTTCGGCGCGCGCCGGCGGACCTCGGCCAGGGCCTTGGCCAGCCGCTCGTCCGCCGCGTCGATCCGCCGCCGTATCTCGTCGGTGCCGTCGGAGACGTACCGCGCACGGCAGGGCGCGCTCCCGGTACCCACCTGCAGGCTCTTCAGGGCGAAGGTGAGCACGCCCGACTTCACGCAGGTCCTCACCAGCGGGGCGAAGCCGATGTCGTTGCCGCCCATGCCGAGGGTGACCAGCCGGGTCCGGCCGTCGAGGGCGGACAGCTGCGCGGGATTGGTGCCGTGGTCCGTGGTTTGCGGCGCGGTCAGGTCCGCCAGGGTCGCCCCGCTGCAGCTGACGTCGCGGAAGTCCCCGGCGGGCACCTCCAGTCGCCTGGCGACCAGCGTCGGGTAGTTGCGGTCCGAGCGGTCGCAGCCGACGGGGGTGCCGGTCCGGGCCGGGATGTCGGGGCCCGCGGTGTAGGAGTCGCCCAGCGCGACGTACGGGCCGCGCGGCGGGGTGGGGTCGGTCAGGTCGTCGTGCCCGCCGATCACGATCGCGGTGGTGAGCACACCGCAGGCGAGCGCCCCGGCCAGCGCGGCTCGTACGGGTGTCTTCATGGACGGGTCCTGTCTGTCGTCCCCGGACGGGGTTCACGCCGGAGGAGGTGCCCCCGGGCCCGGATGCCGACAGGGGGGAGGGAGTCGGCCGCCGGACCCGGGGACCACACGCCGATCCCCGTCCCCACGGGTTCGGCGCCGGGGAGCCGCCTCCGCTCAAGGCGGCTCCGGTCGGGTTGCTTGAGTTAGGCAAACACATGCGGATTACTTGAGTCAAGCAAGCGCCGGGATTTACTTGAGTTAGGCAAGGAGAAGGGTAGGGTGAGGCCCATGTCCCCCTCACCGCCCGCAGTGCCCCCCGCCTCGCCGGCAGCGGTCGACATCGAACGCGCCCTCACCCGCGTCGCCTATCTGAGCGTCCGCGCCCGCCAGCACGACCGACTCGTCGCGATGGCGGGCGTACCGCTCGACCGGGCCGCCGTCGCGATGCTGCGCCGGATCGCCGAGCACGACCCCCTGCGCCCGGGGGAGCTCGCCCAGGCGCTCGCCGTGCAGGCCTCCCACGTCACCCGCCAGGTGCAGCGGCTCCAGCAGTCCGGCTACGTCACCCGGATTCCCGACCCCGACGATCCCCGGGCCCGGCGCATCCGCCTCACCCCCCTCGGCGAGGACGCCGTGGCCCGGCTCGGCGACGCGGGGGCGCGCGGCATGCAGCTGGTCCTCGCGAACTGGTCGCCGGCCGAAGTACGGCTGCTCGCCCGGCTGGTGCGCCGTATGGCGGACGTCCTGCTGGCGGAGACGGGCGACCCGGCAGACGCCGCCGAGGCCACCGGCATCCCCGGCCTGGCTGGCGCTGTGGGAGTCG
>NZ_JBIWGA010000023.1:21575-160089 GCF_044763345.1 Streptomyces sp. NPDC096132
CGCTGGCGCCTCCGGCGTGGCTGGTGCCGCCGGAGACATTGGAAGCCCGGGCGTGGCTGGTGCCGCCGGAGAGATTGGAGGCCCCTGCGTGGCTGGTGCCGCCCGAGCCACCGGTATCCCCGGCATGGTTGGCGCTGTGGGAGTCGCTGGCGCCTCCGGCGTGGCTGGTGCCGCCGGAGTCATTGGAGGGCCGGGAGTGGCTGGTGCCGCCCGAGCCACCGGTATCCCCGGCATGGTTGGCGCTGTGGGAGTCGCTGGCGCCTCCGGCGTGGCTGGTGCCGCCGGAGACATTGGAAGCCCGGGCGTGGCTGGTGCCGCCGGAGAGATTGGAGGCCCCTGCGTGGCTGGCGCCGCCCGAGCCACCGGCATCCCCGGCGTGGCTGGCGCCGCCCGATCCGTCGGAGCCCCCGGTATGGCCGATGCCCTCGACGCCGTAGACGCCCCCGATGTCACCGGGGCCGTCCTCCCCGTAGAAGGAGGGCAGGGATCCTGATGCGGGCATCACGACCCCCGCGGCGCGACGACCGCCGTGCCACCGGCCTTGTGTACTCCTCGGGCGACGGCGACCCCACCGGAGCGTTAACCCGCCCGAGCGGCCCCCCACGGACGGTCCCGGCCCGGTATGCCGACCCGACCGGGAAACCGTCGCTCGCCCGCGGTGCCGGGCAGCATGTGCTGATCCTCGCCGGTGAACCCGACACCGCCGAACTGCTCGCCACCACACTCGAGTTGGCCGGCTACCGGATCGGCCTCACGGACACCGCCGCCGACGCGCTGACCCGGCTCGGCGCCCACCGCTTCGACCTGCTGGTCGTCGACACCACCCTGCCCGACCTGGCCGGCCTCGCCCGCGCGGGCCGACCGGTGATCGCGCACCGGCCACCGGTCCTGTATCTCACCCCGTACGACGCCCTCTGCAGCCTTCTGCCCGAACTGGGCCTGGGGGAGAAGGACTACGTCACGAAGCCGTTCCGGGTCGCCGAGGTCCTGGCCCGGATGCAGGTGCTCCTGCGCGGCGCCGCCCCCGGCCGCCCGGGCCATTCCCCGCGCTACGGCGAGCTGGTCCTCGACGACACCCTCTGTCGGGCCTGGCGCGGACCCCGCAGCCTCGACCTCACCCCAGCCGAGTACCGCCTGCTCCGTCACCTCCTGGTCAACGCGCACCGCGTGGTGTCCAAGGAGCAGATCAGCAGGTACGTCTGGGGCGACTTCCGGGGCGACAACGCGATCGAGCAGCTCGTCTCCCGGCTGCGGCGCAAGGTGGACCGTGACGCGCCGGCGCTGATCCACACGCGCCGGGGCTTCGGGTACTGGCTGGGTGACGCGGAGGGCGACGGCTGACGCCGACTGACCCTCGCCATCAGCGCATTCCCTGTGTGATCCACGCCACGTCAGGTTTCCGTCAGGGAACTGACCGGAACGTGTCAGGCCCCTCTGTTTGCATGCGCTCATCGAGGCCTCGCCCCCCACCCCCCACCACAGAGGAGAGCCATGGCCGACACCCTGACCGGCCCCCTGCCCGAAGCCGCGGACACGGTCCCCGAGTTCCCGATGCCGAGGGCGGCCCGCTGTCCGTTCGACCCCCCACCCGCCCTGAGGGAATTGCAGGAGCGGGCGCCGCTGACGAAGGTCCGGCTCTGGGACGGCACCGAGCCCTGGCTCGTGACCCGCTACGCCGAGCAGCGCGCGATCCTGGGCGATCCCCGCGTCAGCGCGGACACCGACAGCCCGGGCTACCCGACCAAGGCCGGCCCCGAGGCCGGTGAGGGCAAGCTCAGCTTCATCATGATGGACGACCCCGAACACGCCCGGCTGCGCCGGATGGTGACGGCGCCGTTCGCCATCAAGAAGGTGGAGGCCCTGCGCCCGGCCGTGCAGCGCATCGTGGACGACCTGATCGACGGCCTGCTGGCCGGCCCCAAACCGGTGGACCTGGTGGAGGAGTTCGCCCTCCCGATCCCCTCGCTGGTGATCTGCGAACTGCTCGGCGTGCCCTACGACGACCACGCCTTCTTCCAGGACAACACCAAGACGATGGTCCACCGGGACGCCACCCCCGAACAGCGCGGACGGGCGAGCCGCGAGGTGGCCGCCTACCTCGCCGGACTCATCGGCAAACGGCTCGCCGACCCGTGCGACGACCTGCTGTCGAGCATCGCGGCCCGCGTCACCGCCGGGGAGATCGACCACCAGCAGGCCACCGAGATGGCGCTGCTCCTGCTCATCGCCGGGCACGAGACCACCGCGAACATGATCGCGCTCGGCACCCTGGCCCTGCTCCAGCACCCCGACCAGCTGGCCCTGCTGCGGGACACCGACGACCCCGGGCTCGTCTCCTCCGCCGTCGAGGAGCTGTTGCGCTATCTGCACATCACCCACCTCGGCCGGCGCCGCGCGGTCACCGAGGACATCGAGATCGCCGGGCAGGTCATCAAGGCCGGCGAGGGCGTGATCATGGCCAACGAGATCGCCAACCGCGACCCGGAGGTCTTCCCCGACCCCGACCGGCTCGACCTCACGCGCGACGCCCGCCGCCACGTCGCGTTCGGCTTCGGCGTCCATCAGTGCCTGGGCCAGCCGCTGGCGCGGATGGAGCTCCAGGTCGTCTACGGCACCCTCTACAGGCGCATCCCCACCCTGAAGTTGGTGGGCTCCGTCGACGACGTCCGCTTCAAGCACGACGCCTTCATCTACGGCGTCCACTCGCTGCCCGTGACCTGGTGACGGTTCCCCGTCCCGCACAGCACCACAGCAACCCGAAAGTGAAGAAGGGGAATCCCATGACCTCCCACAAGGTGGAGCTGGAAGCCGACAAGTGCGTCGCCTCGGGGCAGTGCGTGGTCGCCGCCATGCAGGTCTTCGACCAGGACGACGACGGCATCGCGATCCTGCTGGAGGAGCGGCCCGCGCCCGACCTCCTCGACGACGTCCGCGAGGCCGTCGCCGTCTGCCCGGCCGCCGCGATCCGACTGGTCGAGCAGTGAACCGGATCGTGGTCGTCGGAGCCTCGGCCGCCGGACTCGCGGCGGTCGAGACCCTCCGCCGCGAGGGCTACGACGGCACCCTCACCCTGGTCGGCGACGAACCCCACCTCCCGTACGACCGCCCGCCGCTGTCCAAGCAGCTCCTCGCCTCCGAATGGGAGGAGGACCGGCTCCGGCTGCGCCGCCCCGAGGACCTCGCCGCGCTCGACCTGGACCTGCGGCTCGGCGCCGCGGCGTCCGGCCTGGACGTGGCGGGGCGCCGGGTCCGGCTGGCCGACGGCGGCGAGGTGCCGTACGACGGGCTGGTCCTGGCCACCGGGGTGCGGCCGCGCCGACTGCCCGGCGAGGGGGCGCACGTCCTGCGCACCCTGGATGATGCCCTCACCCTGCGGGAACGGCTGGCGCCCGGCTGCCGTCTGGTCGTCGTCGGCGCCGGGTTCCTCGGTGCGGAGGCGGCTGCCGTCGCCTGGCGGCTGGGAGCACGGGTCACCCTGCTGGAACCGGCCGCGGTGCCGCTGGCCCACGCCGTCGGCGAGGACGTCGGGCGGCTGCTGTCGCAGGCCCACCGCGACCGGGGCGTGAACCTGCGCTGCGGGGTCACCGTCACCGAGGTGACCGAGGACGGCGTACGGCTCGCGGACGGCGAGATCGTCGAGGCCGAGGAGGTGCTCGTCGCGGTCGGCTCGCTGCCCAACACCGACTGGCTGGCCGGGAGCGGACTGACGGTCGGCGACGGCGTCGTGTGCGACGCGTACCTGGAGGCGGTCCCGGGCGTGTACGCCGCCGGGGACGTGGCCCGCTGGCACAACCCGCTGTTCGGCACGGCGATGCGGATCGAGCACCGCACCAACGCGGCCGAGCAGGGCATGGCCGCCGCCCGCAACCTGCTCGCCGCCCCGGCGGCGCGCAAGCCGTTCGCGCCGGTGCCGTACTTCTGGTCGGACCAGTACGACATGAAGATCCAGGCGTACGGCTTCCTGCGCGGCCACGACGAGGTGGCCGTCGTCGAGGGCGACCTCGCCGAACGCCGGTTCGTGGCCGCGTACCGCACCGGCGACCGGGTGAGCGGCGCGCTGGCGGTCGGTATGCCGCCCAGAGCGATCCGGCCGTGGCGCCAGGCGATCGCGTCCGGCGCGGCCTGGGGTGAGAGCGTCCGCGTCCCGGCCTAGGCCAGGCCTGGTGGACGAAGAGATGAGGGCCCGGCGGGCGGTGCGAGCCTGCCGGGCCCTTACGCTTGCCCTCGCGTCGTCTTTCCGCAGTAGGTGTGGGTCAACGCACGCAGTAACTTACTTGAGTTACGCAACAAGATGGTAAAGTGGGTCGCATGTCCACCGAACCGCTCCCCGTGCCCGCCGTCGCCTCCCCGGAAGTGATCGAGATCGAGCGCGCGCTCACACGCATCACCTACCTGAGCACCCGCGCCCGCCAGCACGACCGGCTGATGGCGATGGCCGGCGTCCCCCTGGACCGGGCCGCCGTGGCGCTGCTGCGGCAGGTCGCCGACTCAGATCCGCTGCGGCCGGGGGAGCTGGCCCAGCGCCTGGGCGTGGAGGCCTCCCATGTGACCCGTACGGTGCAGCAGCTGCAGAGGTCCGGATACGTCACCCGGGTCCCCGACCCCGACGACGGCCGGGCCCAGCGGATCGAGCTCACCGACGCCGGCCGCGAGGCCGTCGACCGCGTCCGGGACGCCGGGGCCCGCGGCATGCAGCTCGCGCTGTCCGACTGGTCCGCGGAGGAACTGGGCCAGCTCGCCACGCTCTTCCACCGCATGGTCGACGACTTCCTCTCCTACGCCGCCGACGACGAGACCGAGCAGCCGACGATCAGCGCCTGACCCCGCCCCGGACGGCCCCGGCGACGGGAGCGTCCCCGGCCTGCTCCTTCGGGCCGCGCAGCAGCGGCCAGGCCACCAGGGGCGGCAGGAGCAGGGGGACAGTCCCGTCCGCGGGAACCTGGCGTCCGCGGGCGCCCCGAGGGCCGGAGCCGCCATCCCCCCGACGCTCACCGTCAGCCCCAGGGTGACGGCTGCTCTCCGTCCTGCGCGATCAGCTGCGCGCCTCCCCGCGGCAGCCGATGCGCCTGCCCACCCCCGCCGACCCCCGGCCGGCCGCCGGGTGCGCGCTCGTCCATGCCGACCCGGCCGACCAGCACACCCGCGCCGCGCTCGGCCTTCGGCGACGTCTACCGCAGGCCCTTCGGACACACCCCGGGCCGGTACGGACGAGACCTGACCAGGGCTCCATCGGGGGCCGGGAGCAGGGGAGTTGCGGCGGGCCCGGCTGCGGACCCCCGCCTCCGGGCGGTCTTCTACCGTCCAGTAATGTCGGGTGCCAGGACATCAGAGGAGGAACCTTGTCCCGGTCCGGACGCTCACCCCTGCTGCTGGCCGGCCTGCTGGCCGGTGTGGGGGTCGCCCACTTCGCCGTACCGCGTCAGTTCGACGCGATCATCCCGCGCGCCCTGCCGGGCCCGCCCAGGGCCTGGACGTACGGCAGCGGCGTCGCCGAGCTGGTGCTGGCGGCCGGAGTGGCGCTGCCGCGGACCCGGAAGGCGGCAGCCCTGGCCAGTGCCGCGTTCTTCGTCGGCGTCTTCCCCGCCAACGTCAAGATGGCGCTGGACTGGCGCGACCGTCCCACCCCCCTCAAGGCCGCCGCCTTCGGCCGGCTGCCCCTGCAGGTGCCCCTCGTGCTGTGGGCCCGCAGCGTCGCGAACGGCACGGAAGGACGGTCATGACGAAGACGCTGGAGACCGGCGACAAGGTCGAGGACTTCTCGCTCCCCGACGAGACCGGCACGGTGCGCAGCCTGACGGACCTGCTCGCCGACGGCCCCGTCGTGCTCTTCTTCTACCCCGCCGCCCTCAGCCCCGGCTGCACCGCCGAGGCCTGCCACTTCCGTGACCTCGCCGCCGAGTTCGCCGCGGCGGGCGCCCGTCCCGTCGGCATCAGCGGGGACTCCGTGGACCGCCAGCAGGAGTTCGCCGGGCGTCACACCCTCGGCATGACCCTGCTGTCCGACACCGACGGAACCGTGCGGGAACGATTCGGCGTGAAGCGGGGCGTCTCCCTGATGCCCACCAAGCGGGCCACCTTCGTCATCGCCCAGGACCGCACCGTCCTCGAGGTCGTCCGCAGCGAACTGCGGATGAACACCCACGCCGACCGCGCCCTGGACGCCCTGCGCGCCCACCGCGGCTGACCGCGGCGGAGCCCCTCGCTCCACGTCCGGTCCCTCGCGGTTGATGCACCGGGGCAAAGGGACCATTCTGGACG
This sequence comes from Streptomyces sp. NPDC096132, assembly GCF_044763345.1. Classification (NCBI taxonomy): domain Bacteria; kingdom Bacillati; phylum Actinomycetota; class Actinomycetes; order Kitasatosporales; family Streptomycetaceae; genus Streptomyces; species Streptomyces sp. NPDC096132. The sequence continues at coordinate 27,834 of NZ_JBIWGA010000023.1, forward strand.
GCATGGAGCATGTCGTCGCTGCGGCCGTCATCGATGCCCGGGGCATCGTGGCCGGCTGGAGCGAGGGTGCCCGTCTGCTGACGGGCCATCCGGCAGAGGAGGCCGTGGGGCGGGCGGCGGCCGACCTGCTCGCCGAGGAGCTCCCGCCGCTCCCGGCGCGGACCTGGACCCGGCCCGTCGTCGTACGCCACCGCGACGGCAGCCCCGTCACCCTGACCGTCACCGCCTGCCCGGTCCTCGGCCTCGACGGGGAGCCCGCCGGCTGGACCCTCACCGCCGAACGGCCTTCCGGCCCGGAGCCCACCCTGGCGGGGCGCGCCTTCCAGCAGGCGTCCATGTCGATGTCCGTCTTCGACCCCCACCAGCACTACCTGCGCCTGAACGAGGTCGCCTGCAAGGTCATGGGCGTGGCCGAGGACGTCCTGCTCGGCCGCCACTTCCCGGACACCGTCGAGGAAGCCGAGCACAGCCGCGGATTCAACTGGCACCTCCGGCACGTCGCCGAGACCGGCCGCCCGCTCCGATACGAGAGCTGGACCGGCGCCCCCTCTCTCAACCGGGAGCACGCGTGGACCACCGAGATGTGGCCCGTGCGCGAGCCTTCCGGTGAGGTCGTCGGGGTCGCCCTGGCGGCGTTCGACAGCACCGAGCAGTACCTGGCCCGCCAGCGACTGGCCCTGCTGAACGAGGCGGCGGCCTCCATCGGCACCACCCTCGACGTGGTGCGTACCGCCGAGGAAGTGGTCGGACTCCTCGTCCCGCGGTTCGCCGACTTCGCCAGTGTGGACCTCCTCGACTGGGTCCTCGGCGCCGACGAGCCGCCGCCCGTCCCCGACGGCGAGATCGTGCTGCGCCGGGTCGCCCACGGTTCCGTCCACGAGGGCACCCCCGAGGCGGCCGTCCACCTCGGCGAGACCGACGCGCATCCGCCGTACAGCGCACCCGCCCGTGCCCTTCGGGAAGGGCGTGCCGTGCGCAGCCAGGCCGGCGAGCCCGACTTCATGCACTGGCTCGCCGAGCGCAACGCGCGATCCCCCCAGGGCCGCCCCTTCCGGCGCGGCGTCCACTCGATGATCTCGGTGCCGCTGCGGGCCCGCGGCACCACCCTCGGCGTGCTGGTCGGTGTCCGTATGGCCCACCCCGACGACTACGAGGCCGACGACGCCGTCTTCGCCGAGGAACTCGCCAGCCGGGCCGCCGTCTGCATCGACAACGCCCGCCGCTTCGCCCGGGAACGCACCACCGCGCTCGCCCTCCAGCACAGCCTCCTGCCGCGCGGCCTGCCCGGACAGGCCGCCGTCGAGGTCGCCCACCGCTACCTCCCCAGCGGCTCCACGGCCGGCATCGGCGGCGACTGGTTCGACGTGATCCCGCTCGCCGGCAGCCGGGTCGCCCTCGTCGTGGGAGACGTCGTCGGGCACGGCATCCCGTCCTCGGCCACCATGGGCCGACTGTGCATGGCCGTCCGCACCCTCGCCGACGTGGACCTGCCGCCCGACGAGCTCCTCACCCACCTCGACGACCTCGTCACCCACCTGGCGGGCTACGAGGAGGGCGGCGACGAGGTCGCGGAGCTGGGCGCCACCTGCCTCTACGCCGTCTACGACCCCGTCAGCCGCCGGCTCTCCCTCGCCGCCGCCGGCCATCCCGCGCCGGCGGTCCTGCTCCCCGACGGCGGAGCGGAACTGGTCCGGATGACCCCCGGTCCCCCGCTCGGTGTCGGGGGACTGCCCTTCGAGGCGGTCGAGCTGGAACTGCCCGAGGGTGCGGTCGTCGCCCTCTACACCGACGGCCTCATCGAGGACCGCGACCGGGACGTCGACCGCGCCACCGGCGAACTGTGCAGCGCCCTCACCGCCCCGGCCGCCTCCCTCGACGCCCTCTGCGACACCGTGCTCAAGGCCGTCCTGCCGGAGGAGCCCAGCGACGACGTCGCCCTGCTGCTGGCCCGCACCCGCGCGCTCGGCGCCGACCGGGTCGCCACCTGGGACGTGGAGCCCGACCCCGCCCACGTCGCCGCCACCCGCCAGGCCGCGAGCGAGCAACTCACCGCGTGGGGACTGGAGGAGACCGCCTTCGTCACCGAACTCGTCGTCAGCGAACTCGTCACCAACGCCATCCGCTACGGCGAACCCCCCATCCAGCTCCGGCTGATCCGCGACCGCAGCCTCATCTGCGAGGTCTCCGACGGCAGTTCCACCTCCCCGCACCTGCGCCGCGCCCACGCCTTCGACGAGGGCGGACGCGGACTGCTGCTCGTCGCGCAGCTCACCCAGCGCTGGGGCAGCCGGCAGACCGACCGGGGCAAGACGATCTGGGCGGAACAGACCCTCGAGCCGCAGTGACGAGCCGCGGCGGGAGGAACGCTCACTCGAAGGGACAGCCCGGGTTCGGCGCGTCCTCGGAGAACGGCGAGCCGTGCGGCAGCACGTACAGGACCTCCAGGACCACGGGGGTCTCGCCCAGGTTGCGGCCGATGTGCACGTTCCCGGGCCCGGCCGGCTCCTGCACGACACTGCCCTTCGGGTACACGCCGTCCGAGGCGCATGTCGCGGCGAAGTGACTGAGCGTGCCCGACTTCACGACGGCGTACAGCGGACCGTCGTGGTAGTGCCAGCCGGTGGCCTGACCGGGAGGGATGGTGATCTCCCGCAGGGTGTAGTCGGTGTCCCCGACCGTCTTCTGGGCGATCAGCCGGGCCGTGACCCCCGGACCGGGCGGGGTCGCGTGGGCGGCCGGGCCGACGAGGACGGTACCGGCGGCGACCGCACCGGCTATCGCTGCTCGGAGTGGGAGACGCGTACGCATACGGAAGGCCCTCCTGGCTCATGCTCACGTGGGCGAGCGATGACGACACCTCGCAGTGAACATAGAGGCGGGAAGGGGGAGTTGGGGGCCGGATCCAAGATGTCGCTGCCGATTCCGGCTGCTCTCGGGCCGTCCCGTTCCTCACTCCCCGGCGGCGACCTGGGCGAGCGTCCGCCCGGTCCGCACCGAACGCGCCCGCCGCGGATCCGCTGTGTCACGCCGCGCACTCCCCCCGGACTTCACCAGCAGCCAGGCCTCGTCCTCACCGTCGTCCCTCCCGCCCCGGAACCGGGTGAGCGCGTACGAGCCGCGCAGCTTCTCCCCGTGCAGCCGGAACGACACATGCCCCCGCCGCAGGGCCTCCTCGAAACCGCCGTCGTCGCTCAGCGGCTCGTACGTCCCCCGGTCCCACACGATCACCGTCCCGCCGCCGTACTCACCCGCCGGGATCACCCCCTCGAAGTCCTCGTACTCCAGCGGATGGTCCTCCGTCGGCACCGCGAGCCGCTTGTCCTTCGGCCGCGCCGAGGGCCCCTTCGGGACCGACCAGGACTTCAGTACGTCCCCCACCTGCAACCGGAAGTCGAAGTGCAGGGTGCGCGCGTCATGGATCTGCACCACGAACCGCGGTCCGCCGCCGCCCGCGGCCCCCCTGCCCTCGGGCTCCCGGGTCCGGTGGAAGTCCCGCTTGCCCCGGTACTCCTTCAGCCGCTCACTCACCCGGCGCTCCTTTCCGCGGCCCCCGGGTACCCCGTCCGCGACCGCGGCACGCGGCTCCGCGAGGGGTCAGAACTCCTCGTGGACCTCCGGATCCCCGCCCAGCCGCTGCCGTGGCCGGTCCGCGATCGCGTTCATCTGGGCCGGGCCGAGTTCGAAGCCGAACACGTCGAGGTTGGCGCGCTGACGGCCGGCGTCGGCGGACTTCGGGATGGGCACCGCGCCGAGCTGGACGTGCCAGCGCAGGACGACCTGGCCGGGCGTGACCCCGAGCGCCTCGGCGACGGCCACGACCGCGGGGTCCTGGAGCAGCGCCGAGCCCCGGCCCAGGGGGCTCCAGCTCTCCGTGACGATGCCCTTCGTCTCGTGGAAGGCCCGCAGCTCGTCCTGCGGGAAGAGCGGGTGCAGCTCGATCTGGTTGACCGACGGCAGGACGCCCGTCTCCTTCTCCAGGCGTTCGATGTGCTCGGGCGTGAAGTTCGAGACGCCGATCGAGCGGACCAGGCCCTCCTCGCGGAGCTTGATCATGGCCCGCCAGGAGTCCACGTACTTGCCGACACGGGGGAGCGGCCAGTGGATCAGGTAGAGGTCCACGTAATCGAGGCCGAGGCGCCGGCGGGACTCCTCGAAGGAGGCGAGGGTCTCCTCGTAGCCGTGGTGGCGGCCAGGCAGTTTGGTGGTGACCACGAGCTCCTCGCGCGTGACCCCGCCCCGCGCCACCCCGCGGCCGACCCCGGTCTCGTTGCGGTAGTTCGTCGCCGTGTCGATCAGCCGGTACCCCAGCCCGAGCGCCGCGGCCACCGCCTCCTCCGCCTGCGCGTCGTCCATCGGCCAGGTACCCAGCCCGAGGGCCGGGAGCCTCGTACCGTCATTGAGCGTGTGCACCGGGATGTCGATCACGGTCTGGCCTTCCCCTGGACTGAGTCTCGTCCCTCCAGCCTCATGGATCGAGAGGGGCCGATCAACCCGGGGCCGGGCTCGCGAAAAGCAGTTGGGGCGAGACCGGAGGGCGCGCACACTCGTCGGGACAGTGGAGGGAGGCCCTGGATGGCCGCGCCGACGCCCGATCCGCTTCCGATCCCCGACGCCGTTCTCGTGGACGCGCTCGGCAGTGAGCCCCGCCGCCCCGCCGCCTTCCGCGCGCTCCTGGCACGGGGTGCGGCGGCGGTGCCCGCCGTCCGGGCGGGGCTGAGACATCCCCAGGCCCGGGTGCGCGAACAGTGCTGCAAGCTGCTCGACGAACTCCTCGTGCCGGAGGCTCTGGGGGACCTGACCGCCGTACTCGACGATCCCGACCCCCGGGTGCGGATCGCCGCACTGCACGCCCTGTCCTGCGAACGCTGCAAGCCCGACGCGGAGGTCTGCCGGCCCGACCGGGCGGCGATCCTCCCCCGTGCCGTACGTCTGCTGCACCACGACCCGGATCCGCACGTCCGGGCGTACGCGGTGGAACTGGTCGCCCTGTGGGTGCACGGTGACCCGGCCGCGGCGGCCGCCCTGATCCGGGCCCGGGACGACGACCCGTCCCCGGCCGTGCGCAAGAAGGCGGGCTGGTACGCGCCCGGCGGAGCGATCCACCGCAGGACGGCGCCCCGGCCGCCCCGGCGGCCGATCGGGTGAGGGGCGGGCCCGCTCCGAGGCACTGTCGCCACGGCGTCGATTCGCTGTCACGATCTTCGTCGAGGCACATTCACGACGATCGGAGCGGGCATGACGACGGACTTCGACAGCCAGGTGGCGGAGGCGGCCGGGGTCGAGGTGAAACCGGTCGCCGGGCACATCGGCGCCGAGATCGAGGGCGTCGACCTCGCCGCCGGCCTGGACGACGCCCAGGTCGCCGCGATCAGGGCGGCCGTGCTGCGCTGGAAGGTGGTGTTCTTCCGCGGACAGCGCCTCGACCACGCCGGGCACGTGGCGTTCGCGCGGCGCTTCGGCGAGCCGGTCGTGCTGCGCAAGCGCGGCGGCGCCTCACCGCAGGACTTCCCGGAGATCGAGACCACCGCCGACCGGCTGGAGCTGGGCGGGAAGTTCGGCATGGAGCACGACGAATGGCTGCAACGCAGGCGCCACACCCTGCTGCGCGGCTGGCACTGCGACCACGGCGCCCGTATCGACCCGCCCGCCGCGACGATCCTGCGCGCCGAGACGGTGCCTCCGTACGGCGGCGACACCACCTGGTCCAATCTGGCGGCCGCGTACGCGGGACTGTCCGCGCCCGTACGGGAGTTCGTGGACGGGCTGAGGGCCGAGCACCGGCTCGGTGTCGGGTACCAGCCCAGGCCGGGCGAGGACGCCTACGTCCGCCACCTGCTCGACCACCAGGTCGCCTCGCTGCATCCGCTGGTGCGCGTGCACCCGGAGACGGGCGAGCGGATCCTGTACGTCAACGGCTACTACGTCGAGCAGATCGCCGACGTCTCCCGGGCCGAGAGCCGGGCGCTCCTCGACATGCTGCTGGAGCAGGCGGTCCGCCCCGAGTACACCGTCCGCTTCCGCTGGGAGCCCGGCAGCGTGGCCTTCTGGGACAACCGGGCCACCATCCACCTCGCCCCCAGTGACAACGCCCACCTGGGCTTTCCGCGCACCATGCACCGCGTGATGCTCACCGGTGACGTGCCCGTCGGGGTGGACGGCAAGCCGTCGCAGCCGATCGTGGGCACGGAGCCGGGCCGCTGGTGAGGCTCACTCCCCGGGCTCGGCGCGGGCCACGAACGGGCGGCCGTCCTCCGGGATGAACACGACGAACTCGCGGGTGCCGTGGACCACGCGGGCCAGGCCCAGCCGCCGGTCCGCGCGCACCACGGCCTCGACGGGTTCGCCGCCCTCGACGATCCGCTCACGTCCCGCGTACCGCCGTACGAGCTCCTGCGCCGGTCCGCTGACCCAGAGCCCGACCTCCGCGCCCTGCCGCAGCGCCGACAGGAGTTCCTCGCGCGGGCGGCCGGGGACCGCGCCCCGGACCCGGTGGAGCAGGCGTTCCCCGACGCTGGGCTCGGGATCCCCGAGCACCTGGGACCGGCAGCCGGGGCAGGCCATGTCGTGGACCGGGACGAAGGGGCCGCGGTACACGGTGAGCCGGTCCTGCGGAATGCCGCACAGCGACCCGCCCTTCGCCAGCCCGTGCCGTGTGCCCGGCGCCTCGGTCTCCTCGCAGAGGGTGAGGAACGGGGGCGGGCGCCCCGGCCCGAAACGCCAGCCCTCCAGGTGCGGTTCCGGCACGGCCGTCACCCGGCCGCCGCCGGCCGCCACCCCAGCGCCGGGCCCAGCTTCGTCGCCATGTCCGTGAGGATCTGCACGTAGTCCTCGTGCTCGAAGGTGAACGGCAGGGCGAAGGCGACCTCGTCGATCTCGCGGAACGCGGCGTGCGCGTACAGCTGTTCGGCGATCTCCTCGGAGGTGCCGACCAGGTCCGGCGCGAACAGCAGCCGGGCCGGGCCCTGCGGGGACGTGGTGCGCGGCAGGCGCTTGGCGACGAACTCCTCGTACTTCGCGCGCTGTTCGGGCGAGGCCGAGTCGGTGGGGATGACCACGAGGCCCTGGGAGACGCGCGCGGCCCCGCCGTCGGGGTGGGCGGCGCGGAAGGCCTGGATGTGGGAGAGCTGGATCTGCGCGAAGTCCCGTGTGTCGTCCGGGCCGTCGGCCTTGAGGACACTGCTGGTGAGGAAGTTCATGCCGTGTTCCCCGGCCCACCGCGCCGAGCTCACGCTGCCCCCGCCGTACCAGAGGCGGCGGCCGAGGCCCAGGGAGTGCGGCTGGACCCGGTCGGAGAACACCTCGAACCCCTCGACCCCGCTGAAGTCGGTCGCCGACTTGCCCCGCACCAGGTCCAACAGCCGCCGCACCCGCTCGTAGCCGAAGTCCTCCGCGTCGGCCGTGTCCGGGTAGAGGGCGTCCTTGACCTGGTCGTAGTGCATCGGCGGGCCGACGCTCACGCCCGGGTTGAGCCGGCCCCCCGACAGGATGTCGACCGTGGCCAGGTCCTCCGCCAGCCGCAGCGGGTTCTCCCAGCCGAGCGGGATCACCGCGGTGCCGAGTTCGATCCGGCGGGTGCGCTGCGAGGCGGCCGCCAGGACGGCGACGGGGGAGGAGATGCCGTACTGCAGATGGCGGTGGCGCACCCAGGCGCTGTCGAAGCCGAGCCGCTCGCCCAGCTCGATGATCTCCAGGGTCGTCTCGTGTCCCCGCGCGGGGTCGTCCCCGTCGAACAGCCCGATGGTGAGGAAGCCCAGCTTGCGCAGGGGGCGTGAGGTCGGCGGCACGGGCTCCTCCAGCGGTCGTACGTCAGTTCTGTCCCGATTGTGTCAGGCGAACATTGCGGGCGTGTGATCAGTTCAGCGGGATCACGACCTCGTCCTCGACCGGCGGGTTCAGCTCCTGCGCGAGGTTGCCGGTGGCCGCGTGGCAGCGCAGCCGGATCGACTCCGGGGTGACGTCCAGGCGCAGGAAGCACTTGAAGAACGGTGGGCTGTACGTCGCCGAGCTCGGCGAGAACAGCTGGGTGTAGATCTTGCGCACGGGGAGGCGGAACCGTTTGCGGCGATCCGGCCGGCTTCCGGTGCCCAGCAGACCGGCGATCAGCCGGATCCGCCGGGTGACCCGGACCTCCGGGCCGGGCGTACGGGTCGCCGGGATGCCCAGCCGCTCGGCGACGACCGCCTGGCCCTCGGCCTCGCTGAGGGCGAAGAAGCGGCGCAGCCGCAGCCGGCGGCCGTAGAGCCTGCTGTAGAAGGCGAGGGAGTCGCCGCGCAGCGGATAGCAGCGGAATTCCCGCTCGGTGACGCCGGCGACGGAGACCCGGGGGATGGTGTGCGTGGCGTGCATGAAGGCGCCCCCGCCGCCCGACACGACGTACTGCAGGGTGCGGCCGTCCTCCAACCGCACCGGATAGCGCTGGTAGTTGTGGATGTCGCCGCCGATCGCGGCCACATAGTGGTGCTCGGGTGCGCGGACGAGGTCGTCGACGGTGCCCCCGCCCTCGATCGGGCACGGGTGGTGCTCGCCGTCCACGTACAGCGGTGAACCGGTGACCAGGATCTTCGGCCTCGGCCCCTGGGACACCTCGCGCAGCCAGGCGCCCTGCGCGGCGTCGAGGGTGCCGAGCAGGCCGGTGTCGATGCCTATGATCCGCACCGGCCCGGCGTCGATCGCCCAGTACGGCCCCGGTTGCACGGCCTGTTGGTCCGCCGCCGGGCGCAACTTCCGTGCCTCGGCGAGGCGTTGGCCGTCGTGCGGGCGAGGCCGGTGCCACAGCAGGGAGCGCAGCCAGGCGCGGGTGAGCGGGCGCGGCGCGGGCTCGGCGGGCAGGGGCGGGGCGTCGTCGCAGAAGACCCGCATGAAGCCGCCGAGGTCCTCGTACCAGTCGTGGTTGCCCGGTATCGCGTAGATGGGGGCGTGATAGTCCCGGTAGGGGCGGAAGAACTTGCTGCCGTAGTCGTCCGTGCCGCCGACCGGGTAGATGACGTCGCTGGCGAGGACGGTGAAGGCTGTGCCCTGACTCACCTTCAGGAAGCCCGGTACGACCGCGTATTGGGGATCGTCCCCCTCGCCGGTGTCGCCGATGACCATGAAGGAGAAGCGGTCCGGGTCCGAGCGCCGGATCACCTTGTCGGCGGGCGTCCCGGCCGCCTCCCGCTGCGCCACCCACCGGTCGCGGGTACGGCCCGTGGGATCCCCGAACCAGGAGGCCAGCACACCGTTGCGGGCGGCCCACAGCATCCGGGGATCGAGCCACGAGATCTTCTCTACCCGGCCCGGCATCAACTGCCGGTACGCGCCCGGTTCGGCCTCGCCCCAGCCGGCGCCGGCGGCGGTATCACGTGAGGAGTCAGACACGGGCTGCACCGTAGCAATGATCCACGGGGGCTCAGGAGGCGGGTGACCCGCGAAGATGGTCGCGCCACCGACCACCGACGGAATGAGACGTCCGCACGACCGCCGACAGCACCTTCCTGGACCTCGTTGCGACCCGCACCCCGAACGCCCCCAGGACCGGCTGCTGTTGGGCATCCGTCCGCCGGCCTGAACGGCCACGAGGCCGCCGGCCCGAGGAGTTCCTCACCGTCGCCCGCGTGATCTGGGACGACTGGAAGGACGGCGGCCGTCAACGGCTCCCCGGGCGCCGACGCCTGGTCGGCACGCGGCGCCGTACGCCAAGTCCGCCATCAGGGGTCGCAGTTCGACGTCGACCTCACCCCGACGCGCCGCGCAGCGCCCACCGGTGGTCGCCGAGTGGCGCGAGAAGGCGCCCACTGGGTGCGGCACGGCGCCGTCGACGGCTTCAACGTCCCGCCGTACCTCATCCCCGACGGACGACTCTCCGTGAGCACCTCGGGCTGCGCGAACCCCTCACCCACCGCTCCACGACCGGCTGGCCGGCTTCTTCGCCGTGGCGGCCCGCTCCTCGGGGGCGGGCCGGTTCCACTCGCCGTCGCCGAGCACCAGCAGCGGATCGAACATCACCACCACCCCCGCCAGCACCAGGAAGATCACCGGCCCGATCAACATCGGCAGCAGCAGCGAGGTGGGAGCGTCACCGGCCCACGACGACGTCGTGCCGTGCACATGGACGCTCACCGCGGCCATGGCCGTGTAGTGCATCCCGGACACGGCCACGCCCATCACGAGACTGGCGCCCAGGCTCGTCAGGAAGCCGCGGATCGTGACGGCCGCCCACAGCGCCGCGGTCGCGGCGACGATCGCGATCAGCACCGAGAGGGCGACGACGAGCGGGTCGTACACGATGCTGCCGTTGAGCTGCATCGCCGCCATGCCCAGATAGTGCATGGCGGCGACCCCGAGTCCGGTGACCACACCCGCGAGCGCCAGCGACGCACGGCCCGCGGCCCGGTAGCCCACGATGAACACACCGACCCCGACCACGGCGACCGCGACGGCGAGGCTCAGCACGGTCAGCCCGACGTCGTAGCCGATCCGGGTCTCCTCCACCTGGAAGCCGATCATCGCGATGAAGTGCATCGTCCAGATACCGCAGCCGATCGACACGGCGCCCAGCGCCAGCCAGCCCGCTCTCCAGGAGTCCGTGTTGAGCAGCGACCGCACGATGCAGCGCAGCCCCAGGGCCCCTCCCAAGCAGGCCATCACATAGGCCGCCACCGGGGTCACGGCCCCGTAGCGGAAGCCGTCAACCGTCCCTTCCATCGTCAACTCCCCCCAGAGTCACGGATGTTCGTGGGGGAATGTCTACGTGTAAGGGGGCGGTGAGGGCAAGCGTTCCCTGTGTGTCGTGCCGCTCGTCTCAAGGGCCGGGACACGTGGTGGACGGCCGAAGGCCGCGCCCCCGGCCGGCCCTGACGGCGGCCGTCCTCTTCTTCCCGCTCCCTTTTCGCCGGCTTCCCGCCGCATGAACAGCACCCGTGCATCCGTACGGCCGCCCCCGCGCGCCCCGTACGGCACGCATCATCCGTGGGTGCGCCGCCGTGGCCTGTTCCGTACGCACTGCACAGCGACGACCCTGCGCGAGCACCTGGGGCTGCCACGGCCCGCGCACCCTCGTCGCAGCGGTAGACGCACAGCTCACTCACAGGAGGGCCGGGTGCGGCACCCTCGGTCGCACCCGGCACAGAGGGATAACCCTTGAAGTGTCCCGGCCTGGCTGACATGCAACCGTCAAGACTGTCATTCTCCCTCCCAACTGCCGCACACCAGCGGCACGTTGCCCTCACCTTGTTCCACGGTCCCGCACAACTCAGCTCGTCCCGGACAGCACACCCGCTGCCCGGTCTGTCACCGGCCGTACCCCGCGGCCGCCGCAGTAGGAGAACGAGTGAGACCCAACCCCCGCAAGCGGACCGCGGTCGGAGCAGCCCTGCTCTCCACCGCCGCCCTTCTGGCCCTCGGCGTCCAGTCGGTCCCGGCAGCCGCGAAGCCCGCAGCCCCCCACCCCACCCCCCTGCGCACCGGCGGCCTGGCCGCCGACATCACGTCCGCCCAGCGCGCGACGCTCATCAAGAGCGCCTCGGCGAAGACGACGCAGACGCGTGAGTCCCTGGGCCTGGACGCCCAGACGAAGCTCCTCGTCAAGGACGTCGTCAAGGACAACGACGGCACCGTGCACACGCGCTACGAGCGCACCTATGCCGGTCTGCCCGTCCTCGGCGGCGACTTCGTCGTGCACACGCCTCCGGCCTCGCTGGCCGCCGGCACCGTGAGCACGTCCTTCAACAACAACCGCCGCGCCATCTCGGTCAAGTCGACCAAGGCGACGTACAGCAAGGCGTCCGCCGAGACCAAGGCCCTGAAGCGGGCCGCCGCGCTCGACGCCACGGACCCCGCCACGCAGAGCGCCCGCAAGGTGATCTGGGCCGGTGAGGGCACGCCGAAGCTCGCCTGGGAGACGGTGGTCACCGGCCTCCAGGACGACGGCACGCCGAGCCGGCTGCACGTCATCACCGACGCCCTCACCGGAGCGAAGCTCTCCGAGTTCCAGGACATCAAGACCGGTACCGGCAACAGCCAGTACAGCGGCACCGTCACCATCGGCACCACGCTGTCGGGGTCGACGTACCAGCTGTACGACACCACGCGCGGCGGCCACAAGACGTACACCCTGAACAACGGCACGTCGGGCACCGGCACCCTGATGACGGACACCGACGACACCTGGGGAACGGGCTCCGGCTCCAACACCCAGACCGCCGGTGTCGACGCCCACTTCGGCGCCCAGACGACCTGGGACTTCTACAAGAACACCTTCGGGCGCAGCGGCATCAAGAACGACGGCGTCGCCGCCTACTCGCGCGTCCACTACAGCACGGCGTACGTCAACGCCTTCTGGGACGACGACTGCTTCTGCATGACCTACGGCGACGGCTCGAGCAGCACGCACGCGCTGACCTCGCTGGACGTGGCCGGCCACGAGATGACCCACGGCGTCACCTCCAACACCGCGGGCCTGAACTACTCGGGTGAGCCGGGCGGTCTGAACGAGGCCACCTCCGACATCTTCGGCACCGGTGTGGAGTTCTACGCCGCCAACTCCTCCGACGTCGGTGACTACCTCATCGGCGAGAAGATCGACATCAACGGCGACGGCACCCCGCTGCGCTACATGGACGAGCCCGACAAGGACGGCGGCTCCGCCGACAGCTGGTACTCCGGCGTCGGCAACCTCGACGTGCACTACTCGTCGGGCCCGGCGAACCACATGTTCTACCTGCTGTCCGAGGGCAGCGGCAGCAAGACCATCAACGGCGTCACCTACAACAGCCCGACCTCCGACGGCGTCGCCGTCGCCGGTATCGGCCGGGCCGCGGCGCTGCAGATCTGGTACAAGGCGCTGACGACGTACATGACGTCCAGCACCAACTACGCGGGCGCCCGCACCGCCGCCCTCAACGCGGCCACGGCGCTGTACGGCTCCAGCTCCACGCAGTACGCGGGTGTCGGCAACGCCTTCGCGGGCATCAACGTCGGCAGCCACATCACGGTCCCGTCGACCGGCGTCACGGTCACCAACCCGGGCAGCCAGACGTCCACCGTCGGCACCGCGGTCAGCCTGCAGATCTCGGCCAGCAGCACCAACAGCGGCTCCCTGACCTACGCCGCCAGCGGTCTGCCCACCGGCCTGTCGATCAGCAGCTCCACCGGTCTGATCTCGGGCACGCCGACCACGGCCGGCTCCTACAGCAGCACCGTCACGGTGACCGACTCCACCGGCGCCACCGGCACCGCGTCCTTCACCTGGACGGTGAACTCCTCGGGCGGCGGCTCCTGCACCTCGACGCAGCTGCTGGGCAACAACGGCTTCGAGTCCGGCAACACCACCTGGACGGCGACGAGCGGTGTCATCACCAACTCCAGCAGCCAGGCGGCCCGTACCGGCTCCTACAAGGCGTGGCTCGACGGCTACGGATCGACCCACACCGACACGCTGTCCCAGTCGGTGACGATCCCGAGCGGCTGCACCAACACCACGTTCACCTTCTACATCCACATCGACACGGCCGAGACCACCACCAGCACCCAGTACGACAAGCTGACGGTCACCGCCGGGTCGACGACCCTGGCCACGTACTCGAACCTCAACGCGGCCTCCGGGTACGTCCAGAAGTCCTTCAGCCTCGGCTCCTACGCGGGCTCGACGGTGGCGCTGAAGTTCACCGGCGTCGAGGACTCCTCGCTCCAGACCAGCTTCGTCATCGACGACACCGCCGTGACGACCGGCTGATCCGCTCCATCTGACGGACGTCCCGCACGCAGGCTCCCCCCGCGTGCGGGACGTCGTCGCGTTCAGGCGCCGGGTTCAGCTCAGCGGGTCCAGCGTCAGATACGCCTGGCGCGGGGAGCCGTCGTGGACGAGGGACTCCTGCTGGCCGACGTCGTCGAAGGCGAACGCGTACGCCTTCCCGTCGGCCATCTGCGCGTGGATCGCGCGGGCGTAGTGGTTGGTCACCGCGTCCTGGTAGAAGGTCGCCGTCGTGGTGTCCGGCTGGTTCGGGTTCACCAGCAGCGTCGACCGGTTGAAGCCCGCGCACAGGGTGCGGGAGATCGGCCCGCGCACGGCGTCGTTCGGGGCGTCGAGGAGCTTGTGGCAGCCGAAGACGCTGGCGGCGTCCGGCTTCTGGAAGCTGGTGACGACCGCGCCGGAGGCGTTGGTGAAGTTCAGGACCCCGCCCGAGACCCGGCCGTAGTACCTGGTGCCGGGCTGGTCGGCGAACGGCGTCACGGTCAGCGTGGTCGTCGCGTACTTCTGCCAGACGCGGTTGACGTAGTCGTCCAGGACGTTCGCCGGAAGGGCCCCGGTCTCCACGCCGTACAGCGGTGAGAGCGCGCGCAGCACGGTGCCGTCGGCCCGGGCCTGGATCAGGTTCGCCCAGCCGCCGGACCGACCGCGCAGGGCGGTGAGGACCCCGTTGTAGCCGCCCGCCTTGAGGTGCCCGGTGCTGACGGTGCTGCCGTCGGCGCGCTGCACCCCGACCGCGTACGGCGCGGAGAACATGTCCACCTGGGTGCTGTTCAGCCACAGCCCGGAGTCGTTGAGCGTGTACTCGGACCAGTTGAAGAGGATGTTCCGGTTCGGGTCGCTCGGGTTCTGCACGGCCGGCTGCACCAGGCCGCCGGTGGTCAGCTTGAACACGAGCTTCTGCCCGTACGAGAAGTAGATCCGGCCGGAGAACTTGGGGATCCGGATCGTGGCCGACTGTCCGGCGGCCGGGCCGGGGATCGAGGCGTCCGGTGCCGGGGTGGGCGGGTTGCCTCCGGCGGGCCACGCGTGGAAGGTTCCGTTCGCGTCGGCCCAGCCCTGCTGACCTGTCGTCAGGAGGGTGCCCAGGTTGTAGACGTACAGGGCGTCGCCGCGCCCCGAGTTGTTGGTGATCTTCAGAGGGACGGTGTCGGGGACGGCGGCCCCGGCCGGGGGGCCGAGGGTGAGCAGCGCGCCGACGAGGGCGACCGCTCCGAACAGTGCCGTGGTGATCCTTGCGAGCACTCTCCACCTCCGTGCGGGTAGACCTGTGGGGTTGGTCCATACCTTTTTGAGAGCGCTCTCAAAGTCGCATCGGGGTGTGCCCATGTCAACGGGTGGGAGGAAAAGGGGGGCGCCCGTGCCGGCGCCCCCCTTGCTCAGAAGGTCCGCTTCAGCAGGTCGAGCAGCGCCGCCCAGTGCCGCTCCGCCGCCTCCTCGTCGTACGCGGCGGTGTCGGCCTGGGTGAATCCGTGGTGGGCGCCCTCGTAGACCTCGCAGGTGTGCCGCACCCCGGCCGCGGTGAGGGTGTCCTCCAGGAGCCGGATCTGCTCGGGCGGCAGGGACGAGTCGTTGTCGGCGTGACCGAAGTAGAGCTCGGCGGTGACCCGGTCCGCCACCAGGTGGGGGCTGTCCGGCGCGTCGGTCGCGAGCCGTCCGCCGTGGAAGCCGGCCGCCGCCGCGACCCGCTCGGGGTAGGTGCCGGCGGTCAGCAGGGAGAGCCGGGCGCCCATGCAGTACCCGGTGAGCGCGACCGGCCCGTCCGCGACCAGCGGGCTCTCGTCCAGCCAGCGCAGATACGTGTCCGCGTCCCGCATGGCCAGGTCCTGGGTCAGGGACTGCATGATCGGCATCAGGCTGCCGAAGATCTCCGGACGGGCGGCCGGGTCGATGAACTCGGGCATCTCCACGACCGGGGCGCGCCCGTGACGGTAGAACACGTTGGGGACCAGCACCGTGTAGCCCGCCCCGGCGAGCCGGTCGGCCATGGCCCGCAGGTGCGGGCGCAGCCCGAAGGCGTCCTGGTACAGCAGCACGCCCGGCCGGGGCGTCCCGTCACCCGGGTGTGCCAGGTAGGCGTCCGCGACGCCGTCCTCGGTGGTGATGTCCACGGCCGTTCCATGTACAGAGGTCATGGCTCATCGTTGCACGCACCATCGAACCGCTCGCGAGGGCCCCGCCCGGGGGAACTACTCGAACCGCGAGGGGTCGCCCGCCCCGCGCCGCACGATCTCCGCCTCGCCCTCGGAGAAGTCGATGACGGTCGTCGGCTCGGTGCCGCAGTCGCCGGAGTCGAGCACGCCGTCCACCACGTGGTCGAGCTGGTCCTTGATCTCCCAGCCCTGTGTCATCGGCTCGTCCTCGCCGGGCAGCAGCAGGGTGCTGGACAGCAGCGGCTCGCCGAGCTCGGCGAGCAGGGCCTGGGTGACGACGTGGTCCGGGATGCGCACACCCACCGTCTTCTTCTTCGGGTGCTGGAGCATGCGCGGCACCTCCTTCGTCGCCGGGAGGATGAAGGTGTAGCTGCCAGGCGTCGTCGCCTTGATCGCCCGGAACACGTCGTTGTCCACCCGCACGAACTGGCCGAGCTGCGCGAAGTCCTGGCACACGAGGGTGAAGTGGTGGCGGTCGTCCAGTTTGCGGATGGCCCGGATCCGGTCGATGCCGTCCTTGCTGCCCAGCCTGCAGCCCAGCGCGTAGCAGGAGTCCGTCGGGTACGCGATGAGCGCGTCCTCCCGGATGGCCTGCGCGACCTGGGCGATGGTGCGCGGCTGGGGGTTGTCGGGGTGCACGTCGTAGTACTTGGCCATTGGCCGAGCTTATGCCGTGCGACGGCCCAGCAGATGCACCCAGCTGTCCGTGAGCAGACCGAGCGCCGTCGCCGGGTCGCTCTGCCAGCCGTGCCGCATCCAGTGCCGGGCGAGCCGGTCGAGCTGGGCGAGCGCGAGGAAGCCGCGCATGCGCCGGGAGTCCGGATCGAACCGGCCGGCCCGGTCGAGGGCCGCCTGGACGTCGGCGACCAGTCCGTCGAACGAGGCCTCGACGAGCTCGCGCACCTCCGGGTCCACGGCCGCGGCCTCGTGCGCGGCCAGGACGTACGGCCGGATCCGGGGCCAGCGGTCCGCGGCGGTGCGCAGCCAGGCCTCGATGCCCTCCCGCCCGCCGTCGCGTACGACCGTGACGAGACCGTCGGCGTCCTCGGCCGTGAGCGCCTCCAGCTCGCCGAAGAGGGCCTTCATCAGGTCCGAGCGTGCGGGGAAGTAGGCGTAGAACGTCACCCGGGTGGTGCCCGCGGCCCTGGCGATGTCGTCCACCGTCGTCCCCGCGTAGCCGCGCGCCTCGAACAGCTCCAGTGCCGTCGACAGCAGCAGCCGACGGGTCATCTCCTTCTGGGCGGCGCGCAGATGGGCCACGGACACATCGTACGTCCGGGCCGTCGCATCAGCCGATCAACTGATACCTATGTTGACATACATATGGTGAGATACTTATTCTCGCCGCATGTCCGACACCAGCGCACCCTCCGGGGGCATCGACCGCGTGGCCTCCGAGCTCGCGGCCTGTCTCCCCGCGCTGCACCGGACCCTGGACCGCCGTATCGCGTCCACCTACCCGCACCCCAAGCCCCCCGAGGGGCAGCTCCTGCTGCTGAAGTTCGTCGCCCAGCAGGAGGGTGCCACCGTGCGCAAGGCCGCCGAGGCCCTGCTGATGAAGCCCAACAACGTCAGCGCCCTCGTCTCCCAGCTCACCGAGGCGGGCGAGCTGGAGCGCAGGCAGGACGGCGCCGACAAGCGCGTCGCCCACCTGTATCTGACGGCCACCTCGCGCACCCGGCTCGCCGAGGTCCGCGACCTCGAGACGGCCTACCTCACCGAGGCACTGCTGGCCCTCACCGACGGCGAGCTGGACGCCCTCGGCTCCGCGCTGGGCGCGCTCACCTCACTCGCCCGGAACCTGCACTCCGCCGCGCACTGAGCGCCCGCGCGTTTCCCTGCCCTCCCCCCCCCGCACCAATTCGTACACAGACAAGGCACCTCCATGTCCTCCACGTCCGTGGACCGCTCCGGCGTGCCCGCACGCGCCTCCGGTCCGGCACCCGCTGCCGGCGGACGGCGCTCCAACCCCTGGCTCACCCTCTGCGCGGTCGCCTTCGGCCTGTTCATGGTGCAGCTCGACGGGTCCGTCGTCGCCATCGCCAACCCGGAGATCGGGCGCGATCTGAACGCCTCCACCGCCGAACTGCAGTGGGTGACCAACGCCTACCTGCTCGCCCTGGCCGCCACCCTCATCCTGGGCGGCAAGCTCGGCGACCGGTTCGGCCGCCGCACGTACTACCTGGCAGGGGTCGCGGGCTTCGCCCTCTCCTCGGTCGCCATCGGACTGTCCGGCTCCATCGCGGGCGTGGTCGCCTTCCGCGCCCTCCAAGGCGTCTTCGGCGGTCTGCTGATGCCCAACACCCTGGGGCTGCTGCGCGCGGTGTTCCCGCCGAGGAGGTTCGGCATGGCGGTCGGCATCTGGGCCATGGTCTCCGCCGTCTCCACCGCCCTCGGACCCATCGTCGGCGGGCTGCTGGTGGAGCACGTCAGCTGGGAGTCCGTCTTCTACATCAACCTGCCCATCGGCGTCGCCGCGCTCGTCTTCAGCGCCGTGGTGCTCCCGCAGTCCAGGAACTCCACCGGACACCACCGCTTCGACGTCCCCGGCGTGGTCCTGCTCGCCGCCGGACTGCTCAGCCTGGTCCTCGGCGTGGTCAAGGGCGAGACCTGGGGCTGGACCTCGGCGAGCACCTCGGGCGCGGTCCTGGCCGGCGTCGCCGTGCTCGTCGTCTTCGGGTGGTACGAGACCCGCGTCGCGCACCCGCTGCTGCCGATGCGGCTCTTCCGCAGCCCCGCCCTGACCGTCGGCACGGTCGTCACCGCGCTCAACTTCTTCGTGATGCTCGGCGCGATCTTCTTCATCATGCTCTACCTGCAGAACGTCCGCGGCTACACACCCGTCGAGGCCGGTGTCCGCACCCTCCCGCTGAGCCTCGCCTCCCTCGTCGCCTCCCCGCTCGGCGCCGCCCTCACCGGCCGGTTCGGCGCCCGCGTCGTCATGCCGCTCGGCATGATCCTCCAGGCCGCCTCCTGCTTCGGCATGCTCACCTGGTCCACCGACTCCTCCTACGCCACCATGTGGCCGTCGTTCATCGCGCTCGGCCTCGGCGTCGGCATGGTGATGTCGGCGTCCTCCGACGCCATCGTCGGCAACGCGCCCGTCCGGGACGGTGGCGTGGCCGGCGGACTGCAGGCCACGACCCTGCAGATCGGCGGCGCTCTCGGCACCTCCGTCCTGGTGTCCGTGATCAGCGCCAGGGTCGGTTCCACGCTGGGCGGCGAGCTCACCGCCGCCGGGGTCCCCGCCGCCACGGCCGCCGGCCTGGCCAAGGCCGAGGACGCCGTCGCCATGGGCGTCGCACCCGTCTCGGACACCATGCCCGCGCAGCTGAGGGCGGCCGTCGTCGAGGGCAGCGGCCAGGCCTTCATGAACGGTGTGCACGCGGCCGTCGTGGTCACCGGCCTGCTGTGCGTCCTGGGAGCGGTCCTGGCCGCCCTCGGCGTCCGGCAGACCGCTGCCGCGGACTGACCTCGGAACCTCCCGGCCGGTGAGGTGAGGTAACGTCCCCGACCGGAACGACCGCATCGGCCCTCAGGGGCCGGGAGGGACGAGGGAGAGCGCCGACATGGCCGGCCAGCACGACCGGAACCGTCACACCGAGGTGACGAGTACCGACGACGCGACATGGGCGCAGGAACTCCTCGAGCGGCTGCGCCCCGCCGCATCCGGCATCCGCAGGACCGTCGGCTGGCTGGCCGTCACCCTCGACGCGAGCGTGTCCCTGCTCGACCCGAGCGGCACCCCGCTGGCCGGAGAGCCCATGCCGCTCGACGAGGACCTGGTCGCCGACCTCGTCTGCGGGCGCCTCGCCTCCGCCGCGTGGGAGGGCGACGGCCGCCACCTGCGCCTCGTCAGGGTCGAACTCCCCGGTCCGAGCACGGCCGGCGTGCTCACCGTGAGCCGTACGGCCCCCTTCGACCGGCGCGCCGCCGACATCCTCACCCACACCGCGACCGTCCTGGAACTGCTGCTGCGCGCCCAGCAGACCGTGGCCACCGGAGACCGCCTCGCCCGCGCCACCTCCGACCTGCGGCTGGCCATCCTGCAACTTCTCATGGTCGAGGACATCGTGGCCGCCCGCCGGGTGGCGGCCGGCCTCTGGCCCGGTCTGCTCGACACCGACACCGCCTGCGTCTACGTCGTCGAGACCGCCCCCGCGGACCGCGACCGGGTCGCCGAGGCCTGTGTCACGGCGACCCGCGAAGAGGCCCTGGTCGTGCGCTGCCCGGCCATGGACGGCCATGTCATCTGCGTCGTCCCGGACGACACCGTGGCCGCCGACCTGCGCGCCCTGTGCCTGCGCACCCCCGAGGCGCTGCTCGGCGGCAGCGCGCGCCAGAACCTCGCCCGCACCGCCACCGCCTACGGACAGGCCGTCAGCGCCCTCGCCGTCGCCCGCTTCCGCCCCGACAGGACGGCCGTCTACGCCGAACGCACCCACCCCGAGCGCCTGATGGACCCGGAGGTGCTGCGGACCTGGACCACCCGGCTGCTGCGCCCCCTCGACACCCTCCCGCACCACACCCGGGCCGAACTCCTCGCCACCACCCGGCTGGGCCTGGAGTTCACCGCCGTCAGCGCGGCCAAGGTGCTCGGCGTCAGCCGCAACACCGTCCGCGCCCGCATGGACCGCGTCGAGAACCTGCTCGGCACCGACTTCTCCGACCTCAGGGTCCGGGCCACCGTCCATCTGGCCCTCAACACCCAGGAGTGCACCATCGAGGACCTCGCTGCCCGCCCGGCGGCCCCCGTCCCCCTCGGCGAACTGCTCACCGGCCCCGCCCTGCGCACCTGGGCACAGGACCTGCTGTCCCGGCTGGACACCGACGGCCGCGACCTGCGCGGCACCCTGCGCGCCTGGATCGCCGCCGGCGGCAACGCCGAACGCGCCGCCCAGCTCCTCGGCGTGCACGCCCAGACCGTCCGCGAGCACGTCCGCAGCGCCGAACCCGTCCTCGAACGCCAGCTCCTCGCCTCCGGCAGCGACCTCTACGAGGTGGTCCTCGCCCACCTCGCGACCCGCGAACTCGACCAGCCCGACCTGCAGGGCGACCACCGGCGAGCACCGGAATCGGGCCATCCGGACTCACCTGTGCACAGGTGAGTCCTCCCGCCCCCGGAACGGGCATCGGCACGATTCACAAGCCGACCACCAGGCACGTAGGTTCGAGGAACCGCGGGGGAGCGACCGGCACGGGGGACTGGTCGCACCCCTGCGGCCGTCGGTCCCGCAGCCGACAGGGATCCTGCGGCCGTCAGCCGCGCAGCCGGACCGGGATCTCCTGCCAGCCGAACGCGATGAACGACGGCACCTGCTCCAGCTCCCCGTCCGCCAGGCGCACCTGCGGGAACCGGTCGAACAGGGCGCCCAGCGCGGTCAGCGCCTCCATCCGGGCCAACGGCGCGCCGATGCACCGGTGCACCCCGATCCCGAACGACAGATGGTCCTCCGCCGCGCGCGTCGCGTCGAACACGTCCGCGTCGGGACCGTAGTGCGCCGGGTCCAGATTCGCGGCCGCGTACGTCGTGATGATCGCGTCGCCGGCCGGGATCGTCACGTCACCGACCTTCAGATCGCTCACCGCGAACCGCAGCGGCAGCGAGGCGATCGACGGGTGCGCCCGCAGCGTCTCGTCGACCACCGCGTCCCAGGAGATCTCCCCGCCGCGGACCGCCGCCAGCTGCTCGGGCCGGCCCAGCAGCGCCACCACCGCGTTCCCGATGAGGTTCACGGTCGTCTCGAACCCGGCCCCGATGACCAGCAGCAGCGTGTACAGCAGCTCCTCGTCGCTCAGCCGGTCCCCGTCCTCGTCGCGCACCCGGATCAGCTCGGTCGTCATGTCGTCGCCGGGATGCTCGCTCTTGTGGGCGATGAGCCCGCCGAGCACCGTACCGATCTGCTCCTGCACGAACGCGGCGTGCTCCGGGCTCGGATCCGAGGTGTCCATGATCGCCGCGATCAGCCGGGCGGTGGCGCCCCGCATCTCCTCGGGCACCCCGAACAGCTCGCAGATGATCCGCAGCGGCAGCGCGTGCGCGAGCCCGGCCCGCAGGTCCACCACCTCACCGCCCTGCTCCAGCTCGTCCAGCAGCTCGGTGGTGATCACCTCCACCCGCTCCCGCAGGGCCTCGGTGCGGCGGTGCGTGAAGCTCGGCGCCACCAGCTTGCGCAGCCGCGTGTGGTCGGCGCCGTACGTGGAGAGCATGTTGACCACGCCGACCCAGCCCAGGATCCAGCCCCAGGTCGGGTGCTCGCCGAGCTCCGGCCACAGCCGCCAGTGTGTGCGGGGGTCCTTGCTGACCTCGGGGTCGAGGATCAGCTGCTTGAGCGTGTCGTAGCCGGTGGGCGCCCAGGCGGGGATGCCCCCGGGCAGTTCCACGGGCACGACGGGGCCGAGGGCACGCAGTCGGGCGCTCTCGGCGGGGATGTCGGCGCCGAGCGGGTCGAGGGCGATGCGGTCGGTCACGGTCACGACGGGACTCCTGGCTGGTCGGAAGAGGGGGAGCGGGGGCTGAAACGGACGGGCAGAGCGGTCAGGGAGCGGTGGAACGGTCCCGGCCGCCAGGTCAGCCGCCCACGGGGCAGGACCGGGTCCAGGTCGGGCAGCCACTGGGTGAGCTGCTCGATGGCCTCGGTGACCAGCACCAGGGTGTGCTGCTTGACCGGACAGGCGTGCGGACCCGCGCCCCACGACAGGTGCGAGGCGTCGTTCGGATGCCGGCCGCTGGTGACCTCCTGCTCGTCGTGCTGCCCGAGCGCGCCGTACGACACCACCACCGGCACCGCGTCCCGCAGCCACACCCCGTGGAAGGAGACGGGCCGGCGCGCGTAGTAGATGCCGTAGTTGGCCAGCGGGGTCTCGTGGTGCAGCACCTCCACCACCGCGTCCAGGACCGGGCGGGCGCCGCTGGTGAGGGTGGAGTAGTAGGCCGGGTTGCCCAGGATCCGGGACAGGGTGTTGGACAGCAGGTTCGCGGTCGGCTCGTAGCCGGCCCCGAGGGTGAGGAACACCTGCCAGGTGACCTCCTCGCGGGTGAGCCGGGCCGGATGGTCCAGCAGGCGGCTCGGCAGATCGTCCCCGGGGGTCCGGGCCTTGGCCGCGATCAGCTCCAGGACGTACTGGGCGTACTGGGCCTCGCCCTCGGTCGCCTGCGCGCCGCCCTCCATCATCTTGCCCAGGCTGTCGTTGAGCCGGTCGCCCTCGTGGTCCGGCAGCCCGAACAGGTCGTTGAGCACCAGCGCCATCAGCGGCCGCGCGAAGTCCCCGACCAGATCGGCCTCTCCACGCGGACCGATCCGCCCCGCGAGCAGCCGCACCGCCCGGTGCACCCGGCCGCGCAGATCGTGCGGCTCCACCAGGTCGAACACGTCGATCAGCGTGGTGCGGTAGCGGACATGGGCCGCGCCGTCGGAGAACAGGGCGTTGGGCCGCCACCGCATCATGCCGAGCACCGGGGAGTCCACGGGGACGGTCGTCTCCCAGGCCCTCGGGTCGTGCGAGAACGTCTCGTCGTCGTGCAGCACGTCCAGCGCCGCCCGCCGGTCCGTGACCACGTACGCCGGCACGCCCGGGGCCAGCTCCGCCCAGCCGACCGGCCCCTGGGCGCGTAACGCGGCGTAGTAGTGGCGCGGATCCGACGCGAAGCCGTCCTCCCACAGGCGCACCGGCGCCGAGCGCGAGAAGTCCCTCTGGTCCGGGGGATAGGTGGTCACCGGGCCTCCACCGGGTCATGGGCGATCAGATGGTCGACCAGCGCCAGCAGCGCGTCGATGGAGGAGTTCGGATCCCGTGCGTCGCAGGTCACCATCGGTGTGTCCGCCTCCAGGTCCAGGGCCCGGCGCAGCCGCTCCACCCCGTGGTGCCGGGGCGCGTCCGGGAACTCGTTGAAGGCCACCGCGTACGGCAGCCCGCTCTCCTCCACCAGCCCCAGCACGTCGAACGACGCGTCGATCCGGCGGCTGTCCACCAGGACGAGCGCGCCGAGGGCCCCGAAGGCGATGTCGTCCCACAGCGCCCGGAACCGCTCCTGCCCGGGCGTGCCGAACAGGTACAGCACCACCCCGCCGGGCAGGCTCAGCCGGCCGAAGTCGATGGCGACGGTCGTCGTCGACTTGTCCCGCACCCCCGCCAGGTCGTCCACCTCTGCGGACGCCTCGCTCAGGTGCTCCTCGGTGTGCAGCGGCCGGATCTCGGACACCGAGTCGATCAGGGTCGTCTTGCCCACCCCGAACGGCCCCGCGACCAGGATCTTCACCAGGTCGCGAGCGGTGTCGGGAAGGTGGACGTGCTCCGTCGTGCGGGCGGCGCTAGTCGTGCTTGAGGGCGCGGAGGCCATCGGCCACTCTCTTCAGCAGGTCGGGGTCGAACCGCCCGGCGGGCGGGATCGGCGGCCGGGCGTGGACCAGTCGGCGGTCGGCGAGGTCGGCCGCCAGCACCCGCACGGCGGACACCGGCAGCCGGAGCAGCGCCGCCGCCTCCACCACGGCCAGCGAGCCGCGCTCCAGGGCTTCCAGCAGGGCGACTCCGGCGGCGGGCAGATCCTCGGGCGGGTCGTCGGACCCCGGCTCACCGCTCAGGGCGAGCACCGTCAGCCGCTCCATGTGGGGGCGGCTGGGCCGGGCCACTCCTCCGGTCGACAGATACGCGGGTACCAGGGGCCGGCCGGCCGGGCGGGGGGTCATGCCGGCGCGTTGTCGTCGGCTCCTCGTGGCGCGGCCGCCATGGCCTTCTCGCCCAGGCGCGCCACCTGGGAGTGCACCCGGTGCGCCAGCAGGTCGAGACGCACCTCGCCGTCGCCGTACGCGGCGACACAGGTGCCGTGGTCCGTCGGCACGATGAGCACATAGCCGTGGTCGGACTCGATCACGATCTGCCGCACCTCCGCCCGCTCCCGGTCGGCGAACGCGGCGGCGGCCGTCCGGCACGCCCCCTGCACGGTGCTGGTGATGGCGGCCACCCGTTCGGCCGACGGCTGCGACAGCGCGTCGGTGTACCCCGTCACAAGGCCGTCCCGGGTGAGCATGACGGCGGCCACCACGTGCGGCACCTGCAGGATCGGCTCCAGCACCCATGCGGTGTCGCCCGTGTCGCGGCTGGTCATCGGGCCGCTCCTCCTTCTGCGTGGTCGGTCTGGTCGGTCTGGTCGGTGTCGTCCCCGGCCACCTGTGTGGTGGCCGGCTCGTCCGCGCCGGAGCGGGCCGCCGCGGTGCCGGACTGGAGTGCGCCGAGCGCGGCGGCGGCCTGCTCCGGACGGCGCGCCGGCCGGGCGGGCGCGCCGTCCTCGGGGGCGGCCACCCGGGTACGGCGGCGGCGCTGGGGCAGGCCGTCGGCGTCCTCGGGGCCGTGGTGCCCGGCGGGCTCCGCGACCGTGTTCTCCGTTCCGTACGTGTGCGAGGGGGCCGAGCGTTCAGGGGCCGGCCTGCGGGTGGTGCGCGGGGTGCTGGCCGCCGGGGGCCGCTCCTCGGGGTCGACCTTGCTGAGCAGATGGCTGTCGACGCGCAGCACCGCGCGCACCCCGCCGTAGGGGGAGGCCGAGGAGACGTCCACGCCCAGGTCGAACTGGCGGGTGAGCCGGCCGATCGCGGCCAGGCCCATGCGCGGCGGATCGCCCAGCGCGGTCAGCAGGATCGGCTCGTCGCCGGCCACCAGCCGCTGGGCGCGGTCGCGTTCGTCGCGGGTCATGCCGAGGCCCGCGTCGTCGACGGTGACGCACACGCCGTGATGGACGTGCTCCAGGCTCACGACGACGTCCGTGTCGGGCGAGGAGTGCCGCAGCGCGTTGTCGAGGAGCTCGGCGACGATGATGGCGACGGGCTCGACGGCGTGCGAGACCAAAGCGGTGCCGGGCTCCAGATGGTTGTGGACCCGGACCCGCTGGTACCCGGCGAGCCGGGCCTGGCCGCCGGTCACCGCGTCCACGACATGGGACTCCTCGCGGGCCAGTCCCACCCAGGCGCCGCAGACCACGGCGGTGACCTGGGCGCGGCGCAGCGACTGTTCGTTCTCGTGGTCGAGCCGGAACAGGGTCTGCGCCAGCTCCGGGTCGTCGTAGCGCTGTTGCAGCACGCGCAGGGCGTCCTGGAGGCGGTAGAGGGCCGCCTGGATCTCCCGGGTGGCGCCCCGCATCCCGGCCTGCGCGGCGGCGTCGACCCGGGTGCGCTGGGCGACCACCTCGGACTGCAGCGCGAGCAGCACGTTCTCCAGGGCGATGCCCAGGGGGGTGCCGACGGTCAACGGCTGGAGCGGGCCCGGCACGTCGAGATGCGGATGGGCGACCTGCCGCGCGGCGGCGGGGACGCGGTGCGCCGCCAGATGCTCGACCTCGGCGGTGAACGCCCGGACGGTTCCGTCGAGTTGGGTGCGCAGGGCGGCGATCTCCGCGTACTGCCGCCGGTGTTGCCGTCGTAACCGCAACAGCCCGCCGCCCAGGGCGAGCGCGGACAGTGTGCCGGCCGCCAGGCCACCGGCCACGAGGTCCGGTAATTCGATCATCGATTCGGGTTCCAGGGGGGTCGCGTCGGGTACTCGCAGCACAGTACACACTGTCATTGATCCATCTCGCACGGTTGAGCGAGACTTCGCTCCGAAATCGACCGCCATCTGTTCGCTTCTGTGCCGAGTGCCTGAAATGCCATTCGCCAAAGGTGAGTTGGGGCGGAGAGCGGGGGCGCCGCGTGATGGTCCTCACCCGGCGCCCAGCGGGGAAAGGACGGCCAGGGTGCCGTTGGCCTGCCGCAGCGCCAGCTCCAGCGTGACGGGCGCGTGCAGCGCGCCGGTGCCGTCCGGCGGCACGAGCCACTCCAGGAAGCGGGCGGGCCGGTACGGCGGCGGCACCGCGACCCAGGAGCCCCGGCCGGCGTGCCGCAGCCCCGCCCCGATCCAGCGGCTGCCCGGATCGGGCGGCAGGAAGAAGCCCACCCGGTGGGCCGCGGTGTCCACCAGCGTCGGCCCCGGCACGGGCAGCGCCGGCTGCCACAGCAGGTCCAGGGTGAGCAGGCCCAGCCGGTCCGGGACGCTGAGCACGTCCCAGTACCGCCCCGCTTGCAGCAGGGCGATCCCGTCGCCCTGGTCCCACTCCCGTTTGCAGACCCTCGGGTCCGTCGCGGCGGCGGAGAGCCACTCCACGCCGCGTTCCCACATCGCATCGCTCATCGTCCGGCTCCGTGTGCTGTCCCCAGGACCCGGCGACGCAGGTCAGCGCAGCGCCGGGCAAGAGCCGTCGGCCGCAAACACCGGCCTCGGCCTATGAATGCTGGTAGATATTTCTACATGGCGGAAGGGGTGGCGAACCCTGGCGTTTTGGTCTGTTTCGTTCGACGTCCGCGCCCGTGTTCGGCAGCGATGTCCGGTGTGGCCCCGTGGGCCGGGGGTACCCGGCCCACGAGCACGACGGAGATCATTGGGAGGAGGCCCCGCATGGCCACGCACGCGGAGACCGGCGAAGTGACCGGTACCCGGGACAAGGACTACGACCTGCTCTGGTACGTCGAGGCGTGCCTGGAGAACGCGCTCCGGCTGGAGACCTACATCCAGGACGCCGAGCGCGACCGCGACACTCAGGTCGTGGAGCTGTTCCGCAAGGCCCAGGCGGACAGCCGCAAGGGCGCGGAACTCGGCAAGGAACTGCTGCGCACCCGTCTGGGCGGCGGCTGACCCGTGCGTCTGCCCCGGGGCGGCTGAGGCGCCGCCCCGGGGCTTCGTGCGTCCAGGGGTCGTCCGGTGGCCGCCTAGTGGTCGTTCTCCAGGTGCAGCTTGAGCAGGTCCACGCCGTAGTCGCCGCCGTTGGGCGTGCGGATGATGGTGTGGATGTGCTGCTGGGTGGGCGTTCCGCCCGGCCCGCCCATGCCGCCGCCCCCGTTGCTGTCCTTGTTGCCGTAGGCGAGCGGGGACTGGGCGTCGTACTCGATGAGCACCACCGGGCTGTGCACGCGGTAGTAGAAGGCGGAGGAGTCCTCGGACTCGCCGATCCAGTAGAAGTACGTCTCGTCGAGGTGGTCCTCCACCTCCTGCATCTTCACCTCGGCGTGCCCGTCGTCCATGTTGCCGACGTACACCCGCACGAGGTCCAGGAGGTTGTCCTTCTGGGTGTCGGTGAACCCCTTGGCGACCAGGCCCTGGTAGGCGAGCTTCAGGTTGTCCTGTCCCGCGCCGGCCTTGAGGTTGTCGCCGGCCTTCGTCTCCGAGGAGACGACCTTCCCCCGCTGGGCGTCGGTGAGCGACCGCAGCAGGGTCAGACCCGCCTTGGTCTCCTTCTTGAAGAGGGTGATCTTCTCGCCGTCGTAGGTGGCGGAAGTCGGCTCGGAGCCCATGAAGGTGGGCGTCATGACGACCTGGTCGCCGAGCACGAAGTAGTTGATGGCCACGTGGTGGCCCTCGTACTGGAAGCCCCACGGCTCGGTGGTCGACGGGGTGCCCATGAACGTGAAGAAGTACGCGCCCTCGGTGAGGGTGTCCCGGCCGCCGCCGCTGTAGTCGCCCAGGAACGCGTTGAGCTTCATGATGTTGCGGGTCTGGGTGAGCCCGTCGGCGGACAGGGCGGCGCCGAGCAGCGCGTAGCCGAGATCGCGCTGCTTCTCGGTCAGGTCGCCCATCCGGGCGCCCTCGCGCTGGTAGCCGTCGACGTTGCTCCAGGCCAGCCACTCGTCGTCGTCCACCTCGAAGACGGAGGCCTTGCGCTCCTTCGAGGTCAGCCCGTCCAGGAAGGCCTGCGCGGCCTTGACCAGCTTGTCGGTACCGACATCCGTCGAGTGGATCGAGTACAGGTCGTCGACCACCTTGCCGTCGGTGGTGACCCCGACGAAGTCGGCGTACTTGACCTCGCTCGCCCCTGGACCCATGCCCCCGGCCCCGCCGCCGGGCCCCCCGGAGGGCATCCCCGAGGGCATGCCGCCGCCCGGGCCGCCGTAGGACGCGGCGGCGCCCGCCGAGTCGGAGGAGCTCGAGGAGCATCCGGTCATGGTCGCCACCGCGGCGACTCCGCCGGCGAGCAGCGCCTTGTTCATGAACCAGCGGCGGCTGCGTTCGGCTTCGGGAGTGCGGGGGCGGTGCCCGTGGTCGTGTCCGTGCATGCGGCCGAGGCTCCAGGAGCTACCTGAAGCGAACCTGAAGACGGCCGCACACCTCCCGTCAGGTCCGCCGGGCACCGCCCTGCGGTACCGGCAGCGGCGGGTCGGCCTGGCGCAGCTCGGCCAGCAACTCGTTCTGCCCGGCGAGGAGTTCGGTGAGGATTCGGCGGGCCGCCCGCAGCAGCTCGGCGACGTCGCCGCCGGCCAGCGCGTAGCTGACCGTCGATCCCTCACGGATCGACACCACGATCCCGGACCGCCGCAGTACGGCCAGCTGCTGGGACAGACTGGACGGTTCGATCTCGATCTCGGTGAGCAGGTCCCGTACGGGGACGGGGCCGCCCTGCAGCAGTTCGAGGACCCGGATGCGCACCGGATGCCCGAGCATGCGGAAGAACTCGGCCTTGGCCTGGTAGAGGGGGACCTGCATGGTCAATCGCTCGCTCCTGCCGCGGTTTGCTGGATGGTTCCCGTCGGCGCGACGGCCCGCCGTGTTGCGCCGCCGCGCGCGAAGGTCCTGCGTCGGGGTCCTGCGTCCCGATCCTCCTGGCTGTGGGCTCCGCACACCCGTGTGATGCGTTGATCTGGATGTGTCGAGATGAAGAAATCTTCAATTCGAGGGCGTGCGAAGCCGAGGACCGTGGGAGCGCCTACACCTCGAGCTCGTTCTCGATCCGCTTGAGCTGGTGGCGGGCCATGGCCAGGTTGGAGCGCTCCCGGTCCAGAACGAGGTAGATGAACAGACCGCTGCCCGTACGGCCCTTGACGAGCCGGATGAGGTGGTACTGGCTGCCCAGCGTGATCAGGATGTCCTCGATCTCGCCCTTCAGGCCCAGGTGTTCCATGGTGCGGACCTTGGCCCGGATCACATCCGTGTTGCCCGCGGCGGCGACGGCCAGGTCGAGGTCCTTGCCCCCGCCCAGCGTGCCCAGGGCCATCCCGCTCGTGTAGTCCACGACGGCGGCTCCCAGCGCGCCCTCCACCGCGGTCAGCATCTCCTTGAGAGAGATCTCCACATTCGCCATGGCGCTCCTCCTGCCGGTTGCGCGGGACCGGGCTCCTCCGGCCCCGCTGGTGCTCCGAACGTACGGAGCGGGTCGCTCGCGGGGGTGGCAGGATCCGGGACTGGCCCAAGTCCGTTCGAAAGACGAAGATCCGCGCGGTCTTTTGACCGTGGACGTACGGGAGTTGAGCGGATGAGGGGAAGCGGGCGTCGGCGGTCGCCCGCCGCGTGCCGGCCGACGGCGCGTCGTCGGTTGCGGACGGTCCGGGGGAGCGGGCAGGGTTCGGTGGCGTGGCCACCTTGCTGATCGTTCATCACACCCCGTCCCCCAACTGCCAGGCGCTGTTCGAGGCGGTCGTCTCGGGCGCGACCGCCCCGGAGATCGAGGGCGTCCGTGTCGTCCGGCGGGCCGCCCTCGCCGCCACCGCCTCCGACGTCCTGGAGGCCGACGCCTACCTGCTGGGCACCCCCGCGAACCTCGGCTACATGTCGGGCGCCCTCAAACACTTCTTCGACCAGGTCTACTACCCCTGCCTCGACACCACCCGGGGCCGCGCCTTCGGCTACTACGTGCACGGCGGCAACGACGTCACCGGTGCCGTGCGCGCCATCGAGGCCGTCACCACCGGTCTGGGCTGGCGACGCGCGGCCGAACCGGTCACCGTCACCGGTGAACCGGGCAAGGCGGACACGGAGGCCTGCTGGGAACTGGGCGCCACGGTGGCCGCCGGCCTCATGGAGTGAGGACGCTCAGTCCCACAGCGGATACGTCACCACGCGCGGGAACTGCTCCGGCCGGTCCCCGGGGTAGGTGAGCGTGATCCGGCTGTAGTGCTGCACCTGCGGGTGCTTCTTCCACGGCTTGGGCTGGTCCAGCTTCACCTTCACGGCGTACGGGTGGAAGTGGCCCACCGCGCAGTACGGCTTGCAGTCGTTGACGACGTTGACCCCGCTCGCCCGCGCCGACTGCGCGCCCCAGCTGGTCCAGTGCAGCTCGACGAGACGGCTGTTGCCGTCGCCGCAGGCCAGGATGAAGTCGCCCGGCCGCACCTGCGGATGCCAGAGGCAGTCGACCAGGACGGGCCGGGCCACCTGCCGCGCACCGGCCGACGGCGCGCCGGGCGCGGCCGAGGCGGTGCCGATCGCCGCGGTGAGTCCCAGCGCCGCACAGAGCATCGCCGCTGTCCTCGTGATGTGTCGCATGTCCGCTCCCGCCCGCCCGTCCCGGGGCCGCCGGTCTTCTTCGATCTTCGCCCCGAGGAGGTTCCCAGGAGGGCCGGTACCGACGGTACGACGATGCGCGGAAGCGGACCACTCGAACGGAGCAGCGCCGGTGGCCGGCGTGCCGTGCCCGCGGCCGAAAACCTGCGCAGCGCCGCCGAATCCCCAGTCGGTCATGGTCATTTCCAGCCGATGTTTTGGCATTCCCATGACAAACCTGTGCGCGCGGTGTCACCCTGCTGCGGAACGTTCACCGTTCCTTCACATGCGCCTCATGCGGCGCATGCCCACCCCCCCACTCCCATCCACCCCCCACCTCCTTCCACCCGCCTGTCGTGCAGCGCTCCGGGCCGGCCCATCCCGTCGGTCCGCCCCCACCTCGGCCCCCACCAGAGGCCGACCGTCGCACTGAAGGAGAACCCGTTGCCCCGGCGACACCGTGCCACCCCCCGGCGCAGACGCGCCTCGCTCCTCGCCCTCACCACCGCCGGCACCCTGCTGACCCTCGGGGTGCAGACCGGCACCGCCTCCGCGGCACCCGCCGACCCCGGTCCCGCGAAGATCACCGCCACACCGCGGGCCGGCGCCGAGCCGACCGCCCTGTCCCCCGCCCGCCGCGCCTCGCTGATCAAGAGCGCCCAGACCGCGGCCGGCACGACGGCCCAGGCGCTGGGCCTCGGCGGCCAGGAGAAGCTGGTCGCCAAGGACGTCATCAAGGACGCCGACGGCACCACCCACACCCGCTACGAGCGCACCTACGCCGGGCTGCCCGTCCTCGGCGGCGACCTGGTCGTGCACGACAAGAGCGGCCGCACCACCGTGACCAAGGCGAGCGGAGCCACCCTGAAGGTGCCCTCGCTCACCCCCAAGCTCTCCGCGTCGAACGCCACCGCCAAGGCCCTCGCCGCCTCGAAGAACGCCGCCGTCAAGGGCGCCGAGACCGAGGACGCGCCCCGTCTGGTCGTCTGGGCCGGCACCGGCAAGCCCGTCCTGGCCTGGGAGACGGTCGTCGAGGGCGTCCAGAAGGACGGCACCCCCAGCGAGCTCCAGGTCGTCACCGACGCCACCACGGGCAAGCAGATCCAGGCCGCGGAGAAGGTGCACACCGGCACCGGCACCGGCCAGTACGTCGGCACGGTCCCGCTCGGCACCACCCTGTCCGGATCGACGTACCAGCTCACCGACCCCGACCGCGCCGGGCACAAGACGTACGACCTCAACCAGGGCACGTCGGGCACCGGGACGCTGTTCACGGACGACAACGATGTCTGGGGCACCGGTCTGCCCTCCAACCGCCAGACCGCCGGTGTCGACGTGGCCTTCGGTGCCGCCGCCACGTGGGACTACTACAAAGAGGTTTACGGCCGCAACGGCATCCGCAACGACGGGGTCGCCGCCTACAGCCGCGCCCACTACGGCAGCAGCTACGTCAACGCGTTCTGGCAGGACAGCTGCTTCTGCATGACCTACGGCGACGGCTCGGGCAACACCCACCCGCTGACCGCCCTCGACGTGGCCGCCCACGAGATGAGCCACGGCGTCACCGCCGCCACCGCCAACCTGACCTACTCGGGCGAGTCCGGCGGTCTGAACGAGGCGACCTCGGACATCTTCGCCGCCGCCGTCGAGTTCTACGAGAACCTCCCGGCGGACCCCGGCGACTACCTCGTCGGCGAGAAGATCGACATCAACGGCAACGGCACCCCCCTGCGCTACATGGACAAGCCCTCCAAGGACGGCTCCTCGCGTGACAGCTGGAGCTCCACCCTGGGCAGCATCGACGTCCACTACTCCTCGGGCCCCGCGAACCACTTCTTCTACCTGCTCTCCGAGGGCAGCGGCGCCAAGACGATCAACGGCGTCTCCTACGACAGCCCGACCTATGACGGCCAGGCCGTGACCGGCATCGGCATCACCAACGCCGCCGCCATCTGGTACCGGGCCCTGACGACGTACATGACCTCGTCGACGAACTACGCCGGCGCCCGCACCGCCACCCTGTCGGCCGCGGCCGACCTGTTCGGCGCCTACAGCCCGACCTACCTCGCCGTCGCCGACGCCTGGGCCGCCATCAATGTCGGCAGCCGGATAGCCCTCGGCGTCAACGTGGCCCCGATCGCCGACCAGACCAGCGGCATCGGCCAGGCCGTCAGCCTCCAGGTGGACGCCTACACCACCAACTCGGGTGCCGGCCTGACCTACGAGGCGACCGGGCTGCCCGACGGCCTGACCATCAGCGCCGGCGGTCTGATCTCCGGCACGCCGACCACCCTCGGCACCAGTGACGTCTCCGTCAAGGTCACCGACAGCACGGGGGCGTCCGTCACGGACACCTTCACCTGGCGGATCGCGTACATCTACGCCAACGCCACCCGCGTCGACATCCCGGACAACGGCGCCGCCGTGGAGTCGGCGGTCACCATCGCGGGCCGGGACGGCAACGCCTCCGCCACCACCTCGGTCTACGTCAACATCGTCCACACCTACCGGGGTGACCTGACCGTCGACCTCGTCGGCCCCAACGGAACCGTCTACTCCCTGCTCAACCGCAGCGGCGGCTCCGCCGACAACGTCGACCAGACCTTCACGATCGACGCCTCCGCCCAGCCCGTCAACGGCACCTGGAAGCTGCGCGTCCAGGACCGCGCGTCGATCGACGTGGGCTACATCCAGCGCTGGCAGCTGACGCCGTGACCTCCTGAGTCACCGTCAGGAGAGCGCCGTACGACCGCCGTCCGGGCCCCCAGGGTCCGGGCGGCGGCCCTTTTGCACCCCCCGCCCCGCTAGTGCCGCGGCAGGCAACGTTTGCCCGTCAAGGAGCGGCGTCGTGGGGGTCCCCCCGCTCGAGCGATGTCGAGAGTGGGGGAGCGTGCTCTCGTCGTGCCGGCCGGAAGCCCTCGTACTGGATGTACTTGGGCTTTCGGCCGGTGCGGCGAGAGGGCGTGCCGGGCGTCGCGACGGGGCAAAACGTTGCCTGCCGGGGCACTAGGTTCCCGGGGGCGGGGGAGCGGCGCCGATCGCGAGCTGGGCCAGGGGAGTGCCGCGTGCCCACAGCAGCAGACGGGGGCCGTCGATGAGAAACGTGTGGCCCTGGCGCGCGGCCCACACCTCGTCGCGGTGGGTGAAGGTGCCCCGGTGCACGACGAGCCGCAGCGGCGGACCGGTCCGCCGCCGTGCCGCCTGCCGAGCCCGGCAGGAACAGGCCGCCTCCTCGTCGGGCAGCGGCTCGGCCACCGGACGGAACGCCACGTCGAGCAGTCGGCCCCGGCCGTCGCGGGCGGCGAGGTGCAGGGTGTCGTGCCGGGGCGGCGGCAGCACCCGCCAGCCGTCCCGCCGCAGCATCCGGGCCACGGCCACCACGAGTGCCGGCATGTCGAGCTCCGCCAGTTCGTCGGGGGTGTAGTAGCCGCCACGCCGCCGGGCGAGCGGGCGGGACCGGCGGCGCAGTGCCTCCGCGGCGAGGGCGAAGGTCACGAGGAACGGGACACAGGCCCAGCCGCCGAACGCCCGGGAGACCAGCGCGAGCCCCACGACCACGGCACACACCGTCACGACCAGCAGGGCCAGCGCGGGCAGCACCTCCCACAGCCGCGGCCCGTCACGACCGGCCGCACGCAGTTCCCGTACGGTCCGGCGGCGCCGGGCCCACGCCGACCCGTCGTCCGGTGCCCGTTCCCGCGCGCCTGCCATCAAGGTCGGCCCCCCAGCCCGTACACAGCGATGTGCGAGTAGGGGCGGGATACCCGTGGACGCGGGGCGGATTCGGCGAATGCCTCCGTGCGCCCCGTTCCGCCACGAACTTTGGCCGAAGACCGCCCCACCCTCCACGCGGGCCCGTTGTCAGTGGGGGATGCCAAGCTGCTGGTCATGGACGAGGCTGAGTTCTTGCGGGGCCGGGTCTACGGCGCCGATCACGACGACGCGGGCCCCCGCCCGGACCGCGCGTACGCCGAACTGGTGGGCGGCCCGCTCGACGGTCTGCTGCTCGACGTCACGGGCCGGACGGACCACGAGTTGCGTGAGGTCGCGCTCACCACGGAGATAGGCCGCTACGGCCCCGGCGGCCGGGCCCTGTACGTACGGCGCGGCGCGGACGGCCGCCGCTTCGACTGGCGGGGCGACACTCCCGGCACCCGCTGATCAGGCCCGGTGGGCCGTCAGGCAGTTGCGGCCGAGCTGCCCGGAGGCCGGCGGAGAAGGTGGAGACACACCACCGAGGCGATCAGCGTCCGTCTCTCGGCCGGCTCCAGCCGGGCGTCCATTTCGACCACGTACTCCTGTAGTCCCAGCCAGGGATCGGCGGATCTGGCCGTGACCCGGCCGACGGGCTCCGGCCGTTCGTTCGGTTCCGGGTCGGTCTCGGTGAGTTCCCACAGTCCGGGCAGGAGGGAGCGCCGCGTCAGGAACAGTCGGCGCCCCTGCGCCGTGTGGAGGGTCAGCTGCGCGGTCTTGACCAGTCCACGGGCCCCGGCGGTGCCCACATCCCGCCCTCCGGCATCGGTGAAGTGGAACCGTGCCGCCCAGAACTCGCCGAACCTGGAGCGCTTCCGGATCCGGACGACGAGTGGGCCGGACGGCTCTCTCAGGGCGTACTGGGAAGGGGTGAGCTGTGTGACCACCGCGAGGAGGGTCCCCTCCACGGTGGACACCGCCAGCGCCGGGCCGACGTATCTGCGCCAGCGTGAACGCCTGGGCTGGCCCACCACGAGCGTTGCCGGCTCGAACAGAGCAGGGTGCATGATCGGCCTCCCCCTCACACGTGCTATGTCCATGCCATTGGGTGGCTGATGTCAAACGCCGTGCCGGGCGATGGCGTGGCTTGTTTGTTCGATCGCACGAACATTCTTCCGGTGGGTTACGTCCGTTCAACTGCCTTGATAGGAAACCTTCCTGTCAGTTCATGACACGGAAACACCCCCACCCCCCACTGCTCACCTGGAGCCCCTGTGGTGCACATACCCGCCTCCCGCCGCACCTTCCTCACCCTCACCGGAGCACTGGCCGGGGCCGTGGCGGCCGCCCCGCTCCTGGCCTCGCCCCGAGCGACGGCGGCCGCGGCCGCCGTCGGTCTCGACGACCCGGCGAAGAAGGAGATCGCCATGAAGCTGGTGTCGAGCGCGGAGAACTCCTCGCTCGACTGGAAGGCCCAGTACAAGTACATCGAGGACATCGGCGACGGCCGCGGCTACACCGCCGGCATCATCGGCTTCTGCTCCGGCACCGGCGACATGCTCGACCTCGTGGAGCTGTACGCCGACCGCAAGCCGGGCAACGTCCTCGCCAAGTACCTTCCGGCCCTGCGCGCCGTCGACGGCACCGACTCGCACACCGGACTCGACCCGAACTACCCCAGGGACTGGCGCAAGGCCGCCCAGGACACGGCCTTCCAGCAGGCGCAGAACGACGAACGCGACCGCGTCTACTTCAACCCGGCCGTCAAGCAGGGCAAGACGGACGGACTGCGCACCCTGGGCCAGTTCATCTACTACGACGCGATCGTCATGCACGGCGACGGCACCGACGCCACCAGCTTCCGCAACATCCGGGGGCGCGCCCTGAACAGGGCGAAGCCGCCGGCCCGGGGCGGCGACGAGACCGCGTACCTCAACGCCTTCCTCGACGCCCGGGTCTGGGCCATGAAGCAGGAGGAGGCGCACAGCGACACCAGCCGGGTCGACACCGCCCAGCGCGTCTTCCTCCGCAAGGGCAACCTGGACCTCGACCCGCCCCTGGACTGGAAGGTCTACGGCGACAGCTACCACCTCGACTGAGCGAGGCCCCGTGGGTGGTGCGCCCGGGGCGTAGGGGGCGGGTTCGGGGGTAGCCGCGCCCCTATGAACGGGGCAGTGAAGGCGGTCCGGATGGAACCTGTTCCGCCCGGCGAGGATGCCACCGGAACCGATGGCATCCCGTTCGAGACGACGGTGGCCCTGGACGGCAAGGAGGGCTGCATCGCCCGCGCACGCCGTCTGACGGGCGACTTCCTCACCCGCGTCCGGCACCGGCACGGGCTG
This sequence comes from Streptomyces sp. NPDC096132, assembly GCF_044763345.1. Taxonomy (NCBI): domain Bacteria; kingdom Bacillati; phylum Actinomycetota; class Actinomycetes; order Kitasatosporales; family Streptomycetaceae; genus Streptomyces; species Streptomyces sp. NPDC096132. Next base: position 65,021 of record NZ_JBIWGA010000023.1, read on the forward strand.
CCGGTGCCGGGCCGGGTCAGGGACCTCTCCCAGCTGGTAGTCAGCGAGCTGGTCACCAACGCCCTCAGACACGCGCCCGGCCCGGTCCTGCTCCAGCTGCGCATCGCCGACGACACGGTCGAGATCGTGGTGTGGGACACCGATCCGGTTCTCCCCGTGCCCCGCCCGCCCGATCCGACCCGGGTGGGCGGGCACGGCCTGGAGATCGTCAGGGCGGTGGCCCAGGAACTCGACGCGCTGCGCGAGCCGGTCGGCAAACGGATCATCGCCCGCCTCGGCCTCTCGGCCGGAGAACCTCCCGGACCGACCGCTTCCGACGGCTAGGGCCTGTCGTTTGGATCACGCCGCAGACGCGGGGTGTGGCACGCGCTCCCCCAGAGGGGCTACCCCCAGCCGCGTTGTCGTCGGTTGCCGATGCTCCGCATCGACGCCCTCCTCCGCCTTGCAGCTGCACGCACCACACCCCGCTCACCGGCGCCGAACAGTCCCGCTGATTCCCTGCGGCCTGATCCAAACGACAGGCCCTAGGGCGAACAACTCGGCGGTGAAGGGCAGGCGCTACGCCGGCTCGGGCCATGTGCCGACCACGTCGAAGGTCGCCCGCCCGACGGACAGCACACCGTCGGACAGCGGTGTGCACCGCACCCCGCCCTTGCCGCGCAGCGCGCGCTGCGCCCCCGGCGCGATCGTCACGTCCATCCACGCGCAGGGCCGCGCCGGGCGGTTGACGGCGAACGCCACGGGACCCGCCCCGCTGTCGAGCACGACGGTCGAACCGACCAGGGCGTCGATGTCGACGCCCCGCAACAGGATGTTGCGCCGGGTGTGCGGCAGACCGAGGGAGGCCCGGAGGTGAGTCGGCAGGTTCTCCGCGGCCATGATCGTCACCGCCGCGTCCCGGTGGGCCGCACGGCCGAAGTAGCGGTCGCCGACCAGCCCGAGACCGCAGCGCACCTCCACCTCCCGCACCGACTCGTCCTCGGGCCCGTCCGCCGGCCCGTCCGAAGGACGCCCCGCGAACCGGTGCGCGGACGACACCAGCAACTCCACCACCTCGACCTCGGCCATGGGCTCCAGCCTAGGCGCGGCGGAGCGGGGAGACGGCCGGTGCCTCGTGTGCGCACCGGCCGCCGCGCCGCTTGTCCCCGGACGCCCCGGACGAAGGATCGTCAGGGCTTGAACGGCAGCGTGGCGCAGTTGGACGTCGCCGGCTTGCCGTCGAGCCGGTCCGTCAACCACGAGAGCGCGTCGCCCTGGTCGGTGAGCAGGGGAGTGAAGTGGTTGATCAGCGCCCGGCCCAGGCTGGGCAGGACCACCGGCTTGTAGGTGACGTCGGCGCCCTTCGCGCACCAGGCGACGGCGAGCGCACGCGCCTGGGCATGCGGTACGAGATCGTCGGCGGTGCCGGTCGCCAGGCGCACCGGGGACGCCGGCTCGAGGGTGCCGATGCGCTGCTCGGCCAGGAACGCCTTGAGCGCCGGCTCCGACTGGACGATCTCGCTGATGGAGCTCCCGTCGGTGGTCCAGGAGCTGCTGCGGGCCGAGTTGTAGGCCAGCAGCGCGTCGCCCACGCACATGGTCGACAGGTCCTTGAGGGCCGCCTTGCCGGCCGCGTTCAGATGTGCCTCCGCGATCGGCTTCAGCTCGGGGTCGGACTGCACGAACCCGTTGACCGACCAGCCCAGTGCCCCCGCCAGGTCGCTGCCGTCGATGGCCTTGGTGACGGCGACCAGGTCGGCGGGCGGAGCCCCGGCGTAGGTCCCGGCGAGGGTGATGTCGGGGGCGTAGGAGGGCTGGAGTTCGGCGGCCGCCGCCGTGGCCCCGCCGCCTTGGCTGTAGCCGTACAGCGCGACCCGGGAGCCGGCCGTGAGCGACGTACCCGGGAGGGAACGGGCCGCGCGGACCGAGTCCAGGACGGCATGCGCCTCGTCGACCCGGTTGACGTACGTGTGCAAGCGGTCCGTCGCGCCCAGCCCGGCGTAGTCGGTGACCACGACGGCGATGCCCCGCGCGAGCAGCCGGTAGATCGCCAGGTTCTCGTAACCGACCGACAGCGTCTGCCAGTTGACGGTGAGCGGATGTTCCAGTCCGAGGGAGGCGGCGCACTGGTCGCCCTGTCCCATGGTGCCCGGCGCCACCGCGACCAGCGGACGCGCCCCACCGCCCTTCCAGGCGGCCGCCGGCTCGATGTAGGCGCCGGTCACCGCGACAGGCTGCCCCGCGGAGTCCGTGGACTTGTACATCAGGCGGGTCGCCGTGCCCGGGAGGGGGCCGTCGATGCCCGGCAGGCTCAGCGCGAGGGGCAGGGCTTCGGTGCGCACCAGGGTGCCGTCGGCAGCCGGGAGGGCGGCGGGCGGGTTGTAGAACGCCGGGATGGTGACGCCGCGCGAGACCACGGCGTCCGTGTCGGTGGCGGCGGTGGCCGGGACGGCCGTGGCGCCGAGGCAGGCGGCAGCGGTCACGGCCGCGGCCAGCAGTCGGGTGGGGGCGGGCATGGCGGACCTCCGGGGGAGAAGGGAGGCCCGAGCCTTTCTGTGCGGCTCGGGTGGGGGACGGCGCGGAGCGCAGTCGTCCCAACCGCAGCCCCGTACCGCTCTTAGACGAACTGTCAGGACCGTACCGACCACGGGGTTACCGCGGGTACTGGTCGGTAGGTTACGGTTCGGTAATATGACTGCGGGTGCTCAGGGGGCCACCCTCAACAGGTGGTACGAGCCGTGTGGTTGACTGCTTGAATGTTGCAAGAGTCGGTCTTCCGGACGAGTGACCTGCCGCCGTGCGACCGCTTCGAGGCATGGGCCCAGCGCATGGGCAGCACCCACGCGCCCATGCGGCTCAGTACCGACCACACCGCGGACTACCACGGCCACCAACGTGTCATCGAACTGGGCGAGGTGGTCGTGTGGCCCGCGACCATGGACCCCATCACGTTCCACCGCACGGCCAAACTCGTCCGGCAGTCCGACCCCGAGACCTACCACCTGTCCCTCCTGTTGAAGGGCGAGGGAGTCGCCGTCTGGGACCGGCGTCAGGCCGTCTACCGGATCAACGACTTCCACACCAACTCCTCGTCCCGGTCCTGGGACGTGGCCACCGGCTCCGACCCCGTCACGATCGTCGGCGTGGAGATCCCGCGCACCCTCGTGGCCGTACCGGGACACCGCGTCGACCGGATCCTGGGAGGCCTCGTCTCGGGCCGCGAGGGCAGCGGCGCGCTGCTGGCCCAGTTCCTGCTCCGGCTGATCTCGGACACCGCGCCCTACCGGGCCACTGACGCCCCCCGCCTCGGCACGGTGGTCGCCGACCTCGTCACGGTCGCCTTCGCACACGCCGTGGACGCCGACCCGAGCCTGCCGCCGGAGACCCGCAGCCGCACCCTCGTCCTGCACATCAAGGACCACGTGCGCCGCCACCTGGGCGACCCGGACCTCACCCCCGCCCGCGTCGCCGAGGCCCACCACATCTCCCGCAGCTACCTGTACCGCCTCTTCCAGGACGAAGGCGTCGGCATCGCCTCCTACATCCGCGACCAGCGGCTCGCGGGCGCCCGCCGCGACCTCGCCGACCCGGCCCTGCGCGCCCTGCCGATCCACGCCGTCGGCGCCCGCTGGGGCTTCCCCCGCGCGGCCGAGTTCACCCGGGCCTTCCGCACCGCCTACGGCCTCCCGCCCAGCGAACTCCGCGAACGGGCCCTGGCCGTGCCCGGCGACGCACCGGAAGTGGACGCAGCGCCAACGAGCCGTGGACCGTCCGCCAACGACACACCGCGGACCTCTGCCGCATCCTGGTGATCGACCGCGGAGCGGAACGCGCGGTACCGGATGCTGGGCCAGGACTGCGGGGGAGTCCTGGCCCCGCGTCCGTATGTCCCGGGCCAGCCGAGGGGTGCCGAGCGGTGGGTGACCGATCGAGGGGTGCCGAGCGGTGGGTGACCGGCCGAGGGGTGTCGAGCGGTGGGTGACCGATCGAGGGGTGTCGAGCGGTGGGTGACCGGCCGAGGGGTGTCGAGCGGTGGGTGACCGGCCGAGGGGTGTCGAGCGGTGGGTGACCGATCGAGGGGTGTCGAGCGGTGGGTGACCGGCCGAGGGGTGCCGAGCGGCGGGTGACCGGCCGAGGGGTGCCGAGCGGCGGGTGACCGGCCTAGGTGATCGAGTGGTGACGGCCCGGGCGGGGGCGTACGGTCGAACGGTGGACACGGCGGTGGACTCCACCCGTTCACCGCGCCTCCCGAGGGCCCGCCCCCGAGCGGGCGACACACGTCATGAGCAGCGCTCCGCAGCCCACCCCCGCGACCCGGACCTCCGCCCGCCAAGAGGGCGGCGGCGGAAACGGGATGGCGCTGCTGGTCATCGCCTCCTGCCAGTTGATGGTGGTGCTGGACATCACCATCGTGAACATCGCGCTGCCGGACATCCAGCGTTCCCTGGACTTCTCCACCACCAGCCTGTCGTGGGTAGTCAACGCCTACACACTGACCTTCGGCGGGCTGCTGCTGCTCGGCGGCCGGGCCGGTGACATCCTCGGCAGACGGCGCGTGTTCATCGTGGGCGTCCTGCTGTTCGTGCTCGCCTCCCTGCTCGGCGGCCTCGCCCAGAACGAGGCCCAACTCCTGGGCGCACGCGCCCTGCAGGGCGTCGGCGGAGCCATCGCCTCCCCGACCTCGCTCGCTTTGATCAGCACCACCTTCCGCGAGGGACCCGAACGCAACCGCGCCTTCGGTGTGTTCGCCGCGGTCTCGGCGGGCGGCGGCGCGATCGGCCTGCTGGCCGGCGGCATCCTCGTCGAGTGGCTGAACTGGCGGTGGGTGCTCTTCGTCAACGTGCCCATCGGTCTGCTCATCGCGCTGGCCACCCCCCGCTACATCAAGGAGTCCGAGCGCCACCCCGGCCGCTTCGACCTCACGGGCGCGCTGACGTCGACCATCGGCATGGTGCTGCTGGTGTACGGCTTCATCCGGGCCGCCCAGGACGGCTGGCGCGACCCCCTCACCCTCGCCTCGTTCGCCGCGGCCATCGTGGTCCTCGCCGTGTTCGTCCTGGTCGAGCGGCGGTCCAGGCAGCCGATCACGCCCCTGCACATGTTCGCCGACCGCAACCGGGCGGGCACCTACGGCATCATGCTGTGCCTCGCCGCCGCGATCTTCGGCATGTTCTTCTTCCTCACGCTCTTCGTGCAGAACGTCCTCGACTTCAGCCCGCTGGCCGCCGGACTGGCGTTCCTCCCGGTGAGCGCCGTGATCGCGGTCGGTGCCGGGCTGGCCTCCCGGTTCCTGCCGACGTACGGCCCCAAGCCCTTCATGGTGGGGGGCGCGATCCTCGCGGCGGCGGGCCTGGCCTGGCTGACGCTGACCGACATCCACTCCACCTACGCGGGCAGCATCCTCGGCCCGATGCTGGTGTTCAGCCTGGGCATGGGCATGGAGTTCGTGTCGCTCACCCTGATGGCGCTGTCCAACGTGCCCACACCGGAGACCGGCGCCGCCTCCGGACTGCTCAACGCGACCCAGCAGGTGGGCGGTTCGCTCGGTCTGTCCATCCTGGTCACCATGTACGGCACGGCCAGCCGCAACGAGGCGGAACAGCAGATCCCCGCCTTCCTCGCCCAGGCCACCCCCGCCGAACGCCTGCGCTTCCAGCGCACCGGCGAACTCCCTCCGCCCTGGTCCGACGAGGTCCTCACCTCCGGCGTCTCGGCCGCCTTCGTCATGGCGGCGATCTTCACGGTCATCGCCGCCCTGATCGCCATCGTGGTGATCCAGGTACGGCCCTCGGACCTGGAACGCCTCAAGGGTGGGGCGGGACCCCCGGGGATGTGACCCGCGGAGATCCGGGAGCCGTCCCCGGCCCGGCCCGCCCCGGGCGCAGCACGATGTGCCCGTCCTCCAGGGCCGCGCCCATCGCGAACCCGTGCCGGTCGGCCTCCAGGCACAGGGCCGTGTCCTCGGGATGGATCCCGCGGTAGCCGCGCCGCACACCCTCGGCGAGTTCGGCGGCGGCAGCGGAGCCGCCGGCTCGACGCAGATACGGCGCCGGGTCCGCCGTACGCCCTTCCGCCAGGTCCGCGATGTACCGGGCGCAGGCGAGGTCCTCCTCGGCGCACCCGTCGCCGCCGGTGATCACATACGTCACCCGGCGGGGCCGAACGGCCGTGAGGACGAGGGCGGTCGCCGCGGCCACCGTGAACCCCGCGCACAGCAGCAGCGCGGCGTTCCGGGCGGCGAGGGCGCCGGTGGTCCCGTGGGTCGTCCGCTGTACGAGGGTGCGTCCGGCGAGGTCGAGGGAGCGCACCAGGGCGGGGGAGTTGACGGTGTCGAAGTCCGGCGCGGGCGGCCCGTCCTTGAGCGTGATCCAGTCGGGGCGGCGGGACTTGAGGGCGCGGGCCTCGTCCAGCGTGCCGGCCAGCACGATCCGTTCGGCGCCCCCTGCGAACGCCCAGGCGGCCGTGGTGAAGGCCCGCAGCACATCGACCACGACGACTGCCTCGGGGGCTCCGGACAACTCGTCGATGCCGACGAAACGATGCTCCACCCCCGCATGATGACCCACGCGAGGCACCTTCGGCACGGCACCGGCCGCCCGGCCCCGGGGCACCGTACACAGGGCGCCGAGCCCGCGGGACCGTACGGACTCTCCCTCGCGAGGACCGCCGCCTCGGCCCCCGCCGGCGTCGGGTTAGGGTCCGCTCATGGTTCATGGAGACGTGGGAATTCTGCACCCGGGTGCCATGGGAGCGGGTGTGGCGGCGCAGGCCGTGGCGGCGGGGGCCACCGTCCGGTGGTTGCCGCAGGGCCGCTCCGCGGCCACCGTGGCGCGGGCCGAGGGGCTCGGGCTGCGGCCCGCCGGAAGCCTCGAGGAACTGGCCGCGACCTGCGAGGTCGTGCTGAGCGTGTGCCCTCCCGCCGCCGCGCTCGAGGTCGCCGGGCAGGTCGCGGCGACCGGATTCCGGGGTGTCTACGTCGACGCCAACGCCGTCAGTCCGGAGCGCATGGCCGAGATCAGCGCCGTCTTCGAGGGCGGCGGAGCGACGGTCGTGGACGGCGGGATCACGGGCCCGCCGCCCCGCCGGCCCGGCTCGACCCGTCTCTATCTGTCGGGCGACGACAGGGCCGTGGCGCGTGTCTCCGCCCTCTTCGACGGCACCGCGCTCACCCCGTTCCCACTGGCCGGCCCGATCGGCCGGGCGTCGGCCCTCAAGCTGTCCTTCGCCGCCTACAACAAGATCTCCTACGCCCTCGCCGCCCACGCCGCGGCCCTGGCCGACGGGCACGGCGTGCTGGACGACCTGCTGGACCTCGCGGCACACCTGCTGCCCGGCACACCCCTGGCCGCCCCGGAGCGACTGGCCGGCGCCGGACCGAAGGCGTGGCGGTGGGAACCGGAGATGCGGGAGATCGCCCGGGCGAGCCGTTCGGCGGGCGTCCCGGCCGTCTTCGCGGAGGCGGCGGCGGAGACGTTCGCCCGCTGGGAGGCCCACAAGGACGATGAGACGGTGACCGGAGCGCGGCTGGTCGCCGATCTGCGGGATGATCCGGCACATCGGACGGAGGGGACGCCCGCCTGACACCCGACCGACAACTGCCCGACCCCGCACACCTCTTGACCCCGTGGGAAGCCGCGGCTTAACGTTCCGGCGTTTTGCGAACGGGATTGAAACGATTCAATCCCTGGTCGACGACCTGGGGAGCGTCCCTGTGCCTGAGAGCGTCTCGTCGCGCGGCAGTCTGTCCCGCCGTACCGTCCTCGCCGCCGGCCTCACTGCGGGAGCCGTCGCGGCCGCGGGGGCGGGCACGCCGGTCGCGGCCGCGCCGTCCACCGCCACCCACGACCACGGCCCGGACGCCGAGTGGTTCGCCGCCCCCGCGCGCGCCCGGCGCCCCAGGTTCCGGTGGTGGTGGCCGGACGGCCTGGTCGACGCCGACGAGATCGCCCGGGAGGTCGACCGGATCGCGGACGCCGGGTTCGGTGGCGCCGAGATCGCCGCCGTGCACCACAGCATCAAGGACAAGTCGGTCCTGGACACCGCCCACCACGGCTGGGCGAGCAGACCGTGGCGCGACGGCGTCGAGGCCGCCCTGCGCCGTGCCGCCCGACGCGGTCTCACCCTCGACCTCACCCTCGGCCCCAGCTGGCCCGTCGCCGTCCCCGGCCTCACCCCCGACGACGAGGCCGCCGCCCGCGAACTCGTCCTCGGCCGCGTCCAGTTGGCTCCGGGAGCCACCTACGACGGCCCGGTGCCGCCGCCCGGTCGCGCCCCCGCGACCGGCGTGACCCGGCAGATTCTCGTCGCCGTCCAGGCCGCCCGGGTCGAGCCCGCGAACTCCACCCGCAAGGAGACCGGCCTCGACCCCTCCAGCGTCCGCGACCTCACCGCCACCGTCACCGACGGCACCCTGGCGTGGACGGCACCGGAGAACGGCGACTGGGTGCTGATCGCCTACTGGCTGCGCGGCTCGGCCCAGCAGCCCGAGTCCGGACCCCACTCCGCGCCGGCCGCGTACGTGGTCGACCACCTCGGCGCGGCCGGCACCGCCGCCGTCACCGGCTTCTGGGAACGGGAGCTGCTGACGCCGTCCCTGCGCGGCCTGCTGAGGGCGGCCGGCGGAGCGTTCTTCGAGGACTCCGTGGAACTGGAGACCGCCGGCCTGACCTGGACCCCGGCCCTGCCCCAGGCCTTCGAGCAGCACACCGGACGGCCCCTGCTGCCGTTCCTGCCCGCGGTGATCCTCGACGGCGGCAACCAGGTGTTCGCGTTCGAGGCGCAGCTGACCCGGCAGATCCGGCACGACTTCTGGGAGACCGTCTCCGAACTGTTCAACCGGCACCACGTCCGCGCCCTGCGGGACTGGGCCCACTCGCTCGGCATGACCCTGCGCGCCCAGCCCTACGGCCTGCAGACCGACGCCATCGCCTCGGCCGCGCTCCTCGACGTCCCCGAGGGAGAGTCCCTCGGCTTCAAGAACCTCGACGACTACCGCTGCCTGGCCGGCGGCCGGGACATGGCCGGGCACACGGTGCTGTCCTGCGAGGCGGGCGCCTACAACGGGTCCGCGTACAGCACCACCTGGGACCGGTTCCTGCGGACCATGGGCGGCGCCTACGCGGCGGGCGTCAACCAGACCGTCGTCCACGGCTTCTCCTACGCCACCGCACCCGGCGCCGCCTGGCCCGGCTTCGCCGCCTTCAGCCCGTACAACGGCGGCCCCGGCTACGGCGAGTCCTGGGGCCCGCGCCAGCCGACCTGGCGGCACCTGAACGACATCGCCGACTACCTGGGCCGCGTCCACACCGTCCTGCAGGCCGGCACCGCCCGCGCCGACGTCGCGATCTTCCGCCAGACCGGATACACCGCGACCGGCATCGGCGCCTCCTGGTTCACCGCCACCGGCGTCCCGCTCGGCTGGACCCACCAGTTCCTCAGCGGCCCGCTCCTGGACCTGCCGAACGCCACGGTCTCCGGCGGCCGTCTCGCCCCCGACGGACCGGCCTACAAGGCCCTGTTCGTCGAAGGCGACTTCTTCTACGGCTCCACGCCCACCCTCGCCCTGGCCGACGCCCGCCGACTGCTGCGCCTGGCCGAGGCCGGGCTGCCCGTCGTCCTGCTCGGGGCCTTCGACCAGGCGCTCACCCCGGGAGTCCCCGACGACGGGGAGACCGACCGGCTGCGGGACGTCCTCGGCCGGCTGCTCGCCCTGCCCACCGTGCGGCGCGTCACGGACAAGGCGGCCGTCGGCGACGCCCTCGCCCGCCTGGGCGTCACCGCCGACGTACGCCACGCCACGGCCTCCACCCTCCTCAACGCCCACCGCGTCACCCGGGACGCCGACTTCTACTACCTGTGCAACGGCAAGCACGCGGAGACCGTCAAACCGCCCGTGGCCGCGATCGACCACGACGTCACCCTGCGCCGCACCCGGGGCGGGACGACGGTGCCGTACCTGCTCGACCCCTGGACCGGCGAGGCCGTGCGGCTCGCCCGCTACACCGAGGACGGCGACGACGTGACCCTGCGCGTCACCCTCCAGCCCGGACAGACGACGATCGTGGCGCTCGGCCGCCCCGGCCTGTTCGGGGACCGCGACGGAACGCGCCCCCACGTCGTCGCCACGGACGCCTCCGAGGTCCTCTACACCGAGCGGGGCCTGACGCTCCGTACGGCGGCGCCCGGAACGTACACCACCCGCCTCTCCACCGGACGTACCGTCACCACCGCCGTCGCCTCGGTGCCCGCGCCGGTCGTCCCGGACCGGTGGGACCTGGAGGTCGAGGACTGGTACCCGGGCTCCGGCCCGACACTGACCGACCGCGTGCTCCGTACCCTCACGCTCGACACCCTGCTGCCCTGGTCGCGCATCCCGGAGCTGGCCGACTCCGCGGGCATCGGCCGCTACCGTACGACGGTGACCCTGCCGCGCGACTGGACGGCGGCGTACGACGCCCGCCTGGAGCTCGGCCAGGTCAGCGACACCGTACGCGTGACCGTGAACGGAACGCGCGCGCCCGCGGTCGACCGGCTCCACCCCGTCGTCGAGGTCGGCGCGCTGCTGCGGTCCGGCCGGAACGTGATCGAGGTGGAGGTCGCGACACCGCTCGTCAACCGCCTCCGGGTCGCCCAGCCCGCCGTCTTCGGCGCCGTCGCCCTACAGGACCACGGCCTGGTGGGCCCGGTCCGCCTGGTGCCGTACGCCCGGAGCGTGCTGCGCTGACCGGGGCCCCGACCCGGCGGCCCCGGGCGCCGTGGGTTCAGTGGCCGTGCCGTCCGTGGCCCAGGCGGTGCAGTACGGCCTCGGCCATGACGGCCTCGCCCTTGGCGTTGGGGTGCGCGGGGGCCGCGGGGGAGGCCGGCCGCAACGGCTCGATCCAGCGGTCCGCCGGGGGCTTGCACATGTCGTGGCCGATGGTCGGACCGTAGGTGTCGACGTACTCCGCGTGGTTCCAGCGCGCCACCAGCCGCAGCATGTGGTTGAGGCGCTTGCCGGTGTCCCGGAGATAGGGGAAGTCCCCCGCCGCGAACGGCACCGAGGGCGCACAGCCGCTGCCGTCGTCGGGCAGCAGGTCCGGATAGCCGACGACGAGCACGCGCGCGTGCGGCGCCCGCTTGTGCACGTCCCGCAGCACCTGGGCGACCTTGGGCGCGGTCTCGGCGATCGCGACGCTCAGCCGGTCGACCCCGGAGGCCCCGTAGTACCGCTGGCACGGGTTGCCGGACGGATCCTGCGCGGCCAGCTGGGCGCAGGTCGCGATGATGGTGCCGAAGCCGATGTCGTTGCCGCCGATCTGCACGGTCACCAGGTCGGTGTTGCGGCGCACCGCGTCCAGCTGGGGGCCGTTGGTTCCCTGTGCCTTCCACATGTGCTCGGTCGTCGCCCCCGCACAGCTGACGTCCTTGAAGGGGGTCGTGCCGAGCCGTGCGGCCACGATCGACGGGTAGTTGTGGTCGGACCGCGCGCAATTGGCGTCGACCTGACGGGGGATGACGGGTCCGGAGGTGTAGGAGTCCCCGAGCGCCACGTACTCCTGGGCCTTCCCGCCGCCTCCGCCGTGGGCCGCCGCGGGCACAGCGGAGGCGGCGACGAGGGCACAACTCCCCAGCGCGGCAAGGAAGACGACCCCTCTGTGACGCCGTCCCACCGATGCTCCTCCGCGAATCTCGCGCTCCATCGCGCTCCTCCCCCCGAGCCCGCCCGGGCCGGCGCCGGCGCCCCGTACGGCCGCCGTACTGTTCGCCGGAGTTTGTATACCGCCGGGTAGGGCGCGAGGGCCATAGTCGTGAAGGAGTGTGTTCGCGCGGGGGTGCGGGAACCGAGTGGGAGTGCGGGAGCAGAGAGGGAGTGCGGGAGCAGAGAGGGAGTGCGGGAGTGGAGGGGAAGGCGGGAGTGGAGGGGAAGGCGGGAGTGGAGGGGAAGGCGGGAGTGGAGGGGAAGGCGGGAGTGGAGGGGAAGGCGGGAGTGGAGGGGGGAAGCGGGATTCGGCCGCGGGATCAGCCCGCTGCCGTCGTCACCCGCTGTCTGGCCGGTGCCATCGCCCATCGGATCGTCGCGACGGTGGCGCGGCCGAGCGGCACCAGGCACACCTCGTCCACCACGGGGAGCCTGGGCAGGCGCAGTTCCTCGGCGGCCCAACCGGGCAGCAGGGCCACTGCGTTGGCGGCGAGCACGCCGTACGGGAGTCGGGCGACGAGGGGCACAGGCGGGTGCAGCAGCAGGAAGCGGGCGGCCTCCCATGCCTGTGCGGTGACCTCGAGTTCGGGGCGGTAGGCGGTCAGCCGCTCGGTGAGCTCGGCCCGGCTGCGGGGCGGATCGGGGATGCCCAGTTCGACGGCGACGCGCGCCATGTCCTCGACATAGCCGTCGCACTCGTCGTCCGACAGCGGATGCGCGCCGTAGCGCTGATGGGCGCGCAGGAAGCTGTCCGTCTCGGCGACGTGCACCCACCCGAGCAGACGCGGATCCGAGGCGCGGTACGGCTCACCGCGCTCGGTCAGTCCCCGCACCCGCTCGTGCACCGCGCGCACCCGGGCACACGCCTGCTCGGCGTGCTCCGCGGTGCCGTACGTGGTCGTGGCCAGGAACAGGCTCGTGCGCTGGAGCCGGCCCCAGGGATCGCCCCGGTAACCCGAGTGCGCGGCCACGGCCGCCATGGCGAGCGGGTGCAGCGACTGGAGCAACAGGGCGGACAGCCCGCCGACGAACATGGAGGCGTCCCCGTGCACCCGGCGGACCGGCCGCTCCGGCCCGAACCAGCGCGGGCCGGGAGTGTTGTGGATACGGGCCCGGCGGCGGGGCCCGTCCGGCCCGGCGACCCGCGCGAAGAGGCCCGCGCCCAGCCGCTCCCTGGGGCCGCGCCCGGCGGCTTCGGTAGGTCTCATGGGCACGACGACCTCCTCTCCGCCTCACACAGCCATGGCCGAAACGGTTGAAAGTGCCTATATTTCTTTCTACCTCTGCCGGGTCCGGGGATGCGACGAACGTCGCGGAGCCGGGCTGCCCGCCGATGTCGGCGAAGTGATCGCCGGAGGTGCCGATGAAGTCTTTCCCGTCCGTCAACTGGCGTGAGGCCGCGGCCTGCCGTTACGAGGACCCCGAACTCTTCTTCCCGATCGGGGAGGGCGGCCTGTCCCGGCGGCAGATCGAGCAGGCGCGGGCGGTCTGCCACCGCTGCCCGGTGATGAGGGCCTGCGGCGCCTGGGCCGTCCGGCACAACGAGAGCGACGGCGTGTGGGGCGCGATGACGGCAGGAGAGCGCCGGAGCCTGCGGCTGAGCCGCCCGCCGCGCGGCGGCCCCTGACCGCCCTGACCGCCCTGACCGATCCGGCCCCGGCGGTCGCCGCTGCGATCAGGTCCGGACCCCCCGCATCAGATTGCCGACCAGACTCGTCGCGAACTCCTCGGTGACCGGCAGGCTGGGCAGGAGCAGCCGGTGGTAGCAGGCACCCCAGAGCTGGTCCACGAGGACCTCGGGATCGACGTCGGCGCGCAGCTCCCCGTGCTCCTGAGCCCGCCGCATCCGCCGGACCGCCAGCTCCCGGCGCGGACCGGAGTAGCGCTCCAGGAGGGCGGCGGCCAGATCGGGGTCGGTCTGCGCCTGGCCGATCAGCTCGGCGATCACCCTCCCGGCCGGGGTCCGGGTGAGCACCTGGACGAAGGCCCGCAACTGCGCCGTCAGGTCGGCCTCCAGATCACCGCTGTCCGGGAAGGCCAGCGCGGACTCCACGGCGTGGAAGTAGCCGTCGAGGGCGAGCGCCCCCTTCGACGGCCACCACTTGTAGATCGTGGTCTTGCTGACGCCGGCCCTGTCGGCGACCGCCTCGATGGTGAACGCGCCCATGCCCTTGTCGAGGAGCAGGGCGCCGGCCGCGTCGAGGACATCGGCACGCACCTCGTCCGCCGGCCGCCGCCCACGGCCCCGCCGTACCCGCGGGGCTGCTTCGCGTTCCGCCCGCTCCGGCATGCGCCGACCTCCCGAGTGCTGTTTCGACCCGCCCACCCTGACATATGGACGCGTCGTCCACAACGTGCTTATATGAACGTGGCGTCCATAAAGGAGCGAGGTAGACACGATGTCCGAGATCACGGAAACCACAAAGACTGCAGAGGCCACAGAGGCCTCTAAGACTGCACGGGTCGCGCTCGTCACCGGTGCCTCCGGCGGCATCGGCCGGGCCGTCGCCCAGCGGCTCGCCGCCGACGGCATGGCCGTCGGCGTGCACTACGCGGGCAACAAGGCGGCGGCGGACGAGACCGTGGCCGCCATCGAGGCCGCGGGCGGCAGGGCGATCGCGGTCACCGGGGACGTCGCCGACGAAGACGTAATGGCCGCGGCGTTCGACGCGGTGGAGCGGGCCTTCGGCGGGCTCGACGTCGTGGTCCACACCGCGGGCGTCATGATCCTGGGGCCGGTCTCCGAGTACGACCTGGACGCGTTCGACCGGCTGACGCGCACCAATGTGCGCGGCACCTTCGTGGTGGCCCAGCAGGCCGCCCGGCGGGTCCGGGGCGGCGGCGCCATCATCACCTTCTCCACCTCGGTGACCCGCTTGTCCTTCCCCGGCTACGCCGCCTACGCGGCGAGCAAGGGAGCCGTGGAGGCCATGACACCGGTGCTCGCCCGCGAGCTGCGCGGCCGCGACATCACGGTGAACGCCGTGGCCCCCGGACCCACCGCCACCCCGCTCTTCCTCGAGGGCAAGGACGAGGAGACGATCGCCCGCCTCGCCGCACAGCCCCCGCTGGAGCGGCTGGGCACCCCGGAGGACATCGCCGGGACGGTGGCGTTCCTCGCCGGTCCCGGACGCTGGGTCAACGGACAGGTCCTGTTCGCCAACGGCGGCATCGCCTGAGGAGCTGTATCGGCGGCATCGCCCGACGGGGCTGCGGCGGCGCATCGTCCGAGGGGCGGTGGCACGGTCCGGCGCAGGGCGGGAACCTGCCGGCGGCGTGGCGCGTTCGCCGTCCATGGACGCTTCGGGACAACACGCAGAGCGCCTTCTCGTGGCGCTGTGGGAGGCCGCCCGCGTGCTTCGGCGCATGACCTACGGGCAGACCCTGGAACTGCCCGAAGTCCTCAGCAGGCAGCACCGGGCCCACTGGCAGACAGCCGACCCCGGGACGCACGTACTGGGGGAGTCGGTACGCCTGCGCGACGGCCGTGAGGTGTACTTCGCGCTGGTGCTGCGCCTCACCGAGGGCGGGTTCGCGGTCGAGAGCGAGGTCTCGGTCGACGACCCGCGGAGCGACTCGGGCGCACGCGCTCTCCTCGGCCTGCCCGAGACGGAGGCCGGCACCCTGGCGGAATGCGTCGACACGGTGCACGACCACGCCCGGCGACTCGCCGAGGCGGGACCCTGGATCCTGCGCGACCTGGTCCGCCCACCGGGGTGAGGACCGGCCCGGGCGTACGACTGCTGTGACCCGGGAGCACGCCTCACCAGGGGCGGTTCACTCACACGGGTTGTTCTGGCGGTGGATCCACCCCGCTCCCGCATGCCCAGGTCATATGCGGAGCAGCATCGGCGCATGGAGAATCCCGCATCCGACAGCCCGCCCTCGGCCGGGGCGCCCCGGCGCGGACCCGAGCCCGTCTTCGCCGCGGACTTCACGTCCACCCGTCAGTGGGTGGCAGGGCGTTCGTGGGCGTATCCGAACGGCGGACCGATCAACCCCGACGACAACAAACTGGACTACTTGGTGTCCGATCCCGCCTACAGCCGAACGGGAACCTTCCTGGCGATCCGGCGGCGGGACGGGCGGTGGAACGCGGGTCTGCTCACCACGGAGGGGAGCGAGGAGGCCTTCACCGTCCGCACGGGCGACGTGCTCGAGGCGCGGGTGAGACTGCCGTACGAGATGGGGGCCTGGCCGGCCATCTGGACCTGGCGGGACGGCGATCAGGAGATCGACGTCTTCGAGTACCACCCCGACAACCCCGACCTCCTGGAGCTGAGCAACCACGTCCGCGGCGGCAGCCTCTACCACCGCGACCCGGCGATCGAGCCGGGCGCGTGGATCGATCTGCGCGTCGAGTTCGGCAGACGGTCCGTGGTCTGGTGGGTGAACGGCGACCGGGTGTTCGCCGACGGGCGGGGCGTGGGGCGCGGCTGGTACGCGTACCTCATCGTCAACCTGTCGGTGTGCGCGGGCCGTTACCACCCGCCGCCCGACCCCGGGACCGTCGAGATGTCGTACGAGGTGGAGCGCCTCGTGGTGCTGCGGCCGCCGGGCCTGCTGGAAGCGGTCGACGACGAGTCCGAGGAGGATGCCGCCGACGGTGACGCCCCATGAGCGCTCAGCCCGGGGTGTCGGCGTCCAGGATGTCGCCGAGTTCCGCCACGAGAGCCGGCATCTCCCGGCGGAACGCGGCCAGGTCCAGCCCCTCGTCCGCGACGACGGCGAGCAGGGCGCGCTCCCCGACCGCCGTGACGATCACATGCCCGGCACTGCACCGGGCGCTCATCTCCCGCAGGGTCCCGGTGGAGCCCTGGTCCGCGAGGCGGCGCCCGAGGGACAGCGTGGCCGCCGCGACGGCGGCCATGGACTCCGGATGCGTCTTGCCGGCGTCGCTGGCGACCACCAGCCCGTCGACGGTCGCCAGCGTGCTTTCGGTGACACCCATCACCTTGTCCCGCAGGGATATGAGGATGTCGTTCACGGGGTCGCTCATGTCGTCTTCTTCCTGGTGAGCGGTGTGGGCGGGGAGGACGGGCGGGGAGCGACGGGGCCGAACCGGCCGGTCAGGGGCGGCGTTCGGGGGACTCCGAGGCGGCCTGCTGGTGGCCGGTACGGCGCGGCAGGCGCCGGGGGAGTCCGGCCGTCGCGGGGACGGGCGACGCCGCCGGGGCGTCGGAGGCGGGCGTACGGGGCGCGGTGCTCGGGCGTACGGCACCCGCCGGAGTCGCGTACTCGACCAGCCGGAGATCGAGCAGGTGCCGCAGGTCGAGCAGGACGGCGAAGAGACCACGGCCCAGCGTGAACGCGAGGTCCCGGGGCGTGCGCCGCCCGTCGACGGCGGACAGGAGCTCCAGGTGGCGCGGGGAGAGCCTGGCGGCGGACTCCTCCGGGCCGCCGGCGGACGTCGGACGCACTCGGTCGCGGGCGGACCGCGCGATCGCGGCAGGCTCCTGGGCCAGCATCCCGAAGCGGCGCGTGGTCTCGGCGACCAGCCGTTCCGGCGGCACTCCGGTTCCGGCGTACAGCACGGGGACGGGCTCGCCGACCTCCCAGTCCGTCAGCCTGTTGAGGGAGAGCGCGAAGGCCGCGTCGAACAGCGAGCCGAGGCTGACGACCTCCAGTTCCCCGGCGCCGAGCAGATCCCGGGCGACGAGTTCTCGCGCCAGATGCTCGTGCGTGGTGTCGGTGGCGCGCACGGACGTCCACGCCTCCTCCGTGAGACGGCCGGACTTCAGCAGGATCGCCTCGACCCCCGGGGCGCCCGGGGTTTCCATGGCGACCACGAGCCCGTCACGCACATGGATGGTGCCGCCCGGGGTGCCGGAGACGGTGACGGTGCAATTCCGGCGCTCTTCGTGGAGGCCGAACAGAAGGGAGGGCAGATTGCGGGCGGCGGGGGGCTTGTCGGTGTCGTTCCGGCTCATGCCAGCAGCGCGTCCGCATGCCGGGTGAGGTCCTGCAGCACCCAGGCGAGGTTCGTCCGCTCCCGGTCCACGGTCGCGCACAGCAGGACCGGATCGCGGTCCCGGCCGACGCTCAGGGTCACGTGGTGCATGCTCGGTGTGGTGACGACGATGCTCTCCAGCTCGTCGGTGCACCCCGCCTGCCTGAGGCGGGTGTCGGCGATGCCGACGATGTCGTGGGCGTCCCGACTCGCACCCACTTCCCCCAGCGAGGCGTAGGAGAGACCCGTCACGGAGTCCACCACAGCCGCACCGGCGATGCCGGGCGTCTGCAGGACTCGGGTGAGGGCGGCCTCGAGTAAAGCCATCGGTTGCCCCTTCGGTTGCCCTGCGGAGCACAGTACTTTATTTGCCAACTATCGCAAGACTGGCCAAAGATGAGCTGGATCGAAATCAACAGCCACAGAAAAAACACTGGTTGTCGATGTAAATGATCAACCCCGGTCAGTCTGTACGGAAATGAGGCACCGGCGTGAACATTGAGAGCACGCTCAAGGAAGCGATGAGCATCGAGGGTGCCCTGGGGGTGGCCCTCGTCGACTACGAGAGCGGAATGTCGCTCGGGGTGCTGGGTGGTGGGCCCCAGCTGGATCTGGAGCTGGCCGCCGCCGGCAACACCGAGGTCGTACGGGCCAAGCAGCGCACGCTGAAGTCACTCGGTCTGCAGGAGGAGATCGAGGACATCCTGATCACCCTAGGCCAGCAGTACCACCTGATCAGGCCCCTGGCCCGGGCGCGCGGCGGGCTCTTCCTGTACCTCGCGCTGGACCGCGGCCGCAGCAACCTCGCCCTCGCCCGCCACCGGCTCAAGGCGCTGGAAGCCGAACTGGAGGTCTGAGGACCGGCAACGCACGGACCCCGCACCACGAGAAGTGGTACGGGGTCCGTCTCCGAGCGCCGGGCAGGCCTTGCACCTGCATTTCCCCGCAGGAAGCGGGGCGTCTTTCCTTGGACCACCAACGCGTCACCGAGGAACGGGAGTTCCGCCCTTCAGCTTTGGCCTTAGCTTAGCGCATGGTCATCATGTCGGTGTACCCGGAACCGGAGTGCGAGACTCCGAATTGTCACGGATGGTCATCGATGGTCATCAGCACCGGGTCGAAGCGGAGACAATGCGATGATGTCGCCGACACCGGTTTCGCTGCGGGGCCGTCAGGCGACGTCACGGCAGCGCCGATCCGCCCGCCGGATCGGTGCCGTGTCGGAAGCCGTTCCACCGCGTCGGGCCCGCCCGACCGTCCACGAAAGCAGAGCCTCTCCGTGTTCTCCGTCTTCGACGACACGCCGATCTACCACCGCCTCGTCTCCGAACGCGGTGACGTGCCCGCCCAGGTGCGCGGCGAGGCCGAACGCATCAAGCGCGACCTGGACCGCGTCATGGCCGGCGGCCCCTCCCTCACCCCCGGCCTCCCCGCGCAGCGGGGCTTCTTCTCCTGACGCCGTCCCGGCCGGAAGAGGGAACACCATGAGCGAGGGCGACGTCGTCACCGTGCCCCGTCCGCTGACGCTGCCCGACGGCCGGCCCGCGATGGCGGGCTGGACCCTCGACCCCGCACTGCGCCACCTCAACCACGGGTCGTTCGGCGCGGTCCCCAGGGTGGCGCAGGAGCGGCAGAACGCCCTGCGCGCCGAGATGGAACGCGCGCCGGTCGTCTGGTTCCCGACGCTGCCGGACCGGCTCGCGGCGGCCCGCACCGAGATCGCCGCCCGGCTGCGCACCGACGCGAAGGACCTGGCCCTCGTCCCCAACGCGAGCGCCGGCGCCAGTGTCGTGTACGCCGCGCTGGCCGCACGGCCCGGCGGCGACATCGTGGTCACCGACCACGGCTACGGCGCCGTCACCATGGGGGCCGAGCGGCTCGCCCGCCGCTGGGGGAGCCGGGTGCGCACGGCCCGGGTACCGCTCGCCGCGGACCCCGAGCAGGCGTACCGGGCCGTGATGGCGGAGGTGGACGACGAGGTCGCGCTCATCGTCCTCGACCAGATCACCTCGGCCACCGCCCGGCTGATGCCCGTGGAGCGCGTCGGCGCCGAGGCGGCACGGCGTGGGATCACCCTGCTCGTCGACGGCGCCCACGCCCCCGGCCTGCTCGCCACGCCCCTGGCGGGCCTGGACTGCGACGCCTGGGTCGGCAACCTGCACAAGTGGGGCTGCGCCCCGCGCGGTTCGGCCGTGCTGGTCGCCCGCGGCCCCCTGCGGGACGACCTGTACCCGCTGATCGACTCCTGGGGCGCCGCCGAGCCCTTCCCCGACCGCTTCGACCACCAGGGCACCCTCGACGCCACCGGCGCCCTGGCCGCGCCCGCGGCGCTCCGCTTCGTCGACGACACCTGGGGCTGGGACACGGCCCGCCGCTACATGGACGACCTGGCCGAGTACGGCGCCCGGGTCGTCGCGGACGCCTTCGCCCGCGCGGGGACGTCACCCGACCCCGTCGACGTGGGCATGCCCGTACCCGGGATGCGGCTGGTCCGGCTGCCCGACGGTCTGGGGACGAGCCGGATCGCCGCCGACGCGCTCCGCGACCGGGCACCCGCCGAACTCGGCGTGGAGGCCGCGTTCACCAGCTTCGACGGACTCGGCTACCTCCGGCTCTCCGCCCACGTCTACAACACCCCCGAGGACTACGAGCACTTCGCCGAGACCTGCGTACCCGCCGTCGAACGATGGGCGCGCGAGGCGCGGGCGTAGGGCGGGCCCACGCCACAGGTGAGCTACGGGCAGTCGTAGGTGAACCGGGCCCGTGCCGCGCCGCCGTCCGAGGACAGCACGCGCAACTCCGCGGCGGCGGCGTAGTGCCCCTGCCCCTGGAAGGTCCACAGCAGATGCAGCCGCACCACCCGTCGGCCCTCGGGGACCGTCGCGTGCAGTACGTCGGAGGCGGTGCCGTCGTTGCGGACCCAGCGGTAGGACAGCTCACCCGCGTGGCCGTCGGTGCGGACCACGCCGACGACGTCCGCCGTCCCGTCGCAGCCGGTGCCGCGCTCGGGGGCCGCCACGGCCACCTCGCGCACCGAGAGGCCGGGCGTGGCGTGCTGCCGCCACAGCAGGAACAGGACGGCGGCGAGCAGGACCAGCGCGGGAAGGGTGTGCCGGCGCAGACGGCGGCGCCGGGAGGCGGGGGACGCCGCCGCGGGCGCGGGCGCCGTGCGCACACCGTGGGTCGCAGTGGCGGTGACGCCCGGGCCGAAGCGCAGGACCGTCCCCTCGACGTGCGGGAGAGCCACGGTGGCGTCGGACGTCTCGCGCACCGTCGTGTCCTCGCCGCCCCGCTGGACCCAGTGGCTGTCCAGCACGGTCGCGCTGTAGTCGTCCTGTTCCGGCGGGACGGGCCGGCGGTCGTGGGGAACGGTCATCGGATCTGGCACCTCCTCGTCAGGAGCTGCTGGGACGCGCCCCCGTCCGCCGAGGCGGGGCTGGTGGAGGCCTGCACGGTCCAGTAGCAGCCGGTGCCCTGGAAGGAGTGCTCGACGGTCAGCGTGTACTGCGTCGCGCCGCTGCGCCGGTACGACACGGACGCGCCGTCCGGGCTCCCCGGCTGCCCCGCGGTGTCGCCCGAGAACCAGGCGAGCGTGACGGAGACCGGGCCGGTGCCGTCCGTGGTGACCGTCACCGTCGCGGTGGCCGTGCCGGTGCCCGTCTGCCGGAATCCGGAGAGGCTGACCTCCTTGACGGCCGTGGCGGCGGACGGGGACGGCGACGGCGATGTGCTGGGCGTCGTACTCGGGGATCCGGACGGGGAGGCGCTCGCCGAGGCGTCGGACGACAGTGCGGGATCGGTGACGACGGCCGTCGGCGATCCGGTGTCCCCCGTGGCCGAGCCGGAGGGTGAGGCGTCGGCCGGCGGGGAACCCGTGGTGGCCGACGGGGAGGGTGATTCCGTGGCCGAGGGCAGCGGGCTCGCGCCGGTCGGCGTTGTGGGGCTGGTGGTGGCCAGCGCCTGCGTGTCCTGGCGGGAGTGCGCACCCGCGCCCTGCCCGACGCCCTGGCCGAGGAGCAGCGCGACGAGCACGGCGGCGGCCGCCACGACCGCTCCCGGCCAGGTGGGCCGCCAGGCGTGCAGCCGCCCGGAGGCGGGGTTCCGGCCGAGCACGGTACGCGCCTCGTCGGTGGTGGTGCCCCCGGACGCCGTACGGCCGGAGGGGAGCAGGAACAGCAGCAGCGCCACGAGGGCGGCCAGCCGGCCCCGGCCGCGCTCTTCCCAGTCCTCCCCGTAGTGCGCCACGGCGGCCCGCTCCAGGTCCGCCACGAAGGCCGCCGCGTCCGTGGGGCGCTCCGCCGCCGTCTTGGCCAGGCCCCGGCGGACCAGCGCGCGCACGCCCTCGGGCACCTCCTCGACGGGGACGGGGTCCTGCGCGTGCTGCAGTGCCAACTGGGCCATGTTGTCGCCCGGGTAGGGCTTACGGCCCGTCAGGCACTCGAAGAACGTGGCGGTGGCCGCGTACACGTCACCGGCGGGGGAGGCCGGCGCGCCGGTCCACTGCTCCGGGGCCATGTAGGCCGGGGTGCCGGCGACGCCCGCACTGATGCCGGCGTCCACCGCGATGCCGAAGTCGACGAGCTTGGACACGCCGTCAGGGGTGACCAGGACGTTCGCCGGCTTGTAGTCGCGGTGGACGACACCGGACCGGTGCGCGTCCGCCAGACCGAGCAGCGAACCCTTCAGCACGGTCAGCGCCGCCTCCGGCGACAAGGGGCCCTGGCGGGCGAGCAGCGTCCGCAGGGACACGCCGTCCACCAGCTCCATCACGATGGCGGCGCCCTCCGTCGCCTCCACGTACTCGTAGAAGCCGGCCACGTACGGGCTGTCCAGGCCGCCCAGCAGCTCCGCCTCGGCGCGGAACCCGCGGACGAAGCCCGGCCGGGTCCGGAGCGACTCGCTGAGGTACTTCACGGCCACCGGCAGACCGGTCGGCTCGTGCACGGCGAGCACCACCCGCCCACTGGCCCCGGAGCCGAGTTCGAGCGACTCGGAGTACCCCGGTACGGCCCACGTGCTCATCGCCATCCCTCCTTGCCCTGGCGCACCCGCGCCTCCGTGGCCCCAGGAGCGTCGGCCACGGCTCCTGAGACACGTATTTCGGCCACCGCGGTTGCAGCGACCGGCAACGGAACCCGATCGGCCGCGAACCGTTGTGCGATAGTGGGCCGCCATGATCTCCGTGGCGTACGGCTTGCCGGAACTGACCGAGAGCGGAAGAAGGCGCAGGAACGCCGCCGTCCTCGTCGTGACCGGTCTGCTGCTGTTCAGCGGTTGCGAGGACAACCTGGGCCCCCCGCCCCAGCCCCCGGACGGGCCGTCCGCCGTCACGGCCTGTGTCACGGCCGACGGGGCACTCGTGGCCGACGTGAACGACGACGGCCTCCCCGACCGCGTCGCGGACCCCTCGGGCAACGGAGCCGGCCTGACCATCACCTTCGGCGTCGGCTCGGACCACGAGACGACCTCGCGGCCACGTGACCTGGCCGACCACGCGGGGGAGCACCAGGAGTACGTGCGGGCCGCCGTGGCGGACTTCGACCAGGACGGGTGGAGCGACCTCGTCGTCGTGGCCGGACGCAGGCAGGGCGGCGACGATCCCATCCCGCCCAAGATGGCCGAGCTGAGGCTGGGGCCCTTCTCCAACTCCGGCCGTGGCCAGAAGGTCATCCCGCTCGACCTGGGGGCGACGCGGAACGTCGCCGTCGCCGACTTCGACCACGACCGCTACCCCGACCTCGCGGCGTACGTGTACATCGGCGACGGTGGGTTCGAGACACAGGCCCGGCTCGGTGAGCGCGCTCGCGGACTCGGGCCCGACACCCGGCAGTTCTCCGAGATGGACACGGAGACGGGCTTCGACGGTCCGGTCGACCTCCCGAACGCCGGTCCGGCCCCGTTCTACCCGCCGTGCCCGCCCGACGACACGACGGGTTGATCGCAAATCCGTTTGGATTGTCACTGTCCTGTTGAAGAATGCGCGTCTATAGAGATCGACTACGCCCGCACGGGGTAAACGGTGGGGAACCACCGTCCCTGAAAGAGGTCACCACCGATGCCACCCGCCGCCGACCGGTCATCCGCCCGCGCTCCGCTGACCCGCGCCGAAGCCGAGGTTCTGCGGATCATCTGCGACGCCCGCCACCCCGTGTTCGTCACGGTGCACACCAACGGGCGCCGCAGATACAGCTATTGGCGGCCGCTGGACTCCGGCACCGGCCGGGGCGGCTGCTATGTCGCCCTGCCCACCGCCGAGTGCGACCGGCTGCAGGCGGCGGGCCGGATATCCCTCGGCGAGCCCGTCACCGACCCCACCAGGACGACCTACCGGGTCCGCCCGGTGCGCGTCACGCCCGCCGCCGCGCGCATCCCGGCCGCACCGCGTCTGCGCGTCGTCCGGGACGGGATGGGTCGGGCGGCGTGACGGGTGGAGCGGTTCCCTGCATTGTCAGTGGTGGCAGGCAGGATGGCGGGCATGACGACATCTGGTGCAGTGATTGTGGACGCCGTGGCCTACGCGCGGGCCGTGGAGGACGCGGTGCGGGCGGCCGCCGCCTACTACGAGGGCGGTACGTCGGCGCTTGACGACGACGCCTACGACCGGCTGGTGCGCTCCATCGCGCAGTGGGAGGCCGCACACCCCGAGGAGGTGCTGCCCGACTCGCCGACCGGAAAGGTCGCCGGCGGTGCCGTGGAGGGGGACGTGCCCCACACGGTGGCGATGCTGAGCCTGGACAACGTGTTCTCGCCGCAGGAGTTCACCGCGTGGACCGCCTCCCTGGCCCGGCGCATCGGACATGACGTCACCCGCTTCAGCGTGGAGCCGAAACTCGACGGCCTGGCGATCGCCGCCCGCTACACCGAGGGCCGCCTGACCCGGCTGATCACGCGCGGCGACGGGACGGCCGGGGAGGACGTCTCGCACGCGATCGGCACCATAGACGGCCTGCCCGACCGGCTGACCGAACCGGTCACGGTGGAGGTGCGCGGCGAAGTCCTCATGACCACCGCCCAGTTCGAGCACGCCAACGAGGTGCGCACCGCACACGGCGGACAGCCGTTCGCCAACCCCCGCAACGCCGCCGCCGGCACCCTGCGCGCCAAGGACCGCGCCTACACGGTACCCATGACGTTCTTCGGCTACGGCCTGCTGCCCCTGCCCGCCACCGAGCCGGCCCTCGCCGCGTCCCTCACGGACAGCGCGCACAGCGACCTGATGACGCTCACCGGCGCCTACGGCGTGAACACCACCGCCGCCACCGCCGTGCCCGGCACCACGGCCGGCACCCCCGAGGAGGTCCTGGCCCGGGTCCAGGAGATCGCCGCCCTGCGCGCCCAACTGCCGTTCGGCATCGACGGGATCGTCATCAAGGCCGACGAGGCCGCCGACCAGCGGACCGCCGGCTCGGGCTCACGCGCCCCGCGCTGGGCCATCGCCTACAAACTGCCGGCCGTGGAGAAGATCACCCGACTGCTCGCGGTGGAGTGGAACGTGGGCCGCACCGGCATCATCGCCCCCCGCGGCGTCCTCGAACCGGTCGAGATCGACGGCTCCACCATCACCTACGCCACCCTCCACAACCCGGCCGACATCACCCGCCGCGACCTGCGCCTGGGCGACCACGTCATGGTCCACCGGGCCGGCGACGTCATCCCCCGCATCGAGGCCCCCGTCGCCCATCTGCGCACCGGCGACGAACAGCCCATCGCCTTCCCCGAGACCTGCCCCCGGTGCGGCGCCGGCATCGACACCAGCGAGCAGCGCTGGCGCTGCGAGAACGGCCGCAACTGCCATCTCGTCGCCTCCCTCTCCTACGCCGCCGGCCGCGACCAGCTCGACATCGAGGGCCTCGGTCACACCCGCGTCGTCCAGCTCGTCGAGGCCGGCCTGGTCGCCGATCTGGCCGACCTGTTCACCCTCACCCGCGACCAGCTCCTCGGTCTCGAGCGCATGGGGGAGACCAGCACCGACAACCTCCTCGCCGCGCTCACCAGAGCCAAGGGCCAACCCCTGTCGCGGGTCCTGTGCGCCCTCGGCGTGCGCGGCACCGGCCGCTCCATGTCCCGCCGCATAGCCCGCCACTTCGCCACGATGGACGAGCTGCGGGCCGCCGACGCCGAGGCGATCCAGCGGGTCGAGGGCATCGGCACCGAGAAGGCCCCGTCCATCGTCGCGGAACTCGCCGAACTCGCCCCGCTCATCGACAAGCTCGCCGCGGCCGGCGTCAACATGACCGAGCCCGGCGCCACCCCGCCGCCCGCGGCGGACACCGGGACCGACGCCGAGGACACCCCTGCGGCCGCCGGTCCGCTCGCCGGCATGGCGGTGGTGGTCACCGGCGCGATGACCGGCCCGCTGGAGAAGCTCAGCCGCAACCAGATGAACGAACTCATCGAGCGCGCGGGCGGCCGTGCCTCCTCCAGCGTCTCCAAGAAGACCACGCTGGTCGTCGCCGGAGACGGCGCCGGCTCGAAGCGGACCAAGGCCGAGACCCTCGGCATCCGCCTCGCCACGCCGGACGAGTTCGCCGTCCTCCTCGCCGACTTCCTCGACTCGGAGAACTGACGCTCACGGCTTGCGGGCGAGTCCGCCGTGCTCGCCTATGACTTCGGGGGCCGGGGAGGCGGGGTCGGGGCGCCAGAGGGGGACCGGGACGACACCGGGCTCGAGCAGCTCCAGACCGTCGAAGAAGGACGTGATCCGGTCGACCGTGCGCAGGTTGTAGGGGACGGCACCGCTCGCGTTGTAGGCGTCCTGGGCGGCTTCGAAGACGGGATCGATCCCCAGCGAACCGTCGTTGACGGAGAGGTAGCTGCCGGACGGCAGGGCCCCCATCAACCGGTCGACGACGGCACGGGCCTGGGCGTCATCGGCGATGTGGCCCAGGATGTTGCTCAGGATCAGGGCGGTGGGCCGGCTGAGGTCCAGTGTCTCGGCGGCGGCCGCCAGGATCCGGTCCGGGTCCAGCACATCGGCGTCGACGTAGGCGGTCGCCCCCTTGGGCGAGGAGTGGAGCAGCGCACGGGCGTGCGCCAGCACCAACGGGTCGTTGTCGACGTAGACGATCCGCGCCTCGGGGGCGATCCGCTGTGCGACCTCATGGGTGTTGTCGGCGGTCGGCAGGCCGGTCCCGACGTCCAGGAACTGCCGGATGCCCGCCTCGGCCACCACATGGGTGATGGTGCGCCGCAGGAAGGCACGGCTGCTGCGGGCGATGGTCACGATGCCGGGAAACACGGCCGTGTACGCGTCACCGGCCTCCTCGTCGACGGGGTAGTGGTCCTTCCCGCCCAGCCAGTAGTTCCAGATCCGGGCCGAGTGCGGCACCGACCTGTCGATCTCTTGGTGCTCCGCCGCTCCGGGCGTCGTCACGTCGTCGGTCATGAGAGGCGTCCGTCTTCCCGTCGAGGAGTGGATCAGTCGCTGCCCAACCTACGGCCAACGGCCCTGCTCCACAGACCAGTTCACGTTTCCGTGGGGTGCGCGGCCGCCGTAGGCTGACCCCGTGAAAGTGGGCACCACGCAGACCCGGCTCGTCGTGCTGCGCGGCAACTCGGCCTCGGGAAAGTCCTCGGTCGCGGCCGGGGTCCGCGAGAGGTTCGGACGCGGGCTCGCCCTGGTCGGGCAGGACAACCTCCGCCGTACCGTCCTGCGGGAACGGGACCGGCCCGGAGCGGCGAGCATCGGCCTCATCGACACCGTCGCCGGCTATGCGCTGGACGCCGGCTACCACGTCGTCATCGAAGGGATCCTGTACGCCGACCGGTACGGCGAGATGCTCGCCCGGCTGCGCACCGACCACCGCGGCCCCTGCCACGCCTACTACCTGCACGTGCCGTGGGAGGAGACCCTCGCGCGGCATGCGACGAAGCCCATCGCGGACGAGGTCGGGGCGGCACAGCTGCGCGACTGGTACCGGGAGCTCGACCTGCTGCCCGGCGGCGTCGAGACTGTCATCGGTCCCGACAGCGACCTCGCCCGCACCGTCGACCGCATCATGCACGACACCGGCCTGGCGGGCCTCCCGGCACGGGAGTAGCGGAGGGTGGTCAGCGCAGGGGTGCGGTTTCCAGCAGGTCGCGGGCCATGCGCAGGGCCGGGGCCTCGGTCTCGCGCGCGACCTGCCGGAAGGTCTCCTGGGCGGCGCGGGCCGGCCAGGCGGGGGGCAGATGCCGGGCGGGGAGCCGGGGGTCGGTCCGGATGGTCCACAGCCATTCGCTGACCAGCCGCAGCCGGGTGCCGATCGGGTCGTCCCCGGAGCCCGCGCCCAGGTGGGCGGTCCAGCGTTTGTCGAACACGACGTACCGGGCGGCGATGCTCTCCAGGTCCCAGGTGTCGCGGATCATCAGCTCGATGTCGGTGGCCTGGTCGGCCCGGGCGTGGAAGATCTTGACGTGGTCGGCGAGACCCAGTTCCGAGACGACGGCGGAGACGTCCACGTTCCCCGGGGCGATCCACAGCCCGCTGTACAGCGCTCCGAACCCGGACCAGGCCAGCCGGGAGCGCAGGTCGTGGCGCTGGCGCTTCCAGGAGTCGGGGAGGGAGAAGCCCAGCAGGGTCCAGGAGCCGTCCCAGTCGTCGTTGACCGCGCTCTGCGTCCAGATCCGGGTGCGGCCGTCGCGCAGGATGCGCGTGGCCTGCGGGGTGAGGCCGAAGTACATCCTGCGGCCCTCCCGCTGACGCCGCAGCAGACCCCGGTTGACCATCCGGGTCAGCGTGGACCGCACGGCCTGCTCGCCCACCCCGACCCGGCCGAGGATCTCGATGATGCTGCCCGAGTACACGCCCAGCTCGCCCTCCTCCAGCACGTGGTTGCCGAAGAAGGCGAGCATGAGCGACTGCGGGCGCGGCTGCGGGCCGTCGTCCGCGGTGTCGCCGTCCGAGGTGTCCAGGATGTCGTCGTCCGCCACGGGAGCAAGCGTACGGCCGCCCGCCGTCGACACGGCGGGCGGCCGTACCAGGTCACCGGCCGTCGGCCGGGTGGGCAAGGTCGTAGGGGCGCAGGCAGGGAGTGGGACGGTACGTGACGTAGCGGGCCGGGGTCGAGGAATCGGCCGCCCCGGCACGGGAGTTGAGGGAGCCGGCGTCCGTTCCCGACCAGTGGCCGCTGGTGAGGCGGTCCTCCAGGGTGGCGATGGCGGTGGTGACGAGTCCACCGTAGGACCGTCCCCAGGCGATCGTGCGGGAGGCCGAGCCGAAGCGCTCGGTGAACGCGGTGAGGGTGGCGAGCTGGTCGGGGACCGCGTCGGTGACCGCCCAGCCGGTGGTGGCGTAGGACGAGCCGATGAGGGCGTAGCCCTGCTGCAGGAGCAGGGCCTTGGTGGCGTCGTCCGGGGCGTCCCGGGCGGGGTTGGCCGGGCCGGCCGCGTAGCCGTGGCTGAACAGCAGGACCGTCCTCATCCAGTCGGCGGGCACGTCCATCAGGTACGTCGCGCCGGAGGGGAGCCGGCCCTCCACGTGGGCCGGTTCGTCCGTCGCCGCCAAGGCGGTGGTCGGCAGCGTGGTGAGCGCGAGCAGCAGCGCTGCCACGGCGGCGGTGCGGGTGCGGGTGGTCATGCGGTGATCTCCTGGGTGTGGGGGGTGGTGGGGTGTTCCGCCGGCTCGGCGAGCGACTTCCGGCTGGTCTCGCGTACGAAGCACACGGTCAGCGCGGTGACGAGGGAGCCCCCGCAGAGCAGCAGGGCCACGGGGGTGCTGCTGTGGCTCCCGGCGACCAGGCTTCCGGCGATCATGGGGGAGAAGCCGGCGCCGATCAGGGTGGCGCCCTGGTAGCCGAGGGAGGCGCCCGTGTAGCGGACCCGGGTGCCGAACATCTCGCTGAACAGAGCGCCCAGCGGACCGTACATCGTGGACTGGGCGATGCCGTGGCCGAGGACGACGGCCAGGATCAGCAGTCCGGGCGACTTCGAGTCGACCAGCGTGAGCACGGGGAAGGCGAGCGCCGCCGAGAGAAGGGCTCCGGTGAGGACGACCGGGCGGCGGCCGACCCGGTCGGACAGCGCGGAGACACAGGGCAGCACGACCAGGGCGACGGCGGCGGAGACCGTGAGCGCGGTCAGCACCTGCGGCCGGGCGTAGCCGATGCCCGTGGCGTAGGCGATCAGATAGCTGGTCAGCAGCGACTGGGCGGTGAAGGCGCCGATGCCGACGCAGCAGGCCAGCAGCACGGGACGCGGATGCCGCAGCACGTCGAGGATGGGCAGCCGCGCCTCGGCGCGCCGCTTCTTCACCTGGGTGAACAGGGGGCTCTCCACCACCTTGAGCCGCACGAACAGTCCCACGGCGAGCAGCAGCACGCTCAGCAGGAACGGCACGCGCCAGCCCCACGCCGCGAACTCGTCCCGGGGGAGGGTGACGACCAGCGCGACGACGGCGGCGGAGGTCAGGGAGCCGAGCGGAGCTCCCATCTGGGTGAAGCTGGACCACAGGCCGCGCCGCCGCTCCCCGGCGTGCTCGACGACCATCAGCGTGGCACCGCCCCACTCACCGCCGATGGCGATGCCCTGCAGGACCCGCAGGGCGATCAGCAGGACCGGCGCCCAGACGCCGATGGTGTCGTACGTGGGCAGCAGGCCGATGAGGAAGCTGGCGCCACCCATCAGGCCCATCGTGAGCAGCAGCATCGACTTGCGGCCGAGACGGTCGCCGAAGTGACCGAAGAGGACGCCGCCGAGCGGGCGGGCGACATAGCCGGCGGCGAACGTGCCGAACGCGGCGATGGTGCCGACGGCGGGATCGGCGCCGGGGAAGAACAGTTCGCCGAAGGCGAGGGCGGCGACCGTGCCGTAGACGAGGAAGTCGTAGAACTCCACGGCGGTGCCGAGCAGCCCGGAGAGGGCGACCCGGCGCAGCTGCCGGGTTCGTTCGGGGGAGGCGGACGGTGATGCGACGGGGGACGGGGACATCGCGGTCTCCCTTGACCGGGGGGAAGGACACCGCGAAGTTAGGCTCTATAGTAATGGTCGTCAAGAAAGTGCACAACATTAGTTTCCGCCGCGGCCGGGACGCGGCGGGTGCTCGGACGGAAATACGCCAGGTCAGCGGACCGGGGTCCGCGCGGAGAGGGCCGTGAGAAGGTCGCCCAGGGCGGCGGTGGTGGCGGCCAGCGGGAAGCGCGAGGCCAGGTACCCGTCCGGGCGGACGACGAAGCCGGTCGGGCCGTCGGGCCGGTAGAGCCGGGCGAACTCGCCGCCGGCGTCGCGGTAGGCGGGGACGCCCAGCGTGTCGGGCGCGGCCGCGGCGCCCTCCCGGGCGAGCACGGCGACGATCGCCGGGCCGCCCATCGGCGCCCTCGCGACGGCCTCGACGCCCCCGGCGAGATCGGCCAGGTGGGTCGAGTACAGGATCACCACGTGCCGGGCGCGGCCGCGCAGGACGTCGAACAGACGCAGCGGATAGGCCGCCGCGGTGAGGCCCAGTCCGGTGCAGTCCGGCGCCCGGTCACCCGGCTGGGGCGCGTCGGCGGGCCCGTACGGGCGGCCGGCGAGCGGGCCGTCCCGGTAGCCGACCAGCAGCTGGGCCTCGCGGAGCATGACGGTCCGCGGGTCGTCCGGGTCGGCCTCGATGCCGTGCCTGGCGTGCCGCACGGTCCGCCCGACGACCTCCTCGCCGACCGGCCGGCGCTCCGCGTCGTACGTCTCCAGCAGCCGTGGGCCCGCCTTCCCCCGGACGACGAGGGCGAGCTTCCAGGCCAGGTTGCAGGCGTCCTGGATGCCCGTGTTCATGCCCTGGGCGCCGGTGGGCGGGTGGATGTGGGCCGCGTCGCCCGCGACGAAGACCCGTCCGTCGCCGTACCGGTCGACGATGCGATGGCTGATCCGGAACACCGACGACCACCGCAGCCGGGACAGGGCGGCCGGTTTGGGGGCGAGCCGGTCGACGACGGCCTGGAGGTGGGACAGCTCCGGGGCGCGCCCGCCCTCCAGCCCGTGCGCCACGCTGTCGCCGGCCTGGTCGGCCGTCCGCGTGGACAGCTCGGGCGGTACCAGCATCGACATGCGGTAACGCCCGGTGCCCGGCAGCGGGATGCACACCAGCACGTCGTCGGTGACCCCGTCGTCGGTGCGGTGGGTGGAACGCAGGCCGTACCCGTGCGGCAGGTCCCAGTCCGCCTCGACGTCACCCAGCATGTACTCCTCGGCGAACGCGGCCCCCTCGAAGCGGAGCCCCAGCCCCTTGCGGACCACGCTGTGCGCCCCCTCGCAGCCGACGAGATACCTCGCACGCAGCTCCTCCTCCGTGCCGGAGGCCGTCCGCAGCCGGGCGGTGACCCCCTCGGGGTCCTGGACGAAGGACAGCAGCTCGGTGCCACGCTCGATCACCGTCCCCAGACCCGCGAGGTACTCCTCCAGCAGCCGCTCGGTCTCGTACTGCGGCAGCGCGGCGAAGCCGTAGGGCACCTCGGGCGGCAGCACCAGGTCCGTGCGCGCCGTCTCCCGGCCGTTGACGTGGACCAGTTGGCCGCGCAGTACGGCGGCCGACTCCAGGACCGTACGGGCCAGCCCCATCCGGTCCCAGATCTCCAGCGTGCGCGGCTGGATCCCGACCGCCTTCGCGTACGGCAGCCGTGCCGGCAGCCGGTCCACGAGCCGGCACCGCACCCCGTGCCGCCGCAACTCCGCGGCGGCACTCAGCCCGACCGGGCCCGCGCCCGCGATCACCACGTCGGTGGCCGGTGTGTGCGCCACGGGTACCTCCCAGGACGGAACAGGACGGGACGGGACGCGGGAACGCCGCTGACGGCCGGTCAGCGAGGTGTCATTCGACCGGCCAGTTGTGGACGGGGGCGTTGAGGTGCATGTAGTCGATGTACTGCCGTGTCATCCGCCGCAGCGCCTCATGGCGGTCCGTGTGGGCGGAGTCGCTGATGCGGTGGAACATCTCCTTCTGCCAGACGGCTCCGTTACGGGCCGTGACGCACCGCTGCTCGATGACGCCGAGCAGCGGCTCCCGCCAGGCCGCGTCCATGCCCGTGTGCTCCAGCCCGCGGTGGGCGAGGGGGAGCAGCCGGCGCAGTACGAGTTCGGGCACCGGCACCTCGCCCATGCCGGGCCAGTACAGGGGTGCGTCGATGCCGAGGCGTGCGGCGGTGTGCAGGTTGTCCTCGGCGGCCTGGAAGGACATCCGCGACCACACCGGCCGCTCCTCCTCGACCAGGGCGCGGGTGAGCCCGTAGTAGAACGCGCCGTTGGCGAGGGTGTCGGCGACGGTCGGACCGGCCGGCAGACAGCGGTTCTCCACCCGCACGTGCGGCTGGTCGTGGGCGACGGCGTAGACCGGGCGGTTCCAGCGGTAGATCGTGCCGTTGTGCAGGGTCAGCTCGCCCAGCTCGGGGATGTCGCCCTCGTCCAGGGTCTGCACGGGATCCTGCTCGTCGACCAGCGGCAGCAGCGCCGGGAAGTACCGCAGATTCTCCTCGAACAGGTCGAAGACGCTGGTGATCCACCGCTCGCCGAACCACACCCGCGGCCGTACTCCCTGCGCCTTGATCTCCTGCGGGCGGGTGTCGGTGGCCTGCTCGAACAGCGGGACCCGGGTTTCGTGCCACAGTTCCTTGCCGAACAGGAACGGCGAGTTGGCCGCCAGCGCCACCTGCACCCCGGCGATGGCCTGCGCCGCGTTCCAGTAGCCGGCGAACTCCTGCGGGGAGACCTGGAGGTGGAACTGGGTGCTGGTGCACGCGGCCTCCGGGGTGATCGTGTCGGCGTACGTGCGCAGCCGGTCCACACCGTCCATCTCGATCCGCAGATCCTCGCCCCGCGCCGCGAAGACCTGGTCGTTGAGCAGCCGGTAGCGGGCGTTCTCCGAGAGCGTCTCCTCGCCGACGTCCTCCTGTCGCAGAGTGGGGAGGATACCGATCATGATCAGATGGGCGTCGGCCGTCGTGGCGCGTTCCTCCGCGTGATTGAGCGCGGCCCGGATCTCGGACTCCCAGGCGTCGGGGCCGCCCTCCGTCAGGCGCCGGGGCGGCACATTGATCTCCAGGTTGAACCGGCCCAGCTCCGTGGACCAGGCCGGGTCGGCGATCGCCTCCAGCACCTCGCTGTTGCGCATCGCCGGCTCGGCCCGGTCGTCGACCAGGTTCAGCTCGATCTCCAGGCCCACCTGGGGCCGCTCCGACTCGAACCGTTCCTCGCGCAACATCTGCGCGAGGACGTCGAGGCATTCCTGCATCTTGATCCGATAGCGGCGGCGGTCCTCGCGGGTGAAGACCAGCGCCGGGACATCACGCCCCATCGGTCCTCCCGGCTGCTCCTCCTGGGAAGCCCCTCCCCTCCAGCGTCGCACCCCCGGCCGCCCCTGACCATGCGAGCCGGCACGCGGTGCGTCGTCACGGGGCGTCCGGGCGGGCACGCAGCTTCAGGTGGTTCTGCGGGTCGCGCAGGAGTTCGGCGTCGGCCGGGTCGGCGAGGAGGCGGCGTACCGCGGGGGCGGGCATGCGGATGACCACCGGGTCCGGGAGTGTCACCTCCTGGACGGCGGTCGAGCGGCGGCTGGACCGCACCCGGTCGGTCACCTC
The DNA here is from genome assembly GCF_044763345.1 of Streptomyces sp. NPDC096132. Lineage (NCBI taxonomy): Bacteria > Bacillati > Actinomycetota > Actinomycetes > Kitasatosporales > Streptomycetaceae > Streptomyces > Streptomyces sp. NPDC096132. The sequence goes on from NZ_JBIWGA010000023.1 coordinate 99,147, forward strand.
CGCCACCACCCGCACGTCCAGCGTGAACTGCACCAGCACCGACTCGGACTTGGGCTTGTGCAGCGGCATCGAGCCGGCCGCGTTCGCCGCCGTCGCGGTGGCGCTGCCGGAGCCGTCCATGACACCGAGGAACTGGTTCATCCGGAACTCGTCGGCGTTCAGGACGCCCGCACCGAACAGGCCGCGCGCCGACCTGCCGTGCTCGTTGGCCTGCTGGCCTTCCGCACCCGTCGGGCGCGGCGCGTCCAGCCCGCTCTGCGCGACGGTCTCGAAGGTCATCCTGTCCCCGACGCCCAGCACCCGCCCGGAGCGCAGCCGGGCGTGCAGCGAGGTCCGCAGGTCCTGCCCGGACGCACCGGTCGCGTGCACCGGCGGCAGGTCCACACCCGCGGCGGTCAGCAGCGGCAGCGCCGCGATCAGCCACTCCGTGGAGACGGCCTCACGCAGCAGATGGAAGGCCGCCTCGCCGCCGGTACGGAACCGTGCGCTCCCGCCCGCCCGCTCGACCGCGTCGTCCACCGCCTGCCGCACCCTGGGCGTCCCCTGGAACCCGTTGACCTGCGCCTCCATGGGCAGCCGCAGCCCGGTGCGCCGCCACGGGCCGAGCCGGTCGGCGCCGCCCTCCTCGGCGGGGACGGCGTGCCGGCCGACCTGCTGCGGCGGCACGGGGGCGAGCCGCGCGAGCGCGTGCAGGTCGGCGGCCGGGACGCGATGGGCGAGGCTCAGGCCCTCCAGCCGTGCGAGCGCCACCCGCCGGTTGCCCGTGAGGATCTCCAGGTTCGCCTCGATCGGTACGTGCATCCGCGCCGACGGCGTGGACGACGCCTCGGCGACGGTCTTCACACCCAGCTGGGCCCGCCCGACGCTCGCCGAACGGCGCGAGTCGCTCGCCGAGAGACCGAGGCCGGCGGCCGCGCCGACGCTCTTGAGCTGACCGGCGCCACCGTCGGGTTTCCCGGAGCCGGCGAGGACCGCCTCCACGCCCCGGCTGTCGCTCTCGTCGTGGGCGGCGGCCCGCTGTGCGGCGGCGGAGGTGATGTACTCCATGTCCCGGCCGTCGGAGGCGGTCTCGAGATAGCTGCCCCGCCCGGTCCTGCGGACGCTGAACACCGCCCGGTACGGCCGCTTGCGCCCGTCGAGCAGCTCCACGCCCACGCCGCCGTCCATCGCGCTCGACAGCAGTCCCGCCGAGCCGTCCCGGTCCAGCACCCGCAGCAGCCGCTGCACGTTGTCGTTGCGGTCCGTCAGCCGGGTGCGCGGCAGCAGGTCGTCGGCGAGGGAGGCGCCCAGGCGGCCGCGGATCCGCTCCAGCAGCGGCAGGAAGTCGGGCAGGTCCTCGATCATGCCGAAGCCGAGCGGGAGGCTCTGGGCCAGGCCGGGGACGGGGGCCGACGGCAGCATGGACGAGCCCTTGGACGCGGTCTTCGGCGCGCTCGTCGAGGCGTCGGTGGAGGCCTCCGCGCGGTCGTCTCCGGCCCGTGGTGGCCTCGCGCGCCCTGCGGTCTCCCCGGCATCCTGCCCCGACCCGGAGGCAGCGGTCGCCTTCCGCTCCTCCTCACCCGGCACCTTCAACCCCGCCGCCCGCAGCTGGCGCTCGGTCAGCCACACACCGACCGCCGCCGGCACCGTACGCCCGCCCCGCGCCACGTACGGACCGCCGCCGTTCACCGCGACCTCGGCGACCATCCGCACCACCAGATCGCACTGGACCAGGTACAGCGGGCTCTTGCGCGAGGTGTGCGCGTTGCGTTCGACGGTGCCGGCGAGGGTGGACGCCGTCGTGTCGCCGCTGCCCAGGGCGCGGCCCGCCGCGACCCCCTCGGCGAGGCGCCACTCGGTGCCGTTCTCCGCTCCCGTCAGACCTCCCTGCACCGAGGCGCTGTGACTCGTACCCTCCTGCCCCGTGACCTGGTGCCCGCCCAGGACGAAGGTCTCGGTGCCCGCTCCCGTGCCCTGGTGCACGACCCGCGGGGCGGTGAGTGCAAACCGGGTGCCGACGGCGCCGTTCAACCCGGCCAGCCGACGCGCGTACCGCAGGTTCTGCACCACCCAGCCCGCGGAGACGGCCTGCCGCAGCGCCGCCGTCACCGCCTGCGGGCCGAACCGCTCCTCGATCGCCAGCCGGGGCGCGAGCCCCTCGGTCTGCAGCGCCCGGTCCTCCCGCGCCTCCTGGTTCCGGGCGGCCGCCCGCGCCAGCAGCTCGAACGCCAGGTCCCGCACCGGCTGCCCGTCGCCGACGGTCTCCACCAGCGTCCAGTCCCGCACACCCCGGCGGCCGCCAAGCTGCCGGGGAGCCAGTCCGGCCAGGTCGCCGATGCCCGCCGCCGCGAACTCGGTGCGTACGTCGTGGTGGCGCGCCGTGCGCGTGGAAGTCCCGGTGTCCAGCCGCCGCTTGGCCTCGTCGTCCAGGGTGAAGGAGGTGGGGGTGAGCAGCCGCACGTCCTGCGCGTCGAGGGGCAGCGTCGCCAGCTCCTCGGCGGTGGGCACGTCCCGGCCCGGCGCGCCCGGGGTGAGGGAACGCGCGGCCTTGCGCTGCCGGGTCGTCATGGTGACGCCGACGTTCAGGCTCAGCGCCCCGCCGAACACGCTCGCGTCCTCGGAGCCGTTGGTGAGGACGTCGGTGCGCAGGGTCGGTCCCGCCTGGCCGCGCCGGGTCGTCGTACGGCCCTTCTCGGCGCGCGCCGACAGGGTCAGGGCGCCGGGGACCAGCCGGAACTGACCGAGGGCCATCCCGCCGACGCTGCGTGAACTGGCGCGCCCGCTCTGCAGATTGCTCGTGACGCCCGAGTGGCTGCGCACCAGCCAGTCCTTGACGTCGCCGAGATGGCCCGTCTCCCGGAGCGAGCCCGTCACCTTCAGCTGTACGTCGTGCGCGTGGAAGCGGGACTTGCGGCGCAGCCGCACCCGGATGCCCGTCGACAGCAACTGGTCCTTGTGCAAACGCAGGTTGGTCTCCGACAGGACGGTGACCAGCTCGCGGTAGTTGCGCCGCTGGACCTCGGCCTCCTCCGGGCTCGGCTCGCGCGGCTGCCGCTCCTCGCCGAAGGCGGGCAGATAGCCGGCGAGCCGGGGATCCGTGGCGAACAGCTGCCGTACGGCCCGCATCATCGGGGCGGTGTCCAGCCGGCTGATCGCCACGCTGGAGCCCATCGCGCCGAAGGGCAGATGCCGTGCGACGTGCGCCGGGGCCTCGCTCCCGGCCGCTCCCTGCTCGGCGGCCTCCTGCTCGGCCGCCTCCGCCTCGGTGGCCCTGGCCTTGCCTTTGCCCTTCCCCTTGTCCTGCCCCGCGTCCTCGGTGTCCGTCGAGGGCCGCGGCGGACGTTTGAGGAACTCCTCGGCCGTCACGCCCTGCGGGAGCGGCAGCCCCAACTCCTGGGCCTCGTCGGCTCGCAGGCCGATCCAGACCCGCATCGAGTGGTGCGCCGTACGGCCGCCGCCCCGCGCCCGGGTCAGCGGCGAGGTGGGACCGCTGCCCTCGACGGTGAACAGGACCGTACCCAGATAGAGCACCTTGTCGCCGCGCACCTCCGCGCCCTGCCGGCTGGACACCGTCTGCTCGGCCACGCTGAACCGGGTCTGGCGCGCCCCGACGACCGGCATGACCGTGCCACGGACGGCGGCCGCGTTGCCCAGGACGCCGAAGCCCGCCGCCGGGCCCAGGCCGAAGGCGCCGCCGCGGCCCTTGCCCGCGCTGTCCGTGACCGCGTGCTGCGTCTGCTGATGGGTGCGCAGTTGCGTCTTGCCGGTACTCCAGCCGGGCGCCAGGTCGGTGATCGTGGCCCGCATCCGGTAGGTGCCGGTGGTGGTGCCGTCCCGGCTGGTCAGGTCCTCGCCCACGACTCCGTCGCGCAGCAGCCGGGGCAGGTCCTCCAGCACGGTCGCGGTGGCGGTGGCCTCGTACAGGCGGGCCCGGCCGGGAGCGCCCGGCCAGGTCAGCGACGGGTGCAGGGCCGAGGCGACCGCGTCGAACAGTCCGCCGCCGCCCTGGTGCGGGGCGGCGGTGTCCGAGACGGCGAGCGGAGCCATGGAGTCGGCCAGCGACACCGTCCGCGCGGTCTCGGGGGACACCGGAGCCGGACGGGGTGCCGGCCCTGCGGCCGCCGGCACCAGGTGCTCCAGCGGCACCCGCATGGTGAGGGTGCCGGACCCGCCGGCCTCCTGCGCGGCGCGCGCCCCGTCCTTCATGATCCGCACGCCGTAGCGGACCTTGCGCGGTACCTCGACGGATCCCTTGTCGCTGCGCAGCACGCGCGGCTCCGCCATGTTCCGCGCGGTGCGGGAGTCCCGGGACGACTGGAAGGGCTGGGCGTTGACGGTCGCCGCCCCGCCGAGCCAGACGCCCGGTGCCACCGGGGCCATTCCGAAGGCGGTGAAGGCCGCGCCCCTGGACGCGGACGAGCCCGTGTTGTGGGCGACCGTGGCGGCGGTGTTGTGGTGCACGTCCACCTTGGTGGCGGCGTCCTCGGCGCCGGGACCCTCGGGGGAGAAGAGACCCGGGCGGTCGTCGGCGGCGGGGGAGACCCGCACCGTGACGTCGTAGCGGTCGGCGCCCCGCGCACCGGTGACGGCGAAGGCCCGCCCGCTGCCGTAGAAGGACTCCGGCCGTCCGGCGAGTTCGGCGGCGATCTCGGCGACCACGCCGTCGCGGTGCCCGACGGCGTCGGCCACGGTGGCGGTGACGAACTCGTGCCCGGTCAGGCCGTACGCCGTGGACAGACCCGCCGCCTCCATGTCCCGCAGATACGGCGGGAGTTCCAGGGCGTTCTCCTCGACGACGGTCGGCAGCGGTGCCTTCGGGGTCCGGCCGCGGGCGGCGGCGGACGGCCCCGCCCCGCTCATCGCCGCGACGGTCGCCGCGTTGCCCGCGGTCTGCTGGAGCCCCAGCAGGGGGTTCGGGCGACCGCCAGGACCGGCCGGGCGGGGCGCCAGGGCTGTCCGGGGGGACCGCTCGCGGGGACTGCCGTGGCGGTCGTCGCCCGCCTGTCGATGATCTCGCACGTGCGCGAGCGTAGGGACGCCCCGCAGGTCGCGCGGGTATCGCGCGCAGTGTTCAACTTCCGTACGCCCAACCGTCGTTCATGACCCCGAGGGGTCATTTGGCCGCATGGCGGACGGACATCCGAGGCCGGCCTTCCTGCGGTCCGTGGGTCGGCCGCTACGAGGTCAGCGACTCGACGCGGCGCATCACGTCCCGGCAGAACGCCCCGACCCGCCCCGGATCGTCGATGAACTGGTTCGGCTTGACGCAGAACGTCGTGAAGCCCTGCTCCAGTTGCTCCGGGATCGACGCGAGGGCCGCGCCGAGGTCCGCGGGCGCGTGGTCGTCGGGGAAGACGGCCTGGGTGCCGCCGATCATCTCCAGGTCGGTGGCGTCGCGGCCGGCCTCGGCCATCGCCTCCTTGAGCAGTTGCAGGTCCTCGGGCGCCGGCCGGCCCAGCGGGTGGAAGCCGTGGCCGTACCGGACGAGGCGGCGCAGGACCGGCCCGTGCAGACGCTGCCCGCCGAACCACAGCCGAGGACCCTCCGGGCGGTAGGCCTTGGGCTCGAAGTAGACGTCCCGGAACGGATAGTGCTCACTCTCGTGCGAGATCGGAGAGGGCCCCCAGGCCTTCGCCCAGACCTCCAGGTGCTCGTCGAGCAGCCGCCCCCGCCGGGCGAACGGCACGCCCAGGGCGTCGTACTCGTCCTTGCTCCAGCTGACCGTCGGCTGGACCAGCAGCCGCCCCTCGCTGATCAGGTCGAGCGTGCCCAACTCCCGGGCCATCAGCAGCGGATGGCGCAGCGGGGCGAGCACGGCCGCGGCGGCCAGGCGCAGGCGCTCGGTGACCGAGGCGATCGCGGCGAGCAGGAGCAGGGAGTTCGGCCAGGGGGTGTACGGGTCCTGGTTGCCCGGGAGGGCGTAGTCGCGGGGGTTGCCCATGACGCCGGCGGCGCCCGCGTCGGGGCCGAGCACGATGTGTTCGCTCACCATGACCGAGTCGAAGCCGGCGTCCTCGGCCTCGCGGGCCCACCGTACGGCCGCCGGCAGCTCGGCGCGGCCACCGGTCAGGGTCCAGTTCTCGCTCAGGACGAGCAGCATGCGTGGTGTCATGTGAGCCCCTATCGTTTGGACTCAAACATAGAATGCCGTTGCGTTTCGCTGCAAGGGGCCCGGGGTTGGGCTCTGGGCCCGGGGTGGGGGAGGGGACGGCCGCCCGGCGGCGCCGCACCGGGCGTGGTGAGCGTCGCCGACGACCTCCGCCGGTTCGGCGAGGCAGGGCTCACCATCTGCACGGGGACAGCAGCCCCCGCGGGACCGGCATCCTGGGATCAGCCGGCCGTATCAGTCAGCAGCCGCCACCCAGGTGCGTAGTTGCCGTGCAGGACGAGGGACGCGGCGCCGATCGCGCCGACGGTGTCGCCGATGACGCTCTGTTCGATCGTCACGGGACGGATGGAGCGGGCCACCGACGTGCGGTTGACGGCGCTGTCGATCTCCTCCAGCAGGATGGGCTCGATGCCGCGGAGCGCCTCGCCGCCGAGGACGACACGGCTGACGTCCAGGATGCTGACGGCACCGCGGGCGGCCCGGGCGATGCGGCGGGCGGCGTGGCGCACCACGTCACGGGCGTCCGGGTCGCCGGTGCGGGCGGCGCGGCGCAGCGACTTCCAGTCGTCGTGCAGGGATTCCGGCGTGCCGGTCAGGCCGATGCGGTCGGCGGCGGCCCGGCCGTGCCGGCGCAGCAGGTCGTCGATGATAGCGGCCGGGCTGCAGTAGGGGCCCAGACAGTCGGTGGCACCGCAGGCGCAGACACGGTCGCCCGGCTCGACGGGCATGTGGCCGAACTCCCCGGCGTTGCCCGTACCGCCGTGCAGGACCGTGTTGTCGAGGACGATTCCCGCACCGATGCCGGTGCCCAGGTAGATGAACAGGAAGCTGCCCGCCCGGGCCTCGCCGCCGATCCAGCGCTCCCCGATCGCGGCGGCCGTCGCGTCGTTGTCCAGGGCGACGGGCAGGCCGGTGGCCTTGGCGAACATCTCGACCAGGGGCACACGGTCCCAGCCGGGGAGGTTGGGCGGCGCGACGACACACCCGGAGGAGCCGTCGATCGGTCCGGGGGCCGCGATGCCGACGCCGAGCAGCCGGCCAGGGTCCACCTCCGAGCGGCCGATCAGGCGCTGGACCGCGCGGGCGACCCGGTCGACGACGTCGGCGGGGACGTCCGGGGCGGTGAGCCGGAGTCGGCGGCTGACGATCACCTCGCCCGCCAGGTCGACCAGCACGATCACCGCCGAGTCGGGATCGAGGTGGACGCCGACGGCGTAGGCGCCGTCGGGACGGGGGGAGAGGAGGGTGCGGCGCTTGCCGCCGCTGGAGGGCGCGTGTCCGACTTCGGTGACCAGACCGGCGTCGAGCAGCTTGCGGACGACGTTCGAGACGGTCTGGTTGGTCAGGCCGGTGAGCGTGGCCAGCTCGACGCGGCTGACCGCGCCCCGGGTCCGGATGGCGTCCAGCACCACGGCCTGGTTGTACCCGCCGACCCGCGGCAGATTCGTGCCGCCGAGCGTCGTCACCTGTCCATCACCTGACCCCCGCGTCCTGTGCACACCACCGCGTCCGCGCCGTCACGACACGCCGCATGGCCGGAAGTTTACATGCCGGAAGCGTTGACTTAGTCCATCCATTGGATTTAGCTGTCGCCCACTGAACCGGGTCGAACGGGCCGGTCGCGCAGGGCGGCGCAAGGGAGGCGTCGCCCGGAACGAGCCGTCGCGACCGCGCCCCTCGCGGCTTCCCACAGGTTTTCCGTTCCGGAGGAACCACAGTGCGTTCGAAACTCGTCATCGCCACCGCCCTGACCGCCGCCACCGCCCTGGCCGCCACCGGCTGCGGCTCGGGCTCCTCCGGGAGCTCGAGCAAGTCGATCAAGGTCGTCTACTGGCAGAACCTCAACAGCAGCAACAAGCTCCAGGCGAACTACCTCGCCTCGATGGTGAAGGAGTTCACCAAGGCCAACCCGGGCACCAAGGTGAACCTCGTCCCGGTCACCGCCTCCGAGAACGACTACTACACCAAGATCCAGCTCATGATGCGGTCGCCCTCCACCGCCCCCGACCTGATCTACGAGGACACCGCGCTGATCAACTCCGACATCGCGGGCGGCTACCTCAAGCCCCTCGACACCTACACCGCCAAGTGGGCCGACTGGTCCCAGTACGCCACCGCGGCCAAGGGCGCGGTCACCGGCGCCTCCGACGGCAAGGTGTACGGCGTCCCGGACAACACCGACACCCGCGGGATCTGGTACAACAAGACGCTCCTCGCCAAGGCCGGGATCTCCGTCCCCTGGCAGCCGAAGACCTGGGACGACGTCCTCGCCGCCGCCAGAAAGATCAAGGCGAAGCTCTCCGGTGTCACCCCGCTGAACATCTACACCGGCACCGCCGGCGGCGAGGCCTCCTCCATGCAGGGCTTCGAGATGCTCCTCTACGGCACCCCGGCCGGCGACAAGTCCCTCTACGACGCGAGCCAGAAGAAGTGGGTCGTGGGCAGCCAGGGCTTCAAGGACGCGCTGACGTTCGTCCACACCGTCTTCAGCGAGAAGCTCGGCCCGTCCGTGGACCAGGCCCTCGGCGCCAACTTCGGCACCACCGTCGGCACCGAACTGATCCCCGAGGGCAAGCTCGCCATCGACATCGACGGCTCCTGGATGCCCAACAACTGGGGATCGACCAGCGCCAAGCCGTGGAGCGAATGGCAGAGCACCATGGGTACGGCGGCCATGCCGACGCAGAACGGACAGGCGCCCGGCAAGACATCGATGTCAGGCGGCTGGGCCTGGTCGATCCCCGCGAAGGCGGGCAACCCCGACCTCGCCTGGAAGTTCCTGGAGTCGATCCAGACGAAGACCAACTCGGCGAAGTGGAACGCCCTCAACGCCACCATCGCCACCCGCACCGACGTCGCCACCGACCCCACGTATCTGAAGGCCGTCCCCACCAACGAGTTCTTCACGGCTCTGGTGGCCGACACCCACTACCGCCCCGGCCTGCCCGCCTACAACCAGGTCTCGACCGCCATCCAGAAGGCCATGGAGTCCGTGACCACCGGCCAGGCCTCGGTCGACAAGGCCGCCGCCACCTACGACAGCGACGTGGCCGCCGCCGTGGGCGACGACAAGACCGTCAAGGGCACCTCGTGACCGCACTCGCCCAAGCTCCCCGCGGGACCGACGGCCACCGCCGGTCCCGCGGGGTCCCCGCGCCCGTCCGCGGCCTGCTCAGGGGCATGCCGCTCCTGCCGGCGGTGGTCCTGCTGGCCGTCTTCCTCGCCGGCCCGATCGCCTACTGCGTGTACTACGCCTTCACCGACATGCAGCTCACCGGCGCCACCGGCACCCACTTCACCGGCCTCGACAACTTCACCCGCGCCTTCGAGGACTCCGACTTCCTCAACGCCGTACGCCTCACCCTGGTGTTCGTGGTCGGCTCCGCCGTCGTCGGCCAGAACACCCTGGGACTCGCCCTCGCCGTCCTGATGGAAAAGGCCTCCAAGCCGGTCCGCTCGCTCACCAACGGCGTGGTCATCGCCGCCTGGGTGCTGCCCGAGGTGGTCGCCGGCTACCTCATGTACGCCTTCTTCTACGACCAGGGATCCCTCAACTCCCTCCTCCAGACCCTGCACCTGCCACGGCAGAACTGGCTCTACACCCTGCCGATCCTGGCGGTCTGCCTCGCCAACGTCTGGCGCGGCACCGCGTTCTCGATGATGGTCTTCTCCGCCGCCCTCAACGACGTGCCGAGGGAACTCGTCGAAGCCGCAGAGATGGACGGCGCCGGCCCCTGGCAGCGGCTGTGGCGGGTCACCCTGCCGGTGATCCGGCGGTCGATCCTGACCAACCTGATGCTGATCACGCTCCAGACGCTCTCCGTCTTCGGCCTGATCTACACCATGACCCGCGGCGGCCCCGGCAACAAGAGCGAGACCCTCCCCGTGTTCATGTACCAACAGGCGTTCCAGAACAGCCTCATCGGCTACGGCACCGCCATCGCGCTCGTCCTGCTGGTGGTCGGCGCCCTCTTCTCCGCCGTGTACATCCGGCTGCTCCGACTGGAGGACGAGTGATGGCCGTCGCCGTCAAGCCGCGCACCGGCTCCGCCCGCCGCGACCGGACCGCCGCCCGCCCCGCGTCCCTCCGGCGCCGCTCCCGCCTCGGCCGGCTCGGGGTGAACCTGGTCCTGCTGGCGGTGTCGGTGACGTACGTCCTGCCGCTGCTGTGGATGGCCCTCGCCTCCGTCAGCGACCTCAACACCTTCCGTCTGAAGTGGCCGGACACGCTGACCCTCGACAACTTCGACGCGGTCCTCAACGTCGACACCACCTACCGGCCGATGCTCAACAGCCTGCTGCTGTGCGGCTTCGGCACCCTGATCACGGTCGTCGTCTCGGTCCTCGCGGCCTACCCGCTCTCCCGCTACCGCTCCCGGCTGCGCCGCCCGTTCCTCTACACGATCCTGTTCTCCACCGGACTGCCCATCACCGCCGTGATGATCCCGGTCTACAGCATGTTCGTGCAGGTCGACCTGATCGACTCGATGCCCGGCACGACCCTCTTCCTGGCCGCCTCCGCGCTGCCGTTCGGGATCTGGCTGATGAAGAACTTCATGGACGGCGTGCCGATCGTCCTGGAGGAGGCGGCCCGCATCGACGGCGCGAACGCGATGCAGGTGCTGTGGCGGGTCGTCCTGCCGCTGATGCGCCCCGGCGTCACCGTGGTCACCATCTTCACCTTCATCGGCATGTGGGGGAACTTCTTCGTCCCCTTCATCCTGCTGCTGTCCCCGGAGAAACTCCCCGCGTCCGTCAGCGTGTTCACCTTCCTCAGCGCCCACGACCAGACCCAGTACGGACAGCTCTCCGCCTTCTCGCTCCTCTACTCGCTGCCCGTCGTCATGCTCTATCTGCTGCTCTCCCGCAAACTCGGCGGCGGCTTCGCCCTCGGCGGCGCGCTCAAGGGATGAGCACCCCCTACGCAACCCCCCACGGAGAACACAGCCATGCACAACGACCGTGAACTCACCGAGCAGCGGCTGCGCCGGGTGCTCGACGAGCGCATACGGCCCGCCGTCCACGCCCGCTCCGTCCCGCTGCGCGTCGACGTCTGGGACGTCCCCGGCGAACCCGTGCCCGTACGCGAGGGCCTGGCCGCCCCCTACCGCCCGGCACGGACGGGCGACCGCTGGGGCCCGGCCTGGACGACCAGCTGGTTCAAGGTGAGCGGCACGATTCCCGCCGACTGGGCCGGACTGCCCGTCGAGGCCGTCCTCGACCTCGGTTTCGCCACCCATTCGGCCGGCTTCTCCGCCGAAGGCCTCGTCTACCGCGCCGACGGCACCGCCGTGAAGGCCCTCAACCCCCGCAACACCTGGCTGCCGGTGAGCGAATCCGCTGTCGGGGGAGAGGAGTTCACGGCGTACATCGAGGCCGCCGCCAACCCGGTCGTGATGCACACCGCGCCCGGCGAACTCACCTTCGGCCCCACCTCGGTGGGCGGTCGCGCCCCCTGGCTCGGCGACCCGGCCGCCGACCCGGGCGAACCCCTGTACCGGCTACGGCGGTTGGACCTCGCGGTCATCGACCGGCCGGTGTACGAACTCGTCCAGGACCTCGACGTCCTCGACCAGCTCATGCGCGAACTGTCCCCCGACTCCCCGCGCCGCTGGCAACTGCTCCGCGCGGCCGAACACGCCCTGGACGCAGTGGATCTGCAGGACATCGGCGGCAGCGCGGAAGCCGCCCGCGCCGCACTGGCCCCCGCCCTCGCCGCTCCCGCGCACGCCAGTGCCCACCGCGTCTCCGCCGTCGGCCACGCCCACATCGACACCGCCTGGCTCTGGCCGCTGCGCGAGACCGTCCGCAAGGTCGCCCGCACGGTCTCCAACGTCACCCGACTCATGGACGACCACCCGGAGTTCAAGTTCGTCATGTCCCAGGCGCAGCAGCTCGCCTGGCTCAAGGAACACCGCCCCGAGGTCTACGCCCGCGCCCTGGAGAAGGCGAAGACCGGGCAGTTCTTGCCGACCGGCAGCCTCTGGGTCGAGCCCGACACCAACATCAGCGGCGGCGAGGCCCTGGTCCGCCAGTTCGTCCACGGAAAGCGGTTCTTCCTCGAGGAGTTCGGCGTCGAGACCGAGGAGATGTGGCTGCCGGACACGTTCGGCTACAACGCCGCCCTGCCGCAGCTGATGAAGCTCGCCGGGGTGCGCTGGTTCCTCACGCAGAAGATCTCCTGGAACACCACCAACAAGTTCCCGCACCACACCTTCTGGTGGGAGGGCATCGACGGCACCCGGATCTTCAGTCACTTCCCGCCCGTCGACAGCTACAACGGCGAACTCTCCGGCGCCGAAGTCGCCCACAGCGTACGGAACTTCCAGGACAAGGCCGGCTCCAACAGCTCCCTCATCCCGTTCGGCTACGGCGACGGCGGCGGCGGCCCCACCCGGGAGATGCTCTCCCGTGCCGCCCGCATGGCCGACCTGGAGGGCTCCGCGCGCATCGCCGTCGAGGGCCCCGCCGACTTCTTCCCCCGCGCCCACGCCGAGTACGAGGCGGCCGGCGGCGCCCCCGTCTGGTCCGGCGAGCTCTACCTGGAGTTCCACCGGGGCACCCTCACCAGCCAGCTCGCCACCAAGCAGGGCAACCGGCGCAGCGAACACCTCCTGCGCGAGGCCGAGTTGTGGGCCGCCACCGCCGCCGTACGGCACGGACACCCGTACCCGTACGACGCCCTGGACCGCCTGTGGAAGACGGTCCTGCTCCACCAGTTCCACGACATCCTCCCCGGCACCTCGATCGCCTGGGTGCACCGGGAGGCGGAGGAGACCTACGCGGCCGTCGCCCGGGAGCTGGAGGGCCTGATCGACGCGGCACAGCGGACCCTGGCGGGCGACGGCGAGGACACCCTGGTCTTCAACGCCGCCCCGCACACCAGGGCCGACGTCCCCGGCCTCGGCGCCGCCGTGCGCCCCACCGACCCCTGCACACCGGTGGCCCCGGTCATCACCCCCGACAGCCTCCTCCTCGACAACGGCCTGGTCCGCTTCACCGTCGACGCCACCGACGGCCTGATCACCTCCGCCTACGACATCACCGCCGACCGCGAGGCACTCGCCCCCGGCGCCCGGGCGAACCTCCTCCAGCTCCACCAGGACTTCCCCAACCAGTGGGACGCCTGGGACATCGACGCCTTCTACCGCAACTCCGTACGCGACCTCACCGAGGCCGACTCGGTCACCGCCGCCGAGGACGGCACCATACGCGTCGTACGGTCGTTCGGCGCGTCCCGGATCGAGCAGACCCTCACCCTCCCGGCCGGCTCACGGCGCCTGCTCGTCGACACGGTCGTCGACTGGCACGAACACGAGAAGCTCCTCAAGGCCGCCTTCCCCCTGGACGTGCGGGCCGCGCACTCCACCGCCGAGATCCCCTTCGGCCACGTCCAACGCCCCACCCACATCAACACCAGCTGGGACGCCGCCAAGTTCGAGATCTGCGCCCACCGCTTCCTCCACGTCGGCGAACGCGACTGGGGCGCCGCCCTCGTCAACGACTCCACCTACGGCCACGACGTCACGCGTGACGTCCGCCCCGACGGCGGCACCACCACCACGGTCCGCCTCTCCCTGCTGCGGTCCGCCCGCTTCCCCGATCCCGACCAGGACCAGGGCGTCCACCGGCTGCGCTACGCCCTGCTGATCGGCGCCGACCTCGCCGACGCCGTCCGCGAGGGCTACCGCCTCAACCTCCCCGAGCGCACCCGGCCCGGCCGCACCCCGGTCGCCCCGCTGGTCACCGTCGACCACCCGGGCGTGGTGATCGAGGCCGTCAAACTCGCCGACGACCGCAGCGGAGACGTCGTCGTCCGCCTCTACGAGTCCGAGGGCGTCCGCGCCCGCGCCACCCTCACCCCCGGCTTCCCCCTCGCCTCCGCCGGGACGACCGACCTGCTGGAACGCCCCCTGCCCGACCCGGCGAGCCACCGGATCGCCGACGGCGAGATCCGCCTCACCCTGCGCCCCTTCCAGATCCTGACCCTCCGTCTGCGCCGCTCGGACGGACCCGATGTCAGCCCTGATCGACAACGTGACGATCGAAGCCCGAGCACCCCCACCCCGTAGGCTGTCCCCGTGCCGCCCTCCCGCCTCCGACGCGTCGCCGTCCTCGTGCTCGAAGGCGCCAAGCCGCTCGACGTCGGCATCCCCGCGCAGGTGTTCACCACCCGCGCCAGCATGCCGTACGAGGTGCGGGTGTGCGGGGCGGAACCCGGCCTCGTCACCGGCGGCGACGGGCTGTCGTACCACGTGGCGCACGGCCTGGAGGCACTCGCCTGGGCCGAGATCGTCTTCATCCCCGGCTACCGGTCCCCGGACCGCGAGGACCCGCCGCGGGAGGTCGTCGACGCGCTGCTCGCCGCCCACAGCCGCGGTGCCCGGCTGGCCGCCATCTCGACCGGCGCCTTCGCGCTGGCCGCCACCGGCCTCCTCGACGGCAGACGCGCCACGACCCATTGGCACTACTCCCGGGCCTTGGCGGCGAAACACCCCCTCGTACAGGTCGACGAGAACGTCCTGTTCGTCGACGAGGGCAGCGTGCTCACCTCGGCCGGCGCCGCCTCCGGCATCGACCTCTGCCTGCACATCCTCCGCGGCGACCTCGGCGTGGCCGCCTCCAACCACGCCGCCCGGCGCCTGGTCGCGGCGCCCTACCGCAGCGGCGGCCAGGCCCAGTACGTGCCGCGCAGTGTGCCGGAGCCGCTGGGCGAACGGTTCGCCGCCACCCGTGAATGGGCCCTGCACCGCCTCGACGAACCCCTCACCCTGGAGACGCTCGCCCGCCACGCGGCGGTCTCCGCGCGCACCTTCTCGCGCCGCTTCGTCGAGGACACCGGCTACACCCCCATGCAGTGGGTGATGCGCGCCCGCATCGACCGGGCCCGGGAGCTGCTGGAGCGCTCCGAGCGCGGCGTCGAGCAGATCGCGGGCGACGTCGGGCTCGGCACCGGCGCGAATCTGCGGCTGCACTTCCAGCAGATCCTCGGCACCACCCCGAGCGAGTACCGGCGCACCTTCACCCGCGGCGAATAGGCGGGAACAGCCGGGCAGCGCGCTTGGCGAGATCCTTGCGAACCATGGCGCTCACGCCCCGGCCACGGGTGGCCGCCGCACGCGAGGCTGGTGGCGACCGCAGAGACAAAGGGACATCACTCATGACTCGCATCGCCATCAACGGATTCGGCCGCATCGGACGCAACGTGCTGCGCGCGCTCCTCGAACGCGACAGCGACCTCGAGATCGTCGCCGTCAACGACCTCACCGAGCCGACCGCCCTCGCCCGGCTGCTCGCCTTCGACTCGACGTCCGGCCGCCTCGGCCGCCCGGTCACCGTCGAGGACGGCGCGCTCGTCGTCGACGGCCGCCGGATCCAGGTGCTCGCCGAGCGTGACCCGGCGCAGCTGCCGTGGGCCGCGCTCGACGTCGACATCGTGCTGGAGGCGACCGGCCGCTTCACCTCCGCCAAGGACGCCCGCGCCCACCTCGACGCGGGCGCGCGCAAGGTCCTCGTGAGCGCCCCCTCGGACGGCGCCGACGTCACCCTCGCGTACGGCGTCAACACCGACGCCTACGACGCGGAGCTGCACACGATCGTCTCGAACGCCTCCTGCACGACCAACGCGCTGGCCCCGCTGGCCGCGGTGCTCGACGAGCTGGCCGGCATCGAGCACGGCTTCATGACGACCGTGCACGCCTACACGCAGGAGCAGAACCTCCAGGACGGCCCGCACCGCGACCCCCGTCGCGCCCGCGCCGCCGGCGTCAACATCGTGCCGACCACGACGGGCGCCGCCAAGGCGATCGGCCTGGTCCTGCCGAACCTCGACGGCAAGCTGTCCGGCGACTCGATCCGCGTGCCCGTCCCGGTCGGCTCGATCGTCGAGCTGAACACGACCGTCGCCCGCGACGTGACCCGCGACGAGGTCCTCGCCGCCTACCGCACCGCCGCCGAGGGTCCGCTCGCCGGCGTCCTCGAGTACTCGGAGGACCCTCTCGTCTCCTCCGACATCACGGGCAACCCGGCCTCGTCGATCTTCGACTCCGCCCTCACCCGCGTCGACGGCCGCCACATCAAGGTGGTCGCCTGGTACGACAACGAGTGGGGCTTCTCCAACCGGGTCATCGACACCCTGCAGCTCCTCGCCGCAGGCTGACCGCACGGGGCGTGCCGTGATCAAAACGGCACAACAGCGGACAACCGGAACGGCTGCGGCTACATTGGCCTCTTCCGCATGGGGGAGGGGTGCGTCCGTGGACGACGAGGAGATCCGCAGAAAGGCCGAGGCGCTGCGCGCACGGGGGCAGCAGGCGCAATCCGCGCGCGACGCGCAGAAGGCCGCGGTGGACAGGGCCGCGGCGGAATTCCGGCAAGGGGTGCGCGACTTCGCCGAAACGGCGGCACAACGGCTGCGAGCCGCTGGAGTGCCGACCCGTGAAGCCCTGCTGGGCCCGGTCGAACCGGCCCAGCAGGGACGCCCGTCCTGGCAACGTCCGACCTGGCGGGAACGCTTCGCGGACTTCAAGGACGCCCTGAACGGCATGGCCCCGACGCCCGAGCCGACGCCCCCGTCCACCGTCGCCGGCTGGCAGATCCCGATCCTGCACCCGCTGACCGGCGACCGGGCCGAGCACGGCGTGATGTTCGAGATCACCCGCTACGACCGGGGCGACGTCTCCAGCCGTGCCACGTGGTTCCTGATCGTCTTCCTCACGGTCGACGGACGTCTCTGCTTCGCCGCACAGCCCATGGGGGACAGACCTCCGCTCCTGTACGACTTCGACCGGGACTCCCACTGGGTGCGCGAGTTCGCCGGCAAGGAGATCGCCTCCCTCGACCGCGGCGAAGTCACCAACGCCCTGGGGTTCCTCCGCGACTCGGAGCGTGAGTGGCAGGTCGGGCGCGAGCAGGCCCAGATCTCCCTGTGGGAGACCAAGGAGCACAACGACCAAGTCGTCGACGGTCTGCTCGTCGGATGGCACGCGGGGCTGGAGGACCTGCTCCAGCCCCGGTGACGGGCCGCGCCCCACCGCGGCCCCGTGGCCTACGGCAGATCGATGCCGTGGCCGTACGCGAAGACCGGGTCCTGGGTGTCGTTGGGCACGTCGGGCCGGGCGGCCTCGACGGCGGCCATGGAGCGCGGCAGTTCGAACGGGAGGCGGCCCTCGGCGCGGGCCCGGCCGAAGGCCACGTCCAGGAGGGCCGCGTCCGAGGCGCCGTAGTCCGCGACCAGGGCGGCCGCGCGTTCCGCGATCTCGGGGAGGACGGCGGGCCGTTCGAGGGTGACGCACACCAGCGTGGGCACCGTGTCGAGCACCCCGAGGATCTCCTTCAGCTCCTCGTCGGGGAACGCGAGGGAACCCGCGTGGAAGAACGACTCGAAGGCGCCGGGCCGTTGTTCGTACGGGGTGCGCAGCCGCAGGACGGCGATGTCCGCGTCGGCCGGGTCGGTGACGACGTTGCCGTAGGCCGCGGCCGCTTCCTGGCCCAGTCCCCGGACATACAGGTCGGGGCGTCCGCCGAGGGGCAGCAGGCCGTTGTTGGTGAGGACGGTGAGCGAGCGGCGCTGGGCCGCCTCGCCCAGGGCGGTGAACTCACGGGCCCCGACGGTCTCCTCGGCGCGGTCCGGGTCGACGTACGGGTTCTCGAACAGCCCGAGGAGGAACTTCTCGCGCAGCAGCCGCCGTACGGAGGCGTCGATCCGTTCCTCCGCGACGCGGCCGGAGCGCACCAGCTCCACGATCACCTCGGGGCACTGCTCCCCGCCGAACTGGTCGGTACCGGCGTCCAACGCCTTCGCCGCGCGCTCGGCGACACTCAGGTGCTCGACGCCCCAGGCACGCGCCTCGGCCGGCTCGCCCAGGATCTCGGCGTCGCTGAGCAGACCCCAGTCGGTGCAGATGATGCCGTCGAAGCCCAGACGTTCGCGCAGCAGGCCGGTGAGGACGTCCTTGTTGAAGCCGAAGCCGACCTCCTCCCAGTCGGTGCCGACGGGCTGCCCGTAGTACGGCATCATCTGCGAGCACCCGGCCTCGACGGCCGCGCGGAAGGGCGCCAGGTGGTACTCGCGCATGCCGCCCGGGTAGACCTGCTCCTTGCCGTGCGGGAAGTGCGGGTCCTCCCCGTCCTTCTGGGGTCCGCCGCCCGGGAAGTGCTTGACCATCGCGGCGACGGACCGCGGGCCGAGCCGCGGGCCCTGCAGCCCGCGTACGTACGCGGCCGCCAGCGCGCCGCTGACCTCCGCGCTGGAGCCGAACGTGCCCGACTGGCGCGACCAGCGCGGCTCGGTCGCCAGGTCGATCTGCGGGTGCAGGGCGACCCGGAAGCCGACCGCCAGATACTCGCGGCGGACCGTATCGGCGAACTTCTCCACCAACTCCGCGTCACCGATCGCGGCCAGGCCCAGCGGCTCGGGCCAGGCCGAGAACGCCCCGGAGTTGAAGGAGGCGCCCGGGTTGTCGGTGAAGGCGTGCCGGGGGTCGGTGGAGAGGGTGACGGGGATGCCCAGCCGGGTGTCCGCGGCCAGTTCCTGCATCCGGTTGGCCCAGCGGGCCATCGCGCGGGCGTCGCCCTGACCCAGCAGGTTGAAGTGGGTCAGATGGCGTCCCGTGACCAGTTCGGTGGTGCCGCACCGGAGGAACGGGCCCTCCTCGGCGAGGCCGCCGTCCGGCGTCATGGTCAGCATCGTGTGGAAGAGCTGGCCCGCCTTCTCCTCCAGGGTCATCCGGGCCAGCAGGTCCTCGACGCGCTCGTCGACGGGCAGGTTCGGATCGCGGTACGCGGGGGTGGTCATCCGGTTTTCCTTGTACGTGGGGGCCGGGGTGGGGTACGGCCGCCCGGCCGTGGGCCTACTTGACCGAGCGGATGAACTGGACGGCGAGCGCGCCCAGTACGGCGGCGACGGCGCCGAAGAGGAACAGCGCGCCGTAGTTCCCGCCGCCGCCGATCGCGAGGAACGCGGGGGCGACGATGGGGACCAGGGACTGGGGGAGGGCGTTGCCGATGTTCAGCACCCCCATGTCCTTGGCGGACTCCTCGGGGTTGGGCAGCACCGCGGCGGCCAGCGCCATGTCGACGGAGAGGTACAGGCCCTCGCCGAACCCGAAGACGACCAGGGCGGCGACGTACATCCCGAAGCCCTGCGCGGAGGCGATCATCGCCAGGCTGACCGCCATGAGAAGGGAGGAGCCCAGCACGTACGGCTTGCGGCGGCCGGAGCGGTCGGAGAGCTGACCGCCGAGCAGCGAGCCCGCGGCGATCGCGACCACCATGGCGAGGGTGCCGACCAGGACCTTCCCGGTGACCGCGGTGTCGTCGTAGCCGAGGCGGTCCATCAGGAAGTACACCTGGTAGCTGGTGACGCAGGAGGCGCCGGTGAAGACCAGGAAGCGGCCGGCGAAGTTCCAGGCGAAGTCGGGGTGCCTGCGCGGGTTCACCCAGAAGCTGCGCAGGAACTCCTTGAGGTTGTACGGGGCGAAGGCGCCGGCCCGGGCCGGCCGGTCCTTGATGACGACCGCGAGGCAGACGACGGCGGCCAGTCCGATGACGCCCGGCACCAGGAAGGCCAGGGCCATCGAGCCGCTGAACACCTGCGCCAGCGCCGAACCGCCGATCATCGCCAGCGAGGTCGTGATGCCGATGACGCCGGAGACCCGGGCCTGCTGCTGCGGCGGGATCAGGTCGGGGATGCAGGAGGTCAGGGCGGCCAGGGTGGCGTTGATGCCGAGCTGGGCGACGGCCCAGCCGAACACCAGCACCGGCACACTGCCGCCGAGGGCGACGACGAGGAGCCCGGCGAGCCCGGCGGCCATCCCGCCCACCAGCCAGGGGCGGCGGCGGCCGAAGCGGCTGGTGGTGCGGTCGGACAGGGCGCCGAAGACCGGGTTGCCGAGCATCGCCAGCAGCGCGCCGACGGACAGCACCTGGCCGAGAGCGGCACCCCGGTCCGCCTCCGGCACGATCTGGCTGACCCGCAGGGCGAGCGTGACCATGACCGGCGTGAGGACGGCGAGATAGGCGCCGAACTGGGCGAACGCGAGGGTCAGAACGAGGGTGGCGGGGGCTTTGGGGGAGGCGTCGGCGGGGATGGACTGCGCGGCAGGCGCGGCGGTCGATGGGGAGGTCGACTCACCGAGCGGGGCGTCGTGGCTCAGGGCCATGGCGGCTCTCCATGGGGGACGGGGGCGGCATCTTCGCCGCACCGGCCCGATCAGGGAAGCAGCAAAACCGAGTGGGTACTAGGTTTTGGTCAAGTGGCCTGAATCACTCTGCACATGGCTTGAAAAATAAGTGACTTACACGTGTAATCACCGGCCTCGTGATGTGCCGCACCGCACGAAGGAGCAGTCTGTGCGCGGGCTATGGTGACCGCCATGGAGCAGAAGGAAAACGGCAGGACCGGCGGCAAAGCCGCAGGCCGCGGGACGTACTCCGTGGGCGACGAGCGACGGCTGCGCATCCTGGACGCCGCCGTCGAGCACTTCGCCCAGTGGGGCTTCCACGCCTCCTCCCTGGCCCGGATCGCCAAGGACGTGGGCATCACCCAGGGCGGGCTGCTGCACCACTTCCGCAGCAAGGAGGACCTCCTCGTGCAGGTCCTCGAACGCACCGAGCAGCAGGACTCGGAGAGGTTCTTCCGTGAGGACTTCGCCACGGCCACCGAGTGCTACGTGAACCTGCTCCGGCTGACCGAGTACAACGCCGCCCGCCTCGGCCGCACCCGGATGTTCAACGTCCTCGCCGCCGAGGCCGGCGACCCCGGCCACCCCGCCCACCCCTACTTCGTCCGGCGCTACACCGAGCTCGTCTCGGTCATGTCCGACTCGCTGCAACGGGCCGTGGACAGCGGCGAGTTGAGGCAGGGCACGGATGTCGTCGGGGTGGCCGCGGAGACGGCCGCGGTGATGGACGGGCTGCAGCTCCAGTGGGTCCTCGACCCCAAGGGCTTCGACATGCCGACCCGCTTCCATGCCTATGCCGAACGGCTGCTGCGGTCCATCACGACGGCGGGGACGGGGTTGCCGGAGCGGCCGGCGGCGGGCGGGTAGCCGATTCGGGGGTGGTGGGGCGCGCTGTGGTGGGGGCGTGGTGTCAGTGGGGTGTGCCAGAGTCTGCGCATGCTCGAGATCGTGGTGAAGACGGAGAACGGGGAGCGGCACGTGCGCGTGTCGGCCGAGGAGCTGGCCGGGCTGGTCCGGCGGATCGGCGGTGACGGCGACCGTTTCCTGGTGGTCCAGCGGATACCCGACCTGCCCGACGTCTTCACCCAGGTCTGGCACGAGGCCGGTGGCGACTACACGCTGGAGCACCGCGACGGCGCCGCCGACCGGCACTTCCAGGTCATGGTGGACACGCCCGAGGCGGTGATCGCCGCGATGACGGGCTGGGCCCGCCGGGAGGACGGCTGGGAGAGCGGCCGGGCCTGGTCGCCGTTGGACATGGGCCCCGCCCGGGAGGTGCCGCCGCTCGAACTCGACGAGGACGAGCGCCGGGAGCTGGAGAGGCGGGTCCGCGAGGTGCTGGTCGGCGGATACGACACCCGTGACGAACTGGCCGAACTGGCCGAGGACTACCTGGTCAGCGGGGACCGCCGGCCGGTCTCGCGCGAGCAGGCGCAGGCGTTGGTCGACCGGATGTGGCTGGAGCGCGTCGCGGAGCAGGCGGCATGGCAGGGCGAGACCGACCCCGAGCGGCTCACCCGGGCGTTCACCGCCCTGGAGGAGGCCGGTATCACCGCCCGCGAGAACTTCACCTGCTGCCGCAGCTGCGGTCAGGCCGAGATCGGCGCCGAGGCCGAGCCCGACGCCCGCGGCTTCGTCTACTTCCACACCCAGTGCACCGACTCCGCCGCCGGCGGCCAGGGGCTGATGCTCCTCTACGGCGGCTTCGACGGCTCCACCGAGACCACCGCCGCCGTCGGCCAGGAGGTGGTGACCGCCCTCGAAGCGGTCGGCCTCCCCACCGAGTGGGACAACGACCCCACCCGGGCCATCAAGATCACCCCTCTGGACTGGCGCCGCCGCCTGGTCGGTTAGGGGGTGTCAGCGCGCCGGGGCGGGACGATCTCCGGTCATGCGGGGAGGAAACTCGGCCACCAGGGTGGGACGTTGTCCGGGCACCCTGGGGCGGGGTAGGAGTCCGGCATGCCGAGCCATGTCACGAGGAACCAGGTGAACCACAGGGTGAAGACGAGCCCTGCGGTCAGTGCGGCCCCTCGATGACGTCTGCCAAGAGTGCCTTGCAGGACCAGCCACGGAACGGCGGCCGCAATCCATAGGAGAGGGGCGAGCAAGAGCAAGGTCATGCTGTTGGCCGCAGCGTTGCCGCCGATGTCGCAAGCGGCCCACGCCCGCCCGATGGCGGCAACGGAGACCACTGAAGTCACCCCTCCGAAGAGGACACCGAACCCGATCCCTCTCAACCAGGGTCTCGGTGGACTCGACAGCTCCGCTCCCACGATCGCCTCCCTCTCGTCGCCGTAGACGCGGAGCGTAACCCGCAGCCTCCGTACGGGCCGGGTGCGCGCCGCACCGGGCCTCTCGGTCGTGGGCACCGCGCCGGCCGTCGGCGCGGCCGTCACGGCCCACGCCGCTTCCGCCGCGGCGGATCCCGCCGCTGCCCGGACGACGCACACGGCCTACACGTCCGGCTCCTCGGACACGGACGTTCCGGCGGACGCGAAGCCCGCGCAGACGGCGGAGGCCGTGACTCCGGCCCGGTGAGGGTCTTCAGCGTTTTGGCCCGCCCGACCGTCATCGTGTTGCTCGGCCTGGCCGTGGCGGGCGCGGCGCGCGCCCAGCGGCATGTGTGATCCAGAATGACTGGATGGTCACACTGGAGACTCCCCGTCTGATCCTGCGTCGCTGGCGCGAGGAAGACGTCGCGCCCATGGCTGCCGTCCATGCCGACCCCGAGGTCATGCGGTGGATCCGTGACGGCAGCGTCCGTGACGAACAGCAGACTCGCAGCGGGATCCAGGCATGGGAGAGCGAGTGGGAGTCACAGGGCTTCGGCCTGTTCGCCGTGGAGATCCGGTCCACTGGTGAGCTGGCCGGGTTCACCGGCCTTTCGGTGCCGCACTTCTTGCCGGAGGTACTGCCGGCGGTCGAGGTCGGCTGGCGGCTGGGACGGTCCCACTGGGGGCAGGGCCTGGCCACCGAGGCCGCTGCGGCCGCGGTACGGTTCGGGTTCGAAGAGCGAGGGCTGGAGCGGATCGTCAGCATCGCTCAAGTGGGCAACGACGCCTCCGAACGGATCATGACCAAACTGGGGATGCATCTGGCCCGTGAGACCGTCAGTCCCACCGGCGGTCGGCGAGTGCGGGTGTTCGAGTTGTCGTCGGACCAGTAGCTCGTCGGGTGTGGGCGCGTCCCTGGTGTCACGGGGCCAGCAGGGCTAGGGCCGTTTCGGCGGTGGTGAGGTCCTGGGCGCCGATGCCGATGAGCTTGGCGATGGTGATGTCGGCCGGGGAGCGGCGGCCCGGAACGCGACCGGAGAGTACGTCGCCGAGTTCGCCGTCGATGCGGTGCGGGGTTGCCTCGCCGTGCGCGATGGCGGCGCGCAGATCGCCGTAGCGGAGGTTGAGGTCCCGGCTGTCGACGAACACCCCGGTGGCGCGGCGCAGACAGGCACCATCCAGTTCGCGCTTGACGGCGTCGTCGGCGCCGACGGCCGTGATGTGCACGCCCTCGGCGAGCCATGCGCCGTGCAGGACGGGGGTGGTGCAGGCGGTGGCGGTGACGATGATGTCGGCATGCCGTACGGCCGTCTCCGCGTCCGGGGTCGGCGTGGTGTCGGTGTCCGGCAGTTCCTGTCGGAGGCGGGCGGCGAGGTCGGCCGCCTTGCGGGGGTCGCGTCCCCAGACGGTGAGGTGCCGGACGGGCCGGACGTGGGTGAGCGCGCGGGCCTGGAGGTAGGCCTGTCTGCCGGTTCCCAGGACGGCCGCACGGGTGGCGTCGGGCCGGGCGAGGGCCCGGGCGCTGACGGCGCCCGCCGCGGCGGTGCGGACGTCGGACAGATGGTGCTCGTCCTCGAGGACGGCGGTGACGGCTCCGGTCGCCGCGTCGAAGAGAGCGACGAAACCGCCGCCCTCGGGCAGGCCCTGACGTCTGTTCCCGGGGAACCAGTTGGCCACCTTGACGACGAAGGGACGTCGGCCGGGCAGGTGGGCGGCCTTGATGTGGGAGTCGGCGCCGTCGCCGAGCGGGAGGACCATGACCGGGGCCTGGGCGCCGTCCGTGCCGCTGAACGCGATGAACGCCTCGGCGACGGGTTCGATCAGGTCGGCGATGTCCACGGCCTCGCGGATCCGGGACGCGCTGTGGAGCAGGTGCTGGGGCATGGGAAGTCGCTGTACCTTCACTGACCGGCCGGCTGGGGGACGGTGTCGAGGGTGGCCCGGGCCACCATGACGACGTCGCCACCGACCCGGATGTTGGTGAGATCCCGGGGCAGGCCCTCGGGAAGGACGGTGATCCGGCTCGGGCGGCCGACGAACCGGCCCTGGTGCAGCACGAATTCCTTCCCCACGGGCACGACCCGGTGCCCCGCGAGATACGCCCCGACGCAGCCGGCGGCGCTGCCGGTCGCCACGTCCTCCAGGATTCCGTCGTTGTTCCAGTGCCGGCCCTCACGGGCGTCGACGTCGACGACGTAGACGAACTGTGCCCCGTGCCGGGCGAGCAGCTCCGCGAAGTCGTCGTGGACGATCCTTGCGGCGGCCAGGTGGCCGCGTACGGGGACGATCAGATACCTCAGCCCGGTGGAGACCACCTCGAGGGGAAGCTCGGCGAGTGCCTCCGCCGGCAGGGAGAGGGCCCCGGCCACCTCGTGGGCGTCAGCGGTGGAGAGGGTCGCGCCGAACTCGGGTCTGCCCTGGTCCAGGGTGGCGTGGTACCCGCGCTCGGTGCGCCGTGTGGTCACCGTGACCGTCTTTCCCGGCAGTTGGAAGGTCCAGTGCCGGGCGCCGGGCGCGTCCTCCTGCTCGTGCAGCACGGCCGCCGCGCCCAGGACGGGGTGGCCCGCGAAGTCCAGCTCCTCGAACAGGTCGAACACGCGGGCCCGGACCGTTTCCGGGGCGCCTTTCTCCTCCGCGTCTTCCGCGCGGCTCAGGAAGATCGTCTCGAAGTGGCGCAGCTCCTGGGTGATGGCGAGCATCTGCGAGGTGGACAGACCTCCGCTGTCGGGGACCACGGCGAGGCTGTTGCCGGTGAACGCCGTGGCGGCGAACACGTCGACGTGTCGGAAGCTGAGGGGCACGTGCTCTCTCCTGGGGATCGTGGCCGGCCACCGCTGCGGTCATGGCCGGTCACCGCCGACGCTAGGGCCGTCCGCTCGGCCGGGCATGGGCCAATCCGGGTAAGGTGGCCCACGTGCAGGTGACCCGCCACATCCCGGCCTCGGAACTGGCCCGCCTGCTGGGCGACTGGCGCGTGGGCGGCGCCTCCGTGGCACGGCAGCTGGCGCACGCCGTCGAGAAGGCGATCCACGACGGCCGCCTGCCGCTCGGCGTACAACTGCCGGCCGAACGCCTCCTGGCCGCCGAACTGGGTCTCGCCCGCGGCACCGTGACCACCTGCTACCAGTTCCTGCGCACCGAGCAACTGATCAGCACCCGCACCGGATCCGGCAGCACCACCGCCCTGCCCCCGCACCTGCGCGACCGCCTCGCGCCATGGTCCAGCGACCTCGGCCGGGGCGGCAGGGACGGCGCCGCGCTGGACCTGACCATCGCCGAGCCGGCCGCCCCGTTCGACGAGCTGCTCGAAGCGGTCCACGCCGCGGCCGACAGCCTCCACACGACCCTTCTGCCCGGCGCGCCGACGCAGGGCGGCCCGTCACGACTGCGCACCGCCCTGGCCGACACCTACACGGCCCAGGGCCTTCCCACGGACAGCCGGCACCTGCTGCTGACCAGCGGGGCCGACGCCGCGCTCCACCTGCTCTGCGCGGCCCTTCTCCACCACGGCAGCCGCGTCGTCACCGACTCGCCCACCTACCCCGGCGCGCTCACCGCGTTCCGGTCCGCCGGAGCGAGACCGATCGCCCAGCCCCTCGCCCCCTCCGGCTGGGACGTCCCCGCGCTCGACCACACCCTCCGCACGGCCCGCCCCGCCCTGGCCTACCTGATCCCCGACTTCCACAACCCCACCGGCCTGCTCATGAGCGAGGAGCAGCGGG
Organism: Streptomyces sp. NPDC096132; assembly: GCF_044763345.1. NCBI lineage: Bacteria > Bacillati > Actinomycetota > Actinomycetes > Kitasatosporales > Streptomycetaceae > Streptomyces > Streptomyces sp. NPDC096132. The sequence continues at coordinate 125,416 of NZ_JBIWGA010000023.1, forward strand.
ACGACCTCCGGCGCCGCATCCGCTCGTACGACACCCTCCTCGTCGTCGACGAGACCACGCGCGACCTCGACCTGCGCGACGCGGAACCTCCGCCCGCCCGCCTCACCACGCGCGCCGGCGACCGAGGTGTGCTGACCGTCGGATCCCTGAGCAAGTCCCTGTGGCCGGGCCTGCGCATCGGCTGGATCCGGGCACATCCCGACGTCGTCGCCCGCCTGTCGGCGCACCCTCTCGCGGCCGCGCTGGCGCCGTCCCCGCTCAACGAGGTGATCGCCCTCCACCTCCTGGAACACCGGGAAAAGGTGCTGGCGCACCGGCGGGACCGGCTCAGAGCCCAGCGCGACCACCTGGTCTCCCGGCTGAGCGCGCTTTCGTGGTGCCGTTTCCGGCCCCCGCAGGGCGGCCTGTCCCTGTGGCTGGAACTCCTCGACACCACCTCGAGCCGACTGGCGGCGGACGCCGCCCACCACGGCCTCCTCCTCACCCCCGGCAGCCAGTACTCGCCGGACGGAGCCCACGACCGCTACCTGCGGCTTCCCTTCACCCTGCCCACCGAGGCACTCGACACCGCCGTCGACCGGCTCACCACGGCCCACGACCACTGAGCGGCTGGGCCGCCGCATCGGGATTGGTCCATGAAGGGGAGGGCGGTCCGGCCGTAACGTCGGGGCGTACACATGCCCGAACAGAGGTGAGCAGATGACCACCACGCATCCCCGCGTCCCCGTACGGGTGGCGGCCCCCGCGGACATCGAAGCCATCGTCGACACCCTGACCACGGCGTTCTTCCACGACCCGCTCTGGGGCCCCGTCTTCCCCGACGAACGCTCGCGCGCCGCGCGGATCATGCCCATGTGGCGCCTCTTCGCGACGGCGGCGCTGCGTCACTCCTGGACGCTCGTCACCCGGAACGTCGAAGCCGTCGCCGTGTGGATCCCGCCGGGCGAGGACGAACTGTCACCCGAGGAGGAGACCGGCCTGGAGCACCTCTTGGCAGAGGTCGCCAGCCCGGAGGAAGTCGCGGCGGTCCTGAGCGTCTCGGAGCAGTTCGCGGCCGCTCGCCCCCGTGAGGAGCACTTCTACCTCACCATCCTGGGCACCCACGACCGGCACCGTGGACAGGGGCTGGGCATGGGCCTGCTGGCCGACAGCCTCGCCCGGATCGACGCACTCGGTGCGCCCGCCTACCTCGAGTCGTCCAACCCCGCCAACCTCGAGCGGTACGAGAGCGTCGGTTTCGTCCCCCGGGACCGGATCACCGTCGCCACCGGGCACGTCGTCACCACCATGTGGCGCCCCGCGGGCGGGACGGCCGGGAGAGTGGAGATCAATCGACAGATCCACCGATAGGTCGGTCAGATCAGTCAATATTCACCAATCCTCAGGGCGGGCTGTTCCGAATCCTCGGGTGTCAGGGAAGTTGGCACGGAGGACGGACGGTATGACACCTATCTCCAGGAGCGGTGCGGGGCGCAGGGGCCTCGCGACCCTCATCACGGGTGCACTGGCCGCCGGGGGACTCGCAGCCGCCGGTGTGGCCACGTTGGAACCGGGGGCGGCCACCGCCTCCAGTCACCGGGAGGCCCCGCTGATCTCGGGACAACCCCGGTACGACAACACGGACGTGTACGCCTTCGTCAGTCCGGACCATCCGGAGACGACGACGATCATCGCGAACTGGATCCCGTTCGAGGACCCGGCGGGCGGCCCGAACTTCTACACGTTCGCGGACGACGCCCAGTACGACATCCACATCGACAACAACGGTGACGCGCAGGGCGAACTGCTCCTGCGCTACACCTTCAAGACACACACGAAGTCCAAGAAGACGTTCCTGTACAACACGGGCCCGGTCACCAGCCTGGACGACCCGGACCTGAACGTCACACAGACCTACGACATCGAGCTGATCAAGCTGCGCGACCAGCAGGTCGTGTCGAGGACGAAGCTCGGCGACGACCTACCGGTGGCTCCGTCGAACGTCGGCAAGGCGTCGATGCCGGACTACGGCAAGCTGCGCTCGCAGGCCGTCCGTAAGCTCGCCGACGGCGCCCGGACGTTCGCCGGCCAGGCGGACGACCCGTTCTTCCTGGACCTGCGCGTGTTCGACCTGCTGTACGGCGGTGACCTCTCCGAGGTCGGCAACGACACCCTCAAGGGCTACAACGTCAACTCGATCGCCCTGCAACTGCCCACCGACATGATCACCGAGTCGAAGAGCCAGCCGGTCGTCGGCATCTGGTCGACCACCCAGCGAAAGAACGCCCAGGGCTCCTACCAGCAGGTCTCCCGTCTGGGCAACCCGCTGGTCAACGAGGTCGTCAACCCGCTGAAGGACAAGGACACGTTCAACGCGGACTCGCCGTGGAACGACGGCCAGTTCCTGAAGAACGTGACCAATCCGGAACTGCCGAAGCTCATGGAGGCGGTCTACAAGATCAAGGCACCCGCGGAACCACGCAACGATCTCGTCGATGTCTTCCTCAAGGGCGTCAAGGGCCTCAACCAGCCGCCGAACGTGCGACCGGCGGAGATGCTGCGCCTGAACACCTCGATCAAGCCGGCCGCCGCGCCGAAACGGCTCGGTGTGCTCGACGGCGACAACGCGGGCTTCCCGAACGGGCGCCGGCTCACCGATGACGTCGTGGACATCTCGCTGCAGGTCGTCGAGGGTGAGCTGGTCGGTTCCAAGAACGACCTGGGTGACGCGGTCGACGTCAACGACCAGAAGTTCGGCGACTCCTTCCCCTACCTGGCCGAGCCCGTGGCCGGTTCGCGAGGCCCGCTCGCGAAGGGCACGACCGGTGGCAACGACGTCCGCAACCAGCTGGGCGACGCCCTGCAGCCGGCCGACTCCGCCGACGGCATGCGCAACACCGGCCTGATCGCCGCGTCGGCGGCCTCGGGCGCGGTGGGAATCCTGCTGATCGGCGTGGGTCTGGCGTGGTGGCGTCGGCGCACGCAGCGGCCGAACTGAGCGGCACCGCACGAGACACCGAGAGAGGGCGGGGGTCAGCGAGACGGACCCCCGCCCTCTTCTGTCGGCATCCGCCCCGGTCGGCGCTTGGTTCCTACTGATCCGCGGAGAGCGCCACCGCCTGGCCCGTGACGCGGGCGCGGGTGACCTGTGGGTCCACGTCGAGGAGCAGGTCGCTGGGACGGCCCATGTCCTCTCCCTGGCGGATGGTGATCCTGGAAGGGCCGGTGACGAGCCCCACCGTGCGGAGGTAGCCGCCGAACGCCGCGGCCGCCGCCCCGGTCGCCGGATCCTCCACCACACCGCCCACGGGGAACGGGTCACGGGCGTGGAAGCGCTCCGGCGACTCGCGCCACACCAGGTGAACGGTGGTCCAGTCGTGACGCCGCATCACGTCGGCGAGGCCGTCGAAGTCGTAGTCCAGGTCCGCCAGACGCTCCCGGGTGGCGGCGGCCAGCACCAGGTGGTCGTTGCCGCCGAACGCCACGTGCGGCGGCAGGGCCGGGTCCACGTCGTCGGCCACCCAGCCCAGGGCCTTCAGCGTCGCGTCCAGCTCGCCGCTCGTGGCGGGACGGGAACGGGTCGGAACACTGGTGAGCGTGGCCAGCACGGCACCTTCGCCGTCCACCCTGGTGGTCACGGGAACCTCGCCCGCGGGGGTGTCCAGGACGATCTCGCCCGGGCCCAGCCGTTCGGCCAGGGCGACGGCCAGCGCGACGGTCGCGTGTCCGCAGAAGGCCACCTCGGCGAGCGGACTGAAGTAGCGCACCCGGAACCGGCGCGCGGCGTCGTCGCGCTCGGTGACGAAGGCCGTCTCGGAGTAGCCGACCTCGGCGGCGAGCGCGAGCATCGCCGCCTCGTCCAGCCCGGAGGCGTCGAGCACCACCCCGGCGGGGTTGCCTCCCGCCGGATCGTGGGTGAAGGCCGAGTAGCGCAGGGTCTCGGCGGGCGGCTCGGAGTGGTTCACGGGGTCGCTCCCGCTCACGTCGGTGGTCATGGCTCCACGCTGTCATCCCACGCCCATCGAGTCCAACGATGAACATCGATCCCGTCGATCGGGATATCGCATAGCCTGGCTCCCGTGGACACCCGACTGCTGCACACTTTCACCGCACTCGCCCGCACGGCCAGCTTCACCGCCACTGCCGCCGAGCTGCACCTGGCCCAGTCCACCGTCACCGTGCACATCCGCACCCTGGAACGGGAGCTCGGCACCCGGCTCTTCGACCGCCTGCCCGCGGGCGCGCTGCTCACCGAATCCGGCCGACGGCTGCTGGAGAGGGCCGAGGACGTCCTCGACGCCGTTGCCCGGCTGAGGGCCGCCGGCGAGGGCGAGGGGACCGTGGGGGGACGGGTGGCCGTCGGCACCCCCGAGTCGCTCTGCTCCACCCGGCTGCCCGCAGTGATCGCCGCCCTGCGCACCAGCCACCCCGAGGTGGAGATCCACCTGGACGCGGCCGGCACGGCGGAGTGCGTCGAGGGGGTGCGGTCCGGACGCCTCGACCTGGCGCTCCTGCTGGACGACGAGGCCGACTTCCCCGAGGTGACGACCGAGCCCGTCGCCTCCGAACCCCTCGCCCTCCTGTGCGCTCCCGGGCATCCGCTCGCCGCGCGTGCCCGACCGGCGACCTGGGCGGACCTCGCCGCGGAGCACTTCTTCCTGCTGGAGCAGGGCTGTTCCTACAGCGACGAGCTGGAGCGACGGCTGCTCGCCGTGCCCGGTGCCCGGCCGCGGCTGACCCGCTTCGGAAGCGTGGACGCCGCGCGCTCCTGCGTCGCCGCCGGCCTGGGACTGACCCTGCTGCCGCTCACGACCGTGGAGGAGCACCTGCGCCAGGGCCGGCTGGAGCACGTACCCGGCCCGCGGTTCGCGGACGTTCCCGTGCGGCTGGCCCGCCACCGCAGGCGATGGACGGCACCGGCCGCACAGGTCTTCACCGAGGAGCTCGTACGGCACTTCTCCGGCTGACGGGCCCCCTGATGGACGTCACGGAGTCAGATACGCCTCCACCTCACTGAACTGCCCCGCCGGCCAGCCGGTGTTGGCGCTGACGGACAGCCGCAGGTACCACAGAGCGGTGCCGTCGGGCAGGGACACGGTGGCCGTGTTGCCGGTGGCCGGGTCGAAGCGGTAGCCGGTGGAGCCGACCACCGTCGAGTACGCGGAGCCGTCGTTGCTGCCCAGCACGCTGATGGTCTGGGTCCGCGCGCCCCACGCGGAGGACGGGGGCAGCTTCAGCACCAGACGGCGTACGGAGTAGGAGGAGCCGAGGTCGACGGTCAGGGACTGCGGGAAGGCGTTGTTGGTCGACTCCCAGTAGCTGTTCGTGTCGCCGTCGACCGCTTTGCCGGGGGTGTAGACGTCCTGCGAGCCGGTCGCGGTGGCCGGGCGACCCTTGGCGAGATTGCGGTTGGGGTCGGGGTCCGGGTTCCCCTGGCCGGGCTGGGGCCAGGTCGAGCAGTCCGACCAGGTGCTGCTCCAGCCGGAGTTGCCGCCGCCGGTGAGGGTGAACGTGCCGGAGCCGGCCGGGTACGGGCAGTTGTAGACGCCCGCCGCGCCCACGGTGGTCGCCGTGACGTTGCGGAACACCGCCGCGCCCTGGGCCTCGGCCTGGACGACGACCGTGCCGGTGTTCCGCACCGTGGCGCCGTCCACGGTGACGTTCCGCACGGGGTGGCCCTGGCCGCCTCCGGAGACGAACTCGAAGGCGCTGTAGGGGCTGTCCGTGATCGTGGTGTTGGTGATGGCGACGGACGCGTTGATCGCGCTGTCGTAGGAGTCGACCCGCAGCGCGCCCATGGGGTGGTTCCAGTTGGGGTTCATGGCGCCCGCGCGCACCAGGGTGTTGCCGTCGACCGTGATGGTGCCGGCCAGCGGGAAGAAGGGGTCGAGGAACTTCTGGTTGGAGATCGCGATCCCGCTGCCCAGGGCGTTGGTGTCGGAGATCAGGTTGTTCCGCACGGCGATGTCCGTGCCGCCGTAGATCGCGATGCCGTTGGCCAGGTTGGGCTGCGAAATGGTGTTGTTCTCGAAGCTGGAGTTCGTGTCCGGGGAGTACAGCGACCACATGGCGAGGGCGTCGTCGCCCTGGTTGCGCAGGAAGTTGTTGCGGACGCGGACCCCGCGCGCGTTGCCGTTGAGGTTGAGGCCGTCGGCGGTGGTGTCGAGGATGCGGTTGTTCTCGACGACCAGGTTGTCGTTGTCGCCCATCAGCCAGAGGCCGACCTTGAGATGCTGGAGCCACATCCCCGAGACCGAACTCCCGGGCCCCAGGGACCCGTTGACGAAGTTGTCCGGGTTGGAGTCGACGCGCTCGGTGACCTCGCCGAGGACCGCGAAGTCCTTGATGCGGACGTTGCCGGAGGAGCTGGACTGGTCGATGAAACGGGAGCTGTGGACGACGGAGTGCCAGTTGCCGGCGCCCTGCAGGGTCACGTTCTGCACCCCGCCGAGGGACGACGTCAGCTTGTAGTCGCCCGGTGGGATCCACACCACCCCGCCCTGGGCGGCCGCGATCGCGTCCCGGAACGCCTGGGTGGAGTCGCCGTTGCCGCTCGGGTCGGCGCCCTTGGCGGTGACCGACACCGAACCGGCGGGCTGGGAGGCGGCCGCGGCGACCTGCTCGAAGTCGGCGACGTCGACGGTGACCTGGACGCCGGTCGACTCGACGGCGACCTTGTCACCGGCCTGGACGTTCTGCCCCAGCAGCAGGCGGGCGTTGTCGAAGAAGTGGTGCGTCCTGGCGCCGGGGATCCAACCGGTGTCGATGTACGAGTACTTGGAGGTGACCGCGATCGTCTTCGCGAGCTTGGTGCCGTTGACGTACACGTCCAGCGTGCCGGACTGGCCGTCCGGGACGCTGTAGGCGACGTTCACGGCGTTCGACGCGCCCGGTGCGGTGAACTCGACGCGCTGACCGGAGGTGAGCCGGACGGCCTGGCGTCCGGATGCCTCGGAGGCCAGGGTGCCCTGCGTGTGGTCCGGGCCGATCCTCGTGCCGGTGGTGGTCGCCGACTCCGCCTCGACGGAGGTGAAGGGGAGACTCGCGCCCGCCGCCGCGTGGGCGGCCGGAGCGACGGCGACGAGCATGCCCGCGGCGACGGCGACGGCGACGGCGACGGCGACAGCCGCACCGACGGCCGGCATGCGCCTGACGTGTCTGAAGCGGCTGCTGTGCATGTGCTGATCCCTTCGTGGTGGGGGTGCGGGGACAGCGGGGCAGGCGCGGCGGCTCAGGCCCTCAGCCAGGCCGCCGTGTCCTGGGGGAGACGGCCCCGGTCGTCCAACGGGCCGCTGCTGAGCAGGAGTTCGTGGTGCCCCGGCAGTTCGGCGGGCGAGCCCGCGAGGTTCACCACGCAGATCACCCCCTCCGCCCGGGCGAAGGCGAGGACGTCGTCGGGGGAGGGCAGCCAGGTGAGCGGGCCGTCGCCGAAGACCGGCCGGGCGGCGATCGCCGCGCGGTACAGGGCGAGCATCGAGTCCGGATCGTCGCGCTGCCGGTCGACCGCGTACGCCGACCAGCCCGCGGGCTGCGGCAGCCAGGGCTCCTCGAGCGAACCGAAGCCCGCGTGGGGCGCCTCGGAAGTCCAGGGCAGCGGCACCCGGCAGCCGTCCCGGCCGGGGTCGATGCCACCGGAACGGAAGTGCATCGGGTCCTCGATGCGGTGGCGGGGCACGTCCGCCTCGGGCAGGCCGAGCTCCTCTCCCTGGTAGACGTAGACGGCTCCCGGCAGGGCGAGCGACAGCAGGGCCGCCGCCCGGGCGCGCCGGATCCCCAGGGCGAGGTCGGTCGGCGTGCCGAAGGCCTTGGCGGCGAAGTCGAATCCGGTGTCGGTGCGGCCGTAGCGGGTGACGGTCCGGGTGACGTCGTGGTTGCACAGCACCCAGGTGGCGGGGGCGCCCACGGGGGCGTGCGCGGCCAGCGTCTCGTCGATGGACGCGCGCAGCCGCCGCGCGTCCCAGGGGCAGGCCATGAAGGTGAAGTTGAACGCGGTGTGCAGTTCGTCGGGGCGCAGATAGCGGGCGAAGCGTTCGGTGTCGGGGAGCCAGACCTCGCCGACGAAGATCCCGCCGTACTCGTCGGCGACGGCGCGCCAGGAACGGTAGACGTCGTGGAGTTCGTCCCGGTCGACGTACGGATGCGGGTCGCGGCCCTCGGTGAAGTCCGGCAGGAGCGGGTCCTTGACCAGGAGGGCGGCGGAGTCGACGCGGACTCCCGCGACCCCCCGCTCCCACCAGAAGCGCAGGATGTCCTCGTGCTCCTGACGGACCGCGGGGTGGGCCCAGTTGAGGTCGGGCTGTTCCGGGGCGAAGAGGTGCAGATACCAGTCGCCGTCCTCGACGCGGGTCCAGGCCGGTCCGCCGAACTGCGACCGCCAGGCGTTGGGCGGGAGTTCACCGCGGCCCCGGCGGAAGTGGAACAGCTCGCGTTCGGGACCGCCGGACAGGGCGGCGCGGAACCAGGGGTGCTGGTCGGAGACATGGTTGGGCACGATGTCGACGATGGTGAGGATGCCCAGCTCCCGCGCCTCCGCGATGAGCTTCTCCGCCTCCGCGAGGGTGCCGAAGGCCGGGTCGATCGCCCGGTAGTCGGCGACGTCGTAGCCGCCGTCCTTCATCGGCGACAGGTACCAGGGGTTGAACCACAGGGCGTCCACGCCGAGTTCGGCGAGATACGGCAGCCTGGCGCGGACGCCGGCGAGGTCGCCCGTGCCGTCGCCGTCGCCGTCGGCGAAGCTGCGGACGTAGACCTGGTAGATGACGGCGGAGCGCCACCAGTCGGGCGTTCGGGCATGGGTGGGCTGTCCCACTGTGCCTGCCTTTCTGTCTGGGGGAGAAGGGCTTGGTCAGCCCTTGGTGCTGCCCGCGCTGATCCCGGCGACGATGTGCCGCTGGAAGACGAGGAACAGCGCGACCATGGGGATACTGGCGATCACCATCGCGGCGATGAGCACGGTCAGCTGGATGTTCTGCGACAGCTGGACGAGGGCCACGCTGATCGGCTGCTTGTCGGTGTCCGAGAAGACCATCAGAGGCCACAGGAAGTCCTGCCACACCGCGACCAGCGCGAAGATCGACACCACGCCGAGCACCGGCCGGGACATGGGCAGGACGACGGACCGGAGCACACGCAGCCTGCCGGCGCCGTCGATCTCGGCGGCCTCCAGCACGTCACGTGGCAGCTGGTCGAAGAACCGCTTGAGCAGATACAGGTTGAAGGCGTTGGCGACGGCCGGCAGCCAGATGCCGAGCGGGTCGTTGAGCAGGCTCGTGTGGATCAGCGGCAGGTCGGCGACCGTCAGGTACTTCGGCACGACCAGGGCCTGCGCCGGGACCATCAGGGTGGCCAGGATGCCGCCGAGGATCACCTTGCCGAAGGCGGGCCGCAGTTTGGACAGGGCGTAGGCGGCGGCCGTGCACAGCACCAGCTGGAACGCCCAGGCGCCGGCGGCCTGCACGACCGTGTTCCCCAGGTGCCTGGGCAGCTCCATCAGGTCCCAGGCGTCGGTGTAGCCGGACAGCTGCCACCGCTCGGGCACGAGGGTGGGCGGGGTCCGGGCAATCTCGTCGGGGGACTTCGTCGCGCCGGTCACCATCCAGTACACGGGGAACAGGAAGGCGAGCGCGAACAGCACGACGACCCCCGTGAACACCGTCCAGTAGACGGCCTTGCCGCGCGGGCGGGCCAGGGCCGCCGGGGAGATCAGGGTCCGGGTGCTCATCCGTCCTCCCCGGATCGGGTCAGCCGCAGATAGACGGCGGAGAACAGGCCGAGCAGGACGAGGAGCATCACGCTCAGCGCACAGGCGCCGCCGAAGTCGTTGTAGAGGAAGGCGTACTTGTAGATGAGGTAGAGGACGGTGACCGTGGCGTTCTCGGGGCCGCCGCCCGTGATGACGAAGGGTTCGGTGAACACCTGCATGGTGGCGATGATCTGAAGGAGCATCAGCATCAGGACGACGAAACGGGTCTGCGGGATCGTCACGTGCCGTATCCGCTGGAGCAGGTTCGCGCCGTCCAGTTCGGCCGCCTCGTACAGCTCGCCGGGGATGGACTGCAGGGCGGCCAGGTAGATCAGGACGGTGCCGCCCATGTTGGCCCAGGTGGCGACGATGACGAGGGAGACGAGGGCCGTGTCGGCGCCGTTGGACCAGTGGGACGTCGGCAGGTGCAGGAAGCGCAGCACCTCGTTGGCCAGGCCCGCGCCGGGGTCGTAGAACCACTTCCACAGCAGCGCGGTGACCACCGGCGGGATCATCACCGGCAGATAGACCACGACCCGGAAGAACGCCTTGGCGTGCCGCAGTTCGTTGAGGACGAGCGCCAGCACGAAGGGGATCGCGAAACCGATGAGCAGCGCCAGCGCGGTGAAGGTGAGCGTGTTGCGCCAGGCGGCGGCGAACTCCGGGTCGTGCAGGACGCGGGTGAAGTTGGCGGTGCCGACCCACTCGGGGGGCGAGCCCGGTGTGTACTTCTGGAAGGCGATGACGACCGCGCGGATCGCCGGGTACCAGGAGAACAGCGCGAAGCAGAGCAGCCCGCCGAGCAGGAAGCCGTAGGCGTGGACCTGGTCGAGGAGGCGGCGCCGCCCCCGTCCCCTCGTCGGGGGCGGCGCCTCGGCCGGGCGTACGGCGACCGGCGGAGCGGCGGGCCGCGCAGCCGTCTTCGTCACGGCCGTCAGCTCCGGGCCAGAATGCCGTCGATCTTGCCGGAGGCGTCCTTCAGCAGCCGGTCGATGTCCGCGTCCTTCTTCGTCAGGACGGCGGAGACGACCCCGTCGAGGACCGAGTAGATCTGCTGGGCGTTCGGTGGCTCGATCTTCATCTCCAGGCTCTGGTTGCCGTCCAGGAACGCCTGGTAGTTCTCCACCGGCACATTGGCGTTGGCCTTCTTGACCTGCTGGTCCTTGGCGTCGGCGGCACCCGTGAACAGGCGCGGCTCGGGCAGGCCGACCGGGGCGTCCTGCTGCTTGGCGCGGGCGTAGTCGCCGAGGAAGCCGTCGCCCGGGGTGAGGAACATCGCGTCGAGCCACTTCAGTCCGGCGCGGATCTGGGCGGGCGTGGCCTTCTTGTTGAACATGTAGCCGTCGCCGCCGATGAGCGTGCCCTTGCCGCCGGGCATCGGGGCCAGGGCGAGGTCCTTGTAGTCGCCGCCCTTCTCCTTGACCAGGATCGGGATGTTGTCCGGGGCGGAGAGGTACATGCCGAGCTTGCCCGAACCCATCATCTGCTGCACGTCGTTGATGACCAGCAGCTGCTTGCTGCCCATCGAGTCGTCCGTCCAGCGCATGTCGTGCAGGTTCTGCAGGACGGCACGCCCCTCGGGGGTGTCCACGGTGGCCTTCTTGCCGTCGGCCGAGACGACGTCACCGCCCTGCGAGTACAGCTCGGCGGTGAAGTGCCAGCCGCCCTGGTTCTGGGCGCTGTAGTCCGCGTAGCCGACCGTGCCGCCGCCGAGCGCGGCGATCTTCTTGGCGGCGGCGCGCACCTCCTCCCAGGTGGCGGGCGGCGTGTCCGGGTCGAGCCCGGCCTTCTCGAAGAGCGCGCGGTTGTAGATCAGGCCCATGGAGTAGCCGGTGCGGGGGATGCCGTAGACCTTGCCGTCGACGGTGTAGATGTCCCGCAACTGCTTCTGGACGGTCTCGTAGCTCTTGAGCTCCTTCAGGTACGGGGTGAGGTCGGCGGCCTGGCCGATGTCGACGACGTGCCGGGCGTCGGTGAAGTACGTGTAGAACACGTCCTCCATCTGGCCGCCGGCGAGCTTGGCGTCGAAGGTCTTCGGGTCCTGGCAGGGGAAGGCGTCGTGCGCGACGACATCGATGTCCGGGTTCCGCTTCTCGAAGGACGCCAGGTCCTCCTCGAAGAACCGCCGGTCGACCTTGGCGCTCCTGGGCGGCTCGCAGTTGACGGTGATGCGGGTCTTGCCGCTCCCGGCCTCGTCGCCGGACCCGCAGGCCGTGGCGGTGAGGACGAGGGAGGAACAGACGCCGATCGCGAGGAAGGCATGGCGGAACCCTGTGCTGGACATCGCTGGACCCCTCCGGGCAGGAGCAGTGGACGCTGAGCGTGAGCTGTGGGCGTCGCACACTCAAGCACCGGAGGGATCCGACTGCAAGATGTCGCGCAGATTTTGAAATTATTGGACAGAGGCCGGATCTCAGTGACGAGGTGCTTGCGCGGTGGAGCCGCGGACCACCAGCTCCGGTTCGAAGAGCAGTTCGTCGGCCGTCACGGCGCGGCCCCCGATCTGGGCGTCCAGCAGCTCCACGGCGGCCCGGCCCATGGCCTCGATGGGCTGGCGGACGGTGGTGAGCGGCGGTTCGGTGCAGTTCATCAGGGCGGAGTCGTCGTAGCCCACCACGGAGATGTCCGTCGGCACGCCGAGCCCCCTGCGCCGGGCGGCGCGCACCACGCCGAGCGCGAGCGGGTCGCTGGCGCAGACGAAGCCCGTGACACCGCGGTCGATCAGCCGGGTCGCGGCCGCGTGCCCGCCCTCGATGGAGAACATCGTGCGGGCGACGAACTCCTCGGGCAGCTGCCCGGCGAGCGCCCGGGCGGAGGCCAGTTTCCGTGCCGAGGGCACATGGTCGGCGGGGCCCAGGACGAGGCCGATGCGCTCGTGCCCGAGGGAGGTCAGATGGCGCCAGGCCTGCTCGACGGCGACCGCGTCGTCGCAGGACACCCCGGGAAGGCCCAGGTGCTCGATGGCCGCGTTGACCAGCACGACCGGGATGTTGCGGTCGGCCAGCAACCGGTAGTGGTCGTGGGGTGCGTCGGCCTGCGCGTACAGACCGCCGGCGAAGACGACCCCCGACACCTGCTGCTGGAGCAGCAGTTCGACGTAGTCGGCCTCGGAGACCCCGCCCTTGGTCTGGGTGCACAGCACGGGGGTGAGTCCGAGCTGGGCCAGCGCCCCGCCGATGACCTCGGCGAACGCGGGGAAGATGGGGTTCTGGAGCTCGGGCAGGACCAGGCCGACGAGCCGTGCGCGCTCGCCCCGCAGCTGCGTGGGCCGTTCGTAGCCGAGGACGTCCAGGGCGGAGAGCACCGCCTGCCGCGTGGCCTCGGAGACTCCGGACTTGCCGTTGAGCACCCGGCTGACCGTGGCCTCGCTGACCCCGACCTTCTTCGCCACTTCCGCAAGTCGTCGCGCCATGCACGCAAGAATAGCGCAAGGAACGCAAACGGCTTGCGTAACGCCGTGGAGGGTGTCGTCGGCACGGTGCGGCTATGCGGCCAGACGCATCACCAGTTCCTTGGCCCGGGACTCGGCGGCTGCGAGCGAGGCCGTGCGGGAGGCCTCGAAGAGGGGGACGAGGTCGGCCATCGCGGGAACCGTCGGGGCCACGGTCAGCTCGGGGACGATGAAGGTCACGTCCATGCCGAGGCCCGTGCCGAGGGCCTGCCGCAGATAGCTCTGCACATAGTCGTTGCCGTGCTGCGGGGTGCCCTCCTGGTACGACCCGCCACGGCTCGTCACCACGACGGCGGGCTTGCCCGCGAGCGAGGGGTGCTCGGTCATCGCGGTGCGACCCACGGCGAAGACATGGTCGAGCCAGGCCTTGAGCGTGGAGGGGATCGAATAGTTGTACATGGGGGCGCTGAGCAGGATCACGTCCGCCCTCTCCGCCTCCTCGATGAGCTCGGCGCGCAGCGCGAAGGCGGCCCGTTCCCCGGGGGACCGGTCGGCGGTCGGAACGAAGCCGGCGTAGTAGGCGGCGGCCTGCAGGTGCGGTACCGGATCGGCGTCGAGATCGCGATAGATCACCGTGTTCCGCGGGTGCTCGCTCTCCCACGTCCTGCGGAACGCGGCGGTCACGGCGCGGGAGTGCGAGGTCTCGGCGTTGAGGGAGGTGTCGATGTGCAGCAGCGTCGCCATGGCGGTTCTTCTCCTGATGACGTGGGTCGAAGGGGCGGCTCCGGGGCCGCCCCGTCCTGCGCGGCAGGCTGCTTCCTCAAGCGCACTTGAGGTCCAGCGGACGTGACCCACGTCATGATCGCGAGCCGTTCGGCCGGCGGCTGCCCGCGAAATGCGGTCGCCGCGCCGGGTAAGGCCCTGTCAGGCTGGCGGCCGTGGTCGACGAACAGTTCTCCGACGCCCGGATCGCCGCGCTGTACGACCTCTACTGCCCTTGGGACGCACGCGGGGACTTCACCTTCTACCTGCCCCTGGTGATGTCCGCACCGTCCGTGCTGGATGTCGGGTGCGGGACGGGCGCCCTGCTGCGCAGAGCCCGGGAGGACGGCCACCCCGGTCGGCTGTGCGGCCTGGACCCCGCCGTAGGGATGCTGGAGGTGGCGCGGGCGTGCCCCGATGTCGAGTGGATCCTCGGGGACCTGGCCGCCGCGCCCGCCTGGAACCGCGAGTTCGACCTGGCGGTGATGACCGGCCACGCCTTCCAGGTGCTCCTCGACGACGACGAACTGCGTGGCGCGCTGAGGGCGATCGCGGCGGCACTGACCGACGACGGCAGCTTCGTCTTCGAGACCCGCAATCCCCTGGTACGGGAGTGGGAGGACTGGCACATCCGGTACTCGGGCGAGGTGGTCGACCCCACGGGTGCCGTGGTGCACTGCGCCTGCGAGGTCGACACGCCGGTGCGCGGCGACCGCGTCTCGTTCACGCACACCTACACCGGCCCCGGCTGGGACCGGCCCCGACGGAGCCGGAGCGTCCTGCGTTTCCTCGACCCTGACGGGCTGTCGGCGTTCCTGACCGACGCGGGTCTGGTGGTCGCGGAGCAGTACGGGGACTGGGACCGCGGTCCGTTGACGGACACCAGCCCGGAGATCATCACCGTGGCGCGCCGAAGCCGGGTCTGACGCCGAAGCCGGGTCTGACGCCGAAGCCGATCCCGCCGGAGGGGTCCCGGCGCTGGGCGCGCGGAACCCCTCGAAGCGAGCCGTGCGCCGTCAGTAGGTGTGCAGGGTGAGCCCGTAACGGCTGAGGATCTCGTTCACCGGCTGGAACCATGTCTCGCCGCCGCTGGAGCAGTTGCCCCAGCCACCGGAGGTGACGCCCTGTGCCTGGTCGCCGCTGATGAACGAGCCGCCGGAGTCGCCCCCTTCGGCGCAGACGCTGGTCTTGGTCATCTGGTACACCGCGCCCTGGCTGTAGTTGACGGTCTCGTTCTTGGCGAGAACGGTGCCGCAGTGCCAGTGCGTGGTCGAGCCGGAGCGGCAGATGGAGGCGCCCACGGGAGCCTCGGCCGAACCGCGGACGAGTTGGTCGGACACCGTGCCCCAGCCCAGCACGACCGGCACGGTCCACCAGCCGCTGCCCACGCTGACCCAGGCGTAGTCGTCGCCGGGGAACGAGGAGCCCTGGAAGTTGCCGACGTAGGAGCCGTCCCAGCCATAGACGCTGCCGGTGTGCTGGTCGCAGTGGCCGGCGGTGACGAACCCGCCGTACACCGAGAAGCCGATGGAACAGCGGACGTTGCCCGTGTAGTACGGGTCGCCGCCCACCGTGCCCGCCGCGAAGGTCTGGGGAGCCGAGGTGACGGTCTCGACGGTTACCGGTCCGGCGGCGCGGGCCTGCGTCAGGAACCGTTGGACATCGTTGTCGGAGCGCTCGCCGCCGACGACCGAGACCACCACGGTGTTCGCCTTCGGGTCGACGTGCCAACCGCCCACCGAGGAGGGGGCGGAGAGCTTGTCGATGCGTGCCTTCGCCGCGTCCAGTTGTCGTGCGCTGTGCTCGACGACGCGGACCTCGGCCCCCTTGGCGCGGATCGCCGCGCGGGTGGACTGCGAGGACTTCGAGGTGACGGCCACCGTGAGGCGCCCGTCGGTGGAGTCGAACCAGGACCCCGCGTACGCGGCGCCCGCCGTGCGGCGCACCGTGGGTTCGAGCGCGGTGGCGGCCTCCTCCGCCGCGAGCCGGGCCTCCGCCTGGCCCTCGGTGAGCCCGAACTCCTGTTGCATGGCGCGGAGCAGGCCGGCGGAGGCGGGGGCGGTGTCGGTCGCCGAGGAGGTCGTGGCCCCGGTGCCGCTCGCCGCCGCGGGGAAGGTGCCCGCGCCGCCGAGTCCGGCCAGCGTCAGGAGCGCGGCCAGGCCGAAGTGCTTGAGCCTTGTGCGTCTCATGGGAGTTGCCCTTCGTCGTTCCAGTGAGTGGGGGTGGAACAGCGGTCGGGTGAGAGCGCTCTCATGTGTGACGCGGCAGAGCCTAGCCCGCCGAGGGTGTCAGGTCTATGCCAATTCCGGTCCTGGTTTTCCCGGTCTGGCATCGGCCCAGGTGGGCGCCGGGCCGATGCCGGTGGAACGGGATCGCGGGACGGTCAGCGGCTGCGGATCGCGGTCGTGGCGAGGAAGCCGGTCGCGGCGGCGGTGATGAGAGCGCAGACGGCGAGCAGCGTGGTACGGCGCATGGAACGGCCTTTCCCTAGGAGGTGGGGTGTTGCTCTGTACAACGCCGCTCACGGCGGAGTCGGCTTGCCACGACCGCGTTTGCCACCCGCATGGACGCGGTCTCCCGCTGGAGCGGGTGGCCGGGGGAGCCGGCTAGCGCGTCAGGTACGCCATCTCCTCGTCCGTCAGCCGCAGCGCGCCCGCCGCCATGTTCTCCGCCAGGTGGTCCGGATCGCCGGTGCCCGGGATGGCCAGGACGTGCGGGCCCTGGTGCAGGGTCCAGGCGAGGCGGACCTGCGCGGGCGAGGCACCGTGGGCGCGGGCCACGGCGAGGACCGCCTCGCTGTCAGCGGCCCTCGCTCCCGAGTCCCGGCCCGCTCCCGCGATCGCGAAGAACGGCACGTAGGCGATACCCAGTTCACCGCAGGCGCGCACGAACTCCCGCTCCTCGTCGGACGCGCCCACACCGTAGGGGTTCTGCACGCAGACCACCGGCGCGACGGCCCGCGCCTCGGCCAGCTGCGCCGGGGTGGCGTGCGAGACGCCGAGATGACGGATCAGGCCCGCCGTGCGCAGGTCCGCCAACGCCCCGAAGTGCTCGGCGATCGAGCCGGTCCCGCGGCTCGGTGGAACGCGCAGGTTGACGACGTCCAGGTGGTCGCGGCCCAGCTGGCGGAGGTTCTCCTCGACCTGCCCACGCAGCTGCTCCGGCGTCGCCCACCACCACGCGCCCGACGGATCCCGCCCCGGCCACACCTTGGTGGCGATGACCAGGTCCTTGGGGTAGGGCGCCAGTGCCGTGTTGATCAGTTCGTTCGCGGACCTTTTCGACGAGAAGTAGAACGCGGCGGTGTCGATGTGGTTGACGCCGAGTTCGACCGCCCGCCGCAGTACGGCGACGGACCGCGCGCGATCGCTCGGCGCACCGAGGTCGAAGGGGGCGTCCCCGGTCAGGCGCATGGCCCCGAAGCCGATGCGGTGGACGGTGAGGTCGCCGAGTTGCCAGGTGGTCGTGTGTGAGGTCATGAAAAAAGCCTCCTCGGCGGATCGGGATCCGCGGCGAGGAGGCTCGTCGTCGGCCGACACCGTATCAGGTCGATGATGTGCCGCGACGCCACTGGCGCCACGGCCGGGGTCACGGCCTTCCTGACCGTCGGCTGCCGACCCGCCGGGGGCCCTGCGCACGCCACCGGCGGATGCGCTCCGCGCGACGTGAGATCGGGAGGTCGTGGGGGAGGCCGGGACGGGTGGGCGCGCAGTGTCACGGTGGGCTCGTGCGAACGCCGATCGCCGACGCTGCCGCGAACGCCGATCACCCAGGCGCCCGCGAACGCCCATCACCCACGCTTCCGCGTGCGGCCCGATTCACCTCTCACCCCGACCGCTGCGGGACACTTCCGCGCACGCCGATCGCCCCTCACCCCGGCGGTCGCAGTGGCTCCGCCGCCTCCCGTATCGCCCCGGTGCTGCCCCGCACGATCAGCCCCGGCACCGGCACCCGTACCGTGCCCGCGGGGCCGCCGTCGAGCAGGGCCACCAGTTCCCGGGCGGCCGTCCGGCCGAACTCCACGCTGTCCCGGGACAGTGCGGACAGCCCCGGCTTGACCAGGCGGCACAGGGCCGAGTCCTCCCAGGACACCACCGAGACGTCGGCCGGTACGGCGAAGCCCAGTTCGGCGGCGGTCGCGACCCCGGCGACCGCCATCACGTCGTTGTCGTAGATGAGGGCCGTCGGGGGAGCGGGGCCGCCCAGGACGGAACGGGTGACGGCCGCGCCCTCGGCGTCCGAGTAGTCGGTCGGCACCGACCGCACCTGGGTCAGGCCCCGCCGCTCCGCCTCCGCCCGCAGGGTGCGGATCCGGCGCTGGGTGTGGGCGAGGTCCGGCAGACCGGCGATGTGCACGATCCGCCGGTGGCCGAGCGCGTACAGCTCGTCCACCACCGACGCCATGGCTCCCGCGTCGTCCGCCCACACCGTCGACAGACCGGGATGCCGCTCGTCGGGCGCACCGCCGATCACCACCGCGGGCAGGCCGAGTTCGTCGAGGAGGGCGGGCCGCGGGTCGTCGGTGCACGGGTCGACGACCAGGACGCCGTCCACCCGGTTCTCGGCCCACCAGCGCCGGTACACCGCGCACTCGTCGGGGAGGTCCCGCGCGATCTGGAACAGCAGACCGAGATGACGCTCCGCCAGCACCTCCTGGATGCCCGAGACGAGTTGGAGGAAGAAGGAGTCCACGCCCAGTGTGTCCGCCGGGCGGGCCAGCACGAAGCCCACCGTGGCGGCGCCCTCGCCGGACAGCGCGCGGGCCGCCGTGCTGGGCCGCCAGCCCAGTTGCTCGGCGACCCGGCGCACCCGGTCCCGGGTGAGCTCCGAGACCCCCGGACGTCCGTTGAGCGCGAAGGAGACCGCGCTCTGGGAGACACCGGCGCGCTGCGCGATGTCCTTCATGGTGGGCCGGCGCGCCGGCGACCGCCTGCCTGACAAGGTGCTTCCCCATTTCCCGCGAGGAATTTCCGGCCAGTATGCACTAATGCGGTTCAGCTCAAACACCCTAATGCGTATAAGCAACTAATGAAATTAGCTGGGCGCACGCCATTGACGTGCCGGTGAACCGCCGTGCAGGGTCTCGGTCGTTGGCCAACTCCACCCCAAGGGAGGCCGTTTCACCGTGCGTATTTCCCGCAGAGTCCTCGCCGTCGCCGCCGCCTGTGTCGTCGCCCTGCCGCTGAGCGCCTGCGGCTCCGGGAGCGACGACACCGGCTCGGCCGACGCCTCGGGCAAGGTCGAGGGCGAGATCACCTTCCAGACCTGGAACCTGCGCGCCAACTTCAAGCCCTACTTCGAGGGCGTGATCGCCGACTTCGAGAAGGAGTACCCCGGCACCGACGTGAAGTGGATCGACCAGCCGGCCGAGGGCTACGCCGACAAGATCAGCGCGGACGCGGCCGGCGGCACCCTGCCGGACGTCGTCAACGTCTCGCCCGACCTGGTCGCCCCGCTGGCCAAGGCCGGGCTCGCGCTCGACCTCGACAAGGCCGCCGGAAAGTACGAGAAGGAGTACCTGGAAGGGGCCTGGGCGAGCCACCAGGTGCCCGGCATGACGGGCACGTACGCCTTCCCCTGGTACCTCAACACCGGGCCGCTCTTCTACAACAAGACCCTGTTCCGGCAGGCCGGACTCGACCCCGAGCAGCCGCCGAAGACGTACGACGAACTCTTCGCCGACGCCCTCGAACTGGCGCGCAAGAGCGACGGCAAGGTCGCCACGCTCGCCAACGTGCCCACCGTCGAGGACTTCGGCCGCTACGGCGTCCCCCTCATGAACGACGACGGCACCGCCTTCGCCTTCAACGACAGCAAGGGCGTCGAACTCCTCACCAAGTACAAGGAGTTGTACGACGCCAAGGCCCTGGACCCGCAGGCGCTGACCGCCACCCCCGAGTCCTCCGGCAAGAAGTTCCTCACCGGCGCCGTCGCCATGAACCCCGGAAGCGCCCTGGACCTCGGCAACTTCAAGAAGCAGGCGCCGAACCTCTACAAGAACATCGGCATCACCGACCAGATCACCAGCACCGGCCACGTCAACATGTACGTGATGGGCGTGATGGTGAACGCCCAGAGCAAGCGCAAGCCCGCCGCCGTCGCCTTCGCCCACTACGTCACCGACGCCGAGCACCAGATGTCGTTCGCCCAGCAGGTCGCCATCTTCCCCAGCACCGCCGGTTCGCTGGACGACCCGTACTTCACGAAGGAGGACGGCACCGACGAGACCCGCGTTCGGATCGCCGCCGCCAAGTCCCTGAAGAACGCGGTCAATTACACGCCGGTGCTGTTCAGCGAGCAGATGAAGACCGCGCTGCGCAACGAGGTCGCCAAGGCGCTGCAGGGCAAGGAGAGCCCGAAGGAAGCCCTCGACAACGCTGTCAAGAAGTGCGACACGCTGCTGAGGCAGCAGGGCTGATCGGATGGCCGCCGTCTCGAGAGTGCGCCGCCAACTGCCCACCAGTCCCTGGCTGTTCGCCGCCCCGGGACTGCTGATCGCCGGCGTCTTCGTGCTCTACCCGTTCTTCTCCACGCTGGCCAACTCCCTCACCGACCGCCGCACCCTGATCCCGGGCGAGTTCGTGGGCCTCGCCAACTACCGCGAGATGCTCCACGACGACATGTTCTGGACCGGCCTGCGCAACAGCACGCTCTACGTCCTCGGAGTCGTCCCCGCCCTCGTGGTGCTGCCGCTGCTGCTCGCGCTCCTCGTGCAGAAGAACATCCCCGGCATCACCTTCTTCCGCTCCGCCTTCTACACCCCGGTCGTCGCCTCGATCGTCGTGGTCGGACTCATCTGGGTGTGGCTGCTCGACGAACGCGGCCTGGTCAACTCGCTGCTGGAGACGCTCGGCGCGGGCCACGTCGGCTTCCTCAGCGACCAGTGGCTGCTCCTGCTGAGCGCCATGGCGGTCACCGTGTGGAAGGGCCTCGGCTACTACATGATCATCTATCTTGCGGCACTCACCGGCGTGCCCCGAGAACTGCACGAGGCCGCCGCGGTGGACGGCGCGGGCGCCGTACGCCGCTTCCTGACGGTGACCGTTCCCGCCGTCCGCTCCACCATGGTCCTGGTCGGCGCGCTGTCGTCCGTCGCCGCCTTCAAGGTGTTCTCCGAGGTGTACCTGATGGCGGGACCCAGCGGCGGCCCGGCGGGCGAGGACACCACCCTCGTCATGCTGGTCCAGCGCACCGGCACCGGCCTCACCGGCCGCGTCGGCTACGCCTCCGCCCTCTCGGTCGTCGTCTTCGCCGTGACCGTCGCGCTGATGCTGCTCGTGCTGCGCGCCGACCGGAAGGAGGACCGGGCGTGAGCGTGCTGGAGAGGACACGGCCCGGGCAACGGCCGGCCGTCGCCCGGGAACCCCGCATCACCGACGAGCACGGCCGCCGCGTCCGGCTCGGCGAACTCGCCCTGCGCTATGTACTGCTGCTCGCCGTCCTCGCCCTGACCGTCGGCCCGTTCCTCTGGCAGCTGTCCACCTCGCTCAAGGGCCCCACCGAGGACATCTACAGCTCCCCGCCCTCCTTCACGCCCGCCGACCCGACCCTGCACAACTACCAGCGGGTCGCCGACACCATCCCCGTGTGGGACTACGCCCTCAACTCGCTGAAGGTCGCGGGCGCCAACGTCGTCACCAACTGCGTCGGTTCGGCCCTCGCCGGCTACGCGCTCGCCCGGCTGCGCTACCGGGGGCGCCGGGCGGCCACGCTAGCCTTCGTGCTCGCCATGCTGGTCCCGGTCGAGGGCATCATCATCGCCCAGTTCACGACCATGCGGGAACTCGGCCTCAACAACACCCTGATCGGCGTGGTGCTGCCCGGCTGCATCGGAGCGGTGAACGTCCTGCTCATGCGCAACGCCTTCCTCAACCTGCCGTACGAGATCGAGGAGGCGGCCTTCGTCGACGGGGCCAACGTGTGGCAGCGGTTCCTGCGCATCGCGGTGCCCTCGGTCAAGGGCACCCTCGCCGTGGTCGCGATCTTCGCCTTCATGGGCGCCTGGGACGACTTCCTGTGGCCGCTCATCGTGCTCAGCGACCCGTCGAAGTTCACCCTCACCATCGGCCTGAACTACCTGCACGGCACCTTCGCCAACGACGAACGCCTGGTCGCCGCCGGCACCGTCATCGCCGTGGCACCGCTGATCGCCCTCTTCGCCTGTCTCCAGCGGTACTTCTTCCGCGGCGTCGGCGAAGGAGCCGTCAAGGGCTGACACCCCCCACTCAGTGCAAGGACACCGCATGCCTCCTGCCGTGCGCTTCGGCGTCAACTACACCCCGAGCGAAGGATGGTTCCACCACTGGCTCGACTTCGACCTCGACTCCGTACGCGCCGACCTCGACTCGATCGCCGCCCTGGGCCTCGACCACATCCGGGTCTTCCCGCTGTGGCCGTACTTCCAGCCCAACCGGACGCTGATCCGCCCCCGGGCCGTCGACCAACTGGTGCACCTGGTGGACGCGGCCGCCGAACGCGGGCTCGACGTCAACGTGGACGGTCTGCAGGGACACCTCAGCAGCTTCGACTTCCTGCCGGCCTGGACCCGGACCTGGCACCGGCGCAACCTCTTCACCGACCCGAGGGTGCTCGACGGCCAGGCCGCCTATCTGCGCACCCTCGCCGCCGCCCTCGCCGACCGCCCCAACTTCCTCGGCATCACCCTCGGCAACGAGGTCAACCAGTTCGCCGCCGGGCCGCACCCCGACCCCGACCGGGCGACCCCCGACCGGATCGACGCCTGGCTGGAGCGGATGCTCGCCGCCTGCGAGGGGGGCGCGCCCGGCCGGCTGCATCTGCACGCCGAGTACGACGCGACCTGGTACCAGGACGACCAGCCCTTCACCCCGGGGCAGGCCGCCCGGCGCGGCGCCGTCACCGCCGTGCACTCCTGGATCTTCAACGGCACCGCCCAGCGGCACGGCCGGGCCTCCGTCCCGGCCGAGCACCACGCCGCGTACCTCGTCGAGCTCAGCAAGGCCTGGGCCGAGGACCCGCACCGGCCCGTGTGGCTCCAGGAGGTCGGCGCGCCCGCGCCCCTCGTCCCGCCCGAACACGCCGCCGCCTTCACCGAGGCGACCGTGCGCAACGTCCTGGACTGCCCCGACCTGTGGGGCATCACCTGGTGGTGCTCCCACGACGTGTCCCGCGGGCTCGCCGACTTTCCCGAACTGGAGTACACGCTGGGCCTGTTGACCAACGCCCGAGTCCCGAAGGACACCGCCCGGGTACTCGCGCGGGCGGCACGGGAGCCGCGGACGGTCCCCGCGGTCCGCTCCACGGCGCTGGTCGTCCCCGCCGACCCGTCCGTCCGCTCGCGCTGCGCCCCCGGCGGACCCGTCTACGACGCCTTCTTCCGGCTCACCACGGACGGCGCCCGCCCCACCACCGTCCTCGACACCCACGCCGACGACAAGGACCACCTCACCCGGCGCGGCATCACCGAGACCGTCACCCCCGATCAGGTACTCCCCACCCCACAAGGAGGCACCCGCTCGTGAACCCCCCCACCAGACGCACCGTCCTGCTCGCCGCCGGCGCGGCCGCCCTGCTGCCCACCCGGACCGCGACCGCCGCGGACACGCCGGCCGGCCCGCGGGCCGCCGCGACGCTCCAGCCGTACGCCGCCTACTGGTACCCCGACTCCCTGCCCTCGGGCACCCCCGGCAGCGGCATCACCTGGCGCAGCCTGAAGAACTGGACCGCCGCCGACGACGCCGACCTCGCCTTCAACGCGGCGTCCGTACCGCTCGCACCCCGCTTCACCCCGACCCCGGCGAACGCCACCGCCCGCTCGGGCCAGGCCCGCATCCAGTCCCTGGTCTCCTTCGGCCCCACCTCCCTCAACCCCTCCCAGGGAGCCGCCACCGCCGACTACTACGCCTTCGCCCACTGGGCCTACATCGACGAACTGGTCTTCTGGGGCGGCTCGTCCGGCGAGGGACTGATCCTCGCCCCGAACGCCCCGATCGTCGACGCCGCCCACCGGCACGGCGTCCCCGTCCTCGGCAACATCTTCCTGCCGCCCGTCGCCTACGGCGGACAGCTCCAGTGGACCCGCGACCTGGTCCAGAAGGACGCGAGCGGTCACTACCCGCTCGCCGCCCAACTCGTCACGGTGGCCGCCGCCCACGGCTTCGACGGCTGGTTCGTCAACGCCGAGACCGGCGGCGGCAACACCGCCCTGGGCACCGACATGCTGGGTTTCCTCACCGAGCTGAAGACCCTCGCCGCGGCCCGGGGACAACGGGTGACCTGGTACGACGCGATGACCGTGAACGGCACGGTGAGCTGGCAGGGCGCGCTCAACACCCAGAACCAGGCGTTCTTCCGGACCGCCGACGACATGTTCGTGGACTTCCGCTGGTCGGCGAGCACCCTCGCGTCCTCCGGGACGCGGGCAGAGCAACTCGGCCGCAGTCGCTACGAGTTGTGGGCCGGCGTCGACGTGGAGGCGAGCGGCTCGAACAGGTCCGTCAACTGGGACGCGATCGTGCCCACGAACAAGGCGCACGTCGCCTCGCTGGGCCTCTACCGGCCCGAGTGGACCCGCAACCACCTTCCCTCGGGCGGCAGGGCACCGGCCGACTTCCACGCGGCCGACGACCGGTTCTGGACCGGACGCTCGCTCGACCCCTCCCGCCCGGACGGCACGGACACCTGGCGGGCGCCCGCCGTGTCGGTGGCGGACCGCTCCACGGCGACCGAGCTGCCGTTCGCGAGCGTCTTCAACACCGGACACGGGCTGCGCTGGTACGAGGACGGCACGGTCACGTCCCAGACCCCGTGGAACCACCTCGGGCTCCAGGACCGGCTGCCCTCCCGGCAGTGGGCGGTCCACACCGAGGGGACACGGCCCGCCGTCGCCTTCGACTTCGCGGACGCCTGGCGCGGCGGCAGCAGCGTGCTGGTGTCGGGCGCCCTGGACGAGCCGGCCGTACTGGACCTCTACGCGACCCGGCTTCCGATCGGCGCCGACACGGTGGTCGAGCTGACCCATCGCACCGACTCCGGAAGCGTGAGCGTCGAACTGGCCGTGGCCACCGCCGAGCCGGACACACCGGGGACGACACCGCCGTACACCTTTCTGCCGGTGGGGAGCGGCGACGGCTGGCGGACCTCGGCGGTACGGCTCTCCGGCCTGTCCGGGACCGTCCACGCGCTCGGTGTCCGGCTCGCCGGCGGCGACGGCGCGGTGAGCTGGCGGCTCGGCGCGCTCGCCGTCCGCGACGAGCCGCGCACCCCCGCCGCCCCCTTAGGCCCGCGGATCACGGCCGCCTCCGGAGGCGATCTGCGCCTCGCCTGGAACGCCCCCGCCGTCGACGTACGCCAGTACACGCTGCACCGCGTCCTGCCCGACGGCACCCGGCGCTTCCTCGGCGGCACCTGTCAGACGGCCTTCTTCGTCGGCGGACTGGCGCCGGAGCAGGGTGAGGCGGCGGCACGGTTCGAACTGCGTGCGGTAGGGGAGCTCTACACAGCGTCGGACCCCGTCACCCTGACCCACACCTGGTAAACCGTCCCGCCCAGCTTTGGAGTGCCCCGCATGCATGACGACCGCAGCCTGATCGAAGGCCGTCTACGGCGCGTCCTCGACGAGCGCATCCGCCCCGCCGTGTACCCCGAGTCCGTGCCGCTCGACGTGGCGGTGTGGCACGCGCCCGGCGAACCGGTACCGGTGGCCGAAGGACTGGCGGCCGAGCCCGAGCCGATCGCGGTGGGTGCCCGCTGGGGTGCTCCCTGGGGGACCAGCTGGTTCCGCGTCACCGGGACGGTTCCCGAGACATGGGCCGGCCGGACCGTCGAGGCGCTGCTCGACCTCGGCTTCGACGAGAACATGCCCGGCTTCCAGTGCGAGGGCCTGGTCTACCGGCCCGACGGCACCCCGGTGAAGGGCCTGAATCCACGCAACCAGTGGGTGCGCGTCGGCGCACCCGTCGCGGGGGGCGAGGAGGTGCGCCTGCACGTCGAGGCCGCCTCCAACCCCGTCATCCTCGACTACCACCCCTTCCTGCCCACGCGGCTGGGCGACAAGGACACCGCCGGAAGCGAACCGCAGTACACCCTCACCCGCATGGACCTCGCCGTCTTCGACGAGACGGTGTGGCAGCTGGTGATCGACCTGGAGGTGCTGGGCGAGCTGATGGCCGAGCTGCCCGTGGAGTCGGCCCGGCGCTGGGAGATCCTGCGGGCGGTGGAACGGGCGCTCGACGCCGTGGACCTCCAGGACGTGGGCGGCACCGCGGCCGAGGCCCGTGCACGTCTGACCGGGGTCCTGTCGGCACCCGCCACGCCCTCCGCCCACCGCATCAGCGCCGTCGGCCACGCGCACATCGACTCGGCGTGGCTGTGGCCACTGCGCGAGACGGTCCGCAAGGTCGCCCGTACGACCTCGAACATGACGGCACTCCTCGACGACGAGCCCGAGTTCGTCTTCGCCATGTCCCAGGCCCAGCAGTGGGCGTGGGTGAAGGAGCACCGGCCCGAGGTGTGGGCGCGGGTGAAGAAGGCGGTGGCGGACGGACGCTTCGTGCCGGCCGGCGGCATGTGGGTGGAGTCGGACACCAACATGCCGGGCTCGGAGGCGATGGCCCGTCAGTTCGTGCACGGCAAAAGGTTCTTCCTCGACGAGTTCGGCATCGAGAACGACGAGGCCTGGCTGCCCGACACCTTCGGATTCGCCGCCGGCCTCCCACAGATCATCAAGGCGGCCGGCTCCCGGTACCTGCTGACCCAGAAGATCTCCTGGTCGCAGACGAACAAGTTCCCGCACCACACCTTCCGTTGGGAGGGCATCGACGGCACCCGGATCTTCACCCACTTCCCGCCGGTGGACACCTACAACTGCTCCATGCGGGGCAGCGAGATCGCCCACGCGGCACGCAACTTCAAGGACAAGGGCGTCGCCCGCCACTCCCTCGCCCCCACCGGATGGGGCGACGGCGGAGGCGGCACGACCCGCGAGATGATCGCGAAGGCGGCCCGGCTGCGCGACCTCGAAGGCTCCGCGACCGTCACCTGGGAGACCCCCGCGGACTTCTTCACCAAGGCCGCCGCCGAACACCCCGAACCGCCGGTCTGGGTGGGCGAGTTGTACCTCGAACTGCACCGCGCCACCCTCACCAGCCAGGCCGGCACCAAACAGGGCAACCGCCGCAGCGAACACCTCCTGCGCGAGGCCGAACTGTGGGCCGCCACGGCCGCCGTACGCACCGGATTTCCCTACCCGTACGAGGAGTTGGACCGCATCTGGAAGACGGTTCTGCTCCACCAGTTCCACGACATCCTGCCCGGCTCCTCCATCGCCTGGGTGCACCGCGAGGCCCGGGCGACCTACGCCCGACTGGCCGGAGAACTGACCGCGATCATCGAGGCGGCCCAGCGCTCCCTGGCCGGCGAGGGCACCACGCCACTCGTCTTCAACCCGGCCCCGCACACCCGCCACGGAGTCCCCGCGGGCGGCGCCACCACCGCCGCCGTCCAAGGCCGTACCACCGTCACCGGCCGCCCGGACGGCGGACACCTCCTCGACAACGGCCTGCTCCGAGTCGCGATCGACGCCCGCGGACTGGTGGTCTCGGCCTACGACATCGAGGCCGACCGGGAGAGCGTCGCCCCCGGCCGCACCGCCAACCTCCTGCAGCTCCACCCCGACTTCCCCAACATGTGGGACGCCTGGGACGTCGACGAGTTCTACCGCAACACGGTCACCGACCTCACCGACGCCGATGAGATCACCGCGGGTGAGGACGGCGTGTCGGTGCGGATCGTACGGTCCTTCGGCGCGTCGCGCGCCGTCCAGGTGCTGTCGCTGCCACCGGGGGAGCGGCGGCTGGTCATCGACACGGAGGTCGACTGGCACGAGACGGAGAAGTTCCTCAAGCTCGCCTTCCCGCTCGACGTGCACGCCGAACGGTACGCGTCCGAGACCCAGTTCGGGCACTTCCACCGGCCCACGCACACCAACACCAGCTGGGAGGCGGCCCGGTTCGAGGCCTGCAACCACCGATTCGTCCACCTGGAGGAGCCTGGCTGGGGCGTCGCGGTCGTCAACGACTCCACCTACGGCCACGACGTCACCCGCACGGTCCGCGACGAGGCCGGCGGCGACGGCGGAACGACCACCACCCTCCGGGTCTCGCTCCTGCGTGCCCCGCGCTTCCCCGACCCCGAGACCGACCAGGGCATCCACCGCTTCCGGCACGCCCTGGTGCCCGGCGCCACGATCGGCGACGCCGTGCGCGAGGGGTGGCGGATCAACCTGCCCGCCCGCACGCTGAGCGGCGCCCGGGACGTCGCCCCGCTGATCGGCGTCGACCGGGACCAGGTGGTGGTCACGGCCGTCAAACTGGCCGACGACGGCAGCGGCGACGTGGTGGTCCGCTTCCACGAGGCACACGGCGCCCGCGCCCACGCCACGCTCACCGCGGGCTTCGACCTCGCCGGCGTCACCGTCACCGACCTGCTGGAACGGCCCCTCACCGACACCCCGGCACCTCGGACCGAGGGCAACCGGCTCTCCGTACGCCTGCGCCCGTTCCAGCTCGTCACGCTCCGCCTGCGCAGGGCCTAGAACGGCGCTGACCAGCCGATTCAAGGTCTGGGCAAGGTACCCACAAAGGCGGGTCGCCAGTGTGGAGTCCGGCGAAGGCACTCGGCCCTCGCCGGACTCCTGCGACAGCGTCAGGAAGGGAACCCCCCATGAAGCGAACGCTTTCCGTGCTGCTGACGGCCGGTGCCGCGGCCGTCGGTCTCCTGGCCGTGCCGGGCACGGCCAACGCGGCCGGCGGCTGCAAGACCATGAGCGCACCCGGAGGCGGCTCCGCCTACGTCTGCAAGTACTACTACGCGCAGGGCGGCGGGCTGTACGAGGGCGACTTCTCGGTGAGCGGCGCCTCGTCCCGGGTGTACGCGCAGATCTACTACGACGGCTCCGTGCAGACCGTCACCTCGCGTGGCGGCAGCACCAGCGGAGGCTTCAGCGACGTCGCCAAGTTCCACGTCCGCGTCTGCAACAGCGGCTGCAGCTCCTGGTACTGACCGGCCACGGGGGCCCGCACCGGGGGATGCGGGATGCGGTGGTGCCGGGCGGGACACGGGGGAAGCGGCCCGCCCGGCGCCACCACGGCTGGTGCGCCTGCCCGGCTATGGCGTGTCGAGCGTCCGCAGGCGGTCGTGCAGGCGGTCGGCCTCGGCGGCGCGGTTCTGGGACCGGTAGATCTCCAGAGCCCGCCGCCAGGCCCGGCGCGCGTCCTCGTACTGGCGCAGGGCCCGATGGGCCTCACCGGCGTTGACGAGGGTGTCGGCCTCGTTGGCGGTGTCGCCGACCTCCCGGAACACGGCCAGGGCCTGCTCGTAGTGGTCCAGGGCGGCACGGTGCCGGCCGGTGTGGTGGGCGATGTAGCCCAGGCTGTCCAGGGCCGGCGCCCCGTGGTCCGGGAGGCCGTTGGCGCGGAAGAGGGCGAGGGCCTGCTCGCAGTGGGCCTGGGCCTGCGGATAGAGGCCGAGCCGGGCGTGCATCCAGCCGACCGCGTTGAGCTGGTTCGCCAGCCAGAACGGCTGATCCCCCTTCCGGTACAGACGCAGGGCGTGCCTCGCGTGGTCCAGGGCGCGTTCGTTGTCCCCCCTCTCCTCCCAGACCCGCCCCAGGGTGCGATGGACGTGCGCCTGACCCGCGAGGTCGCCGGCACGTTCGGCCAGGTCGAGGGCGAGGCGCAGCCGCTCCTCCGCCTGCGCGTGGTCACCGCTGCGGGCACTCGCGAATCCCAGGCGCCAGTGCGCCAGGATCCTGGCCTCGGGGCGCTCGTCCTCGTGCTCGGCCGCCGCCAGGCCGGCCTCCCACACGGTGACGTACTCCTGGAGACGGTGACCGCGCAGGTGGTACGAGATGAGCGTCCAGGCCAGCTGCCACACGACCCGGTGGCGGCCGAGACCGGCGGCCTGCGACTGGGCCGCGAGCAGACACTCGTGCTCGTCGTGGAACCACTGGAGCGCGGCCGCGGTGTCGGCCGGGACCACGGGACGGCTGCCGTCGGCCGGAGGCGCGGGTTCGGGCCGGAAGGGGGTGTACGGGCCGTCCAGCAGCCGGTTCGCGGCGAAGGCCGAGTGCAGATAGTGGTCGAGCAGCCGGTCCAGGGCGGGCGCGGCCTCATGACCGGGGATGCCGTCGGCGAGCTCGGCGGCGTACAGCCGGATCAGGTCGTGCATGCGGTACCGCCCGGGGCGGTGCTGCCGCAGCATGTGCGCGGTCTCCAGCTCGGCCAGCAGCCCCCGGGCCCGCTCCGGGGAGAGACCCGCCAGACTCGCGGCCGCCGCGAGGCCGATGTCCGGCCCCCGCACCAGCCCCAGGAAGGAGAAGAGCCGGCCCGCCGACGGGGTGAGGGCCCGGTGGGAGGAGGCGAAGACCGCGCGCACGTTGAGCGTCAGATCACCGGGGTCGAGCGCGCTGAGGCGGTCGGCGGCCCGGACGAGTTCCTCGGCGAGGACGGCGAGCCGGAAGTCGGG
Source organism: Streptomyces sp. NPDC096132 (assembly GCF_044763345.1). Classification (NCBI taxonomy): domain Bacteria; kingdom Bacillati; phylum Actinomycetota; class Actinomycetes; order Kitasatosporales; family Streptomycetaceae; genus Streptomyces; species Streptomyces sp. NPDC096132. Next base: position 155,793 of record NZ_JBIWGA010000023.1, read on the forward strand.
GTGCATCACCGCACGGGCGGCCACCACACCGAGGGCCAGCGGCAGACCGCCGCAGTGCTCCACCAGGGCGGCGACGGCCTCGGGCTCCGCGGAGGCGCGCTCCGCACCCAGGCGGCGCACCAGCAGCGCGTGTGCCTCCGACGCGCCGAGGACGTCCACCCGCAGCGGACGGGCCCCGTGCGCCGTGACCAGCGCGGTCAGCCGACCGCGGCTGGTGACGAGGACGGCGCAGGACGGGCTGCCCGGCAGCAGCGGACGCACCTGGTCGGCGTCGCGGGCGTCGTCCAGGACGATCAGCATGCGCCGGTCCGCCAGCAGACTCCGGTACAGGGCGGACTGGGCCCCGACCTCCGTGGGAACGCGGTCACGCGCGATGCCCAGGGCGTCCAGGAACCCGCGCAGGGCCACATGGGCGGGCAAGGGCGGCGTACGGGGGTCGAATCCGTGCAGGTCGACGTACAGCTGCCCGTCGGGGAAGCGGTGCGTGTTCCGGCCGGCCCACTGGGCTGCCAGCCAGCTCTTGCCGACGCCGCCCGGCCCGCAGATCACCGAGACCGCGACAGCACCGTCCGGCCCGTCCGCGACGGCCTTGGTGAGCTGCTCCAACTCCTCGTCACGTCCGGTGAACAGAGCGGGCGAGGCGGGCAGTTGACGCGGGACGGGGGAGGAGGGGGCGGGAGAAGGGGGTGCGGGAGCAGGGGGCGTCGCGGACGGGCGGTCCGGACCGGCGAGGGAGGCGTCGGCGGTGAGGATCCGCTGGTGCAGTTGCCGCAGTGGCGGCCCCGGATCGATGCCCAGCTCGTCGGCGAGCATCCGGCGGGTCCGCTGGTAGTGCCCCAGCGCCTCGGCCGAGCGGCCGGAACGGTGGAGGGCGAGCATCAGCTGACCGGCCAGTCGCTCGTCCAGCGGGTGCGCCGCGATCTGCGCGGAGAGATCGGCGAGCACCTCGGTGTGACGGCCGCGGCGCAGCGCGAGGTCGTTGCGGTCCAGCTCCACGAGGAACCGCTCGTGGCCGAGGGCCTCACGCAACTCGCTGAACCAGGGCGTCTCCAGGCTCCCGAACGCGGGCCCGCGCCACAGCCGAAGGGCCCGGTCGAGCAGCGCGGCGGCCGCGTCGTCCACCGCCGTGTCCCGCGCCCGCGCCACGAGGTCGCGGAACCGGTGCAGATCCACGGCCGAGGCCTCGGCCGCGAGTCGATACCCGCCGGGCTCCCTGCGGATCGCGGCCCCGTCGTTCCCGGCCCCGCCGTCCCCGGCCGACTCCAGGGCCTGCCGCAGACGGGAGAGGTAGCTGTAGAGCGTGGGACGCCACCGCTGAGGCGGCCGATCGCCCCAGACCCGGTCGGCCAGCCGGTCCACCGGGACGGTCCGGTCGACGTCCACCAGCAGCGCGGCCAGCACCGACCGCTGCCGCAGATGCCCGAGGTCCACCGGCCTGCCGTCCACGCACGCCTCGATCTCCCCGAGCACTGCGAACCGCGTCTTCACCGCATCCCGTCCCGAACGCCGCCTGCTGGTGATCCTTTGGAACAACTCTGACGGGGCGGTTCCACAACCGCCCGGCATTCGCGAGTGGTTGACCGAAAAACGAAGACCGGGCCCGTCGCATGGCGCGACGAGCCCGAGTCGTACGCAGTGCCTCAGCGAGGCAATGTCGGTCAGCCGTTCACGGAGCGCCTGCGCCTGATCCAGACCAGCGCCCCGCCGACGGCGAGGAGCGCGGCGGCGATCCCGGCGACGACCATCACCTGGGTGCCGGTGTCGGCCATACTGCCGCCCTGGTCACCGCTCCCGGCGGGCGTGGTGCCGTGGCCGCCGTTGCCGGACGGTGCCGGTCCCGGGGTCTGGGTGGAGGGCGGCGTGCCGGTCGGTGTGCCGGTGGGCTCGCCGGTCGGGCTGCCCGACGGGGTGGGCCCGGGCGTGCCGCCGCCGGACCGGCCGCTGTTGTCGCCGCCCATCACCGTGGTGCCGGTCGCCTGGTAGCCGAGGGCCTCGTTGCGCGAACCCTTCGTGACGGAGGGCAGGTTGGGCTTCTCGGACTGGAACTGAGCCTTGCTGACCTTCTGCTGCGGCTGCTTGGTCAGGTCGACGCCGCCGACCGTGTAGACCCAGACCTCGCCGCCGACGGGGATCTCGTACTTGAAGTCGCCCTCGGTGTACGACCGCTTCATCTCCTTCCAGACGGTCGTCTTGTCCCAGCCGGCGTTCTTGCCGCGCAGGGGCCAGCGCTTGACCTGGTCGCTGTCGATGATCCTGCTGAAGGAGCCGCCGAAGGCCCTCGGGTCCCGGGCGACGGTCTGGCGGACGTACTCGGCGGCGATGCGGGCCTTGTAGACGCGGCGCAGATCGGCGTATTTCGGGTCCTCGTTGACCTGCTTCTCGACCACCGGCAGCACCGTCTGCCGGTAGACGGCCATGTTGTGGGCGGTCTGCGCCTCGGTCAGGGTGCAGGGCATGCCGCCACCGGGCCCGGGCGTGTTGTAGTCCTGGGCGACGGTCTTGACCTCGAGCGGGGCGCTGAGGATGTACGCGCCGTCGTTCTCGATGCGGACCTCGGCCTTCTTCGGGACGATCCAGTTGCGGGTGGATCCCATGCAGGGCTTGCCGTCGACCCTGGTGATCCCGTCCCAGAACCGCTTTCCGGCCTCGGTCTTCGGGTCCTCGGCGCGACCGAAGTCGTGCTTCATCTCCATGTCGGCCTCGAGGAGGACGCGACCGGCGTCGGTCTTGTCGAACGGCGCCTCCATGATCGTGTTCGGGTCGTCCGGGTTGAGATTGACCCAGAAGTGATCGGGAGTCAGCGCCAGCCAGGTGAAGAAGGCGTCCGAGATGAGCTGGGCCTTCTCCTTGCCGCCGTAGCCGGGCGCGGTCTCGTCGTCGGTGTTCTTCGCGCTGAAGGCGTAGGAGACGTTCCCGGTGCTGGTCTGCCCGATGTAGGAGATGTCGAGGGTGGAGAAGTCGACACCGCCGGGGCTGCGCAGACCGTTGCCCGGCTGCTGGATCAGACCGCGGGCCCGCTCGATCTGACGGCGGGCGTCCTCCGGGGTGGGCGCGGACCTGCGGGCCATGTCTCCGCCGGACCCGAAGGAGGGCCGGTTCGGGTTCGGCGTCATCAGCTGGGTGTCGCGCGGGGTGTACGTGCCGACGCTGAAGCGCGGGTTCGGTGTGGCCGCGTGCCGGTAGTACCGCACGCCGGCGGCCTTGTACTTCTCGACCGTCTTCGCGTCGGGCTCCTGCCCGTTGATGTAGACGACCTTCCAGCCCCGGCGCACCAGCTCGGCGTCGATCTTCAACTGCCGGGCGTCGTACCCGACCCCGGACTTGATCTCGTAGACGGTACGCGTGCGCTGGTTGACCGCGTCGAAGACCCGGCCGTCCTTCATCACGTCCCGGCCGAGCGTCCGCTCCAGATCCCGGTACAGCGTGGGGTTGAGATCACGGAGGTTCTTCTGGCAGATCCAGTCCACCCCGCCGAGGTTGAAGTACTTCACGACCTCGGACTCGAAGGCGTTGCCCCGCTTGTTGTTGCCCTCGTTGCGGGAGTAGATGTTGTTCAGCCACTCGTTGAACGAACCCTCGTAGGGTTTGTTGCCGGCCTGCTTCTCCTTCCAGGTGGCCACGGCGTTCTCGGGCGTGCCCCACGCGTACTTCTTGGGGTTGTCGCCCTGGGGAAGGTCGATCAGGTCCGGATCGGTGAGGGCTTCGAAGCCCTTGGCGAGGTGGTCGTAGCCGTAGAAGCGGTCCTCGGCGTTCGGCGTCTTCCACTGGTTCGCACCGGCGGGCTTGTAGCCGGGCAGTTTGTAGGCCGGCGGCGGCGTCGGGCTCGTGCCGTACTTGTCCATACAGCGGCCCAGCATCGGCCCCGGCGCCGCCTCGGCCGCGTCGGGCAGACCGGGCAGCGGACCGGCGACCAGGACGGTCGCGCCGAGCGCGACGGCCGCCGTACGAAGTCTTAACCAGCCGCGCAGACGTATCGCAGAAAGCATGGTGTGTGTCCCTCGTGGGGGCGGGATGTCAACCCCGGTACACAGGGCGAGAAAAGGGAAAGAGGGCGGTGCATGGCCCCCGTTGCTGCCACCGCCTCTTCCGGCACCATAGTCCCGGACCCCCCGTCACGCACAGGAGATACACAGGTATGGCGCACAACAACCACACCTTCCGCAAGGCCAGTTGGGACCGATGGGCAGGGAAGCGGGCCTAGGGGGTGTTGTGAAAGTCCCGCACAGCACCCACGGCGCCCGGCACGCTCCCCCACTCTCGGCTTCGCTCGAGCGGGAGGTACCCCCACCGCCGCACC
>NZ_JBIWGA010000024.1:0-37782 GCF_044763345.1 Streptomyces sp. NPDC096132
ACCCGGCCGGCTCCGCTCGTTGGGTCGGTAGTCGCTCCGCTTGACAGTGTCCCACCCCCCCCCCCCCCCCCCCCGCCGCCGCCCCCCCCCCCCCCCCCGGGGCCCCCCCCCGACTCGTTTGCCGCATCCGTTCACCCGCGTGAGCGCCCCGAGTGGTGGGCGGGAGCGGACTGCCTGACGGTGGATCACGTCAGGGCCGGGTCATTCAGCTGACGCAACGCCAGCTGCCCGGCCGTGCCGAAAGGAAATCCGTCAATGCGTTCTGCTCGCATGATCCTGGCCACCGCGGCGGCCTCGGCCGTCCTCGCCATCACCGCGCCCGGGGCCTACGCGGCCGACGGTGACTGGGAGAAGGGCGACTCGTCCTACAGCAAGAAGGACGACTCGTCGGAGAAGAAGGACGACTCGTCCGAGAAGAAGGACGACTCGTACGGCAAGGAGGACTCCGACTACGGCAAGAAGGACGACTCCGACTACGGCAAGAAGGAAGACTCCGACTACGGCAAGAAGGAAGACTCCGGGTACGGCAAGGACCACGACAAGGGCTACGGCAAGCCCCACGGCGGCGTCCACACCGGCGGCGGCGCGCTGACCCTCGTCACGGACGACCACGACAAGGGCAGCAAGGACTGGAGCAAGGAAGACAGCGGCAAGGAGGACTCCTGGAGCAAGGAGGACTCCGGGTACGGCAAGGAGGACTCCGACTACGGCAAGAAGGACGACTCCGGGTACGGCAAGGAGCACGACAAGGGCTACGGCAAGCCCCACGGCGGTGTGCACACCGGCGGTGGAGCCCTGGCCGGGCCTGGCGTGACCGCGGGCGGTCTGGCCGTCCTGGCGGTCGCCGGAGCCGGTCTCTACGGCGTGCGCCGTAAGAAGTCGGCACACGGCCTGGCCTGACCATGCCGGACGCGATAGAGCCGCGGCCGCCACCGGTGCATCGTGTGGCGGCCGCACGGCCGGCTCTGAGCCCCGCCCCGTCCGCCCTGCCGCCGTGTCCGATCCGAGGTGTTCCCCGATGGCAGTCCCCCCTCCCCCTCCCGCCGCCGACGAGCCGGAGCCGACCGGCCAGGGGTCCCGCTCGACCCTGACCCTGCTGACCGCCGTCGCGCTGCTGATCCTGGCGGTGGGCCTGATCGGCGGCAACGACGCGTCGTCGTCCGATCCGTCCCCCCCGGCGCAGGCCCGGCTGGCGCCTCTGCCCCCCGAGGCCCCGGGCCCCTCCGTCCCGCCCATGCGGTCCTCCGCCCCGGCCCCGGGCGCCGCGCAGCCGGTGGGCAAGCACCTGCCGCGCTCCCGGCCGGTCCGGCTGCGCATCCCCCGGATCTCGGTGGACGCCCCCTTCACGGACCTCTCCATCAACGCCAAGGGGCAGCTCGAGGCCCCGCCCCCGAACGACACCAACCTCGTCGGCTGGCACGCCGCGGGTCCCTCCCCGGGCGAGCCGGGCACCGCGATCATCGCCGGGCACGTCGACACCAAGACGTCCGCCGCCGTCTTCGCCGAGCTGCGCTACCTGAAGAAGGGCGACGTCTTCGACGTGCAGCGGACCGACCAGAGCATCGCGCACTTCGTCATCGACGACGTGAAGACGTACGCCAAGGACGCCTTCCCCAGCGAGCGGGTGTACGGCGACACGCCCCGGGCCGAGGCCCGGCTCATCACCTGCGCGGGCAACTACGACCACACGGCCAAGGACTACGAGGACAACCTGGTCGTCTTCGCCCACCTCAAGTGACCCGTCACCCCAGAGGCGAGCGGTCACCCGCGTAGTCCATCCGGATCGCGCTCCGGTGGGGACCGGCTCAGGATCGAGTCACGTTCACCTCGCATCACCGCGAATTCACCTCGCACCACCGCGACAGACGTTCACCGCTCCCCTCCCGTGAAGGAGATGTCCCCCGCATGACCACCACGTCCGCTCCCGCCTCCGCCCCGCTGACCCGTCAGGTGTCACAGCGTGTCTCCCAGTCCGTGTTCGACGGCTCCCGCCTGCGGGTCGTGCTCCTGGTGGACGTCTACGACGGCGCCCAGCAGCAGTTCCTCGAGGCGTACGAGCAGCTCTGCAACCAGGTCGCGTCCGTCCCCGGGCACGTCAGCGACCAGCTGTGCCAGTCGATCGAGAACCCCTCCCAGTGGCTGATCACCAGCGAGTGGGAAAGTGCCCCGCCGTTCCTCACCTGGGTGAACAGCGAGGAGCACGTGGAGATGGTGAAGCCACTGCACAGCTGCGTCCGCGACACCCGTTCGCTGCGTTTCCACGTCGTCCGCGAGACCGGTGGCCCGGCGGCGAACGCCGCGCGCACCCTGCAGGCCGAGCCCCGTATGGGTGACGGCGTGATCCGTCACGCGCTCACCTTCACCGTGAAGCCCGGCAGCGAGCCGGCCGTCGCGAAGATCCTCGCCGAGTACAACTCGCTCAACCCGAAGGTCGACGACACGACCCGGCTGTGCCGCACCACCTTGTTCATGCACGGCAACCGGGTGGTGCGCGCCATCGAGGTACGCGGCGACCTGCTCGCGGCGCTGCGCTTCGTCGCCCGGCAGCCCGAGGTGCGGGCCGTCGAGGAGGCCATCAACCCCTACCTGGAACAGGACCGGGACCTCGACGACGCCGACTCCGCCCGGGTCTTCTTCACCCGCGCGGCCCTGCCCGCCGTCCACCATGTGACGGCGGCCCAGGAAGACCCGAAGGCCGAGCGGCACGCCCTGTTCTACCCGGCGAAGCCCGGCTCCGGCCTGGAGCTGGCCCGGCTGCTGGCCCGGCAGGACGAGTCGGCCGCGGACGACCCGAAGTCCCCGGTCCTGCAGAGCACGATCTTCCAGCGCGACGACGTCGTGGTGCGGCTGGTCGACGTACGGCGCGGTGTCGGCGCCGACGACCCCGCGCTCGCCCCGAAGACGGCCGAGCTGAAGGGGTTCCTGGACGGACGCGGCGCCAAGGGCTCCGCCGGGCCGGCCCGGATGGACCTCGTCACCGACCGCCGCTCGCCCGGCGCCTGAACCACTCGACCGGTGGGCACAGCCACCGCCCCGTGGGCACAGCCCCCGCCTTGTCGGAACAGCACACGATCGGAGCAACGTCGTGATCAATTCCCGTCCCAGAGTCGTGGATCTCAGCGAGGTCGAGCCCAACACCCGGCGCGGCGGCGATCTGCGCGCCATGCTCACCCCCGCCACGGTCGGGTCCACCAGCGGTTTCATGGGCGTCGCGCTCATCCAGCCGGGCGACCGCATCGGCGAGCACTACCACCCGTACTCCGAGGAGTTCGTGTACGTCCTGTGCGGGCAGCTGGAGGTCGACCTGGACGGCGAGCCCCAGCCTCTCCAGCCGGAGCAGGGGCTGTTGATCCCCATGCACATGCGTCACCGCTTCCGCAACGTCGGCAAGGTGGAGGCGCGGATCGTCTTCCACCTCGGGCCGCTGGCCCCGAGCCCGCCGCTCGGTCACGTCGACACCGAGGAGACGGCCGAGGTCGTCTCATGAACCGGCGTGTGGCGGTCACCGGCATAGGTGTCGTCGCCCCGGGCGGCATCGGGGCGCGGGCGTTCTGGGACCTGCTCTCGCACGGGCGGACCGCGACGCGGGGCATCTCCTTCTTCGACCCGGCCGGCCTCAGATCGCGGATCGCCGCCGAGTGCGACTTCGATCCGGCGGCCCACGGACTGACCGCCGAGGAGGTCGCCCGCAGCGACCGGTACATACAGTTCGCGCTGGTCGCCGGGGAGGAGGCGGTGCGCGACGCCGGTCTCGACCTGGCGCGGGAGAACCCGTGGCGGGTCGGGGTGTCGCTGGGCACCGCGGTCGGCGGCACCACCCGCCTCGAACACGACTACGTGCTGGTCAGCCATCGCGGGCAGCGCTGGGACGTGGACCACCGGCAGGCGGACGCGGAGCTGCACCGGGCGTTCACGCCCGCCACGCTCGCGGCCACGGTGGCCGAGCGCTTCGAGGCGCGCGGTCCGGTGCAGACCGTCTCCACCGGCTGCACCTCGGGGCTCGACGCCGTCGGGTACGCCTTCCACACGATCGAGGAGGGCCGGGCCGACGTCTGCATAGCCGGTGCGTCGGACTCGCCGATCTCCCCGATCACCATGGCGTGCTTCGACGCGATCAAGGCGACGTCGCCGAACAACGACGACCCCGCTCACGCCTCCCGCCCCTTCGACGCCGACCGCAACGGCTTCGTGATGGGCGAGGGCGGCGCCGTCCTCGTGCTGGAGGAGCTGGAACACGCCAAGGCCCGTGGCGCGCGCGTCTACTGCGAGCTGGGCGGCTACGCCACCTTCGGCAACGCCTACCACATGACCGGCCTGACCAAGGAGGGCCTGGAGATGGCCCGGGCGATCGAGTTCGCCCTGGACCACGCCCGCCTCGACCCGACGGCCATCGACTACGTCAACGCGCACGGGTCGGGCACCCAGCAGAACGACCGTCACGAGACGGCCGCCGTGAAGCGGGCCCTGGGGCAGCACGCCTACGCCACCCCCATGAGCTCCATCAAGTCCATGGTGGGTCACTCGCTCGGCGCGATCGGCGCGATCGAGGTCGTCGCCTGCGTCCTGGCCATGGCCCACCAGGTGGTACCGCCCACCGCGAACTACGAGACCCCCGACCCCGAGTGCGACCTGGACTATGTGCCGCGGGTCGCGCGCGAACGGACGCTGAACAGTGTGCTGTCCGTGGGCAGCGGGTTCGGCGGGTTCCAGTCCGCGGTGGTCCTGACCCGGCCGAGGGAGAGGACACGATGAGCGAACCGCTTCCACGGCGCGCCGCCGTCACCGGAATCGGTGTGGTAGCGCCCAACGGAACCAGCACCCAGGCCTTCTGGAAGGCCACGCAGGAAGGCATCAGCGTCCTGGACCGGGTGACCCGCGAGGGGTGCGAGCACCTCCCGCTGCGGGTCGCCGGCGAGGTCCGGGACTTCGACCCGACGGCCGCCGTCGAGGAGCGCTTCCTCGTCCAGACGGACCGGTTCACGCACTTCGCGATGGCCGCCGCCGACCTGGCCCTGGCGGACGCCCGGCTCGGCCAGGCCGACACCGCCGAGTCCCCGTACTCGGTGGGCGTGGTCACCGCGGCCGGTTCCGGCGGCGGCGAGTTCGGGCAGCGGGAACTGCAGCAGCTGTGGGGAAAGGGCAGCCGGTTCGTGGGGCCGTACCAGTCGATCGCCTGGTTCTACGCGGCCAGCACCGGCCAGATCTCCATCCGGCGCGGCTTCAAGGGACCCTGCTCGGTGGTCGCCGCCGACGAGGCGGGCGGCCTGGACGCCCTCGCGCACGCGGCGCGGGCGGTGCGGCGCGGCACCGATGTGCTGGTCACCGGCTCGACCGAGGCACCGCTGGCCCCGTACTCGATGGTCTGCCAGCTCGGCTACGACGCGCTGAGCACCGTCGAGGACCCGGAGCGCGCCTATCGCCCGTTCACCGACGCCGCGTGCGGGTTCGTGCCCGCCGAGGGCGGTGCCATGTTCGTGGTGGAGTCGGAGAGCTCGGCCCGGGAGCGGGGGGTGCGCGTCCAGGCCACCCTCGCCGGGCACGCGGCCACGTTCACCGGCGCCGCCCGCTGGGAGAAGTCCCGGGAGGGGCTCGCCCAGGCCGTCCGGGGCGCGCTGGAGGAGGCGGGCTGTGCCCCGGAGGAGATCGACGTGGTCTTCGCCGACGCCCTCGGCGTGCCGGAGGCGGACCGGGCCGAGGCTCTCGCGATCGCCGACGCGCTCGGCGCGCACGGCCGGAAGGTGCCGGTCACGGCGCCGAAGACCGGCATCGGCCGGGCCTACGGCGGGGCGCCGGTGCTGGACACGGCGGCCGCGGTGCTCGCGATGGAGCACGGTCTGATCCCGCCCACCCCCCATGTCTTCGACATCTGCCATGACCTCGATCTGGTGACCGGCCGGGCCCGTGTCGCCGAGGTGCGCACCGCGCTGGTCCTCAGCCGGGGCCTCATGGGATCGAACTCGGCGCTGGTGCTGCGGCACGGCGCCGCCGACGCCTCGTAGCGGGGCGCGGCACACCACCGCACACAGGAGAGGTACCGCATGAGTGACCGCATCACCCTGGAAGAGCTGGCCGGTCTGATCAAGAAGGCGGCCGGGATCACCGTCGCGCCGGAGCTGCTGAAGGAGCAGGCCGACTCCGAGTTCGGCGAGCTCGGCATCGACTCGCTGGGCATGCTGGGCATCGTGGGCGAGCTGGAGAACCGGTTCGGCACGGCGCTGGACGTGGACCTGGAGCACTGCCGTACGCCCCGCGAGTTCCTGGACCAGCTCAACAGCGCACTGCCGGCGGGGGCGTGACATGACCGGACACACGCAGAACGAGATCACCATCGCCGCGCCGCTGGACCTGGTCTGGGACATCACCAACGACCTGGAGAACTGGCCGCAGCTGTTCACCGAGTACGCCTCGGTGGAGGTCCTCTCCAGGGAAGGGAACAAGACCACCTTCCGGCTGACCATGCACCCGGACGAGAACGGCAAGGTGTGGAGCTGGGTCTCCGAGCGCGAGCCGGACCGCGCCACGCTGAGTGTGCGGGCCCGCCGGGTGGAGACCGGACCGTTCGCCCACATGGACATCCACTGGCGGTACGAGGAGGTGCCGGCCGGGGTGCGGATGATCTGGACCCAGGACTTCGCGATGAAGCCGGACGCGCCCGTCGACGACGAGTGGATGACCGACAACATCAACCGGAACTCCAAGATCCAGATGGCCCTGATCCGGGACCGCATCGAGAAGGCCGCCGCCGAGCGGGGCACCACCCGCGGTCTGACCGACTGAGCCGGACGGAGGACACTCCCCCATGCACCAAGCCCTGATCGTCGCCCGTATGGCCCCGGGCTCCGCCCTGGACATCGCCAAGGTGTTCGAGGAGTCGGACCGGGGAGAGCTGCCGCACCTCGTCGGGGTCGTCCGGCGCAGCCTCTTCCAGTTCGGCGACGTCTACCTGCATCTGATCGAGTCGGAGCACGACCCGGGACCCGCCATCGCCAAGGTGACGGATCACCCCGAGTTCCGGGACGTCAGCGAGCGTCTGTCGGCGTACGTCAGCGCGTACGATCCGCAGACCTGGCGGTCCCCGAAGGACGCGATGGCACAGCGTTTCTACCTCTGGGAGCGCGATTGACGCCGGCTGATCCCGTCGGCGTCACCGGTCGCCGGGCCCGCGACGCTGCGGGCCCGGCGACCGGTGGTTCCGGGGGCGTACCGATCAGCCGGGTACGTGGCAGTCGAACGCGTGCAGGTAGGGGTTGACCGGCCGGATGTCGTCGATGACGAGGCCCGCGTCGGTCAGCCGGCTCACCATGCTCTCGGTGGTGTGCTTCGCCCCGCCGACGTTGAGGAGCAGCAGCAGGTCCATGGCGGTGCTGAACCGCATCGAGGGGGTGTCGTCGACGAGGTTCTCGATGACGACGACCCGGGTGCCGGGCCCGCCCGCCCTGCTGACGTTGGCGAGGGTCCTGGCCGTGGACTCGTCGTCCCACTCCAGGATGTTCTTGATGACGTAGACGTCGGCCTTGACGGGCACGGCCGCGCGGACGTCACCGGGCACGATCCGGGCGCGGTCCGCGAGGTCGCCGCCCGCGCGCAGCCGGGGCACGGCGTTCTCGACCACGCGGGGCAGGTCGAGCAGGCTGCCGTGCATCGCCGGGTACTTGTCGAGCAGGCAGGCCACCACGTGTCCCTGGCCGCCGCCGATGTCGGCGACGGACTTGCTGCCGGACAGGTCCAGCAGGGCCGCGACCTCTCGCGCCGACTGCTCGCTGGAGGTGGTCATGGCCCGGTTGAAGACCTCGGCCGACTCGGGGGCGTCCTCGTTGAGGTAGGTGAAGAACTCCTTGCCGTAGAGGTCCTCCACGACGTTGTGGCCGGTGCGCACCGCCTCGTCCAGCTTGGGCCAGGCGTCCCAGGTCCACGGCTCGGTGCACCACAGGGCGATGTTGCGCAGGCTGTGCGGGTCGTCCTCGCGCAGCAGCCGGGACATGTCGGTGTGGGTGAACGTCCCGTCGGGGCGTTCGGCGAAGACGCCGTAGCAGGACAGGGCCCGCAGCAGTCGGCGCAGCGGCTTCGGCTCGGTCTTCACCGCGGCCGCGAGGTCCTCCACGGACAGGGGGCCGTCCCCGAGGGCGTCGGCGACGCCCAGCCGGGCCGAGGCACGCAGGGCGGCGGCACATGCCGCCCCGAACACGAGCTCCCTCAGCCGCATGGGTGGGGGCGGGGCGCTTTGAGCGGTCGTCATGTGCCGCCTTCCTTCGTCTTGTCGGTCGGTCCGGTCAGCACAGGCCCGTGGGCTTGGAGGCCTTGCAGGAGTTGCGCTCGAAGGTGTTGCCCTTGCCCGCGGTGTCGGTGACGACGAGGTCGGCCGGGGAGTTGCCCCGCAGCGTGTTGTCGCTGATCCGGTTCCGCTCGCTGGTGGTCCCGACGAAGCTCTTGAACAGGACGATGCCGCCGGAGAGCGGGGAGGTGCCGGCGTTGTCCGTGATCACGTTCCGGGTGATCACGCTGTCCTCGGCGCCGGTCAGGACGATGCCGGAGCCCTGGAGGGCGTCCAGCCGGGCGGTCTTCGGGCAGGACTTGTTGTTGCGCGCGATGTGGTTGTCCCGCACGGTGACGCGTCCGGCCCTCGGCTTGTTCTCGTCGCCGACGACGAAGACGGCGGCGCAGTTGCCGGTCATGCGGTTGCGCTCGACGGTGAGGTCGCGCAGCCGGCGGACGGTGACGCCGATGCGGTTGCCCTCCAGCCGGTTGTCCCGGACCAGCGTGCCCCTGGTGTCCGTGGCACCCCGCTCCTCCTTGACGGTGTTGGCGAGGAACAGACCGGCGTCGCCGTTGTCGCGGGCGATGTTGCCCCGGAACACCGTGCGCTCGGAGGCCTCGGTGGCGATGCCCCAGACGCCGTTCCTCTCCGCCTTGACGCCGCGTACGGTCAGCCGGTCCGTGGCGGCGGAGTACACACCGTTCCGGGTGAACCCGGAGACGGTCAGGGAGGTGACGGTGACGCCCTTGACCCTGCGGTCCTTCGTGCCGGTCACACAGATGCCGTTGCCCTCGGCGGCACAGGCACTGGGCTTCTTCTTGCCGACCGGGGCCGGCTGGAGCACGGTGTCGTGTCCCGCGCCGCGCAGGGTCACCCGGTCGGTGCCGATGGTGACGCTCTCGCGGTAGGTGCCGGGCGTCAGGAAGACGGTGTCACCCGGGGCGGCGGCGTCCACCGCCTTCTGGATCGACTGTCCCGGCTGGACGACGTGGATCGCGTGGGGCGCGTGATCGGCGACCGCCGGGGCGGCACCGAGCCCCGTCCCGACGATGGCGGCCGTGCACGCCAGGTACGCAATGTGGCATTTATTCATATTGCGGACAATATGGCCATCCGGTCCGTCGCAGGCCGCATGGACCGTCCGAGGGCGTGTCGCCCTCACCCGGGCCGCACGACCGGGAGCACCACCCCCCGCCACACGCCTTGTTGACGCGACAAAAGATGAATGCACAACAGGCGGCACACACAGGCTCCGGGCCTTCGGAAGAAATAGCGATGTTCACCCTTCCGTGGTCAACTGGGAAACAGAGGTCACCCCGTCCGGATACACACATCCGCAGGGGGGAACACTCAGGGGCCGGCCTCTTCGGCTCAGCGACAAGAAGAGGCGAGTGCGATGTCTCGGCAGTACTACCAGCGTGGAAATCTCGTCGAGGCCGAAGAACTCGACGATGTCGTCGCGGTCCGGATCGACGCGGACAACAGGGACAGGGCCGCCACCGAGATGGAGGCGCTGCTCGGCACGAGCGCCCGCGGGGACATCCGCGACGCCGGCGTCGACGACGACACGGCCGACGCCTTCACCCGCGCCCACTGGGTGTTCGTCCGACCGAACCGGCAGATCCGCGAGGCGCTCGTCACCGGCGAGGAGGTCGCCGGGGCGGAGGTGACCGGCAAGGTCATCCGGCGGCCCAACGGCAGGATCGGCATCGCGACCGACCTGCTGACGGTCCGCCTGCGGCCCACGCTCTCGGAGCAGGAGGCCGAGCGGGAACTCGAGGCGGCCGGACTGACCGTGGTCGGCAGACTCGGCTTCGCGGACAACCTGTACGAGGTGCGCACCACGACCGCGCAGGACTCCCTCGCGGCCTCCGTCGAACTCCACGACAACGACCGCTTCCTCTTCGCCGAGCCGACGTTCGTCGAGCACATCTCCACCCGCTTCCGGCCCACCGGCACCCGTTACGCCGAGCAGTGGCAATGGCGGAACGCGGGCGCCGGCGGAGGCACACCGGACGCCGACGTCCACATCGAGACCGCCTGGGACCGCACCTTCGGGGACGGGATCCGGGTCGCCGTCATCGACAACGGCTTCGACGCCGCCCACCCCGACCTCGCCCCCGGGGTGGATCCGTTCTCCGGCCGTTTCGACGAGGGCGACGAGCGCGCGGTCTTCGTCCGGGGCACCGCCGGAATGCCCGACAGCGGTCACGGCACCTTCTGCGCCGGCATGGTCGGAGGCCGCCACGACAACGGCGCGGGCGGGTCGGGCGCCGCGCCCGAGTGCCGGCTGATGCTGGTGGCGTGCCTGCCGGACCAGGTCGGTACGCAGACGACACTCGCCCGGGCCGTGGGCTACGCGGCCGGCCCCTCGTCCGAGGTCACCGGGGCGAGCCCCGAGGCCGGAGCGGACATCCTGGTCAGCAGCCTCGGCCCGAACGGCGCGGACTGGGATCTGACCGGCGTCCTGGAAACCGCTCTCGAGAAGGCGGCCGCGAACGGCCGTCAGGGCAAGGGGCTGCCGATCTTCTGGGCGGCGAGCAACGGCAGGAACGTCGACATCACCAAGGACGAGGTGGTCTCCCATCCGGATGTGATCGCGGTGGTGCGGTCGACCCGTAAGGACAGGGAGGACAACGCGGCACGCGGTCCGGAGGTCGAGCTGATCGCTCCCGGCGTCGACGTCCTCAGCACCACGTCCGGCGGGGGGTACGGCTTCAACACCGGCACCAGCTTCGCCGCTCCCTGCGCGGCCGGGTGCGCGGCTCTGGCACTGTCGGTCAATCCCGGCCTCACCCGCGACCAACTGCGCCAGGTGATGCACGAGTCGGCCGACAAGATCGGAGGACCGACGGTCCACTACGACGGGACCGGTCACCACGACGACTACGGATTCGGCCGGGTGAACGCCGCTCAGGCCGTGACACTCGCGGACGGGATCGTGCCATGAACGAGGAACCGGCGGTCATCCGCTGCCATGTCGTCGCCGACAACGCCCGGGCACTCAGGGAGTTCATCCGGGAAACCCGGCCCGACCTCGGCTGCCGCCCCGTCGGACGCGGCGACCGGGCGGGCGTCGGAATGGACGTCTACTTCCACCAGGATCAGCTCGACCGGGCCCGAGGGTCCAGAGCGGCATCGCTGGTGGACATCACCGCGGTCGAGAACGTCACGGAGAACTGGCTCGCCCGGAAGGAAGAGGTCGGCGGCGGTGACCGCTTCGCCGACCGGGACGCCTTCCCGCACGGTCTCGGCCGGAAGGAGTGACCATGTATCTCAACGTGGCCGAGATCCAGTCGGCGATCACCAGCCTGAACGCCGTCCACCCCGAGGCGACGGAGGTCATCACCGCGCCCCACCCCACCCACGAGGGCCGCACGACCGCTCTGCTGCGGATCGGCACCCGGCCGGCCGACGAGGTGCCCGGCATCCTGGTGCTGGGCGGGGTGCACGCCCGGGAGTGGGTGCCGCCCGACGCACTGGTCTCGCTCGCGGCAGACCTGCTGGAGGCACACGAGTCGGCCACGGGCCTCGGCTACGGGTCGTCGTACTTCACGGCGCCGCAGGTCAGGCATGTGGTCGAGAACCTCGATCTGTTCGTCTTCCCCTGCGTCAACCCCGACGGCCGGGCCTTCAGCCAGACCACGTCCGCGATGTGGCGGAAGAACCGCCGGCCGGCGCCCGCCGGGCACACGGGCCCGTCCTGTGTGGGAGTGGACCTGAACCGGAATTTCGACTTCCTCTGGGACCATCTCGCGAAGTTCGCGCCGGACGCCGACGTCCACACGTCGGACGACCCGTGCGACCCCCAGGTCTACCGGGGGCCGGCCGCCGCCTCGGAACCCGAGACCCGCAATGTGGTCTGGGTGCTCGACAACCACCCGCTCATCCAGTGGATGGTCGACGTGCACAGCGCCGTTCCGGTGATCCTGCACAGCTGGGGCGACGACCAGAACCAGTCCACCACCCCGACCGACGACTTCCGCAACCCCGCCCTCGACGCGGTGCGAGGGCGGCCGAACGACGGCATCGGCGAGTTCATCCCCGATTGGGACCTGAAGACGGCCGTCGAACTGGCGGAGCTGATGAGCGACGCCGTGCGCGGCGTGCGCGGAGTCCACTACGGGGTCGAGCCGGCGTACGGCCTCTACCCCACGTCGGGGACGAGCGACGACTACGCCTACAGCCGCCACTTCAGCAACGAGGCCGTCCCGAAGGTGCTTGGCTTCACCGTGGAGTGCGGGGACTCGTTCCAGCCGGTGTTCAGCGAGGCCGAACAGGTCATCCGCGAGGTCTCGGCGGCGCT
This sequence comes from Streptomyces sp. NPDC096132, assembly GCF_044763345.1. NCBI lineage: Bacteria > Bacillati > Actinomycetota > Actinomycetes > Kitasatosporales > Streptomycetaceae > Streptomyces > Streptomyces sp. NPDC096132. The sequence continues at coordinate 12,561 of NZ_JBIWGA010000024.1, forward strand.
GCTGGCACTCGCGGTCCACGCTCACGAGGTCACGGTCGGCTGAGCGGGCCCGTCAGCCGGCGTCCAGCTGGGCGGTGAACGCCTCGTGCGCCCGCTCGTCGAAGAGGACGAAGCGCACCTCCTCCACCTCGGTGGGGGTGGTGCGTACGGTCTCGACCGCGATCCGGGCGGCGTCGTCCATGGGCCAGCCGTAGATGCCCGCCGAGACGGCGGGGAAGGCGACCGTGCGGGCGCCCAGTTCGTCCGCGACCCGCAGGGACTCGCGGTAGCAGGAGGCCAGCAGCGCCGAGCGGTCCTCGCTCGCGCTGTACACGGGGCCCACGGTGTGGATCACCCAGCGTGCGTCCAGATTGCCCGCGGTCGTGGCGACCGCCCGGCCGGTGGGCAGGCCCTTGCCGTAGTGCGAGGCGCGCAGCCGGCGGCAGTCGTCGAGGATCGCGGGGCCGCCCCTGCGGTGGATGGCGCCGTCGACGCCACCGCCGCCGAGGAGGGAGGAGTTGGCCGCGTTGACGATGGCGTCGACGGACTGGTCGGTGATGTCGCCACGGACGAGCGTGATGGTGGTCATGCCCGTGTCTATACCAGGCGTGTCACCAGGTCACCGGCAGATTGCGCAGTCCGTGGACGGAGGACGTGGACGGCGTCAGGTCCGCCGGGGGTGCCGTGATCCGCAGGCCGGGCAGGCGGTCGAACAGGGCGGGCAGGCCGATCTGGAGTTCGGCGCGGGCCAGGGACTGGCCGACGCACTGGTGGAGGCCGTGGCCGAAGGCGAGATGGCCGGTGGCGGCGTCGCGATGGACGTCCAGGGTGTCGGGGTCGGGGTAGGCGGCCGGGTCGCGGTTGGCGGCCTGGAGGGCCACCACAACGCCGTCGCCGGCGCGGATGCGGACACCCCCCACCTCGACGTCCTCGGTGGCGATGCGGCGCATGCCCGCGTGGGTGACCGTCAGATGGCGCAGGAGTTCCTCCACGGCGGCCGGCCACAGGTCGGGCCGGGCGCGCAGGGCGGCGAGCTGTCCGGGGTGCCGGAGCAGGTCGACGACGGCCAGCGGGAACATGTTCGCGGTCGTCTCGTGGCCCGCGACCAGCAGCAGGGCCGCGACGCCCACGGCCTCCTCCGCGGTGGCCTCGCCGGTCGCCACCCGTTCGCCGGCCAACCGGGAGATCAGATCGTCGGCGGGTGTGCGGGTGCGGGCGGCGAGGAGGTCGCCGAGATAGCCGTAGAGGGCGGCGCGGGCCGCCATCATGTCCTGCGGGGCGGAGGTGACGTCGGTGAGGGCCCGCACCTGCCGCTGGAAGAAGGCGTGGTCCTCGTACGGGACGCCGAGCAGCGCGCAGATCACCCGGGTGGGCTGCGGCAGCGCGTACGCCTCGACGAGGTCGGCGGTGGTGGCCCCGTCGGCGGTCATCGCGTCGAGGAGTTCCTCGCAGACGGCGGCGACGGCGGGGCGCAGCCGCTCGATGCGGCGGAAGGTGAAGTCGGGCAGGACCAGGCGGCGCAGCCGGGTGTGGTCGGGCGGGTCCATCATGAAGAACTGGCCGGGCCCGCGCGGCGGTACCCGGGGGCTCAGTCCCGGGAAGCCCTCCCGGGTCGCGTCGGAGCTGAAGCGCGGGTCGGCGAGGACCGCGCGGGCGTCCTCGTACCGGGTGATCAGCCAGGGGCTGTTGTCGCCCCAGACGGTGACCCGGCGGACCGGCTCCTCGGCCCGCCACTTGGCGTACTCGGGGGCCGGGTCGAGCAGGGGGCGGGCGGTGGGCAGCGGCGGGTGGGTGGTCATGCCGAGGTCTCCGTCTCCTTCAGTCCGGCCAGGGCGAGCAGCAGCGACTTGACCTCCGTGGCGGGGTACGCGTCGCGGGTCAACTCCGGTTCGGAGCACAGGAGTACGGGGGCGTGGGCGGGGTCGTCCGGGAGCCTGCCGTGGCTGCCCCGGACGCCCTTCGGGTCCAGCGGGACCGTGCGGATGCGGTACCGGAAGCCGAGTTTCTTGCGGATCACGGAGCCGACGGCGCGCAGTTTCACGGCCGGGACGGTGTCGTCGTAGAGCAACTCGGCCGGGTCGTAGCCGGGTTTGCGGTGGATCTCGACCTGGCGGGCGAAGTCGGGGGCGCGGTCGTCGTCGAGCCAGTAGTAGTACGTGAACCAGGCGTCGGGCGCGGCGAGCGCGACGAGTTCACCGGAGCGTTCGTGGTCGAGCCCGTGGGCCTTCTTGCCCTCCTCCCCCCACACCTCGTCCACGCCGTCGAGGTCGCCGAGGATCTTCGCGACGGTCTCGGTGTCGGCGGGGTCACGGACGTAGACGTGGGCGACCTGGTGGTCGGCGACGGCGAAGGCGCGGGAGGTCCAGGGGTCGAGGTACTCCATGCCGTCCTGGGTGTGGACGTTCAGCAGGCCGGCGCGGCGCAGGGCGCGGTTGACGTCGACGGGGCGGGAGGCGGGGGCGATGCCGTACTCGCTCAGCGCGACCACGGTCGCACCGGCCTTCACGAAGTGGTCGATCAACGGGGCGAGGGCGGCGTCCAGTTGACGCGCGGCGCGGACGGTCTCCGGCGAGTGGGGGCCGGTGCGCTGGGGTTCGTAGTCGAGGTGCGGGACGTAGACGAGGGTGAGGTCGGGGGTCTTGTCGTCGAAGATCTGGCGGGCGGCGGCGAGGATCCACTGGGTGGAGGGCAGTCCGGCGTTCGGGCCCCAGTAGGTGAACAGGGGGAACGGGCCCAGCCGGTCGATGAGTTCGCCGTGCAGGGCGGGCGGCCAGGTGTAGCAGTCGGGTTCCTTGCGGCCGTCGGAGTAGTAGACGGGGCGCGGGGTGACGGTCCAGTCGACGTCGGCGCCCATGGCGTACCACCAGCAGACGTTGGCGACCGTGTAGCCGGGGTCGGTCCTGCGGGCGGTCTCCCAGATCTTCTCGCCGCCGACGAGGGCGTTGTGCTGGCGCCACAGCAGGACGTCGCCCAGGTCGCGGAAGTACCAGCCGTTGCCCACCGCCCCGTGCACGGCGGGGGGTTCGCCGGTCAGGAGGGTGGACTGGACGGTGCAGGTGACGGCGGGCAGCACGGGTTCGAGACGGGCGCGGGAGCCGCGGTCGCCGAGGGCGGCGACGGCCGGCATGTGCTGGAGCAGGTGGGGGGTGAGGCCGACGATGTCGAGGACGACGAGCCGGCGGGTGCTGGTCATTCGGGGTGGTCCTCCTTGAGGCCGAGCGCGGTCAACCGGTCGCGGGCCCAGGCGAGTTCGGCGGCGATGCCACCGGGGAGGTCGGTGGGGGGTACGGGCAGGACGGACCAGGTGTAGGTCTCGACCTCGATGTGGTCGCAGTGCGCGGCGGGTCCGCCGAGGAGTCCGGCGAGGACGTCGGTGAGGTGGCCGGCGGTGGTCCGCAGCGGGGGTTCGGGGTCGGCGTGCAGCGGTGCGTGGAAGTGCACACGCCAGGGGGCGGGACCGGCCGGCAGTCCGCCGTCCAGGGCCTCGCCGAGATCGTCGGTACCGAGCACGGCACCGTCGTCGGGCGCACCGGCGGGATCGCGGGCACCGTGCGCGGTCGTGTCCCGCGGGGTCCGGGTCTGGTGCAGGAAGCGGGGCTCGGCGAGTCTGCGGAGGGCGGCGCGGGCCGCCGGGTCGGCGGGATCCGTCGCCTCGACGGCGCAGGCGGCCTGGAGCTTCACCACCGGGAGCCCGGCGTCCGCGAGCCGGCGCAGGGCGGCGGCCGGTTCCTCGAAGCCGACGGCGAGGTGACAGGCGTCGAGGCAGACGCCGAGCCGTTCGGGGTCGAGGCCGCCCAGATGCCGGGCGGCCTGGGCCGTGGTCTCCACGACACAACCGGGCTCGGGTTCGAATCCGACCCGGATACGGCGGCCGGTGTCGGCCTCGATCGCGGCGAGCCCGGCGGCGAGCCGGTCCAGGGCCCGGCGGGCGGTGTCGGCGCGCTCCACGGGCCACGGCTCGCGCCAGCCGAGCGGCAGCGTCGAGACACTCCCCCGCTCGGCGTCCTCGGGCAGCAGCGCGGCGAGCACCCGGGCACAGTCGAGGGTGTACGTCAGCCGGGCCTCGTCCGCCCAGTCGGGGAGGTAGACGTCCTGCTTGACGACCTCGCGGTGGAACCCCGCGTACGGGAAGGCGTTGAGGGTGACGGTCTCCAGGCCGCGCGCCGACAGTTCCCGCCGCAGTCGGGTCAACTGCCGCTCGTCAGCGACGAGTTCGGACACGACAGGACGGGCCAGCCACAGACCGACGCCCAGCCGGCCGACGTCCAGGCGCCGGCGCACGGGCTCGGCGTACGTGGCGAGCTGGGAGACGACGCCCGCGAGATCCTCCGCCTGGTGGACGTTGCTGCAGTAGCCGAGGTGGACGGTGGTGCCGTCCGGGTGGAGCAGCCGCACGGGTCGTCACTCTCCCCCGCGCCGGACGGAGTTGCCCTGGAAGGAGGAGGTCTCGTCGGGCTTGGGTTCGGCGAGGTCGAGACGGCCGCTCTGCCCGTAGAAGGCGGCCGGGTTGCGCCACATCACCCGGTCGACCTCGTCCTTTGCGAAGCCCGCGGCGAGCATGGCGTCCGCGGTCTTCCGCGTCTTCAGCGGATCCGAACGGCCCCAGTCGGCGGCCGAGTTGACCAGGACCCGCTCGGTTCCGTGCCGCTGGAGGATCTCGACCATGCGGTCCTCGCTCATCTTCGTCCTCGGGTAGACGGAGAACCCGGCCCAGCAGCCGCTGTCGAGGACCATGCCCACGGTCAGCTCGTTGAGGTGGTCGAGGACGACGAGTTCGGGGGCGATGCCCGACTCGCGGACCACGTCCAGGGTGCGGCGGGTGCCGGCGGCCTTGTCGCGGTGCGGGGTGTGCACGAGGGCGGGCAGGCCGTGTTCGACGGCGAGCCGGAGCTGCCGGGCGAGTGCCTCGTCCTCCTCGGGGGTCATCGAGTCGTAGCCGATCTCGCCGACGGCGACCACGCGGTCCTTCGCGAGATAGCGGTCGATCTCCTCCAGGACCGGGGTGCAGCGCGGGTCGTTGGCCTCCTTGGGGTTGAGCGCGATGGTGCAGAAGTGCTGGATGCCGAACTGGGCCGCGCGGTACGGCTCCCAGCCCAGCAGCGTGTCGAAGTAGTCGTAGAAGCTCTCGGGCGAGGTACGGGGCTGGCCCTGCCAGAAGGCCGGCTCGACGACGGCACGCACACCGGCGGCGTACATGGCCTCGTAGTCGTCGGTGGTGCGGGAGGTCATGTGGATGTGGGGGTCGAAGATGCGCACGTCAGGCTTCTTCCTGGGTTGGTGCGGGTCGCTGGGCGGCGGCGAGGGCGGTGAGGGCGTCGGCCGCCGCGTCGGGTCGGTCGGTCGCGAGGAGGCGGGCGCGGGCGGCGAGGAGGTCCGCGACCTCCTCGAACGCGGCGACCAGCGGCCAGACGTCGGCCGGCACACCGCGGCCCGCCGCGATCCGCTCGTGCGCGAAGTCGGCGAGCATCCGGGCGAGTTCACGGTCGGCCCGGGTGTCGAGCCCGGCCACCCGGGCGAGCGGGATCTCGCAGAAGACGCACTTGAGGACGGCCTGACGGTACTCGGCGTCGGGGAGACGAGCGGCGGCGTAGGGGCCGAGCGCGGCGGCGAGGACGTCGGTGTCGTTGCCGCGCAGTGCCTCGCGGACGAGGGTGAGGGCGAGGTCCTCGAAGGCCGCGTCGGGTGTGCTGCCCGGGTCGTCGAGGAACGGCAACGCCTTGAGAACGGCCCGCTGTTCGGCCGGGTCGCCGTGCCGGAACAGACCCGCCACCTGTACGGCGAGGGCGACGCCGCGCTGCGGCAGGGCGGTGAGCAGGACGGCCCGGGCCGCCTCGTCCACGCTCCAGTGCTCGTCGAGCCGCTCCTGCCCGCAGCGTCTTCGCGCGGCGGGGAAGAGGACCCGGAGCGCGTTCGGCCGGACGGCGACACTCGCCATGGCCTCGCTCAGCCAGGCCCGGGCCGGCTCGGTCAGCGCGTCGGAGTCGAGAAGGGTGCGGGGGTCGCTCGGGGTGGATGGATGGATGCGTACGGGGGTCATGCGCATCGCCCTCCTGTACGGGGCGTGAGGGATGGGGGTGGGTGCCGCGGTTCAGTCGGTCGCGGCGCGCAGGAACTCCAGGGAGCGGCGGGCGACTTCGGGCGCGTCCAGGGAGCCGCCCTGGATCTCGACCGACACCAGTCCGCGGTGCCCGAGGTCGCGCAGGGCGGCCAGCACGGGCGGGAAGTCGATCTCCCCGGTGCCGAGTTCGAGGTGCCGGTGGACACCCCGCCGCATGTCCTCGATCTGCACGTTCAGCAGCCGCGGCGCCGCCAGCCGGACACAGTCCAGCAGCGGGCGCTCCTCGACGCAGTGCGCGTGACCGATGTCCAGGGTGATCCCGAACAGCTCGTGCCCGCCCACCAGTTCGGCCACCTGGAGGCAGCGCTCGACGGTGTCGACGAACATGTACGGCTCGGGCTCCAGCGCGAGCGAGACACCGAACCGCTCCGCCGTGCTCAGCACGCTCTCCACGCCGGCCGCGAGCCGTTTGAACGCGTCCGCCTCCGGCAGCCCCTCCGGCGCGGGCCCGCTGCACAGATGGACGGTGGGCGACCCGAGGTCGGCCGCGATGCGCACGGCCCGCTCCAGCAGGTCGGTCCGTGGCCCGGCCGGGTCGGACATGAGGGTCGGCAGATGCTTGCCCCAGGGATCCAGCAGAAAGGGGGCGCCGGTCTCGACGGTGACGTCCAGCCCGTGCCGGGCGAGGTCGCGGGCCACGGCGGTCACCCGTGCGGGAAGGTCGTCGGCGTAGGGGTCGAGGTGGACGTGGTCGAGGGTGAGGGCGACGCCGTCGTAGCCGAGGTCGGCGAGGACGGTCAGGACGTCGGAGAGCCGGTGGTGGGTGAAGCCGTTGGTGCCGTAGCCGAACTTGAGGGGGGTGGGGGTTCGTTCCATGCTGACGGTTCCTCACACAGCGTTCAGGTGGGGGATATGCGCCGGGCCAGTCGTCGGGCCAGGGGGTGGGCGAGGCCCAGGGCGGTGGCGGCGGCCGGTGCGCCGGCCCGCGCGGTCAGTGCGGCCTGCAACGGCACCAGCGCGAGGATTCCGGCGCCGACGGCCCCCCGTACGTTCTCGCCCGAGGGTCGCAGGGCCGCCTTGAGCTGGGCGGTCCCGTAGGTGCCGAGGTAGGTGAGCGCGGCGGCGGCGGTGACGACTGCCGCGGAGCCCGCAGCGGCGGACATCGCGCCGATGCCCGTACGGCTGCCCGGTCGTCCGCCCTCGCGCGCCGCGCGCAGCACCGGTGCGGCCGCCGTGGCGAGGGCCGTCGCCGTGGAGGCGGCGAGCGTCGTGGCGGGCACTCGGGCGGGGGCGCCGGAGATCTCGTGACGGCTCAGGGCCGTGAGCGTGTAGGTGTGGACGCCGACGAGGAGGGCGGGTCCGGCGCCCCGGCGCAGCGCGGTGGCGGCGTCTCCCCCGCCGTCCGGCGCGGCCGCGAGCGCGCCGGACAGGACGTCCACCGTGCGGGCCGCGGCCATGACCGCCGGGCCGGCCGGGCCGGCCTTGAGGCCCAGGTCGTACGCCCAGACCAGGCCGGCCAGGGGCAGCGCGCCCAGGAGAGCGCGCCGTCCGCCCGAGGCCCGGGCGAGGCCCAGACCGGCGGCGGTCAGTCCGGTCGCGACGGCGAGCGCGGTACGGCGGGACACGCGGCCGGAGGGCACCGGCCGCTCGGGGCGTTCGACGGCGTCGACGGTGGCGTCGGCGTAGTCGTTGAGGGCCATGCCGGCCCAGTAGAGGCAGACGGACGACCCCATCGCCCCGAGGGTCCGCGGCCGCCAGGGGGTACCGGCGGCGGCCGCTCCCGCCAGGATGTCGCCGGGGACGCTCAGTGCGGCGGGTGCCCGGACGAGACGCGCCAGGTCGGACAGGCGCGGACGGGAGGGGGAGTCGGAGCGGAATGCCGCTTTCCGATCTTTCATGCCCGCACTTTACTCAACCTACTTGAACATTCACATGGATCACTCGTCGGCTTTCCACGTGGCAAAGGCAACACAAAGATGTCTTTCGGATTCTCCACAGGAGGTGTAGAGGGACTTCCAACTCACCGGCTGCCAGGGGTGGTTGGGCTCTCGGTCACGCCGCCTGCCGCAGCCTGCGCCACACGGCCTTCGCCGCGTTGTGGCCCGACATGCCGTGGACGCCGGGGCCCGGCGGGGTGGCCGCGGAGCAGATGAACACGGCCGGGTGCGGGGTCGCGTAGGGGAACAGGGACAGCTTGGGGCGCAGCAGCAGTTGGAGCCCGGTGGCGGCGCCGGTGGCGATGTCACCGCCGACGTAGTTGGCGTTGCGGGCGGCGAGTTCGGCGGGGCCGGCGATCGCGCGGGCCAGGACGCGGTCGCGGAATCCCGGGGCAAAACGCTCCAGTTGGCGTTCGATGGCGTCCGTGAGGTCGCCGGTCCAGCCGCCCGGCACATGTCCGTAGGCCCAGAACACCTGCTTGCCGGCCGGGGCGCGGGTGGGGTCGGCGACACCCGGCTGCACCGTGATCAGGAAGGGCCGCTCGGGTGCGCGGCCCTCGCGGGAGGCGGCGCGCAGGGCGGCGCCGATCTCCGCGCTGTCCGCGCCGATCTGCACGGTCCCGGCGACGCGGGCCTCCGGCGCGGTCCAGGGGACCGGCCCGTCGAGGGCGTAGTCGACCTTGAAGGCGGCGGCGCCGTACCGGAAGCGCGCGTAGTGGTTGCCGAAGCCGGCGATGCGGGCGAGGGCGGTGGGTGAGGTGTCGAAGACGTAGGCGCGGGCCGGGGGCAGGTCGTCGAGGCGCTTGACCTCGTAGTCGGTGTGGACGCTGCCGCCGAGGTCCTTCAGATAGGAGGCGAGGGCGTCGGAGATGGCCTGGGAGCCGCCGCGGGCCACCGGCCAGCCGCGGGCGTGCGCGGCGAGGGCGAAGACCAGGCCGATGGCGCCGGTGGCGAGGCCGCTGAGCGGGGACATGACGTGGGCGACGAGGCCGGCGAACAGGGTCTTGGCCGGTTCGTCGCGGAAGCGGCGGGTCAGCCAGGTGGACGGCGGCAGACCGGCCAGGCCGAAGCGGGCCAGGGTGACCGGGTCGCGCGGGAGCGCGGTGAGCGGCAGGGACATGAAGTCCCGGGCGAGCGTGTCCCACCGGGGCAGGAACGGCTCGACCAGACGGCGGTACGCGCCCGCGTCGCGCGGACCGAAGGACGCGGCCGTCTCGGCGACGGACCTCGACAGCACGGCGGCGCTGCCGTCGGGGAAGGGGTGTGCCATCGGCAGCTCGGCATGCAGCCACTCGAGGCCGTAGCGCTCCAGGGGCAGGGCGCGGAACGCGGGTGAGTTGATGCCGAGGGGGTGGGCGGCGGAACACGGGTCGTGGCGGAAGCCCGGGAGGGTGAGCTCCTCGGTGCGGGCTCCCCCGCCGACGGTGTCGCGCGCCTCGAAGAGCGCCACGGAGAAACCGCGCCTGGCCAGCTCCACCGCGGCGGTCAGCCCGTTGGGCCCCGCCCCCACCACGACCGCATCGAGCATCGACGGCACTTCCGACCCCTTCGTCAGCGGGCGGCCCCCGCAGCCCGGCGGCCTCCGGCTTCAGGATATGCCGGGGGTACGACACCGCCCCCGGCCCGGGGCCGAACCGCGCGACCTAAGACGCCGTCGGCCGAGCCCGGGCCCGCCGGGCGGGCGCCGTCAGCCGGGCGACACCTCCGCCCCCGCCAGCAGACCGGCCACACGGCGGGCCGTCGCCGTGTCGCGGGCCGCGGTGAAGGGCAGGGAGTTGCCGCCGGTGATGCGGAAGGGTTCGCCGGTGAGGGTCAGGTGGGCGCCGCCCGCCTCCTCGACCAGGAGCAGTCCGGCCGCGTGGTCCCAGGCGGCCTCCCAGGAGAAGGCCGTGGCGTCCAACTCGCCGCGGGCTATGGCGAGATACTCCAGGCCGGCCGATCCGCAGGGGCGCGGTGCCACGCCGTCCGTGCGCAGGGCCAGCAGAGCGCGCTTCTGCTCGTCGGTGGTGTAGTCGGGGTGGGAGTGGGCCACCACCAGGTCGCGGCCGGGTGCGGGCGGCCCGGCGAACAGGCGCTCGCCGTCGAGGAAGGCGCCGCCGCCGCGCACGGCCGTGGCGAACTGGTCGCGGGCCGGGGCGTACGTCCAGGACCCGCGCAGGACGCCGTGCCGGACGAGGGCGACGAGGGTGCAGAAGCCGTCGTCGCCGTGCACGAACTGGCGGGTGCCGTCGACGGGGTCGACGATCCAGACGGGCGCGTCGCCCTGAATCGCCTCGTAGGTCGCCGGGTTGGCGTGGACCGCCTCCTCGCCGACGACGACCGAGCCGGGCAGGAGCGCGCCGAGGGCCTCGGTGAGGAACAGCTCGGCGCCCCGGTCGGCGTCGGTCACCAGGTCGTGGGGGCCGGCCTTCTGGGCGACCTCGTGCTCGGCGAGCTGCCGGAAGCGGGGCATGATCTCGCTCGCGGCGGCCTTGCGGAGCGCCTCCTCCACGTCGGCCGAGTGGCGGGCGAGAAACTCGTCGATGGTTTCCTTGTCTTCGATCATGCCTCCCATGAGAGCACGCCCCACTGACAATCCCCACCCCGCCGGTGCACTCCAGGCGGAATCGGGATGAAGAACCGGTGCGCGCCGCCCAGCGGGGATCAGCGGCCCACCGCGTACCCCTGCATCCCGCGCGGGTTCGCCGCCGCCGACAGGATCCCGGTCCCCGGATCGCGGGCGACGGCGCACAGGCGCCCCTCGGACCAGGGGTCGCCGACGGTCACGTCGTGGCCGCGCCCGCGCAGTCCCTCCACGACCTCCGTCGGCATGCGGGACTCGACGGTGACGCTGCCCGGCCGCATGCCGCGCGGGTAGAAGGAGCCGGGGAAGGCGTCGGTGTGCCAGTTCGGGGCGTCGATCGTGCCCTGGAGGTCGAGGCCCCCGCGCACCCGCGCGTGGAGGGCGACGGCCAGGAAGAAGTGCAGTTGCCACTGGTCCTGCTGGTCGCCGCCGGGGGTGCCGAACGCCAGCACCGGCACCCCGTCGCGCAGGGCCATGGAGGGGGTGAGGGTGGTGCGGGGGCGGCGGCCTGGGGTGAGCGAGTTGGGCAGGCCCTCCTCCAGCCAGGTCATCTGCAGCCGTGTACCGAGCGGGAAGCCCAGCTCGGGCACGACCGGGTTGGACTGCAGCCAGCCGCCGCTGGGCGTGGCCGCGACCATGTTGCCCCAGCGGTCGACGACATCGAGGTGGCAGGTGTCGCCCCGGGTGAGCCCGTCCGCCCCGACGGCCGGCTCACCGGCCGCCCGCCTCCCCGAGCCCACCGTCGGCTCCCCGGCGCCCAGCGGGTCGAAGCCGGGTGTGTCGTCGGCGACGACGTACGCGTGCGCGCTCAGCCGCGGGGTGCGGCCGCCGGGGCTGCCGGGCCGCAGCTCGTAGGACGCCTTGTCGCCGACCAGCGACCGGCGTCCGGCGTTGTAGGGGTCCGACAGCAGCTCGGCCAGCGGGACGTCGGCGGCGTCGCCGTACCAGGCCTCCCGGTCGGCCATGGCGAGCTTGCAGCCCTCGACCAGCAGATGGACGTACTCCGCGGAGCCGTACGCGGGCAGCTCGGGCGGGAGCAGCGCGAGCTGTTGCAGCAGGGCGGGGCCCTGGCTCCACGGGCCGGCCTTGCACAGGGTCCAGCCGTTCCAGTCGTACGTCGCCGGCGTCTCGTGGGTCGCGGACCAGCCGGCGAGGTCGGCGGCGGTGAGGGTGCCGGTGTGGCGGTCGCCGCTGGTGTCCAGGGTGGGCCGGGCGGCCTGGCGGACGAGCGCCTCGGCGACGAAGCCGGTCCGCCACACCTCCCGCGCCGCCTCGATCCGCGCCTCGCGGTCCCCCGCCCCGGCGGTCTCGGCGAGGAGCCGCCGCCAGGTGGCGGCGAGGGCGGGGTTGCGGAAGAGCTCACCGGGCCGGGGGGCCTTCCCGCCCGGCAGGTACACCTCGGCCGACGAGGTCCACTCCGTCTCGAACAGTTCCCTTACGGTCTCCACGGTCGCGCCGACGTTCTCCACGGGCGGGTGACCGTGCTCGGCGTATCCGACGGCGTACTTCAGGACGTCGGCGAGGTCCTTGGTGCCGTGGTCGCGCAGCAGGACCATCCAGGCGTCGAACGCGCCGGGCACGGCGGCGGCCAGCGGGCCCGTCCCGGGTACGAGGTCCAGGCCGAGCCCCCGGTAGTGGGCGACCGTCGCGCCCGCCGGCGCCACGCCCTGCCCGCACAGCACCCGTACCTCGCCGCCCGCCGGGGCGAGCAGGATCGGGACCTCGCCGGCGGGCCCGTTGAGATGGGGTTCGACGACGTGCAGCACGAACGCCCCGGCCACGGCGGCGTCGTAGGCGTTCCCGCCGTCCTCCAGCACGGCCATCGCCGACTGCGAGGCCAGCCAGTGCGTGGACGACACCATGCCGAAGGTGCCCTGAAGGGTGGGGCGGGTGGTGAACATACGGCCTCTCACCTCACTGTTTCCCGGCACCGGCGCCAGGCTGTCGATCTCCCTGCCCCCGTTCCTCCCCGCCTCCGGCACGGCGTGAACGTGGCGTCCGGGTGCGGGCGAGGCGCTCCGGAAGCACCGAGGCTGAACGGCGGCCCCAGGTCACACGGGGCGCGGTGCGAGGCGTTTGAGGCCCTTGCGGTCGTAGTACAGCGTCATCGCGAAGCCGAAGACCAGGGCGAGGGCCGTGCCGATCGCGATCATGGTCCAGGAGCGGGCCAGTCCGGCGTCGCCGCGCGCGTCGAAGTAGAGGATGGCGCGGACTCCGTCGCTGAGCTGCCGCATCGGCTCGAAGTGGGACAGGAACCGGTAGAAGTCGGGCACCGCCTGGAGCGGGACGGTGGCGCCGGACGAGGGCAGGCCCAGGACGATGAACACGAACATGGACACCAGCTGGCCGATGCCGCCGAAGGCGGCGTTGATGGCCTGCACGCCGAGGCCGACGGCGAGTGCCGCGCAGTAGGAGTAGATCCACAGCAACGGCAGGTGGGTGGCGTCCATGTCGAGGATGCCGACACAGGAGACCATCACCAGGGAGGCGCTGAGGAGCGTGATGCCCGCCGTCATGGCCATCTTCAGCAGCAGGGTCTGGGTGCGGTCGATGGGCACGGTGGGGCGGCGGGTGTGCCAGGGGCCGATCTCGTTGTCGGCGTAACCGAGGGCGGTGTCCACGCCGTTGCTGATGACGTTGCCGCCCATGAACCCGGCGAGGACGAGCAGCAGGGTGTAGTAGAAGGCGGTCAGTCCGAGCCCGCTGTGGGGACCGATGGGGTGACCCACCTGGGTGACGACGTTCACCGGGTCGGCGAGCAGCAGCCCGGTCGTGGAGTCGGCGGCGGGGGCGGCCGCGCCGAGCTGCTTGCCGATGTTCAGGGAGACCTGGTGCGCCGCCTTGGTGGTGATCTGACTCGCGAGGGAGGAGCCCAGGCTGCCCTTGCCGGGGTTGGTGAGCGTGATGATCGTCGGCCGTGCGGTGGCGCCGGTGGTGGTGAGCGCGGTGACGGAGTCGGTGAAGTCGGCGGGGATGACGAGCGCGCCGTACACCTTGCCGGAGTCCAGCTCGTCCTGGGCCTGGGCGCGGGTGAGCCTGCGCCACTCGGCCTTGCCGCCGGCGGTGTCGGCGGCGATCGCGGCGGCGACCTGGGTGCCCAGGTTCTGTTTCTGCCCGGCGGGCGGCTCGCCGGTGTCGCTGTCGACCAGGGCGATGGGCAGGTCGCGCAGGTCCCCGTTGGGGTTGACGATGCCGCCCATGTAGAGCAGGGACAGCAGCAGGGCGAGCAGTCCCGTCAGGACCGCGGGCACCAGCCACAGCTTGGGGCGGGCCAGCAGGGTGACGGCACGGACCTCGGGGGCGGCCGGTTCGGTCATGGCTCTCCGTAAGTTCCCGACTATCGGGGGACATATCCTTTTCTCACCGTACGCCCGATACTTCCGACGATGTGTCAGAACCTGGGTGCCCCTTCGTCACCGCGTCACCACGCAGCGAGTTTTCGCTTCCGCCTCATAGGGAGTCGTGTGACACTGGCGTCCTTGTCCGCACTGCGGACTCCGTCCGCACCGTCCCCCACGAAAGTGCGCCGTGCGCTCTCTCCCACTGCCGCTCGCCCTCACCGCGCGTCTGACCCCGGTGGTCGTGCTGGCCTGCGCCGGCTGGGCCCTGACGTCCGGCCCGGACACCGACACGAAGGACACCGCGGCCAAGGACACGCAGAAGACCCGGTCCGGGAAGACCTCCGGCCCGTCCGACACCGCCGTGTCCAAGACGTACGCCGCCGCGCCCGCGCCCTGCACCAGCGTCGCCACCAAGACGATCACATCGCTGGTGCCGGGTGCAAAGACCGCGGGCAAGGAGATCCCCTCCACGGACACCGAGCTGCGCCGCACCTGCTCGTGGAACGCGCTCAAGGGGTACGACTACCGCTGGCTCGACATCTCCTTCGAGATCACGGAGTCCGACGACGCGGCACAGACGTCGTACAAGGAGCGCCTGAAGGAGAAGAGCGGCGGCGGTGCCGTGCCGGGGCTCGGCAACGAGGGCTACTCGGTGGTGAACCTGACCACGGAGGACAAGCAGCAGACCCGGGAGGGCACGGTCATCGCCCGGGTCGCCAACGCCCTGGTGGTCGTCACCTACAACGGCAGCGACTTCGAGTCGAAGAAGGCCCCCAGCACCGACGTGATCAACACGGGCGCCATCAAGGCCGCCAAGGAGGCGGTGGCCGCGCTGCAGAAGAGCAGCTGAGCCGCGGTGAAGCCGCCGAGCGGCCGCTCCCCGGCATCCTCCGTACCGCACGGAACGGCCGGGAGAGCGGGGTGCTCTCCCGGCCGTCCTGCGCCACGCGTCAGGCGGCGTCTTCCTCCTGCCGTCCGCGCAGCAGCATCAGGCCCAGGTACACCACCGTCGAGGTGCCCAGGCCGACCGCCCAGCCGTAGTCGGCGAGCGGCTCCAGGGCCGAGATCGGCCTCCCGTCGATCAGGGGCTTGAAGCTGGCGCCGCCGACCGCGAGGACACCGCCGGTCAGGAAGGCCACGACGGCCCGCCAGTTCCAGCCGCCCTCGTACCAGTAGCGGCCGCCCGTGCGGTACAGGTCGGTCAGGTCCAGCTTGCCGCGGCGCAGGATCCAGTAGTCGGCGATGAGGATGCCGGCGACCGTGCCCAGCAGACCGCCGACCAGGCCGAGCCAGGTGAAGATGTAGCCCTGCGGGTCGGAGTACAGCTTCCACGGGAAGATCAGCACACCGATCACACAGGTGGCGAGGGCACCGGCGCGGAAACTGATCTTCCGGGGCGCGATGTTGGAGAAGTCGAACGCCGGCGAGACCAGGTTGGCCGCGATGTTCACGGACAGGGTCGCCACCAGCACGGTCACCAGCGCGAACAGCAGGCCGAAGACGTTGTCGGTCTTGGCGGCCAGCTGGACCGGGTCCCAGATCGTCTCGCCGTACACGGCCTGCGAGCCGGAGGTGACCAGCACGGACAGCAGCGCGAACAGCGTCATGGTCGTGGGCAGGCCGAGGGCCTGTCCCCAGGTCTGCGCCTTCTGGGACTTGCCGTAGCGGGTGAAGTCCGGGATGTTCAGCGACAGCGTGGACCAGAAGCCGATCATGCCCATGAGGGAGGGCCAGAACAGCTTCCAGAAGTCGCCGCCCCAGCCGAGCTTGGAGGGCTGGTCGAGCAGCGGGCCGAAGCCGCCCGCCTTGTTGCTCATCCAGATCAGCATCACCAGCGCGCCGACGAGGACGAAGGGCGCCGCCCAGTTCTCGAAGCGGCGGATCGTCTCCATGCCCCGGTAGATGATCGCGACCTGGATCGCCCAGAAGATCGCGAACGACAGCCACATGGTCCAGGCGTAGCCGCCGATCTTCCCGGCGTCGCTCCAGCCGTTGCCGATCAGCTTCCCGGCGAGGAAGAAGATCGCCTCACCGCCGATCCAGGTCTGGATGCCGAACCAGCCGCACGCCACCAACGCCCGCACGACGGCCGGGAGGTTGGCGCCGCGGATACCGAAGGAGGCACGGGCGAAGACCGGGAAGGGGATGCCGTACTTCGGTCCCGCGTGCCCGGTGAGCAGCATCGGGATCAGCACGATCACATTGGCCAGCGCGATGGTGAGCACCGCCTGCTTCCAGTCCATGCCGACGGCGATCAGACCGGAAGCGAGCGTCCACGACGCCGTGTTGTGGGCCATGCCGACCCACAGAGCGGAGAAGTTGTACGTGGTCCAGGTGCGCTTCTCGACGGGAACCGGAAGCAGGTCCTCGTTGGCGAAGGGGCCGCTGGGCAGCGGCGAACCAGGGGCGATCTCCACCCGGCCGTCGGCGAGGGTGACTTGAGAGGTCGGCGGTATGGCCGTGGGAGCGGTGTCGGTCATGGGCAGGCCAATCAAACGAGGGGCGGATCCGGAAAGGCCGTGCGGGTCTCCGGCCCCCTCTCCCGGGACGGCGGGAGAGGGGAGAACTGGAGTGGGGGGATGGGGTGTTGCTCTAGCTGGTGAGTCAGCCGTTGACGGCGGGGATGACCGTCGTGCCGTACGCGTCGATGACCTTCTCCTGCGCGTCGTGCATGTCGTAGACGGCGAACTGGTCGACGCCCAGCTCACGCAGGGCGTTCAGCTTCTCGATGTGCTTCTCGACCGGTCCGATGACGCAGAACCGGTCGACGATCTCGTCGGGCACGAACGCGGTGTCGGGGTTGTCGCTGCGGCCGTGGTGCGAGTAGTCGTACCCCTCACGGGCCTTGATGTAGTCGGTGAGTTCCTCGGGGACCTGGGAGGAGTGCTCGCCGTACTTCGACACCAGGTCGGCGACGTGGTTGCCGACCATGCCGCCGAACCACCGGCACTGGTCGCGGGCGTGGGCGAGCGCCTCGGGCGAGTCGTCCTCGGTGACATAGGCGGGGGCGGCGACGCAGATCTTCACCTCGGACGGGTCACGGCCGACGGCGACGGCCGCGTCCTTGACCGCCTTCACCATGTACTCGGTGAGGTACAGGTCGGAGAGCTGGAGGATGAACCCGTCGGCCTCCTCGCCGGTCATCTTCAGCGCCTTCGGGCCGTACGCGGCCATCCAGACCGGGAGGTCGGCGTCCTCCTTGATCCAGGGGAACCGGACGACCGTGCCGCCGAGGTCGGCCTCCTCGCCGGAGCCGAGGGCGCGGATGACCTTCATGGCGGCGCTGATCCGGGCCAGCGTGTTCGGGGTGCGGCCCGCGACGCGCATCGCGGAGTCGCCGCGGCCAATGCCGCACACCGTGCGGTTGCCGAACATGTCGTTGAGGGTGGCGAAGGTGGAGGCGGTGACCTCCCAGGTGCGGGTGCCCGGGTTCGTCACCATCGGCCCCACGGTCAGCGTGCTGGTGTTCGCCAGGATCTGACTGTAGATCACGAACGGTTCCTGCCAGAGCACGGCGGAGTCGAAGGTCCAGCCGTAGGTGAAGCCGTTCCCCTCCGCGCGCTTCATCAGCTCGACGACCTTCGAGGCCGGCGGGTCGGTCTGCAGGACGAGTCCGAAGTCCATGTGCGCCCTTCCTAGTTGAGGTACTGACAGGTGGAGCGCGGGGTGTAGACGCCGTGACCCGCGCGCCCGGTGTACTCCCGCTCGGTGATGACGAGTTCGCCCCGCGACAGGACCGTCTCGACGCGGCCGGTGATCCGCTTGCCCTCGTACGCCGAGTAGTCGACGTTCATGTGGTGCGTCTCGGCGGAGACGGTCTGCTCGGCGTGCGGGTCGTAGATGACGACGTCGGCGTCGGCGCCCGGGGCGATGGTGCCCTTCTTCGGGTACATGCCGAACATCCGGGCCGGGGTGGCGCAGGCGATCTCGATCCAGCGGCGGCGCGAGATGTGCCCGTCGACGACGGCCTGGTGGAGCAGATCCATGCGGTTCTCGACGCCCGGCAGACCGTTGGGGATCTTGGAGAAGTCGCCCCGGCCGAGCTCCTTCTGGCCCACGAAACAGAAGGGGCAGTGGTCCGTCGAGACCACCTGGAGGTCATTGGTCCTCAACCCCTGCCACAGCTTGGCCTGGTGCTCCTTCGGCCGCAGCGGCGTCGAGCACACGTACTTCGATCCCTCGAAGTCCGGCTCGGCCAGGTTGTCCGTGGACAGGAACAGATACTGCGGGCAGGTCTCGCCGAAGACGTTCAGCCCCTCGTCGCGCGCCCTGGCCAGCTCGGCGACCGCCTCCATCGCCGAGACGTGCACGACGTACAGGGGCGCGCCTGCCACCTGCGCGAGCTTGATGGCGCGGTGGGTGGCCTCAGCCTCCAGCAGGGCCTTGCGGACCTCGCCGTGGTAGCGCGGGTCGGTCTCGCCGCGCGCCAGCGCCTGTTCCACCAGCACGTCGATGGCGATGCCGTTCTCCGCGTGCATCATGATCAGGCCGCCGTTCTCGGCGGAGCGCTGCATGGCGCGCAGGATCTGGCCGTCGTCGGAGTAGAAGACGCCCGGGTAGGCCATGAACTGCTTGAAGGAGGTGACGCCTTCCTCGACGAGGTGGTCCATCTCCTTGAGCGTGTCCTGGTTCACGTCGGAGACGATCATGTGGAAGGCGTAGTCGATCGCGCAGTTGCCCTCGGCCTTGGCGTGCCAGGCGTCCAGGCCCTCGCGCAGGGTGTGGCCGACGCTCTGCACCGCGAAGTCCACGATCGTGGTCGTCCCGCCCCAGGCGGCGGCCCGGGTGCCGGTCTCGAAGGTGTCGGAGGCGAAGGTGCCGCCGAAGGGCAGCTCCATGTGGGTGTGGGCGTCGACCCCGCCCGGGATGACGTACTTCCCGGTGGCGTCGATGACCTGCCCGTCGGTCCAGGCCTCGGCGGCGGGGGTGCCTGTGGCAGCGAGGGCGGCGATGCGGCCGTCCTCGATCAGGACGTCGGCGTGGATCTCGTCCGATGCGGTGATGACGAGACCGCCGCGGATGATTTTACGGCTGCTCATGTTCCGGCTCCGGAGAAGTAGTTGGTCGGGTGCGGGTCTGTGGTGGCTGGTCGCTCCCCCACTCTCGGCTTCGCTCGAGCGGGGGGACCCCCATCGCGGCGCTGCCGCATATGTCACGGCCCCGCGCCCCTGAAGGGGCTTCGCCCCTCAGGAACGCGGGTCCTCACCCTGTTACGGTGCAGTCAGCGGGCCGTACGCCTCCGGGCGGCGGTCGCGGTAGAACTGCCAGCGGTCGCGGACCTCGCGCAGCTTGGCCATGTCCAGGTCGCGGACGACGAGTTCGCTCTCCTTGTCGCTGGCCACCTCGCCGACGAACTGGGCCTCCGGGTCCACGAAGTACGAGGTCCCGTAGAAGTCGTTGTCGCCGAGTTCCTCGGTGCCGACCCGGTTGATCGCGCCGACGAAGTACTCGTTGGCGACGGCCGCCGCCGGCTGCTCCAGCTGCCACAGGTAGGCGGAGAGGCCCCGCGAGGTGGCCGACGGGTTGAAGACGATCTCGGCGCCCTCCAGGCCGAGTGCCCGCCAGCCCTCCGGGAAGTGGCGGTCGTAGCAGATGTAGACGCCGATCTTCCCGACGGCCGTGTCGAAGATCGGCCAGCCGACGTTCCCGGGGCGGAAGTAGAACTTCTCCCAGAAGCCCTTGACCTGCGGGATGTGGTGCTTGCGGTACTTGCCGAGGTACGAGCCGTCGGCGTCGATCACGGCGGCCGTGTTGTAGAGGACGCCCGGCTGCTCCTCCTCGTACATCGGCAGCACCAGGACGATGCCCAGCTCGCGGGCGAGCGCCTGGAAGCGCTGGACGATCGGGCCGTCCGGGATCTGCTCGGCGTACTCGTAGAACTGCGGGTCCTGGACCTGGCAGAAGTACGGTCCGTAGAACAGCTCCTGGAAGCACAGGACCTGAGCACCCTGCGCGGCCGCGTCGCGGACCGCCTGCTCGTGTACCTGGATCATCGATTCCTTGTCGCCGGTCCAGGCCGTCTGGAAGATGGCGGCGCGGATCACTCTGCTCATCGGGACCTCCGGTCGCTCGGTGTGAGAGGACCTTAGAAAGCCGACAAGCCCGCTTTGAGTTGCACGGTGTCACGTCTGCGGGAGCTGGGCGTGCCACTGTGTCACGTCTTCCCGGTCCCATGTTTCACCGCCGTTTTCGCAGGTCGTTCCATGTTTCGGGGCTGTTGCCCGGCGCTCGGGGTCAGCCTTGCTGCGCGTCGTGCGCGAGCAGCGCGATGTGCACCGAGGCGGCCTGTTCGAAGTCGTCCAGGTCCACCCCCAGCCGGCCCTCTATCGCCTCCAGCCGGCGGTACAGCGCCGGCCGGGAGACGTGGTGGAGCTGCGCGGTGCGCGACTTGTTGCGGCCGGTGGCCAGATAGGTGCGCAGGACGGCGAGCAGGTCGTCGGCGGCCGCGCACAGCAGCCCGTCCAGTTCCCGCTCGGCGAAGGACTGCACGTGCGGGTCGTCGCGCAGCAGTCGTATCAGGCCGCGCAGATGGACGTCCTTGAGGCGGACGACGGCCGGGAGGTCGAGGGCGGCCGAGGAGTCGGCGACGGCGTCCGCGACGTGCTGGGCCTCGCGCAGCCCGGCCGGGACGTCGTCCCAGACGATCCGTGGACCGGCCGAGGCGACGACCGCGCGGGTCTCCCCCGACTCGGTGCGCAGCCGGACCGCGAAGTGCGCGGCGAGCGCCTCGGCGTCCTGGTCGCGGGCGAGGCTCAGCAGGACCGCGGTGGCCCCGTCGGCGAGTTCCGCCACCAGACCGGGCAGGCCCAGCAGCCGCAGCATCCGCTCCAGGTGGGCCGGATCGCCGTCCCGTACGACCAGCGGGACGAAGGTGCGCCGGTTGACGGGAAGTCCGGCCGCCCGGGCCCGCGGCAGCAGTTGTCTGGCCGGTACGACGCCGGAGACGAGGTCCGTCAGCAGGCTCTGCGCGGACTGCTCCTCCCAGGTGTGGGCGGAGGTGCCGCCGAGCATGCGGTGCAGGACCAGGGCCTCGGCGGCCCGGTCGGCGAGCAGCCGCCCGCCGGCGGTGTCGCCCCGGTAGCCGCACAGCATGATCTGGCCCCACCGCTCGCCGCGCCCGCCCAGTTCGGCGCGGATCCAGCCGTCGCCCTCGCTGCCGCCGGCCTGCCGGGCGATGCGCTCCCAGTCCCGCAGCACGTCGTCGACCGCCGACCGCTCCCCCGCCGTGGCCAGCACCCGGTGGGCGAGGTTGGTGACGACGACGGGGCAGCCGGTGTGGTGGGCGATCTCGTCGAGCAGCCGCTGCAGCGGGGCCCCGGCGGTGATCAGCCCGGTCAGGGCCGTCCGTACGGACTCGGAGAGGCTGACGGCGGCGAACTTCCGCCGCACCAGCCGGGACTGGACCTCCTCGGTCAGCTCGGCGAAGGGGAAGGGCCGGTGCAGCACGACCATGGGCAGCCCGCACCGCTCGGCGGCGCGCCGCATCACGTCCGGCGGGGCGGGGAAGGCGCGCCCCAGGCCGAGGACCACGGCGGCGGCCTCGGCCCGGTGCAGGGACTGGATGTACTCGACCTGCGCGCCCTCGTCCCCGGCAAGCAGCACGCCGGTGGTGAGGACCATCTCGCCGCCGCTGAGCATCACGCCGACGTCCGGGGCCTCGGCGACGTGCACCCAGCGCACGGGCCGGTCGAGCCGGTCGGCGCCGGCCACCACCTCGGGGTCCCCGGCCAGGACCCGTTCCAGGGACAGGACCTGACGGACCGACAGGGCGGGCTCCAGGGGCTCGACGGGCCCCCAGGTCTCCAAGGTGCTGGTCATGATGGTGTTCCCTTGCTCGACCGGCCTGCCCGACCGGTGCTACTGCGTGCTCCTCAGCGCGCCTTCGAGGATCGCGGCGCCCTCCTCGGCCTCCGCGACGGTCAGGGACAGCGGCGGGGCGATGCGCAGGGCACTGGTGTCGTGCCCGCCGCCCTTGCCGATCAGCAGGCCGCCCGCGCGGGCCGCCTCCAGCACGGCGGACGCCCGCTCCGGGTCGGCCCGGTCGGTGCCTGGCCTGGTCAGCTCGACACCGATCATCAGGCCCCGCCCGCGCACCTCCCGTACGCCCGGGTCCTGGGCGGCGACGGACCGCAGCCGCTCGATGAGCAGGCCGCCGACCCGCCGGGCGTTGCCCTGGAGGTCGTGTTCCAGGAGGTAGGTGAGGTTGGCGAGGCCGGCCGCCATGGTGATCTGGGTGCCGCCGAAGGTGGAGATGCTGTTGGCGTCCAGGCAGTTCATGATCTCGGCGCGGGCGATCACCCCGCCGATGGACGTGCCGTTGCCGATGCCCTTGGCGAAGGTGACGATGTCCGGCGGGCCGCTGCGGCCGTGCGCCTGCCAGCCCCAGAAGTGGTCGCCGGTGCGGCCCCAGCCGGTCTGCACCTCGTCGGCGATCCACAGGATGCCCCGCTCGTGCAGGACGTCCCGGAAGGCCGCGTACAGGCCGTCCGGGGGCGAGGTGAAGCCGCCGACGCCCTGGATGGGCTCGGCGATCAGCGCGGCGGGCGGGCGGGTGTGGCCGAGGAGGTCCTTGAGGTCGTCGACGCAGGCGGCGATGAACTCGTCGTCGCCCAGCCCGGCGAAGGGGCCACGCCGGCGCACCCCGCCGTGCACGTACAGCGTCTGCAGCGGGGACAGCGAGGTCGGGGACCAGCTGCGGTTTCCGGTGATGCCGACCGCGCTGAAGGAGCGGCCGTGGTAGCTGTTGCGCATCGCCAGGATCGTGTTGCTGCGCCGGTACGTCGTGGCGAGCAGCAGGGCGGTGTCGTTGGCCTCGGTGCCGGAGGTGGTGAAGAAGACCCGGGCGTCCGGGATGCCGCTCAGCTGGGCGACGCGCTCGGCGAGTTCGACCATCGGCCGGTTGAGGTACAGGGTGGAGGAGTGGACGATCCGTCCGGCCTGCTCGGTGACCGCCTTGGTCACCTCGGGCAGGGCGTGGGCGGTCATCGTCGTCAGGATGCCGCCGAAGAAGTCGAGGTACTTCGTGCCGTCGGCGCCCCAGACGTGCCGCCCCTCCCCGTGGGTGATCTCCAGCGGCTCGTCGTAGTAGAGCGCGAGCCAGTCCGGCAGGACGCCTCGGTGACGCGCGTACAGGTCGCTCACGGCTGCACCAGCCCTTCGTAGGCGTCGGGGCGGCGGTCGCGGTAGAAGGCCCACTGCTGCCGCACCTGGTCGATCAGGTCGAAATCGAGGTCGCGGACGACGAGTTGCTCGCTCCTGTCGCTCGCGATCTCGCCCACGAACTGCCCTCGCGGGTCGACGAAGTACGACGTCCCGTAGAAATCGTTGTCCCCGTACTCCTCCACTCCCACACGGTTGATCGCCGCGATGAAGTACTCGTTGGCGACGGCCGCGGCGGGCTGCTCGAGGCGCCAGAGGTAGCCGGACAGGCCGCGGTGGGTGGCGGAGGGGTTGTAGACGAGCTGGGCGCCGTTGAGTCCGAGCTGGCGCCAGCCCTCCGGGAAGTGGCGGTCGTAGCAGATGTAGACGCCGACCTTGCCGACGGCGGTGTCGAAGACGGGCCAGCCGAGGTTGCCCGGCTTGAAGTAGTACTTCTCCCAGAAGCCCTTGACCTGCGGGATGTGGTGCTTGCGGTACTTGCCGAGGTAGGAGCCGTCGGCGTCGATCACGGCGGCGGTGTTGAAGTAGAAGCCCGACTGTTCGACCTCGAACACGGGGACGACGATCACCATGCCCGTCTCGCGCGCGAGCTCTTGCATACGACGCACGGTCGGCCCGTCCGGCACCGGCTCGGCCCAGCGGTAGTGCTCGGGTTCCTGGACCTGACAGAAATAGGGGGCGTTGAAGACCTCCTGGAACCCGATCACCTTCGCGCCCTGCCGGGCCGCCTCGCGGGCGTGTTCCTCGTGTTTCGCCACCATGGACTCGGTGTCGCCGGTCCAGGTGGCCTGGACCAGTGCGGCACGTACGACGTCGGTCATGAGCTGCTCCTTCGACGGGACGTCAGAGCCTCTACGCCCGTAGACGAAGGTCGTAGAGGCACGAACGTAAGCCTCCCGGAGGGGCTTGCCAAGACCATCGTCGTTAACCCGCGGAGTCGATCGCGTTTCACACTCCGGCGGGTGAGTCGCGGGGCGTACGGAGTAGGGGGACGCGCCCCCGGTCAGGCGGTGAGGCCGGCCACCCGCAGGGCGTGGACCAGGTCCCAGTGGCGTTGCTCCGAGATCCCCCGGGCGGACTCCAGCAGGAGGGGGACGAGGGTCGCCGGGTCGGGGGTGGCGCTGCGGGCCGCCTCCTCGGGGGTGCGGACGCGGACGTAGGCGTCGAGCAGGGCGCGGGCCTCCCGGCGGCGGCCGGCCCCCACCAGCCCCAGGACGGCCTGCCCGATCTCCCCGGCCGGACGCGCGACGCCCTGCCGCAGGATCTGCTCGCCGTCGGCCGTACGCCCCACGGCGACCAGCGCGTCCGCCGCCTCCACCAGCCGGTCCGCGGGCAGGGAGGCCGCCTCCCAGAGCAGGGTGGTCCAGTCGGCGCTCAATCCGGCGCGCTGCAGTTCGGCGGCGAGCAGCGGGATGCGGGCGGCCGGCCAGTACGCCAGCTCGACGAGCAGCGCGTGCGCCTCGCCGCTGCGGCCCTCCCCACGCAGTGCCACCAGGCGCTCCACCGCCTGGACGGTCTCGCGCCGCGCCTCGACGTCCAGCGGCTCCCGCTGCGGCTCCGGCCGCCGCTCCGCCTGTTCGGCGGCCCCGGCGAACCGCGCGCCCCGGAGCGTGCGGCGGGGGGCGGCAGCCGGTTCGGGCAGCACCGGCTCGGCGGCCGGGGGTACGACGACGGGGGCGTCGTCCTCCTCGGCCATCCCGGCGAACCGCGCACTGCCCCGACGCCGCTTGCGCTGCTTGGGGAGGGGGGCCGCCTTCTCGGGGGCGGGGGCGGGGGCGGTATCGAGGTCGGGGACGACCGGTGCGCTCCGCGCGGACTCGGGGGCGGGAGGCTCGACCGGGGCTGCGGCGGGGGCCCAGCGCGAGGTGGGCTCCGGGTGCGGGGCGGCGGCCTCCGGGCCGAAGGCGACGCCGGCCCGGCTGCCGGCCTGGGGCTCGGCATCGTAGGCGAAAACCGTGGGCCCGGCAGCGGCCCCGGAGCCGTAGGCGGACGAGCCGGGGGCGGCTGCGGGGTGGTGTCCCTCGGTGCCGTAGGCGGAGGTGCCCGGTCCGGGGCGAGTTCCTTCCGTGCCGTAGGCGGACGAGCCCGGGCCGGTCGCGGGTCGGCTTCCCTCGGTGGCGTAGGCGGAGGAGCCCGGCCCCGGTCCGGGACGGGTTCCCTCCGTGCCGTAGGCGGATGAGCCCGG
>NZ_JBIWGA010000024.1:37882-97584 GCF_044763345.1 Streptomyces sp. NPDC096132
TCCGGGGCGAGTTCCTTCCGTGCCGTAGGCGGAGGAGCCCGGGCCGGTCGCGGGTCGGCTTCCCTCGGTGGCGTATGCGGAGGAGCCCGGCCCCGACCCAGGACGGGTTCCCTCCGTGCCGTAGGCGGACGAGCCCGGTCCGGGGCGAGTTCCTTCCGTGCCGTAGGCGGAGGAGCCCGGGCCGGTCGCGGGTCGGCTTCCCTCGGTGGCGTATGCGGAGGAGCCCGGCCCCGGTCCGGGACGGGTTCCCTCCGGGCCGTACGTGGGGGCGCCGGTGGCGGTCGTGGGGTTCTGCCCGGGTCCGGTAGCGGCTCCGTGCGTCGGCGCAGGACCGTACCCGGGGGCGGTGGGTGTCTGTGGCCCGCGCGCGGGGTCGGGGGCGGGCCGGCGTACCGGATGGGCGGCGCCGAGCTGCCCCTCCCCCGCACGCCGGTCCAACTCGGCCATGCGGTACCGAAGTTCGGCGCAGCGGGCGACGGCGCGTTCATGGTCGTCGTGGGCCCAGGCGAGATCGAGGCGGATGGCCTCGGCGTCCTCCTGGGTGGCCGCAGCGGCGAGCAGGCGGCCCAGTTCGGCCTGGCGTTCGGCGGCGTAGCGCTGTTCGCGGAGCATGACGTCGAGGCGGTCGCCGAGGGCGTCGCGGCCGCCGGGACGGGCGTCGTAGGCGGTGAGCGCGCCGGCGTGGAGGGACCGCGCGCGGTCCGCCTCCTGGACGGCGGTCGGGGTGCCGTACTCGGCGGCGAGGTCCTGGAGCAGGGCCTCCACGACGTCCCAGGGCGGCACCTCACGCCCGTCGAGGCAGGCCTGCATGCCGTCGGGATCGCGCTGCCAGAACACCGCGCACCATCCGGCGCCCTGATCGAGGCGCGCCAGCAGTCCGTTCAGGTAGTTCGCGAACTCCCGAACCCGGCCCGGGAGTTGATCCACACCCATCGCTCGACTCCCGCCCGACCGGAACACTCCGGTCCGTAGAAAACACCAGCCGTGTTACGGCTGGGCTACGACGAGTTTTCAAAGGGGACGCGGTACGCACCTTGCTCGATCTTGACCTGAAAGCGCCTACCGCCCCCGAGCCCCCGTGGACGGCCTCACACGACGGCCAACGCACACCGCCCGGCCAGCTCGTCCATGGACAGTCCGAGCGCTCCGGCGAGCGCGGCGACGGTGAAGAACGCCGGGGTCGGGGCCCGGCCGGTCTCGATCTTGCGGAGGGTCTCGGCGGAGATGCCCGCGCTCGCCGCGACGTCGGTCATGCTCCGGCCGCCGCGCGCCTCACGGAGCAGCTGCCCGAGCCGCTCGCCGCGCTCACGCTCTTCTGGGGTCAACGGGGTACGCACCATGCCGTCATTCTAATACCGGTATAGTAATTGGCATGGTGGAACTGAAGACGAAGGCGTCGATCGACGCCATGTACGAGGCCGGCCAGGTCGTCGCACGGGCCCTGACGGCGGCACGCAAGGCCGCCGACGTGGGCGTCTCCCTGCTGGAGCTGGACGAGGTGGCGCGGGACGTGCTGCGGGAGGCGGGCGCGGACTCGCCCTTCCTCGGTTACCGGCCGGCGTTCGCGCCGACCCCGTTCCCGGCGGTCATCTGCGCCTCGGTGAACGACGCGATCGTGCACGGCATCCCCACCCGCTACCGGCTGCGCGACGGCGACCTGCTCTCCGTCGACTGCGGCGCGCTGCTGGGCGGCTGGGCCGGCGACTCCGCGATCAGCTTCACCGTGGGCAGGGCGCGCCCGGCGGACGTCCGGCTGATCGAGACGGCGGAGCGTGCCCTGGCGGCCGGCATCGGGGCGGCGACCGTCGGCAACCGCATCGGCGACATCGCCCACGCGATCGGCGCGGTCTGCCGCGCGGCCGGCTACGGCGTCCCCGACGGCTTCGGCGGCCACGGCATCGGCCGCCACATGCACGAGGACCCCCCGGTCCCCAACGAGGGCCGCCCCGGCCGCGGCCTGCGGCTGCGTCCCGGCATGGTGCTGGCGATCGAACCGATGCTGATCGCGAGCGGCAAGGACGGCTACCACGAGGCCCCCGACGGCTGGACCCTCAAGACGAACGACGGCTCGAGGGCGGCCCACGCGGAACACACGGTGGCCGTCACGGAGGAAGGGCCGAGAGTACTGACCGAGCGACGCTAGGGCGGTACCGCCCCCGCAGGACATGCCGCCCCCCAACGAACGTGCAATCGTGGTGTAGCCCGGCACGGACAGGGCACCCGTCGGCACCGGCACCTGCACGTCGATCGATCGGAACGCCATGACCAGCGGCTACACCGGCCCGGAGGGCTACGGCGACCCCTTCGGTGAATTCCTGGCCCGCTTCTTCGGCGGGCCCCGCCCCGGCCCCCGCCAGATCAACATCGGCCAGCTCCTCAGCCAGCCCGCCAGGGAGCTGGTCCAGGGCGCGGCACAGTACGCCGTCGAGCACGGCAGCCGCGACCTGGACACCGAGCACCTGCTGCGCGCGGCCCTCTCGGCGGAGCCGACCCGCAGTCTGCTGAGCCGGGTCGGGGCGGATCCCGACTCCCTGGCGGCGGAGATCGACAAACGGTCGGGCCCGGTCCAGCACCCGCCGGGCGAGGCACCGCCGCCGACCTCGCTGTCCCTCACCCCGGCCGCCAAGCGCGCCCTGCTGGACGCGCACGAGCTGGCCCGCTCCCGCGGGGCGGGGTACATCGGCCCGGAGCACGTGCTCAGCGCCCTCGCCGCGAACCCGGACTCCGCGGCCGGGCACATCCTCAACGCGGCCCGGTTCGCGCCCACCGGCCTCCCGCCCGAGGCCCCGGAGACCGCGCAGGCCCACCCCGAACGGCAGCGCCCCACCGGCACGCCCACCCTGGACAAGTACGGCCGAGACATCACCGAGCTCGCCCGGCAGGGCCGTATCGACCCGGTGATCGGGCGGGACGACGAGATCGAGCAGACCATCGAGGTGCTGTCCCGGCGCGGCAAGAACAACCCGGTGCTGATCGGGGACGCGGGCGTCGGCAAGACCGCCATCGTGGAGGGGCTGGCCCAGCGCATCGCGGACGGTGACGTGCCGGATGTGCTGGACGGCCGCCGGGTGGTCGCCCTGGACCTGCCCGGGGTGGTCGCGGGCACCCGCTACCGCGGCGACTTCGAGGAGCGCCTCAACAGCATCGTGGGCGAGATCCGCGCCCACTCCGACCAGCTGATCGTGTTCATCGACGAGCTGCACACGGTCGTCGGCGCGGGCGGGGGCGGCGAGGGCGGCTCGATGGACGCGGGCAACATCCTCAAGCCGGCCCTGGCGCGCGGCGAGCTGCACATCGTCGGCGCGACGACGCTGGAGGAGTACCGGCGGATCGAGAAGGACGCGGCGCTCGCCCGCCGCTTCCAGCCCATCCTGGTGCCCGAGCCGTCCGTCGCCGACGCGATCGAGATCCTGCGCGGACTGCGCGACCGCTACGAGGCCCATCACCAGGTCCGCTACACCGACGAGGCGCTCGTGGCGGCGGTGGAGCTGTCGGACCGCTATCTCACCGACCGCAGGCTGCCCGACAAGGCGATCGACCTGATCGACCAGGCGGGGGCCCGGGTGCGGCTGGGCGCGCGCACCAAGGGCACGGACGTACGGGCCATGGAGCGCGAGGCCGAGCAGCTCGCCCGGGACAAGGACCAGGCGGTCGCCGACGAGCAGTACGAGCAGGCCACCCAACTACGGGACCGTATCGTCGAGTTGAAGAAGCGCATCGCGGACCAGACCGGCGAGGAGGCGCCCGAGGAGGGGCAGCACCTGGAGGTGACCGCGGAGGCCGTCGCCGAGGTGGTGTCCCGGCAGACCGGCATCCCGGTCGCGAGCCTCACCCAGGAGGAGAAGGACCGGCTGCTGGGTCTGGAGGAGCATCTGCACCAGCGGGTCGTGGGCCAGGAGGAGGCCGTACGGGTCGTCTCGGACGCGGTGCTGCGCTCACGCGCGGGGCTGTCGAGTCCGGACCGGCCGATCGGCAGCTTCCTCTTCCTGGGCCCGACCGGCGTCGGCAAGACCGAGCTGGCCCGCGCGCTCGCGGAGGCCCTGTTCGGCAGCGAGGAGCGCATGGTCCGGCTGGACATGAGCGAGTACCAGGAGCGGCACACGGTCAGCCGGCTGGTGGGCGCCCCGCCCGGGTACGTCGGCCACGAGGATGCCGGGCAGCTCACCGAGGTGGTGCGCCGGCACCCGTATTCGCTGCTGCTGCTCGACGAGGTGGAGAAGGCACATCCGGACGTCTTCAACATCCTGCTGCAGGTCCTCGACGACGGGCGGCTGACCGACTCCCAGGGCCGGACGGTCGACTTCACCAACACGGTGATCGTGATGACCAGCAACCTGGGTTCGGAGGCGATCGTCCGGCGCGGTGCCGGCATCGGCTTCGGGTCGGGCGGTGCGCAGGCGGACGAGGAGGCGCGGCGCGAGCAGATCCTGCGGCCGCTGCGGGACCACTTCCGGCCGGAGTTCCTCAACCGCATCGACGAGATCGTCGTCTTCCACCAGCTCACCGGCGACCAGTTGCGGCAGATCACCGACCTGTTGCTGGAGAAGACGCGGCGGCTGCTGCACGCACAGGGCATCGGTGTCGAGTTCGCGGCCGAGGCGGTCGACTGGCTGGCCGAGCGCGGCTACCAGCCGGAGTACGGCGCCCGTCCGCTGCGCCGCACCATCCAGCGCGAGGTCGACAACCAGCTGTCCCGGCTGCTGCTGGACGGCCGGGTCAAGGACGGTGACCGGGTGCGGGTGGAGGTCGAGGACGGGCGGCTCGCGTTCCGCACGGAGCCGCCCACCCCCGTCGCGGAGCTATGACGCGGGGTACACCACCTGCGCCGAGCCGCCGCCGCGCCGTACGGTCTCGGCGGCGGCCAGCCACTTCCCGCCCGGCAGCCGCTGTACGCCCGTCGCCGCGCCGATCTCGGCGTTCAGCCTGAACGAGTGCCCGATCGCCTCCAGTTGCGACCGCAGGCTGCCGCTGCTCGTGTCGTTGTAGAGGGCGGGTTCCATCTCCGTCTGGGCGGCGTTGCGCTGGCTGACGCGCGGCGCGGCGATCGCGTCGACGAGCGGCAGGTCCCGGTCGAGGAACTCGGTGAGGGTCTGCAGCACGGTGGTGATGATGGTCGCGCCGCCGGGCGAGCCGAGCGCCACCACGGGCTTGTCGTGGCGGTCGAGGACGATCGTCGGGGAGATCGAGGACCGCGGCCGCTTGCCCGGGCCCGGCAGGTTCGGGTCGTGCACGGCCGGGTTGGCCGGGGCGAAGGAGAAGTCCGTCAGCTCGTTGTTGAGGAGGAAGCCACGGCCGGGGACGGTGATGCCGCTGCCGCCGGTCTGCTCGATGGTGAGCGTGTAGGCGACGACGTTGCCCCACTTGTCGGCCACCGTCAGATGCGTGGTGTTCTCGCCCTCGTACGTCGTCGGCGCGGCCGTGCCGCCGGTGGCGCAGGCGGCCGGGTCGCGCGGGTCGCCGGGCGCCACGGGGCTGGTGAGCACCGCGTCGTCCTTGATGAGGCAGGCGCGCGAGTCGGCGTACCTCTGCGACAGCAGTTGCTTCGTCGGTACGTCCTCGAAGGCGGGGTCGCCGACCCAGCGCCCCCGGTCGGCGAACGCGATCCGGCTCGCCTCGATGAAGTGGTGCAGGTACTGCGTCTCGCTCGCCTTCGAAAGGTCCGTGTCCTCAAGGATGTTGAGGGCTTCACCGACCGTCGTGCCGCCGGAGGACGAGGGCGCGATGGAGTAGACGCCGAGGCCCCGGTACGTGGTCTTCGTGGGCGCCTGGAGCTTGGCGCGGTAGGCGGCGAGGTCGTTGGCCGACAGCTTGCCGGGGCGCGCCTTCCAGCCGGAACCCGGGTCGACCGGCGGGTTGTTGACGGTGTCGACGATCTCCTCGCCGAGGTCGCCCCGGTAGATCGCGGAGACGCCCTTCTTCCCCAGTTCCGCGTAGGTCCGCGCGAGGTCGGGGTTCTTGAACGTGGAGCCCACGACGGGGAGTTGGCCGCCGGGCAGGAACAGCTTCGCCGTGTCCGGGAAGTACCGGAAGCGGGTCTCGTTGGCGGCGGTCTGGGAGCGGAAGGTGGTGTCGACGGTGAAGCCGTCGCGGGCGATGCGCTCGGCCGGCGCGAGGACCGTGCCCAGCTTCTTGCTGCCCCACTTGTCGAGGGCTCTCGCCCAGGTGGCGGGGGTGCCCGGGGTGCCGACGCCGAGGCCGCTGCTGACGGCGTCGGCGAAGGCGAGCGGGGAGCCGTTCTCCAGGAAGAGACCCGAGTCGGCGGTCAGCGGGGCCGTCTCACGGCCGTCGATGGTGTGCACCGTACGGGACTTGGCGTCGTAGTAGACGAAGTAGCCGCCTCCGCCGATGCCGGAGGAGTAGGGCTCGGTGACGCCGAGGGCGGCGGCGGTGGCGACGGCCGCGTCGACGGCGTTGCCGCCCTTCCTCAGCACCTCGATGCCGGCGGCGGAGGCGTCCGTGTCGACGCTGGCGACGGCACCGCCGTAGCCGACGGCGACGGGGACCTTCTCAACGGCCGTTCTCTGTGCGGCGGGTGGCGCTGCCGCCCCCACCGTGACCACGGCGGCCGAGACCGCCAGGACCGACAGTTTCCGCGCGACAGGGCGACGCATCCATACCTCCAGTCCAGGACCGTCCGCGCAGCGTAACCACATTCGGGGGGCCTCGACAGGCACCTTCCGGGCACTGTCATACGACTGCCACACCTCGAACACGGGTACGTCAAAGGCGTGCCCGACCGCTACCATGCGCGGCCATGAACGACGACGTGCGCAACATCGTCCTGGGGGTCATCGCGACCGGTCTCAGCGCCGTGCTCGGCTGGGTGGCCCGCACCTATCTGTGGCGGCGGAAACTCCGGCGCAAGCAGGCGTTCTTCGGGCTGCCGGAGAACTCGGAGTGCCTGCTCGTCGTCAACCGCGACGCGGGCAGCCCGGACCTCGCGGTGCACCGCCACGACGTGTTCGCGCTCCTGGAGCTCGCCGCGCTCATCAAGGACTGCGGGGCGGGCGCCGAGGTGGTCACCCAGGACGCGGCCCGGCAGGGGTTCGGGGAGCGGACGGAGTTCTGCGTCGGCGGCCCGGGGTCGAACCGGCGCATGGCGGCGCACCTCCAGGCCATGCTGCCCGGGGTGCGCGTCAACACCGACCGGGAACCGGGCCCGGACCGGCTGGCGTTCCAGATCGGCACCGAGAACTACCGCATGGACACGGGCGTCACCGAGTACGTGCTGCTGGCCCGGCTCACCGCGGGTGCGCGGCGCGCGGGGCGGCCGGTGTTCCTGTTCTGCGGGCAGCGCGCCATCAACAACCAGGCCGCCACCCGCTATCTCGTCCGCAACCACGAGCGGTTGGCGCGCAAGCACGGGAACAACTCCTTCGTCCTGCTCCTGAAGGTGATCAACTCCCAGGCGTACGGCCCCGATGTCGTCGAGCTGGTCGAGGACGTGACGCGGGCCGCGCAGGCGCCCCTGCCGGGCACCACAATCGTTACTGCCACGTAACTTACCGACGGGTTACCTCCGGTAAAGCCACGCGGTTACCGTCGGGTCACTTTGCATTGGCGCACGTCGAGGAGTGACCCGTGGGACTTCAGCACCGCATGGCCCTGCGTACGACCGCCGTCGGCGCCGTCTCCGCGACCCTGATCGCCGGCGGCGTCCTCGGCCTCGCCCCCGCCGCGCGGGCCGCCGGCAACGGCGTCCGGTTCGTCGACATCGCCGGGGACGGCGGCACGGTCCTCAAGGCCAACGTGGTCACCCCCGCCGGCGCCGACGGCACCCGCCGCTACCCGCTGATCGTGCTCCCCACCAGCTGGGGCTTCCCCCAGGTCCAGTACCTCGCACAGGCGCAGCAGCTCGCCGACGACGGCTATGTCGTGCTCAGTTACAACGTGCGCGGCTTCTGGCAGTCGGGCGGCGAGATCGACGTGGCCGGTCCGCACGACGTGGCCGACGCCGCCAAGGTCGTCGACTGGGCACTCGCCAACACCCCTTCCGACGCCCGGCACATCGGCATGGCGGGCGTCTCCTACGGGGCCGGGATCAGCCTGCTGGCCGCCGCGCACGACCCGCGCGTCAAGGCCGTCGCCTCGCTCAGCGGCTGGGGCGACCTGATCGACTCGATCTACTCCGGCCGCACCCAGCACCTCCAGGCAGCCGCCGTGCTGGACACCGTGGGCACGGTCGCCGGGCGGCAGAGCGCCGAGTCGCGGGAGGTGTTCTCCGCCTTCTACTCCTCCGACCTGTCGAAGGAGAAGGACGTCGTCGCCTGGGGGAAGAAACGTTCCCCCGCGACCTACCTGGACCAGCTCAACAAGAACGGCGCGGCCGTGCTGCTCGCGGGCGCCTGGGGCGACACGATCTTCCCGCCCAACCAGTCGGCCGCCTTCTACGAGAAGCTGACCGGCCCCAAGCGGCTGGAGCTGCGCCCCGGCGACCACGCGACCGCCGAGCTGACCGGCCTGTTCGGGCTGCCCAACGACGTGTGGACGGACACACGGCGCTGGATGGACCACTACCTCAAGGGCGTGGACAACGGCATCGACCGCGAGCAGCCCGTCCGGGTCAAGTCCCGTTCCACGGGCGGCTACGAGGGCTACCCGGACTGGAAGTCGGTGGGCGCGACCCGCGAGAAGATCGCCCTCGCCGGTACGGCCACGGTCCACACGAACGTCGACTCGGGCGCCGACGGCGGGATCGTGTTCCTCTCCAGCATCCTCGACCAGATCGCCCAGGCGCCCCCGGTCGCCGCGATCCCGCTGCTCCCCCGGTACTGGGCCGCCGTATGGCAGTCGCAGAAGTACACCACGGCCCAACAGGTGCGCGGCACGGCCCGGTTGCACACCACCGTCACCCCGACCGCGGAGAGCGGCACCCTCGTTGCTTATATGTATGACGTGGGCCCGCTCGGGCTCGGCAAGCTGGTCTCCCACGCGCCGTACACCTTCCACGGACGTACGCCCGGAAAGCCGTTCGGTCTCGACCTGGAGCTGTTCTCGACGGCTTACGACGTCCCGGCGGGGCATCGGCTCGCCCTGGTCGTCGACACGGTCGACCCGCTCTACATCGAGCACAACCCGTCCGGCGCGCGGCTGACCTTCTCCTCGCCGGCGACCGACCCGTCGTACGTGTCGATCCCGCTGCGCGAGCAGTGATCTCCGACCGGCGCCGGCCGGGTAGGGCTCTTCGACTGCCGCCCCCTACGGCCGGGTTGCCGCGGAGGGTCCCCCACCACCTGGCAGCAGCGTCCCCGGTTCTGCCGCGGCGGCGGTCGCGACCCCGGTTTCGGGGGATGAACGGCCCATTCTAGTCGCCCCCTTCAATGCTTGAGAATCTTGGACAGAAAGTCCTTGGCCCGGTCGCTGCGCGGGCTGGTGAAGAACTCGTCGGGGGTGCGGTCCTCGACGACACGGCCGTCGGCCATGAACACCACGCGGTTGGCGGCCGACCGTGCGAAGCCCATCTCATGGGTGACGACGATCATGGTCATGCCGTCCCGGGCGAGTTGCCGCATGACCTCCAGCACCTCGTTGATCATCTCCGGGTCGAGGGCGGAGGTGGGCTCGTCGAACAGCATCGCCTTGGGCTCCATGGCGAGGGCGCGGGCGATCGCCACGCGCTGCTGCTGACCGCCGGAGAGCTGGGCGGGGTACTTGTCGGCCTGGTCGGCCACGCCGACGCGGTCCAGGAGGGCGCGGGCCTTCTCCTCCGCCGCCTTCCTGTCCGTCCTGCGGACCTTGATCTGGCCCAGCGTGACGTTCTCCAGGACGGTCTTGTGCGCGAACAGGTTGAACGACTGGAAGACCATCCCGACGTCGGCACGCAGCCGGGCCAGCTCCTTGCCCTCCTCCGGCAGTGCCTTGCCGTCGAGCAGGATCTCGCCGGACTGGATGGTCTCCAGCCGGTTGATCGCCCTGCACAGCGTCGACTTGCCCGACCCCGAGGGGCCGATGACCACGACCACCTCCCCCCTGCCGACGACGAGATCGATGTCCTGCAGAACGTGCAGCTCACCGAAGTACTTGTTGACGTCTCGCAGCTCGATCAATGGATCGACGGCCATCGGCAGCCCTACTCACTCTCAGCTGTGTCGTGGTTGCCGCAAACTATCCAGCGCGGCCCGAACCCAGGACACGACACGCACCGTTCGGACATAAGCCGTATTTACGTCGAGCTTATGTCCGCTGCGTACGAGGCTCAGGCTTCCGCCACCTCGCCGTACAGCTGGGACAGTTCGGGAACACCGTTCGCCGCCCACTCGTGGCCGGCCGTCACGACGTCGAACTCCCGCCCCGACAACAGCCGGACGACGGGCTGCCCGTCCGCCCGGAAGTCCCACGCGGCGCCGGGCACGGTCCGCACGATGACGGTGCCCAGGTAGAGCCCGGCGTCGTTGCCGAGCCAGGGCAGGACCTCCTCGTCGTCGCGCCAGCGCGGCACGAGCTGGTCCAGCGCCTCCAACGAGGCTGCGGTGTCGTCGAGTCCGATCCCCGCCCGGGCCGCCTGAGAGCGCAGCAGCTCGCATTCGGAGAGGAGATCGGCGACCCCCTCGGGGTCCGCGGCCAGGACCGCTTCGCCGTGCTTCTTGCGCCTGTTGCCCAGGAAAGGGATGTTCATACGTCCAGCGTGTCATTCGCACCGACGTACGCACCACAGGCGCGCTGGCCCGCGCTTACGGTCGAATTCACGCCGCCGCCACGCATGGCGCGTTGACCGGCGCGCGGCCGGTGCCTAGCGTCGCGAGGCGCTGTTGGCTGCCGGTGTGCGGGAGGAGTCGGGACGTGCGCCGACGTGTCCGGGTGTTCCCCCTGGTCCTCGCCCTGTGCGGGCTGTTCCTCGCGCCCGCGCGGGCGGCGGCCCTGCCACCGCCGCCGGTGCCGCTTCCGCTGGAGGCGCTGTACGACGGCACGGCCCTGGCCGACCTCGACGGTACGGGCGCCCATCTGCCGGCGTCGGACCTGGCGGCCGCGGGCTGGACGCCCGGCCGGGCCCTGACCGTCCAGGGCGCCCGGCTGACCTGGCCGAACCGCCCGCCGGGCGCCCCCGACAACGTCCGTGCCGCCGGGCAGAGCGTGCGGGTCGGCGGGCGCGGCGACGCCCTTGCCTTCCTGGTCACGAGCACGGGCGGCCGGGAGGCGGGCGGCGCGGGCAGCGTCACGTACGCCGACGGCTCCCGCTCCCCGTACCGGCTCACCGCCCCCGACTGGCGCACCGGCCCGCTGGCCACCAAGGCGCTCGCCCTGCCGCACATCGGCACCCCCGACGGCCCGCTCGCCGAGCGGGCCCGGCTGTACGTCGTGACGGTCCCGTTGGCGCGGGGGCGCGAGGTCGCCGCGGTGCGGCTGCCGACCGCCCCGCGTCTGCATGTGTTCGCGCTGGCCGTGCGGAACTCCTCGCCGGGCTGGACGGGGACCTGGGCGGCGGCGACGTCCGGGCGGCCGGCGGTGGGGCCGTGGACCGACCGGACCCTGCGGCTGGTGGTGCGCGTCTCGGCGGGCGGCCGGTGGGTGCGGCTGCGCTTCGACAACGCCTTCGCCTCGGCACCGGTGCGCGTCGGGGCGGCGACGGTGGCGGTGCGGTCGGCGGGCGCGGTGGCGCTGACCGCGCCGGTGCGCCTGTCCTTCGGGGGCGCGCGGGACGTCGAGCTGCCCGCGGGGGCGCAGGCGGTCAGCGATCCGCTCGCCTTCGCGGTGCCCGAGGGGGCGGATCTGCTGGTGAGCCTCCATCTTCCGGGCACGGTGGCGTCGGTGCCCTGGCACGGGCTCGCGGTGCAGCGGTCGTACCTGAGCGGGCCCGGTGACCACACGGCGGACCCGGACGGGGCGGCGTACACCTCCACGATCGGCTCCTGGCCGCTGCTGACCGGCGTGGACGTGGGCGGCGGGCCCGGCTCCGTGGTGCTGCTGGGGGACTCGATCACCGACGGCGACCGGTCGACGGTGGGCGCCGACCGGCGCTGGCCGGACGCCCTCGCGGCCCGCCTGCGGCGGCAGCACGCGGTGCCGCGCTACGGCGTGCTCAACGCGGGGATCGCGTCGAACCGCGTCGTGAGCGACCGCTACCCGGGCGACGGGCTCTCGACGGTCGGCGGCGGGGTCAGCGCGCTGCACCGGCTCGACCGGGACGTGTTCGCGCAGACCTCGGTGCGGACGCTGGTCGTGTTCGAGGGCATCAACGACCTGCGCGACGGCACCGCGGCCGTCGAGGTGATCGCCGGACTGCGGGAGATCGCCGACCGTGCGCGGGAGCGCGGGGTGCGGGTGCTCGGGGCGACCCTGCTGCCGTGCGGGGGCTCCGCGCGGTGCACACCGGCCGTCCAGGCCGAGCGGGCCGCGGTGAACGCGTGGATCCGGGACGCTGGAACGTTCGACGGCGTCCTCGACTTCGACCGCGCCCTGCGCGACCCCGCCGCCCCGACGCGCATGCTGCCCGTGTACGACAGCGGGGACCATCTGCATCCCGGGGACGCGGGGTACGCGGCCCTCGCGCAGGCCGTGGACCTCCGGCTGCTGTGAGGGCTCCGCGGGCGGTGCGGGCTCCGGGAACGGTGAGGGCTCCGGGGGCTACACGTCCAGGTCGACGACGACCGGCGCGTGGTCCGAGGCGCCCTTGCCCTTGCGCTCCTCGCGGTCGACGTAGGAGTCCTTGACGGCCTTCGCGAACGGTGCGTTGCCGTAGACCAGGTCGATGCGCATGCCGCGGTTCTTGGGGAAGGCCAGCTGGCGGTAGTCCCAGTACGTGAACGGGTGGTCGTACTTCAGGGGCCGCGGGACGACGTCGGACAGGCCGGCCTCACGCAGGGACGTCAGGGCGGCGCGCTCGGCCGGGGTGACATGGGTGAGGCCCTCGAAGGCGGCCACGTCGAAGACGTCGTCGTCCGTCGGGGCCACGTTGTAGTCGCCGAGGACGGCGAACGGGCGGCTGCCCGCCGCGTCGCCCGCGACGGCCGCCTTCAGCGCCTCGAACCACTGCAGCTTGTAGGCGTAGTGCGGGTGGTCCACCTCCCGGCCGTTCGGCACGTACACCGACCAGACGCGGACCGGGCCGCAGGTCGCCGAGATCGCCCGGGGCTCCTCGGAGCCCTCGTAGCCCGGGTCGCCGGGCAGGCCCTTGACGACGTCCTCGATGCCGACGCGGGAGATCACCGCCACGCCGTTCCACCGCCCGGTGGCGTTGACCGCGGCCTCGTAGCCCAGCTCGCGCAGCTGGTCGAACGGGAACTGCGCCTCGGCCAGCTTGGCCTCCTGCAGGCAGAGCACGTCGGTGCCGCTGCTCTCCAGCCAGGCGAGCAGCCTCGGCAGGCGGGCGGTGATCGAGTTGACGTTCCAGGTCGCGATGCGCATGCCTCACAACCTACCGGGCGCCACTGACACTCACAGTGCCGTGCTCTCCCCCGGCGCCAGCCGCAGGTGCTCGGAGCCGCCGAGGGCGCCGATCTGGCGGTCGTAGATGGGGCGGGCGAGGTCGGTGAGAAGGGCGTCGTGGATGTCGTAGGCCCGCTGCGGCTTCACCTCGCGCACGTAGTCGATGACCTCGGAGATCTTGTTCCAGGGGGCCATGACCGGGAGCATCAGCGTCTCGACGGCGTGGCCGGGGACGGTGAGGGCGTCGCCGGGGTGGAAGACGCGGCCGCCGTCGATCAGGTAGCCGACGTTGGTGATGCGCGGGATGTCCGGGTGGATGACGGCGTGCAGTTCGCCGTGGACCTGGACGTCGAAGCCGGCGGCGGTGAAGGTGTCGCCGTGGCCGACGGTGTGGACGCGGCCCGGGAAGGCGGCCGAGAGCTTCTCCGCGACCGACCTGAGGGTCCAGATCTCGGTGGCCGGGTCGGCGTCCATCGCGACCCGCAGCCGCTCCTCGTCGAAGTGGTCGGGGTGTTCGTGCGTGACCAGGATCGCGTCGGCGCCGGCGGCCGCGTCCTCCTCGCTGAATCCGCCCGGGTCGAGGACGAGCGTGCGCCCGTCCTTCTCGAGACGGACGCACGCGTGCGACTTCTTCGTGAGCTTCATGGTCGTCATGGGATCCATCCTGCCCCCGGGCGACGGGCCGGCGCTCACTCGGTCGGGGTGGTCTCCTCGCGGATGATCCGCTGCGCCACCCGGAAGGCGCTGTTCGCCGCCGGCACACCGCAGTAGACCGCCGCCTGGAGCAGCACCTCCTTGATCTCGTCCGGGGTGAGGCCGTTGCGCAGGGCGGCCCGGGTGTGGAAGGCGAGTTCGTCCAGGTGGCCGCCGGCGACCAGCGCGGTGAGCGTGACGCAGGAGCGGGAACGCCGGTCGAGGCCGGGACGGTCCCAGATCTCCCCCCAGGCGTAGCGGGTGATGAACTCCTGGAAGTCCCCCGAGAAGTCGTCGGCCTGCGACAGCGCCCGGTCCACGTGCGCGTCCCCGAGGACCTCGCGGCGCACCTTCAGTCCGGCGTCGTACGGGTCGGGACGGCCCATGACCTGCGGCGGCTCGACGACGGGCGCGGGCGCGATCTCGGCGATGGGCACCGCCTGCGGGGGCGCGGTCACGACCGCCCGGACGGGGATGCCCGGGACGGCCGTCTGTCCGGTGCTCGACTCGTGGGCGGCCTGCCAGGCCGTGGAGAAGTGCCGCACCAGCAGGTCGGTGACGGCGGCGGGCTGCTCCACCGGGACCAGGTGGGAGGCGCCGGGTACGACGGCCAGGCGGGCGTCCGGGATGCCGGCGACCAGGGTGCGCGCCTCGGCCGGGCCGGTCACCTGGTCGTCGGAGCCGACCAGGACCAGGGTGGGGACGCCGACCTGGCCGAGTTCGGCGCGCACGTCGAACGCGGCGAGCGCCTCGCAGGCCGCGATGTAGCAGCCGGGGTCGGTGGTGCGCACCATCTGCACCGCCCACTCGGTGATCGCGGGCTGTGCCGCCGCGAACCCGCCGGTGAACCAGCGGTCGGGCGAGGTCCGGGCGATGGGGTCGAGCCCGTTCGTCCGGACGATCACCCCGCGCTGACGGAACTCGTCCGCCGTGCCGAACCGCGGCGAGGCGGCGATCAGCGCGAGCGAGGCGACCCGCTCGGGACGGCGCAGCGCCAGCTCCACGCCCACCGCGCCGCCGAGCGCGCAGCCCGCGTAGCCGAAGCGCTGCACGCCGAGGCCGTCGAGCGTGGCCAGCAACCGCTCGGCGAGATCGGCGACGGAGCCCGCCGGGTAGGCCGGAGCGCCGCCGTGGCCGGGCAGGTCGTAGCGGAAGATCCGCCACTGCTGGGCCAGCTCGGGGACCTGACGGTCCCACATGTGCCAGGTGGTGCCGAGCGAGGGGCCCAGGATCAGGACCGGGGCGTCGTCCGGGCCGTCGAAGCGGTACTGGAGGGGGGCGGGGCTCTGCGTCTCACTCACCGCTCCACGCTAACCGTCCTTTCTCACACTCCGGTCACGGGCCCCCGCGTCTGCCCGCGTGGCACCCCGACATCACCGGCGAACTCTCACACCGCCTTCACCGGATGCCGTACCACGGCATCGAACAGATGGCCCTGGGTGTTGTGGACGGTGGTGTAGGGCTGCGTACGGCCCGCGCTGTGGGTCCCCCGCGCCGGCAGGGTGTACGCGCCCGGCGTCGGCGGCCGCCAGTCGGTGGGCCAGCGGACCCGGCCCGGGGAGGGGACCGGGACGCGTACGGGGTGGCCGTGGTCGTACGGCAGCGGCTCGCCGTTCATCCTGCGGCCGGCCCGAGGTAGGCGGTTCGGGTGATCGGAGTTCGCCGCTGGGGCTGATCTGCGTGTGTGATGGACGCTGATCAGAGTTCGTTGTTGCCGCCCAGCCCGGTCAGGGCGCCCACCGGGTCGGGGTCGGGGGTGCCGCGCGGCCACCAGTCGTCGTGGCCGGGCTCCGACTCGTACGCGTACCACAGGCCGTCGCGGCCGAGGCGGAGCTGGACATGGCCCCGGGGGTGGGTGAGGTGGTTGCGCCAGGGGCGGAAGGCGGGGAGGTCGGCGGCGAGGAGCTGCGGGCGGGCCCGGTCGAAGCGGCCCGCCGGGGGATCCCAGGGCTCCTCCAGGACGGTGAGGCCGTCCGGGCCGCCCTGCCGCCAGGCGGCGACCGCGCGCGCCAGCTCGGACGGGGTGCGGCCGGCGGCGGAGGCGAGGGAGGCGTAGAGGGAGCGGGTGCCGGCGGTGAGCCCGGAGCCGGGGCGGGCGGCGGCCAGCCGTACGGCGTCCTGCCAGAGGGTCAGTTCGCCGATCTCGTCCCGGCCGGTGGCGAGCAGGGCGTGGGCGCGGGTGGCGGCGTCGGTGGCGAGCTGGTCCAGGGCGAAGGAGTCGGGGCCGTTCGGCACGGACGGGTAGGCCGGGGGCTGCCCGGGGTGCGGCGGGGCGGGCAACGGGGGCGGCAGCGACGGGAGTCGGGCGTCGCGGCTCAGGGCTACGGCCTCGGAG
The DNA here is from genome assembly GCF_044763345.1 of Streptomyces sp. NPDC096132. NCBI lineage: Bacteria > Bacillati > Actinomycetota > Actinomycetes > Kitasatosporales > Streptomycetaceae > Streptomyces > Streptomyces sp. NPDC096132. Next base: position 54,273 of record NZ_JBIWGA010000024.1, read on the forward strand.
GCCCGGATGCCCGGCAGGGGTGCCGGTTCCTGCTCCTGGGCGGCGCGGGCCGCGCGGGTGGCGTTGCGGCGGGACAGCGCGTCCAGCAGTTCGCGTTCGCCCCGGCCGCGCAGCAGGAGCAGTACGAACGGGTCGGCGTCCAGCAGACGCGCGGTCTGGTAGCAGAGGGCGGCCGCGTGCTTGCAGGGGTGGCCGCGGTCGGGGCAGCTGCAGTGCGGGTCGAGCTCGCCGGGGCCGGGCAGCAGGGGCACCCCGCAGTCGGCGAGGGACTCCGGCATCTCCTTGTCGAGCAGCGCGGCGATGTGCGCGGGGCGCTCCACCGCGGCGTCCAGGAACCGCTCCCAGTCGTCGTCCTCCAACGTCCGCAGCCGCACCTGCACGCGGTAAGGCCGCGGACGGCTGCCCTGCACGTACGCGAGGACGAGCCCGGGCGTGACGGTGATGGCGTCCACATGCCCCTGCTGGGCATACCCCCGCCCACGCGCCAGCCTCTTGACGTCCAACGCCCCCTCCTCCAGCGCGGCCACCCAGGCATGGCCCCACCAGGTCTCCGCGAACCGGGCGTCCGCGTCGCCGCCCGCACCGGGGAGGGGCGGGAAGGCCGGGAAGGTGCGGCGGTGGTCACCGTCGCGGGAGGGGGCGGCCATGGAGCGGGGGGAGGGGTGGGAGGTGGAGGTGGAGGTGAGCCGTGACTCGTCCGGGAGGGCACGGGCAGGGCTCGGGCCGTCGGGGGCTCGGTCGGCAGCCGGGGCAGGCACGTCTCCGTGCTCTGCGACGGCGTCGGCTGTGGTCGGAGCGGTGGACGCAGGCGCGTCGTCCTCCGAGGGCATGCGGAAGGCACCGGCGAGGAACTCCCGTACGTCGCGAGCGCGTTCGCGGGCGGCGCCCCGGTCCAGCGGGCCGCTGCGGCTCCGGCGCGTGAGGGTGGGGTCGGTGCCGGCGGCGGGGATGCGTCGCCCGGCGGCGCGGGGTGAGGCGCGGCCCGGCCCGGCGTCCGGCCCCGCCGCGTCGGCCTCATCCTGCCGCGCCTTGGCCCGGGCGGCCCGCAGAGCCTCACGAGCGATGTCCGCCGGGCGGGCACCCGGAGCGGGGGGCTTCGGCGCAGGGGGGCTCGACGTGGGGGTGCCGGACGTGGGTGTGCCGGGGGTGGGAGTGTCGGAGGCAGGTGTCCCGGACGTCGGTGTGCTGGACGTGGGTGTGCCGGAGCTGACTGTGCGGGAGGCAACTGTGCCAGACGCCGACGCGCCGGAGACAGGGGAACCGGAGGTGGCGCTGCCCGACGTGAGGGTTCCGGGCGTGGCGCTGCTCGGCGTGGGAGGTCCCGGCGTGGCCCTGCCCTGCGTAGAGGTTCCCGGCGCGGGTTTCTCGGGCCCCGAAGGGGCTGGAGCGGAAGCGGCGGCGCCGAGCGCTCGCCGCAGGGCCGCCCGGGCGGCGTCGGCGGGCCTGGGGGCGGCGCCCTCGCTCGGCTCGGGCCCAGAAGTCCTGAACCCGGGCTCGGCGTGACCGGACGGCTCGGGCCCGGCCTCTGCGTGACCGGACAGCCCGGACACGGTCTCCGCGCGACCGGACAGCCCGGACACGGTCTCCGCGCGACCGGACAGCCCGGACACGGTCTCCGCGCGACCGGACAGCCCGGACACGGTCTCCGCGTCGTCGGGCGAGGCATCGGCGGGCGAGGCATCGGCGCACTCGGCCTCGGAGGCGTCGGAGACGGCTACGTCAGGGACGGCGACGTCGGGGACGCCACCGCCTCGTCCGTGCCCGGCACGCGCCGACCGCCCCGCGGGCACCTCCCCGGCACTCCCCGACACCCCCTCGCTCCGACTCCCCCGCTCCCGCGCCGCCCGCAGGGCACGCCGCACCACGTCGGCAGGACGCTCGCCCTCGTCTCCGCGCCGCGCCCCGGCCGTCTCTTCGCCTTCCCTTCCCTGCGCCCCGGACCGCGGTACGGCCGCTGCCGCCGCCCCGGAGGCCGAGGCGGTCCCGCCCCCCGCGGACTCCTCCTCCCGTGGCACCGGCGTCTCCTCACCTCCGCCGACCGCACGCTCCCCCGCCGAACCAGCCCCCTCAGCCCCACTCACCGCACCCTCCTCACCCCCACCGACCGCGCCCTCCCCCACCCAACCCACCGAACCAGCCCCCTCAGCCCCACCCACCGAAGCCCCTTCAGCACCGCTCGCCGTGCCCTCCCCCGCGCAACTCGCCGCGTCCGTCCCGGCCGACCCCTCCGGCGTCGGGTCCTCGGCCCCGTTCGCCCGTGCCCGCTCTTCCCGCGGAGCGTCCATCACGGCTCCCTCCGCAGGCGCACCAGGTCCGTCAGTTCGCGGTTGGTGAGTTCGGTGAGGGCGGACTCGCCGGAGCCGAGGATCGCGTCGGCCAGGGCGCGCTTGGATTCCAGCATCTCGGCGATGCGATCCTCGACCGTGCCCTCGGTGATGAGGCGGTGGACCTGGACGGGCTGGGTCTGGCCGATGCGGTAGGCGCGGTCGGTGGCCTGTTCCTCCACGGCCGGGTTCCACCAGCGGTCGAAGTGGACGACATGACCCGCTCGGGTGAGGTTCAGGCCGGTGCCGGCGGCCTTGAGGGAGAGGACGAGGACCGGGGTGGCGCCGCTCTGGAAGCGGTCCACCATGCGTTCGCGCTCCGGGACCGGTGTACCGCCGTGCAGGAGGTCCACGGGGATCGCGCGGTGGGCGAGGTGGGCGGCGATCAGGCGGGCCATGCCGACGTACTGGGTGAAGACGAGCGCCGAGCCGTCCTCGGCGAGGAGGGTGTCCAGCAGCTCGTCGAGGAGGGCGAGTTTGCCGGAGCGGGCGGACAGGCGCTCGCCGACGGGGGCGGTGTCCTCCTTCAGGTACAGGGCGGGGTGGTCGCAGATCTGCTTCAGCGCGCCCAGCAGCTTCAGTACCAGGCCCCGGCGGGCGATGCCGTCCGCCGTCTCGATGGCGAGCATCGACTCGCGCACCACCGCCTCGTAGAGGGCGGCCTGTTCCCGGGTGAGCGGCACCGGGTGGTCGGTCTCGGTCTTGGGCGGCAGCTCGGGCACGATCCCGGGGTCGGACTTCTTGCGGCGCAGCAGGAACGGGCGGACCAGGCGGGCGAGGCGCTCGACGGCCTCCGCGTCCTCGCCGTTCTCCACGGCGCGCGCGTGGCGGGCGCGGAAGGACTTCAGGGGGCCGAGGAGGCCGGGTGTCGTCCAGTCCAGCAGGGCCCAGAGCTCGGAGAGGTTGTTCTCGACGGGGGTGCCGGTCAGGGCCACGCGCGCGGGGGACGGGATCGTGCGCAGGGCCTTCGCCGTCGCCGAGTACGGGTTCTTCACGTGCTGGGCCTCGTCCGCGACGACCATGCCCCACGGCTGTCCGGCCAGCGTCGCGGCGGCGGAACGCATCGTGCCGTACGTGGTGAGGACGAAGCCGCCGTCCAGGTCGGCCAGGCTGCGGTCCTGGCCGTGGAAGCGGCGGACGGGGACGCCGGGCGCGAAACGGGCGATCTCGCGCTGCCAGTTGCCCAGGAGGGAGGCCGGGCAGACCACCAGGGTCGGTTCGGTGCGGGCCCGCTCGAGGTGGAGGGCGATGACGGTGATCGTCTTGCCGAGGCCCATGTCGTCGGCGAGGCAGCCGCCGAGGCCGAGGGAGGTCATGAGGTCCAGCCAGGCCAGGCCCCGGAGTTGGTAGTCGCGGAGGGTGGCCCGCAGGCCGGCGGGTGGTGCCGCGGGGCGTAGGCCCGCCGTGAGGCGGTCGCGCAGGGCGGCAAGGGCGCCGACGGGGACCGCCTCGACGGTCTCGCCGTCGACCTCGGCGGTGCCGGTGAGGGCGACGGACAGGGCGTCCACCGGGTCCAGCAGGCCCAGTTCGCGCTTGCGGGCCTTGCGGACCAGGGCCGGGTCGACCAGGACCCATTGGTCGCGCAGGCGTACGACGGGCCGGTGGGCCTCGGCCAGCGCGTCCATCTCGGCCTCGCTGAGCGGGTCGCCGCCGAGCGCCAGCTGCCAGCGGAACCGGAGCAGTTCCTCGCTCTCGAAGAAGCCGGTGCCGTCGGTCGCCGAGCCCGGAGCGGGGCGTACGACGGCGGCGGCGCTGAGGTCCTGTGCGAGGTCCCTCGGCCAGTGCACGGCGACTCCGGCCGCCGCGAGCCGGGTCGCCGCCACTCCGAGCAGATCGCTCAGCTCGTCCTCGGACAGGGCCAGTACGTCGGGCGCGTCCTGTTCGGTGAGCCGGGCCAGCGGCGGCCACACGCGCGCCGCGCGCCGCACGGCGAGGGCCGCGTCCACGCGCGCGCGGGGACCGAAGGCCGCGTCCGCCTCGCCCGCCCACAGGGCCGTCGCGTCGGTGACCAGCGTCGGGTCGGCGAGGCTGTGCGCCTGGACGATCGCGGCACCCGCGCTGCGCACCCGCTCGCCGTCGTCGGACACGTCGAACATGTCGTACGCGGACAGGTCGAGGCGCAGTGAGATCCGCACGCCCGCGTCCATGCCGGCGGCGACCTCCGCCGCCCACTCGTGCGCGCCGGGCAGCCGCTGGGGCCGGCGGTCGGCGAAGGGTTTCCCCGAGGCGTGGGGCGCGGCGGGGGTGCGGGGCAGGGTGTCCGCGACGGCGTCCAGGAAGGCGCGCATCAGGGCCTCGGGCTGCGGCAGCCGGAGCGGGCCGGGGCCGGGCAGGGGGACGGCGTGGCCCTCGTACGGCAGCGCGGCGGCGACGGCGCGCAGGTGGGCGACGTCCTCCGGGTCCAGCGGACCGGCCCGCCAGGCGTCGTGGCCGGCCGGGGTCAGACCGGGCAGGAGGCGGCCGCGGGCGGTGAGCCGCAGCGCGTGCAGCGCGGCCGCTCCCCAGCAGGCCGTGGCGGGGTGGGCGGCGGGGTCGCGGCGGGCGCGCACGAGCAGCGGGAGCGCCCGGTCGAGGGGCAGTGCCAGGGCCGGGGCCTGCCTGCGGCGGACCGAGGCGCCGTGCGGGCGGACGACGGTCAGCTCCGTGGGCTCGGCGGCCGGCGCGGCGGGCAGCGGGGCGTCCTGCGGGTCCCAGAAGGCGATGCGGCCGTCACGCGGGAGGGGGGCGGGCAGGAAGACGGCGGCGAGGCGCACCGGGACGCCCACCTGTTCCACCGGAGCCGTGTCGCTCATACGCCCTGTCCACCTCCCGCCCGCGTGTCGGATCACTCGTCTTCGACTCTACGGGCGGGGTCTGACAATCGGTCCCGGTGCCGCGTCCCGGGCCGTACTCCCGGGCCACGCTCCCGGGACGCGGCCGCCCGGTCAGGGAACCGTGCGCGAGACGACGTAGACGAAGGGGTACGTCGGGTTGCCGTAGTTCACGACGACGTCCAGGGTGGGCGTCGGGTTCTTCTTCTCGCGGACGATGCCGAAGAACTCGCCCGTGCGGGCACCGGGGCCCTTGAACCGCCAGCCCGTGATGTCCTGGTCGCGGGCGCTGATGGTGATGTCGCCCTGCTTCAGGTCGTCCCGGCTGACGCCGATCTCCGCGAGGAACTGGTCCAGGCCGGCGTGCGTGGTCTGGAACTGCACGTAGAGCCGGCTGGTCTTCCAGTTGTTCGTCTCGTAGTAGGCGACCTGGTTGGACGGGTGCGGGACCGGCACCTGGTAGAGGCGGCGCTGGACCTTCGAGGGCCAGCCCTCGGTCAGGCCGGTCGCGGAGTACTTGGCCTCCTTGTCCTTGCCGCTGTCCCGGCTCTGGTTGGCGGAGATCACCAGGTAGCCGGCCGGGACCCCGATGAGCAGCACGATGATCAGCAGGGTGAGCGCCCTGCGCCGGATCACATGGCGGCGGTCCTCCGGCGGCCGGGACGGCTCGTCGGGGGGCGCGGCCTGGCGGGGCAGCGAGGCCGTCATGCGGTGTCCCTGGTCGTACTGGTTGTGCCGGCCGTGCAGGTCGCGCGGGGTGTACGGGTCGTACTGGCCGTACGAGTCGTGCGGGGTGGCCAGGTCGTACGGGTCGTGCCGGGTCGCGCCGGGGTCATGCCGTGTCCTGGGTGCGGCGAGCCGCGTCCGTGAACCGTTCGAAGCGCTCGTACCGCTCGACGCGGCGCCGCTTGGCGCGCCGGAAGCGGCGGGCGACCAGGCGCGCGAGGTCGGCGGCGCCGACCATGCCGGCCTCGGGGCCGAGCTGGGCGCGGACGATCCGGGCCTCGGGGCGGTAGCCGCGGCCGGTGAGCTGGCGCTTGAACGCGTCCCGCGCGGGGGCGATCAGCAGGTCGTCGGCGGCCGACACCCCGCCGCCGATCACGAAGCAGGACGGGTCGAGGGCGGCGGCGAGGTTGGCGATGCCGACGCCGAGCCACTGGCCGATGTCCTGGAGCAGCTCGATGCACATCGCGTCGCCCTCGCGGGCCAGCTCGGTGATCATCGGGCCGCTGATGTCACCGATCTGCCCCTTGACGTGCTCGATGATCCCGTACGCCACCGGGGAGTCGGCGGCGGCCAGCTCCTTGGCCTCTCTGACCAGGGCGTTTCCGGAGCTGTACTGCTCCCAGCAGCCGCGGTTGCCGCACGGGCAGCGGTGGCCGCCGGGCACGACCTGCATATGGCCGAACTCGCCCGCGACGCCGTACTTGCCGCGCTTGACCTGGCCGTCCTCCAGGATCGCGCCGCCGATGCCCGTGCCGAGCGTGATCATGACGAGGTGGTCCTCGCCGCGGCCGGCGCCGAAGCGCCACTCCGCCCAGGCGGCGGTGTTGGCGTCGTTGTCGACGAGGACGGGCACGGAGAGCCTGCCCGAGAGGCGGTCCCGCAGCGGTTCGTTGCGCCAGGACAGGTGGGGCGCGAACAGGACGCGGTTGCGGTCGGCGTCGACCCAGCCGGCCGCGCCGATGCCGACGGCGTGCACGTCGTGCCGGTCGGACAGGTCCAGGACCAGTTCGACGATCGTGTCCTCGACGACCTTCGGGCTCTTGGACTTGTCCGGGGTCTCCGTGCGGACCTTCTCCAGGATGTTGCCGTCGGCGTCGACGACGCCCGCCATCACCTTGGTGCCGCCGATGTCGATGCCCACCGTCGGCACGCGGGGTGCCGTCAGGTGTGAGCGGCGCTCGCGGGTGCCCACTGTCCGCAGGGCGGGGGCACGCCTGGAGCCGATGGGGGCGCTGAAGTTGCCGTAGGTGCTCATCGTCGCCGATTCTGCCTCACGGTTGCGCCGGGTGCCGAGCGGGGCAGAAACGGGGTGGTTCCGGACGCCGGTGGCTGACAGCATGCCGTCGCTTTGTACGGACAATGCGACGCCCGTCCGCACCCCTCAAGGGTGCGCTCAGGACCTCACGAGCAGCTGGAACTCGAACGAATAGCGGGTCGGACGGTAGATGTGGTCGCCGAACTCGACCGCGCGGCCGGTGTCGTCGAAGGTCGTGCGCTGCATGGTGAGCAGGGGGGCGCCCGCCTCCTCGGCGAGGCGCTCGGCCTCGGCGGTGGTGGCGGCGCGGGCGCCGATGGACTGGCGGGCGCTGTGCAGGGTGATGCCGGCGGCTCGCATCAGGCGGTACAGGCCGGTGGCCTCCAGCTGGCCGGTGTCCAGGTCGAGCAGGCCGGAGGGGAGGTGGTTGCACAGGTACGCCATCGGCTCGCCGTGCGCGAGCCGCAGCCGTTCGACCCGGTGCACGTCGCTGCCCTCGGCGACGGCGAGGGCGGCGGCGACCTCGGCGGACGCGGGGACGACCGTGTTGACCAGGACGGTCGTCGCGGGGCGCTGCCCGGCCGCCTCCAGGTCGTCGTAGAGGCTGCTGAGCTCCAGCGGGCGCTTGACCTGGCTGTGCACGACCTGCGTGCCGACGCCCCGGCGGCGCACCAGCAGGCCCTTGTCGACGAGCGACTGGATCGCCTGGCGCACGGTGGGGCGGGACAGGCCGAGCCGTGCGGCGAGCTCGATCTCGTTGCCCAGGAGACTGCCGGGGGTGAGCGAGCCGTGCTCGATCGCGGCCTCGAGCTGCTGGGAGAGCTGGAAGTACAACGGCACCGGAGAGCTGCGGTCCACTCGGAGGTCGAGCTGCACGGTCGGGTCCACTTCTGGTTTCGGCACCCGCCGAGCGTAGCCCCGTGCGCTGTTGACGGGAAGTTGTGTAGTTCGGTTGTCCGGACATACGCATTGACAGCGCCCGTGCTCCGACGCCACTTTGTTTTCATGCGCATCGGGGTCATCGGGACGGGCCGCATAGGCACCATTCATGCGAACACACTGAGCCGTCACCGCGAGGTCGGATCCCTGATCCTCACGGACGCGGAGCCCGCGCGGGCCCAGGAGCTCGCGCTGCGGCTGGGCGAGACGGCCGCCCCCGGCGTGGACGAGATCTTCCGCTGGGGCGTCGACGCGGTGGTGATCACCACGGCGACCTCCGCCCACGCCGAACTGATCGGTCGGGCAGCACGCTCCGGGCTTCCGGTGTTCTGCGAGAAGCCCATCGCCCTCGATCTGGCGGGGACCTTACAGGCGATCGCGGAGGTCGAGGCCGCGGGAACGATCCTGCAGATGGGGTTCCAGCGCCGCTTCGACGCGGGCTACACGGGGGCCCGGGAAGCCGTACGGTCCGGTCGGCTCGGGCGGCTGCACACCGTGCGGGCGCTGACCTCCGACCAGTCGCCGCCGCCCGCCGAGTGGCTGCCGGTGTCCGGCGGGATCTACCGGGACGCCCTCATCCACGACTTCGACTGTCTGCGCTGGGTGACCGGGCGCGAGGTGCGGGAGGTGTACGCCGCCGGGTCCGACGCCGGTCCCGCGATGTTCCGCGCGGCGGGGGACGTCGACACGGCGGCTGCGGTCCTCACCCTCGACGACGGCACCCTCGCCACCGCCACCGCGACCCGGCTGAACGGCGCGGGCTACGACGTCCGCATGGAGCTGGCCGGGGAGCTCGACCAGATCGTGGTCGGCCTGGACGACCGTACGCCGATCGCCTCCACCGAGCCCACCGGTCCGCCGGCCGCGGACAAGCCCTGGGGCGGCTTCCTGGAGCGCTTCGGCCCCGCGTACGAGGCCGAACTGGTCGCCTTCGTGGAAGTGCTCCGGGGCGAGCGCGCCAACCCCTGCGACGGGCGGGAGGCACTGGAGGCCTTCCGGATCGCGGAGGCGTGCGACGTGTCACGCCGGGAGCGCAGGGCGGTGTCGCTGGCGGAGATTCCCCGGGGGTGATGCGCCCGGCCCGCCAACGGCCCCTGCCCTTACCTCCGGCAGCCGTGCTACCAGCGCACCGGCAGGCTGCGCATGCCGCGCATCAGGGTGCCGGGGAGCCATTCGCCGGGTGGGCCGTCGAGGGTCAGGGCGGGGGCGCGGTCCAGGAGGGTTCGTAGCGCGGTGCGGGCCTCCAGGCGGGCCAGCGGGGCGCCCAGGCAGTAGTGGATGCCGTGGCCGAAGGCGAGGTGGCCGCGGGTGTCGCGGCGGATGTCGAAGCGGTCGGGGGCCGGGTAGCGGTCCGCGTCGCGGTCGGCGGCCATGAGGCCGATCATCACCGGCTCGCCCGCGGCGATGGGCGTGCCGCCGATCTCCAGGGGCTCGGCGGCGAAACGGAACGTGGCGTTCTCCACCGGGCCCTCGTAGCGCAGGGCCTCCTCGACCGCGCCGTCCAGGAGGGCCGGGTCGGCGCGCAGGGCGGCGAGCTGGTCGGGATGGGTGAGCAGGGCGTGCACGGCGTTGGTGATGAGGTTGACCGTCGTCTCGTGGCCGGCGATGAGCAGGACGAAGGCCATGCCGCGCAGCTCGCCGGGCGAGAGCCGGTCGCCGTCCTCGGCGGTGGTGCGGATCAGGTCGCTCAGCAGGTCGCCGCCGGGGCCCGCGCACCGCTTGTCCTCGATCAGCTCGGTGAGGTACTCGGCGAGCCGCACGAACGCGTCGTACTCGCTCTCCGCACTGGTCGGCGCGACGGCCTCGGTGGACAACTTGCGGAACTCGGCGCGGTCCAGCTCGGGGACGCCGAGCAGCTCGCAGATGACCGTGATGGGCAGCGGGTAGGCGAGCGACTCCACCAGGTCGGCGCGGCCCTGCGGCAGCATCGCGTCGAGCAGGTCGTCGGTGATGCGCTGGATCCTCGGCCGCAGTTCCTCCACCCGGCGCATGGTGAAGGCGCGCGAGACCAGCGCGCGCAGGCGCGTGTGCTGCGGCGGGTCGGCGGTCAGCAGGTACTTGCCGATCAGTTCCTCGTCGAGGAACGTGAACCCGATCCGGCTGCCGTCCTTGGACAGCCGGGGATCGGCGAGGGCGGCGCGTGCCTCCGCGTACCCCACCACGAGCCAGGTCTCGTGGTACCCGTCGGGCACGGGCAGCCGTACCCGGTGCACCGGGCCGCGCTCACGCAGCCGCGCGTACACCGTGTGCGGGTCGCTCCGGAACCCGTCGCCGAACTCCCCCAGGTCGATGACCGTCGTCATGGAATTCCCCTCCCCGTCACCGCGACAACGCACGGGGGCCGCGGCTAGTGCCCGTCTTCGTCGAGGAGGCCGGCGTCGTACGCCAGGAGGGCGATCTGCACGCGGTTGTTGAGGCCGAGCCGGGCCAGGACGCGCGAGACGTGGGCCTTGACGGTGGCGACGCTCATGAAGAGCGCGGCGGCGATCTCGGCGTTGGACAGACCCCGGCCGACCGCGACGGCGACCTCGCGTTCGCGCTCCCCCAGGGCGGCGAGCCGCTCACGCGCGCGTGCGCGGCGGGTGTCGGCGGCCGAGCCGGCCGCGTGGTCCATCAGCTGCCGGGTGACGGTGGGCGACAGCACGGGGTCGCCGGCCGCGACCCGGCGCACCGCGTCCAGGATCTCGGCGGGCGGGGTGTCCTTGAGGACGAACCCGGCGGCGCCGGCGCGCAGCGCGCGCAGCACCTGTTCGTCGGCGTGGAAGGTGGTGAGGACCACGACCTGCGGGGCGTCGGGGCGGCCGCGCAGCCGCTCCGTGGCGGTCAGACCGTCCACGGCCGGCATCCGGATGTCCATGAGGACGACGTCGGGGCGGGTGCGGTCGACGAGCTCCTCGGCCTGAGCGCCGTCGGCGGCCTCGCCGACGATGTCGATGTCGTCGGCGCCGCCCAGCATGAGGGACAGACCGGCGCGCACCAGGGGATCGTCGTCGACGAGGAGGAGTCTGATCGCAGTCATGGCCCTTACGTAATCACGGTTCGCGGCACGGGAGTTGTCCGGACGTCACACGGTCGGCGGCCGTCAGAGGGCCCCCGGCCACGGCAGCCATCCCCGTACCTCGAACCCGCCGTCCGCCCGGGGCCCGTGCTCCAGTCGTCCGCCGGCCAGGGACGCCCGTTCGGCCAGGCCGATGAGGCCCTGGCCGGAGCCGGGGACGTGCGGGACGTCGCCCTCGGGGGCGGGGTTGCGCACCATCACGGTGAGGCCCTCGCCGGGTCCGCCGCAGACGGTCACCGCGGCCTCCGTGCCGGGGGCGTGCTTGCGGGCGTTGGTGAGGCACTCCTGGGCGATGCGGTAGGCGGTGCGGCCCACGGAGGCGGGCACCGCGCCGGCGTCGGTGACGCGCTGGTCGAGGGTGACCTTCATACCGGCCTCACGGGACTCGGCGACCAGCGCGTCCAGGGCGGCCAGCGTCGGCTGCGGACGGCCGCCGTCGTCGGGTTCGCCGGCCCGCAGGACGCCGATGATCTCGCGCAGGTCCTGGAGTGCCTCGTGGGCACTCTCCCGGATGACCCCGGCCGCCCGCACGATCTCCTCGCGGGGTGCGTCCGGGCGGAACTCCAGCGCGCCCGCGTGCACGCTGAGCAGCGTCAGCCGGTGCGCGAGCACGTCGTGCATCTCGCGCGCGATGGCCTCACGGGCCAGCCGCTGCGCCTGCTCGGCCCGCAGGTGCGCCTCCGTCTCGGCGCGCCGCGCCCGGTCGCGCAGGCTCAGCATGAGCTGCCGCTTGGACCGTACGAACATGCCCCAGCCGATGACCGCGAGGGTGAGGAGCGCGGTGAACAGCACGGCGGCCGGGTACGCCAGGTCGGGTTCCGGGCGCAGCCAGAAGAACACGGGCATCAGCGCGAGGCCGGCGCCGCCGACGCAGGCCACGTACCGGAAGGGCCGGTGCACGGCGAGGGTGAACAGAGCGACCAGGCCGGCGCCGCCCGCGGTGTTCGACACGAAGCCGACGGGGATCATCGCCACGGCGAGCCCGAGCGGCCACCGGCGGCGCAGCCAGACGGCGGCGCAGGCGAGCGCGCCCACGAGCTGGTCGGCGACGGCGAGGGCGTGCGGGAGGTCCGGGTCGTCGCCCAGGCTGTCGGCGGCCAGCAGGCCGGTGACGACGGCCAGCAGGAAGCAGGTGAAGTCGACGGCCCAGTCGCGCGCGGTACGCCGGGGCCGCCGCCCGGACCCCTCGGTGTCCGGGTCGAGCTCGGCGGCCAGCGCGGACGGCAGCAGCCACCGGCGCCGCACGAGCCCCGCGGGTGTCCGTACCGCGACGTCGTCAGCCCTCATGGCCGACCAATCTACGCAGCGCGTGGCGGCCTTACCTCCCTGCCGACGGGACTCCCTACGAAGGTCGCGCCACCGTCTACTTTCGGCGCGGCCGGCCCGGCGGTTGCGCTCCTTCCGTCGGTCGCGCCTCGCCCCGCGGCCGATGCGGGCAGCGTTGCGGCGGGGCGAGGGTCGTCATCATGAAGGAACTCCTGGAGGTACTCGGTTTCCTCGCCCTCGTGCAGGGCGTGCTGGGCCTGGTGCACGAGTTCGCGCACTGGCGGATCGGACTCGTGCAGCGGATCGGCTTCCTCGACGGCTACGAGGTCTACGCGAGCGTCGCGCTGGTCGTGCTGGCGTTCGCGCTGTTCGCCGCCGCGGAGAGCCGGAAGCCGGGGTGAGCGGCGCAGGCGCGCGCCGGCTCGAACGGCCTGATGGAGACGCCGTTCGCCAGGTTAACTTCCCGAAAACTCATCGGACTTGACGGGAAAATCTCCGGAGTTGTCATTGACATGCCACACTCTACGCGCGTCATCATGAGGTCATGAGATTCCCCCCACGTGCAACACGCATCGGCGCCGCGGCAGCCCTTGTGTCCGCCCTCCTGGTGGGCGGCACCGTGGCCGCGACCCCGGCGGCCGCCGCGGTCGGCAGCATCTGCTACAGCGATCTGCCCTCCCAGGCGTACGACACGCTCGAACTGATCGAGGAGGGTGGCCCCTTCCCGTACTCGCAGGACGGCTCCGTCTTCCAGAACCGGGAAGGCGTCCTGCCGAGTCAGCCCACCGGCTATTACCACGAGTACACCGTGAAAACGCCGGGCTCCTCCACGCGCGGTGCACGTCGCATCGTGACTGGCGAGGAGTACGAGGAGGACTACTACACCTCCGATCACTACGCGTCGTTCGACCTGATCGACTACGACTGCTGATCCCCCCACGGATCAGTCCGAGGAACAGCGCAACCCACTGACCGGGTCCAGCCGCAGAGCCCCTTGCCCCGCGTACCCCCCACTTCGTTCCTGGACGCGGGGCAAGGCGCATTCCGCCTCACGGCAGCGTCCTCGGTTGCCCGCTAGTCGTTGTTCGGGAGTACGTACGAGCCGTAGCGGGGCCGGCCCTCCAGGTCGTACGTCTGGATGGAGACGCCGGCGGCGGTGACGCGGCCGCCGGTGTGGCGGAAGGCGGTCGGTACGGCGCCGTCGGCGAAGAAGCGGCGGCCGGTGCCGAGCACGACCGGGAAGCTCAGCAGGTGGAGCGTGTCGACGAGGTCGAGGGCCAGCAGGGACTGGACGAGGGCGCCGCTGCCGTGCACCTGGAGCTCGCCGTCGGTGCTCTCCTTGAGGGCGGTGACCTCCTTGCCGAGGTCGCCGCCGATGACCGTGGTGCCGGCCCACGCGGGGTCGGTGAGGGTCGACGAGGCGACGTACTTCGGCAGCGCGTTCAGCTTGCCGGCGACCGGGTCGCCCGGGTCGGTCACCTTCGGCCAGAACGAGGCGAAGATGTCGTAGGTCCGGCGGCCGAGGAGGAACGCGCCGACCTTGCCGAAGACCTCGTTGATGAAGCCGCCGAAGTCGTCGTCGCCGTACGGAAAGCTCCAGCCGCCGTGCTCGAAGCCGTCGCGCGTGTCCTCCTGGGGGCCGCCGGGCGCCTGGTAGACGCCGTCGAGGGTGACGAAGATGGTGGAGACGAGCTTGCCCATGGCGGGTGCCTGCTTTCTTGAGCGGGGTCCGTTGTCATCAGCTCAGACCCCGCAGGCGCCCGCAACTCATCGGTGCGGCGGCCTCAGCCGACGTTCGTCGAGAACAGTCCGCCCGTCGGGCCTTGCTTGTCGCCGCCCTGGGCCTTCTTCAGGGCGTTGGCGAGACTCTCGATGGTGAGGGACTGCAGGATGACCCGGCCGTTGCCCTCCAGGGTGGCCAGGGACAGGCCCTCGCCGCCGAACACCGCGTTCATGATCCCCTGGCGGTTGAGGCCGCCGACGCGCTGGACGCCGTACTGGATGCCCTCCTCGAAGGCGACCACGCAGCCGGTGTCGACCTCGATGCGGCCGCCGAAGTCGGCCGGGTTCAGGTCGATGAAGTTGCCCGCGCCGGCGATGATCACGGTGCCGTACCCGGTGAACTTCTCGAGGACGAAGCCCTCGCCGCCCTTCATGCCGGTGCGGCCGCCCTGGAAGGCGATGCCGAAGTCGACGGTGGACTCCGCGGCCACGAAAGCGTCCTTCTCGGCGAACCACGCGCGGGTGCCGTCCAGCTCCAGGGCGCGCATCTCGCCCGGGAGCACGCCCGCGAAGCCGACCGTGCCCTCGCCGCCCTGCGCGGTGAAGTACTGGAACGCCAGCGACTCGCCCGCCAGGGCGCGCTGGCCGACCTGCATGGCGGTGCCCATGGCCTGGCGCAGCATGCCGCCCATGCCGCCGCCGGCGCCGCCGCCGCTCTGGGGCTGTTGGCCACCGCTCGACGGGCCGCTCAGCCGGGTCTCCATGGTCACGTTCGTCGTCTTGAACAGGAACTTCCCGGCCTCGCAGTACACGGTCTGGCCGGGGCCCAGGTTGACGACCGCCATCTGCATGGCGTTGCCGACGATCTCTTGCTTAAGGGTCACAGGGGGAGAACGCGGGAGGTGGAGCGAAGAGTTCCGCCTCCTTCGCGCGGGTCCGAGGTCGGTGTCCGTCGGCCGCCGGCACGCGCGTGTGCCGGCAGGTGGGATGGAGCCATGACAACGACCCATGGACCCATGACAACGACCCGCGGAACCCTGGACGGCAAGGTGGCCCTGGTGACCGGCGGCGGCCGCGGCATCGGCGCCGCGACGGCCCTGCGGCTGGCCCGGGAGGGCGCGGACGTGGCGGTGACCTACGTGAACGGCAAGGAGGCGGCCGCGGACGTCGTACGGGCCGTGGAGGCCCTCGGACGGCGGGCGGTGGCGCTGCGCGCCGACTCCGGGGACGCGGCGGAGGCGGCGGGCGCCGTGGAGCGCACGGCGGAGGCGCTCGGCGGTCTCGACGTGCTGGTGAACAACGCGGGCGTGGGCGTGCTGGGGCCGCTGGAGGGCCTCGGGCCCGCCGATGTCGACCGGGTGCTGGCCGTGAACGTGCGCGGGGTGTTCCTCGCCTCACGGGCGGCGGCCGGGCGGATGGGGGCCGGGGGCCGGATCATCACGATCGGCTCGTGCATGGCGCAGCGGGTGCCGGGGCCCGGGGGGACGCTGTACGCGATGAGCAAGGCGGCCCTGGTGGGGCTGACGAAGGCCCTCGCCCGGGAGCTGGGGCCCCGGGGGATCACGGCGAACCTCGTCCACCCCGGTCCGATCGACACGGACATGAACCCGGCCGACGGGCCGTACGCGGGCGCGCAGGCGGCGATGACGGCGCTGGGGCGGTTCGGGGCGGCGGACGAGGTGGCGTCGACGGTGGCGTATCTGGCGGGGGCGGACTACGTCACGGGTGCGGAGTTCGCGGTGGACGGCGGACACGCGGCATGAGCCGTCCCTGGGCGAGCCGAGCCCCGATGTCAGCAGGCGAGCCGGGCCCCTCTGTCAGCCGCCCAGTTCCTGGTGGTGGGCCGCCAGACTCCTCGCCCCCTCCTCCGTCAGGGAGCCGAACAGGCGCAGGCGCGAGATGCCGCCGTCCGGATAGATGTCCACGCGCGCGTGCGTGCCGACGGCCGGGGCCGGGAGGACGAAGCGGTGGTTGGTGTCGGGCTGGAGGCGGGTGCGCGGGAGGATCTCCGTCCACGTGCCCTCCTCGCCGTCCCGTACGGAGACCGACGCCCAGCCGGCGCTGTTGCCCTTGAGGTACGCGGTGTCGATCTCCAGGGCGCGGATGTGGGACTGGGCCACCAGCCGGTAGCGGATCCAGTCGTTCCCCTGGTCGCGGCGCCGGCGGGTCTCCCAGCCGTCGTCCATCTTGCGGGAGCGGCCGGGCTGGATGGTGTTCGACGGCGGTGAGTAGAAGCGGTTCGACGCGTCCTCGGCACGGCCGCCGTTCTCCAGGGCGACCACGTCGAAGGTGCCGAGCACGGCCAGCCAGGCCGGGTCCGGTACGACCTCGCCGTACACGCGCAGGCGGGCGATGCCTCCGTCGGGGTGCTGGTTGACCCGCAGGTGGGTGAAGCGCTGTTCGACCGCTATGGAGAAACCATTCTCCGCGTGGCCGCCGACCGGGGTGCGCGGGACCAGGGTCGTCCACTTGACGTCGTCGCCCAGCAGTTCCTCGGGGGACGGGGAGCCGGGGACCGAGGCGCCCTCGACCGAGACGGCCTGCGGGTAGTTGCCCCGGAAGTGGGCCGTGTCGACCACGATCCCGCGGATCACGCCGGGGGCGCCGAGGCGGACGAGCGCCCAGTCGTGGTCGTCGGCGGCCGGCCAGGGGTGCTCGGCCCGGACGCCGCGACGGCGGCGGGTCTCCCAGCCGTCCATGATCTTGCCCTTGTGCCCGAAGTGCTCGGGGTCGAACTCGGCGCGATGGGGCAGCAGCAGGTTCTCGCGCTGGGCGAAGAACTCGTCGTTGGCGGCGATGACGGCGGCGCCGAGCCGCCGGTCGGCGAGGTTGGCGTGGTGCGTGAAGGGCAGGTCGGCGGAGCGGTAGTCCGCGTACGGGTCGCCGCCGCCGTAGGGGTTCGCGTCGCCGGTGAAACGAGCCGGGGACGAGTGCTGCTGCGCTGCCACGAGGTGTGCCTTTCGTGAGTCGGCCGGTGCGGGTGGTCTCAGGGGGTACGGGTGAGCAGTTCGCCCTTCGGTGCGGTGAACTCGCCGTCCGCGACGATGCGTTGGCCGCGCAGCCAGGTGGACTTCACGACGCCGTAGAGGGTCCGGCCGGCGTACGCCGTGACGCGGTTGCGGTGCTGGAGGGCCGCCGGGTCGACGGTGAAGGTCTCGTCGGGGGCGAGGACGGCGAAGTCGGCGTCCCGGCCCGCCTCGATGGCGCCCTTGCGGCCGTCGAGCCCGACCAGTTCCGCGGTGCGCGTCGACATCCAGCGGACCACGTCCTCCAGGCCGTGGCCGCGTCTGCGGGCCTCCGTCCAGACCGCCGCGAGGCTCAGCTGGAGGCCGGAGATGCCGCCCCAGGCGGTGGCGAAGTCGCCGGTCTTGAGGTCGGCCGTCGACGGGGAGTGGTCCGTCACCACGCAGTCGACGGTGCCGTCGGCCAGGGCCTGCCAGAGCAGGTCCTGGTTGGCGGCCTCGCGGATGGGCGGACAGCACTTGAACTCGCTGGCGCCGTCCGGGACCTCCTCGGCGGTGAGGGTGAGGTAGTGGGGGCAGGTCTCGACGGTGATGCGGACGCCGTCCGCCTTGGCCTCGGCGATCAGCGGCAGCGCGTCACTGGAGGAGAGGTGCAGGACGTGCACGCGCGCGTGGAGCCGCTTCGCCCGGGCGATGAGCGACACGATGGCGCTGTCCTCCGCCTGGCGCGGGCGGCTGGCCAGGAAGTCGGCGTAGCGGGGGCCGCCCTGCTGCGGGGCGGTGTCGAGGTGGCGCGGGTCCTCGGCGTGCACGATCAGCAGACCGCCGAAGCCGGCGATCTCCACCAGCGAGCGGGCCAGTCCGTCCTGGTCCAGGTGCGGGAACTCGTCGACGCCGGACGGGGACAGGAACGCCTTGAAGCCGAAGACCCCGGCGTCGTGCAGCGGGCGCAGGTCCTTGACGTTGTCGGGCAGGGCGCCGCCCCAGAAGCCGACGTCGATGTGCGCCTTGTCGACGGCGACCTCCCGCTTCGTCCGCAGGTGCTCGGCGGTCGTGGTCGGTGGGAGGGAGTTGAGGGGCATGTCGACGAGGGTGGTGATGCCGCCGGCCGCCGCCGCGCGCGTGGCGGTCCAGAAGCCCTCCCAGTGGGTGCGGCCGGGGTCGTTGACGTGGACATGGGTGTCGACCAGGCCGGGCAGCAGGACGTCGTCGCCGAGGTCCTCCAGGCGGGCCCCTTCGGGGACGGGGGCGTCGTACGGCAGGACGGCGGTGATCTTCCCGGCGGACACGGCGACCGAGGCGGCGCGTGTCCCTTCGGGAGTGATGACCCGCGTCGAGCGCAGCACCAGTTCAGCGTCGGACACCCGGACCCCTCTCTCTGCCGCCGTTCACTTCCGCGCAACGGGATTCGCTGCCGTGAAACTTCCACGTAACGGAATTCAACGTTCTGTTGAAGGAGTCTCACCCTCCCGGCGCACGCCGTCAAGGGCACACTCCCTCAGGATGCGCCCACACCCGGCACTCTGGACGTTTCCACGAAGCGGAATTAGCCTTCCAGCAAGCAGAACGTAGCTACGCACAAGCGGGGAGTCAACCGACCGCCGGGTAGGCTTCAGCTCTTCCCGCCAGTCTCTTCCCGCCAGTTTCGAAAGGAACGCGCCGTGCCGACGTCGAGCGCCAGCACCCCCGACTCCGCCAAGTCCGCCGGCGGCGGGGTCCAGTCCCTCGAGCGCGCCTTCGACCTGCTCGAGCGGATGGCGGACGCGGGCGGCGAGGTCGGCCTGAGCGAGCTGTCGGCGAGCAGCGGGCTGCCGCTGCCGACCATCCACCGTCTGATGCGCACCCTCGTCGTCTGCGGATACGTCCGTCAGCAGCCCAACCGCCGTTACGCGCTGGGCCCGCGGCTGATCCGGCTCGGCGAGTCCGCGTCCCGGCTGCTGGGCACCTGGGCACGGCCGTACCTGGCGCGGCTGGTCGAGGAGACCGGCGAGACGGCGAACATGGCGCTGCTCGACGGGGACGAGATCGTGTACGTGGCACAGGTGCCGTCGAAGCACTCGATGCGGATGTTCACCGAGGTGGGCCGACGGGTGCTGCCGCACTCCACGGGCGTGGGCAAGGCACTCCTCGCGGGCTTCCCGGACGCGGAGGTGCGCGCGCTGCTGGCCCGCACGGGCATGCCGGCCGCCACCGAGAAGACCATCACCACGCCGGAGGGTTTCCTCGCGGCACTGGCGGACGTGCGGCGCGCGGGCTACGCGGTCGACGACAACGAGCAGGAGATCGGCGTGCGCTGCCTCGCGGTGTCCGTCCCCGACTCCCCCACCGCGGCGGCCATCTCCATCTCCGGCCCCGCCGGCCGGGTCACGGAGGCGGCGACGGAGAAGATCGTGCCGGTGCTGCAGCAGGTGGCGGGCGAGCTGTCGGAGGCGCTGGCCAGTACCGGGGCGACGGCCTGACACCTAGCCTGGGAGCAGGGGATCGCAAGCACAGCGAGGTGGTCGCCATGCTGCAGGAGAGCACGCACTGGTCCTCGGGGAACTGGCAGGTCAAAGAGGGACACGCCGATGAGTTCGTCGAACTCTGGCAGGAGTTCCTGACCTGGACGAAGGACGCGAGCGAAGGGTTCCTCGGAGCCCGTCTGATCCGGGACCTCCGCAGCCCGGATCACTTCGTCTCCTTCGCCGCCTGGCAGGATCTCGACTCGATGCGCGCCTGGCAGGGCTCTCCCGAGTTCGCCGAGCGTTTCAAGGCCGTCCACGCCCTGTGCGACGACATGCAGAGCGGAGGCTACGAGGTGGCCTGCGAGATCTGAGCGGCCGGCGCTTCAGCGGCGCGGCGGTTCGCCGAACAGGTCCACCGCCTCCCGCACCTGGGACAGCCCGCGCGCCAGCGCGCTGACCGAGCCGATCGCGCCCGCGATCAGCAGCAGGGAGCGGCGCAGGTGGGGTATCTCGGGCGCGCCCCCGGCGGCCATGGCGTCCAGGGCGGCGAGTTCCTCCTCCGCGATGTCCCGGTCCGGGAACTCCGCGGGATGTGCGGCGAGTTCCCGGCGCAGACGGGACACGGCGGAGCGCAGCTCCACCACCCGCGGGTCCTTGTCGCTGCCGGTCACAGGCCTCTGCTCCACGCTCCGCAACACAGTCCTCCCCCCTCGCACCCCGTTGTGCGCGTGCATGTTCCCGCGCCGGGCGTCGGTCGGGCGCCCGGTCGGTGCGGGCGCCCAGTTAACGCCACCTCGGCCCATGGGCGCCAGTCCGTTGCGTCACCAACTTGCTGCACAGCGTGATCCAGTCGGTGTCGGCGGCGTGCGGTATGCAGGATCCATGACGCACACACAGGACGAGGTCGCCGGTCTGCTGCTCGCGGCCGGTGGCGGGCGGCGGCTCGGCGGGCGCCCGAAGGCGCTGCTCACGCACCGGGGACGGCCGCTGGTGGAGCACGCGGTGGGGGTGCTGCGCGCGGCCGGCTGCGCGCGCGTCCACGTGGTCCTGGGGGCCGCCGCCGACGCCGTACGGGAGCGGGCGCGGCTCGAGGGGTGCGTGGTGGTGGAGAACGCGGCGTGGGCGGAGGGCATGGGCACCTCACTGCAGGCCGGGCTCGCCTCGCTCGCCGGGACGGGCGCGCGGGCGGCGCTGGTGTCGCTCGTCGACCAGCCGGGCATCGGCCCGGAGGCGGCGGCCCGGATACGCGCCGCCTTCGAGGACGAGGAGTCACTCGTGGCGGCCTCCTACGACGGCGTACGCGGCCATCCGGTCCTGTTCGGCGCCGCCCACTGGGCGGGCGTCGCGGCGAGCGCGAGCGGCGACCAAGGGGCGCGCGCCTATCTGAAGTCGCACGCGGCCGCGCTCACGCTCGTCGAGTGCGGGGACGTGGCCCGGCCTCAGGACATCGACACGCCGGAGGATCTCGCGCACCTCGAGTGACGGCGCCGGCATCTGGCGTCGACGTCCCTCGACCCGGAGAATCTCGACATCAACAAACCATTGAACTTCCACGATGAGGAAACTAGTATCCACTTTTGCAAGGGCACCCGGTGCCACGCTCGCTGAAGGAAGTGACAGCTGATGTCCGCACCAGCGCCGTCCCCGCTGGCCATCGTCGACGCCGAGCCCCTGCCGCGGCAGGAGGAGGTCCTCACCGAGGCGGCTCTCGCCTTCGTGGCCGAGCTGCACCGGCGGTTCACGCCGCGCCGTGACGAACTCCTCGCCCGCCGCGCGGAGCGCCGCGCCGAGATCGCCCGCACCTCCACGCTCGACTTCCTCCCGGAGACCGCCGCGATCCGCGCGGACGACTCCTGGAAGGTGGCCCCCTCCCCCGCCGCCCTGGACGACCGCCGGGTGGAGATCACCGGTCCCACCGACCGCAAGATGACCATCAACGCCCTCAACTCGGGTGCGCGGATCTGGCTCGCGGACTTCGAGGACGCCTCCGCGCCGACCTGGGAGAACGTCGTCCTCGGTCAGATCAACCTCGCCGACGCCTACACCCGGAACATCGACTTCACCGACCCGGGGTCCGGCAAGTCGTACGCCTTGCGGCCGGACGAGGAGCTCGCGACGGTCGTCATGCGCCCGCGCGGCTGGCACCTCGACGAGCGGCACCTGGTCGACGCCGACGGCACCAAGGTGCCCGGCGCCTTCGTCGACTTCGGGCTGTACTTCTTCCACAACGCGCAGCGGCTGCTCGACCTGGGCAAGGGCCCGTACTTCTACCTGCCGAAGACGGAGTCGCACCTCGAGGCCCGCCTGTGGAATGACGTGTTCGTCTTCGCGCAGGACTACGTCGGCATCCCCCAGGGCACCGTCCGCGCGACCGTCCTGATCGAGACGATCACGGCCGCGTACGAGATGGAGGAGATCCTCTACGAACTCCGCGACCACGCCTCCGGGCTGAACGCCGGCCGCTGGGACTATCTGTTCTCCATCGTGAAGAACTTCCGCGACGGCGGTCCGAAGTTCGTCCTCCCGGACCGCAACCAGGTCACGATGACCGCCCCGTTCATGCGCGCCTACACCGAACTCCTCGTGCGCACCTGCCACAAGCGCGGCGCGCACGCCATCGGCGGCATGGCGGCCTTCATCCCCTCCCGGCGCGACGAGGAGGTCAACAAGGTCGCCTTCGAGAAGGTCCGCGCCGACAAGGACCGCGAGGCGAACGACGGTTTCGACGGATCCTGGGTCGCCCACCCCGACCTGGTTCCGATCGCCATGGAGTCCTTCGACAAGGTCCTCGGCGACCGGCCGAACCAGAAGGACCGCCTCCGCGAGGACGTCCACGTCGAGGCCGCCGACCTGATCGCGATCGACTCGCTGGACGCCGCGCCGACCTGGGCGGGTCTGGTCAACGCCGTCCAGGTGGGCATCCGTTACATCGAGGCCTGGCTGCGGGGCCTCGGCGCGGTCGCCATCTTCAACCTCATGGAGGACGCGGCGACCGCCGAGATCTCCCGCTCCCAGATCTGGCAGTGGATCAACGCGGGCGTCGGGCTCGACCACGACGGGAAGACCGTGCCGGTGACGCCGGACGTGGTCCGCGCGATGGCCTCCGGGGAACTCGCCGCGATCCGCGCGGAGATCGGCGAGCAGGCCTTCGCGGCCGGCCACTGGCAGCAGGCCCACGACCTGCTCCTGGAGGTCGCGCTCGACGAGGACTACGCCGACTTCCTCACCCTGCCCGCCTACGAGCAGCTCAGGGGCTGAGTCTCACTCGGGTCGGTCCGAGTGGCCCAGGGGCTTCCCCGGGGCCACTCGGTCGCGTACCAGCCGCTTGACCGCCGTCGGCTCCGGGAAGCCCTGCTCGCGGCGGTCCCAGACCACCTCGTCGTTCACCCGGACGACGAAGACCCCGCCCTTGCCGGGCTTCAGCACCAGCTCCGTCAGCTCGGCCTCGAAGGTCGTCAGCAGTTCCTGCGCCAGCCAGGCGGCACGCGGCAGCCAGCGACACCGGGTGCAGTACTCGATCTCCACGCGCCGGATGTCGCTCATCCCAGGTGCACCGACCAATCCTGTTCCGCGGCCGGCTTGCCGTGCAGGTCGGGGACCCGCTTGAGCCAGCTCGGCCGTCCTTGTTCCGTCCTCGCCGCGCGCAGGGCCTCCTCGGCGGCCAGTTCCTCCCGGCTGGGGAAGTCCGTGGGCAGCCAGGCCGCGGAGGCCCGCACGCGCGTGTGGAGGAAGTCCACGTACGCCTCCCGGGCCGCGTCCGGTGTCGCGAAGCCCTCCTCGGCGGCCAGCCAGGCGTCCGGGACCTCCGCCACGATGTCCCGCAGCAGTTCCCGCGTCACCTTCGGCGCCAGCTCGGCGTCGGCCGCGCGCACGTCGGGGCCGTAGTGGCCGAGGGCATGGTGGCGGAAGTCGTAGGCCTTGGCCGGGTCCGCGCCGTCCCAGCGGTGGTGGAAGACGAGGGCGGCGCCGTGGTCGATGAGCCACAGCCGCGGGGGCACGGTCCCGAAGGTGGGCCAGACCATCAGGTTGGAGCTGTGGACCGTACGGTCGACGTTCACGGTCAGGGCGTCCAGCCAGACGATCCGCCCGGCCTCCAGCGGGTCCACCCGGAAGGACCTGGCCACCTCGGGCGTGAAGTCCTTCGCTCCCGGCAGGTAGTCCATGCCGAGGTTGAGGCCCGCGCTCGCGCTGTGCAGGTCCCGCACCTCCTGGTGCGGCTCGTGGTCGGCGACGGCCGGGTCGAAGTGCACGAACACCAGTTCCGGGAACCGCAGCCCGAGCGCGCGCGCCAGCTCACCGACGATCACCTCGGCAACCAGCGCCTTGCGGCCCTGCGCGGAACCCGTGAACTTCACGACGTACGTGCCCAGGTCGTCGGCCTCGACGACCCCGGGAACGGAGCCGCCGGACCTCAGCGGGTTCACGTATCGAACAGCAGTCACATCGCGCAGCACACCGGCCAGGGTAGATCAGATCATCCACCGGACAGCGGGTTCGGCAGCGGCAGGTAGCGGGCGTCCGCGCCGTCCGCGCCGGTCCAGCGCAGCAGCAGGTTCGTCTTGCCGGGCAGGGTGGGCGCGGTGAGCAGGGCGTGCGCCTCGGGCAGGTCGTGGCGGGCCAGCTCACGGCGGGCGGCCGGCCAGGGGTCGAAGCCGGGGTGCCGCTCGGCGAGCGCGGCGGCGATCTCGGTGAGGTGGTTGACGACCAGGCAGTACACCAGCCGCTCCCAGCCCGCGGCCCGCTCCACGTCCGGCAGCAGCTTCACGCCCTCGGCGTCCCGGAACAGCGCCTGCACCGGCGTGCCCGACGCGTCGACGGCGATCAGCGTGTTCTGCGCGTGCGCCTCGAGGACGACGCCGTGGTCGGCGAAGACCGCGAGCGCCGGGGGGACGACAGCCGTGAGGTACGCCTCCCACCAGGCTCCCGGACGGGTCGTGGCGGCGAGCGGGCTGCCCGGGAAACCCTCCGCCAGGCCGGCGGCGAGCAGCGGGGTGGCGCCGGGCAGGACGGGACCGCGCAGACCGTCGCGAACGAGGACGGCGAGCTCCTCGAAGGCGAAGGACGCGGTGCGGTAGCCGCGGTCGCTCAGCCAGGCCGCCGAGCCGCCGACCGCCTCGAAGGCCTTGGCCGCCGCGTCGTCGGTGCGACGGAGTTTCAGCAGGTCGTGGCGCCACAGCCGGCGGATGTCGTTGGTGATGCGGACGTCGAGGCTGAACTTCAGGCACAGGTCGCGCTCGGGCGCGTACAGCGTGCGCACGGCTGCCGTCGGCCAGACCTCGAACGCGGTGGTGCCGAGCCGCAGCAGCCGGCCGTCGGCGAAGGCAGGGGCCAGGGCGGGGCCGGTCAGGTCGAGCTGCCAGGGGTGGGCGGGCAGCAGGCGGTAGCCGGGCGGGGCCGTGCCGAGCGCGTCCAGCGCGGAGGTGTCGCCCTCCTCGACGACCAGGTCCTCGCGCACGGCCAGCAGGGTCAGCGGGAAGCGGGCGCAGGCCTCCGGGGCGTACGGCAGCCAGCTCGCCGCCGGGCCGCCGCCGCGTGTCTTGGGGGCGGGGTGGTGGGGGTGGCCGGTGATCAGGGACTGCTCGGAGCGCAGGTAGAGGCCCGTGGGCGGGGTGGCCCGCGCGCGTGCGGCGAGCAGCGCGGCGACGACGTCCCGGCTGTCGGTCATCTCGGCGGGCAGCGCGTCGTTGGCGCGGCCGGTGTGCCGGCGCGCCTCCTGCGCGACGAGGCCGACCAGTTCGCCGTACCCCAGCCGGTGCCAGGCCCCGTCCGCCCGCGCCTCGGGCTCGGCGGGCCGCCGGGTGCCGCGCACCCGCAGCAGCCGCCCGGTGCCGAGCAGCCGGTACACGCGGTGCCCGTCCGGCGGGGCAGGCGATCCGTGCGGTTCGGACAGTGGCTCGGCCAGCTCGCGCAGGAGACAGTTGAGCAGGGGCGCGGCCGCGTAGGCGTCGGCCGTGCCGACGGCCGCGGGGCCGTCGGCGGGCCCCACGGCCTCGGTGGGCGGGGGGATGAGGTCCAAGCGATCCACTCGTTCTCTACGGTTCTTCCGGCTCTACGGTTCTTCCGGGCGCGGACGATCAGTATCGCTGGCGTCGCGCCCCCTTCGTGACCGACGTACCCGCACCCCGAGGAGCCCATCCGTGCAGTGTCCCCCCACCGTCGAGACCGAGGTGGCGGCCGAACTGGCCGCCGTGCGCCCCGCCCTCGGCCCGCGGTTCACCGCCGCCCTGCCCGGCGCCCGGGCGGCCGTGCTGACCCGGCTGTGGCGGGCCCTGGTCCACGATCCGCTGCCCTGGATCACCCGGCGTGAGCCCGGCCGGGAAGGCATCACCCTGCACCTTCGGGACGGCCGCCGGCTGCACGGCCCCCACGCGGACCCCTACGCGACCGCCGGGTACGTGACCGAGGTACGGCTGGACGGGACGGCCCACGACGATCCCGCGCGGCTGATGACCCTGCTCGGCGTGCCGCACGGCATCGACTTCGCCGCCGAACTCGCCCACAGCGCCGCCTCGTTGGCGCTCTCGCGGGCCGCGCAGGAGCCGACCGCCTCGGACAAGTGGCCGACGCAGGACTGGGAGTGGGAGCAGCGGGTGGTCGACGGGCATCCGTTCCATCCCAACTGCCGTTCCCGGCCCGGCTTCTCGGTGGCCGAGCAGCTGGCGTACGGCCCGGAGCACCGGCCCTCGGTCACGCTGCGGCTGCTGCCGGTGCCGGCCGGCGAGTGCCTGGTGTCGGGTGAGTGGCCGACGGAACTGCGAGACGGGTCAAGGCTGTTGATCCCGGTGCATCCGTGGCAGGCGGAGCACGTCCTCAAGCGGTCCGGCCCGGCGGGACCCGAGGCGCATCCGCTGATGTCATTGCGCACGCTCGCACTGTCCGGCGACACGCACGTCAAGACCGCGCTGAGCGCCCGGCTGACCTCCTCGGTGCGGGACATCTCCGTCGGGTCCGTCGCCGCGTCCGCCGCCCTGTCGGACTTCGCCCAGACGCTGGCCGGGCACACCGGCGGACTGCTGCACTTCACCCGCACGTTCGGTGCGGCCACCGCCGACTCCCCCGATCTCGCGGCGGTGTTGCGCGAGTCGCCGGCGGTGTACGCGGGTCCGGGTGAGCACGTCGTCCCGGTGGCCGCCCTCGCCACCATCGAGCCGGCCACATCCCCCTCTTGGCGGGCGGAGTTCGCACGGCTGGCGCTCACGGTCGGGCTGCGCCTGCTGGAGGCGGGCGTGGCCCTGGAGGCGCACGGCCAGAACCTCCTCGTCGTGCTGTCGGCGTCGGGCGCGCCGCTGCGGCTGGTCTACCGCGACCTCGCCGACATCCGCGTCGGCCCCTCCCGGCTGGCCCGGCACGGCGTCCCGCTGCCGGAGGACCTGCCCGCGCGCATCCTCACGGACGACGTGAGGGCCCTGCGGCGCAAGCTGTACGGCTCGCTGGTGGCGGGGTCGCTGGCGACGGCGACGGGGAGCCGTACGGCGCTGCGGGCGGCGCTGGAGACGGCCGTACGGGACCTGCCGCGCACCCCCGACCTGGTGGCGCTGTGCGAGGAGCCGGTGCCGGCGAAGGCGCTGACGCTGATGCGGCTGTCACCGGAGGTGTCCGGGGACCAGTGGGCCGAGCTGCCCAACCCGATGGCGACGCACGGGGACCGACCCCGGTTCCGGCGCTGTTCGCGATCCGTTGCCCACCCCGTTTTGTGGCGGGACACCCCTGATCAATAAGATCCGCCGATGATCAGAACACAACGGCTGGCGGCGGGCGTCTGCGCCCTGCTCGCCGCGCTCACGGCCGGGCTCGCGTTCCCGGCCGGAGCGGTGGCCGACGAGACCACCGCCCTCGCGCCCAAGGTCGACCTGGTCCTCGACGTCAGCGGCTCGATGCGGACGAAGGACATCGACGGCGGGACGCGCATGGCCGCGGCCAAGCAGGCGTTCAACGAGGTGCTGGACGCGACCCCGGAGACCGTCCTCCTCGGCATCCGCACTCTGGGCGCCAACTACCCGGGCGACGACCAGAAGACGGGCTGCAAGGACACCGCGCAGCTCTACCCGGTCGGCCAGGTGGACCGCACCGAGGCCAAGGCGGCGGTGGCCACCCTGTCCCCCACGGGCTGGACGCCGATCGGCCCCGCGCTGCTGAAGGCGGCCGACGACCTCGACGGCGGCACCGGCTCCAAGCGGATCGTGCTGATCAGCGACGGCGAGGACACCTGCGCGCCGCTCGACCCGTGCGAGGTGGCCCGGGAGATCGCGGCCAAGGGCATCGGCCTCACCATCGACACCCTGGGCCTGGTGCCCAACACGAAGATGCGCCAACAGCTCAGCTGCATCGCCGAGGCCACCGGCGGCACGTACACCTCGGTCGAGCACACCGAAGAACTCACCGACAAGGTCAACCAGCTGGTGGACCGCGCGGCCGACC
Source organism: Streptomyces sp. NPDC096132 (assembly GCF_044763345.1). Lineage (NCBI taxonomy): Bacteria > Bacillati > Actinomycetota > Actinomycetes > Kitasatosporales > Streptomycetaceae > Streptomyces > Streptomyces sp. NPDC096132. The sequence continues at coordinate 82,198 of NZ_JBIWGA010000024.1, forward strand.
CGGTGGTCACGCCGGTGGCCACGGAGGGCGCGGACTCCTGCTCGGCGGCGCCCACGCTCAAGTCGGGCCTGTACACCGACCGTGAGGAGTTCGGCCAGGAGCGCTGGTACCGGGTGGACGTCGAGCCCGGCCAGGAGCTGCGGGCCTCGGTGAGCGTGGCGTCGGACCGGGCGATGAACCCCGACTACGGGGTGCTGCTGCGGGCGGTCACGGTGCACGGCCGGGAGATCGTGCGCGGCGAGGCGGCGGGCAACGGCCGTACCGACGTCGTCTCGACCGGTCTGCGCTACCCGAAGGCGGAGAGCGACGACGACGAGGCTCCCCCAGAGGGGGCACCCCCAGCGGAGACGGTCTGCCTCCAGGTGACGAACTCCTTCTCGGCGGCCTCCGGGGTGAAGACCACGCCCGGTATGCCGGTGGAGCTGACCGTGGACGTGGTGGACGGCCCGTCGCAGGCGGGCGACGTGGCCTCCTTCGGCCTCGGGCGCGGCTGGTGGCTGCTCGGCCTGCTGGTGCTGGTCGGCTTCCTCGCGGGTCTGGTCTGGGGCTGGGTGTCGCGCTGGCGTGTCGCGGTCTGGAGGACCAACTGATGCGGATCACACGAGTGTTGAGCGGCGCCCTGCTGGCGCTCGGTCTGGCGGCCGGCCCGGCCGCCGCCGACTCCTCGCCCTCGGCGAGTCCCTCCGACGACGCCTCCGCGCCCACCTCGGCGGGCACGTCGTTCCGTACGGCGGTGGAGGTCGAGCAGGGGCAGACGGCCACCGCGAGCGCCTCCACGGGCGACTACCTGTACTGGTCGTTCCCGGCGGACACGGGCCAGCGGCCCACGGTGAAGGCCACGGTGAAGCTGCCCGACGCGCACGCGGCGCAGACCTGGCAGATCGACGTGTACGACGGTCTGCGGCGCCGCCAGGCCTGCCAGTACGGCGCCCAGACCCGCACCGCGGCCCAGGGCGCCACGTCCGTGGAACTGGCCTGTGTGCTGCGCACGGTGCGCGCCTGGTCGGAGCCGTGGGCGAACGACCCGCTGCCGGGCACGTACTACGTCCGGCTCACGGCCACCGGCCTGAAGGCGGCCGACCTGGGTCTGCCGGTCGACGCCGAACTGCGGGTGGACTCCAAGGACATCGGCGGCGCGGCGGCCGTGGACGGCTCGCTGGCGAAGCCGCTCGTCCCCGGCATCGCGGTCACGTCCGAGGCGGAGGAGGACGATTCGTCGGCGTCCGCGGTGCTGTCGAGCATCGAGCCGGACGACGGCTGGGCGTCCGGCTGGTGGTCCGACCGCTGGGTGTGGACCGCGATCGGCGCGGTGCTGGCCGCGCTGGCCGGCATCGGCGGCTACGCGCTGACGCGGGGGACGGGACGGCCGCGGCAGGTACCGCCGGGCGTCTGAGCACCTCCTGACGGATCATCGGAAGGCCTGTCGCGGCGCCGCGACAGGCCTTCCGCGCGTCACGCCTCCCGCAGGGCCTTGGCGAGGGTCCCGTCCCCGCCGACGTCGACCCGTCCGGCGCGCACCGCGTCCACCAGGCTCAACTCGCCCCGGGAGACGGCCTCGCAGGTGCCGGCGTCCAACGAGAGCCGGGCGTCGGGCTCCCGGGGTGCGGGTCCGTCGCCGTAGACCGGGCCGTCCTCCGCCCCGACGAACAGGTGGAAGTCCCCTTCCTCCAGCGAGACCTGGACGAGTCCCTCGCCCTCCAGGGTGCGCAGCAGCGGCAGCGCGAACCAGTGGGCGCGGACGGCGTCGGTGGGGCGGCGGTCACCGAGTTCGCCCTCGCCCCATGTGCCCAGCGCCTGCAGCACCGGCAGCAACTCCCGGCCTCGTGCGGTGAGTTCGTAGACGTAGGCCGCGCCCGGCGGAGGCAGCCGCCGCCTCGTGGCGAGCCCGTCCCGCTCCATGTCCCGCAGCCGCCCGGCGAGTACGTCCGTGCTGACGCCCGGCAGGTCGGCGTGCAGGTCCGTGTAGCGGCGCGGGCCGGCCAGCAGTTCCCGGACGATCAGCAGGGTCCAGCGGTCCCCGACGGCGTCGAGCGCGCGGGCGGCGGAGCAGTACTGGTCGTAGCTTCGGCGACGTGACATGGCACGCAGTCTAGACATGTCGTTGGACTTTCCAAGCTGGAACTTGGTAAAACCAAGCAACACACGAAACCGGAGGGGCGAGCGCGCATGGAGTTCCGGCAGTCGAACAAGCTCAGCGAGGTCTGCTACGAGATCCGCGGCCCGGTGGTCGAGCACGCCAACGCGCTCGAGGAGGCGGGCCACAGTGTGCTGCGTCTGAACACCGGCAACCCGGCACTCTTCGACTTCGAGGCGCCGGAGGAGATCCTCCAGGACATGATCCGGATGCTGCCGCAGGCGCACGGCTACACCGACTCGCGCGGCGTCCTCTCCGCCCGCCGGGCCGTGGCCCAGCGCTACCAGACCCTGGGCCTGCCGGTCGGCGTCGACGACGTCTTCCTCGGCAACGGCATCTCCGAGCTGATCTCGATGGCCGTACAGGCGCTGGTCGAGGACGGCGACGAGATCCTGATCCCGGCCCCCGACTTCCCCCTCTGGACGGCGGTGACCACCCTCGCGGGCGGCAAGGCGGTCCACTACCTCTGCGACGAGCAGGCCGACTGGTACCCGGACCTGGACGACATGGCGTCGAAGATCACCGACCGCACCAAGGCCGTCGTGATCATCAACCCGAACAACCCGACGGGCGCGGTCTACCCCAAGGAGATCATCGAGGGCATCCTCGACCTGGCCCGCCGGCACGGTCTGATGGTCTTCGCCGACGAGATCTACGACCAGATCCTGTACGACGACGCCGTGCACCACTCGGCCGCCGCGCTCGCCCCCGACCTGGTGGTCCTGACCTTCTGCGGGCTGTCGAAGACGTACCGGGTGGCGGGCTTCCGCTCGGGCTGGCTCGTCGTGACGGGCCCCAGGCAGCACGCGAAGGACTACCTGGAGGGCCTCACCATGCTGGCCTCCATGCGGCTGTGCGCCAACGCGCCCGCCCAGTACGCCATCCAGGCCGCGCTCGGTGGCCGGCAGTCCATCCGTGACCTCACCATGCCGGGCGGCAGGCTCCACGAGCAGCGGAACGTGGCCTGGGAGAAGCTCAACGAGATCCCGGGCGTGTCCTGCGTGAAGCCCAAGGGCGCGCTGTACGCCTTCCCCCGCATCGACCCCAAGGTGCACCCGATCCACGACGACGAGAAGTTCGTCCTGGACCTGTTGCTGCGGGAGAAGATCCAGGTCGTCCAGGGCACCGGCTTCAACTGGCCCACCCCCGACCACTTCCGCATCCTCACCCTCCCCCACGCGGACGACCTGGAGGCGGCGATCGGGCGGATCGGGCGGTTCCTGAGCGGATACCGGCAGTAGGGACTTCTAGCCTGACCGCATGGGTGATCTCTTCCTCGTCCGGCACGGTGAGACCGAGTGGTCGCGCTCCGGGCGGCACACCGGGTGGACGGACGTCCCGCTCACCGAGAACGGCCGGGCGCAGGCGCGGCGGCTGGTGCCGCTGATCCGGTCGCACCGGGTCGGGGCCGCCTTCGTCAGTCCGCTGCAGCGGGCGCGGGAAACGGCGGAGCTGATCGGGCTGCACGACCTTCGGGTCGACGCCGACCTGCGGGAATGGGACTACGGCGGCTACGAGGGCGTCACGACGGTCGAGATCCGGCGCACCCGGCCCGGGTGGTTCCTGTTCTCCGACGGGGTGGCCCCCGGGCCGCCGGACCATCCCGGGGAGACGCCCGAGCAGGTCGGGGAGCGTGCCGACCGGGTGCTGGCCAGGGTCCACGCGGCGCACGCCGAGACCGAGGGGTGTGTGGTGCTCGTGGCGCACGGTCATGTCCTGCGGGTGCTGACGGCCCGGTGGCTGGGGCTGGCCCCCTCGGCCGGCGCGCTGTTCCAGCTGGCCACGGGCACGCTGTGCCGACTGGGCACGGAGCACGGGCGGCCGGTGATCGCCGCCTGGAATGTCAGACCCGGGTCGTAGCCTTCGAGTGGGCCGGCACCACTCGGAGGGAGCACGTCGTGACACGACCGCCCACGGCCGCGCAGCGGCGTGTGATCGACGCCGCCGATCCCGTCACGGGACGGCTCAGGGGTACTCAGGCGCAGCTCACGGCGCTGGTGAAGCGGGGGCTCGCCTTCCGTCATCCGCGGCCGCCGCACGACCACTTTCTGACACCGGCGGGACACCGGATACGGGAGGCGGAGCCGGAGGTCGCGCCCGCTCCCGCACCGCCGAAGGGGCAGGGCGACGCCGGTGTGTTCGCGGCGCGGGTCGGCGGCGAGGAGGACGCCGGTACGGGCGGGCCCGCCCGCACGCGTGAGGTGCACAGCGCCTGGCAGGGGCTGCTGGAGCTGCGCCGGATGACCAATCCGGACGGGGCCGTGGACCGGCCGTGCGGCTGGGAGCGCACCCATCTCGTCCGGGCCGCCGCGCTCGCCCTGGAGGCGGCCGGACACCGCCCCGCCGGACCGGATCCCGCCGGTTCCGGGGGTTACCGGGTGCGGGCGACCCCGCAGCCGGAGGCCGTGGCCGTACGGGGGCCGGACGACGCGACGCTGAAGGCCTGTGCGGCGACACTGGAGAAGGCGGGCTGGCAGGTCGGCGAGCACACCGACCCCCGGACCAGAGCGCGCTATCTGCTGGCTTCCCCCCGCAGGGTGTGAGGGACATGCCAAGATCGGTGCCCGGGGCATCGATCCCCCGTCGTCGAGAAGGGGAAGCAGTGAGCGAGCCGTTTTCCGTCCGGATCACCGTCCGCGGGTACGAGACGGACGTACAGGGCCACGTCAACCAGAGCGTGTACATCAACTACGCGGAACACGCCCGCTGGTCCCTGTTGCAGGCCGCGGGCATCAGCCAGAACGGCCTGACCGGCAGAGGTGTGGGGCCGGTCGCCCTGGAGACGACCATCCGCTACAGGCGTGAGCTTCTCGCCGGTGACGAGATCGACGTGACCTGCGTGTTCGAGTGGGGCGGCGGCAAGACCTTCCGGATCGTGCAGACCATCACCAAGACCGACGGCACGGTCGCCGCCGAACTCACCGCGGTGGGCGGACTGCTGGACCTCAAGGAGCGGCGGATGGTCGCGAACCCGCAGGACTGGTTCAAGGAACTGGCCTCGGATCCCAGCCTGTTCGGACTGTAGGTCACACCGCCGCCTTCCGCTCCTCCTTCTCGTCGTAGGCCGCGCGGGACTCGGCGATGTAGACCCTGTTGCGCTCGGCCCAGTCGGTCAGGCGTTGCAGGGTCTCGTGCAACTCGCGGGCCACCTGGGTGAGTTCGTACTCGACCTTGGGCGGCACCGTCGGGTGCACGGTGCGGGTGAGGAGTCCGTCGCGCTCCAGATTGCGCAACGTCAGGGTCAGCATGCGGCGGCTGATGCCCTCGATGCTGCGCTCCAGTTCCGTGAAGCGGATGGGGCCGTGGGCGGCGGCGACCAGGATCTGCACGCTCCATTTGCCGGAGACCCTGTCAAGAACTTCCCGGACCGGGCAGGCGTGCGCGTTCACGACCTGGGCGGTAACACCGCTGTTCCTCTGGGACATCCGACTGCCTCCTTACGACGGCCTCCATGGTCACCCACGATGTTCTCCGTTACAAGTCGTGCACCTTTGGAGAACACGGAGGCCAAGCCGCCATGACGGCCATCGCCCAGTCACCGAACCGAACCACGCGACGAACGTACTCCCGGTGGGCGTCCCTCGTCGTCCTGTGCGCGGGAACGCTGATGACGATCCTGGACGGCAACATCGTCACGGTGGCGATGCCCGCGATCCAGAGCGACCTCGGCTTCAGCGGCCCGGGGCTGGCCTGGGTCGTCAACGCCTATCTGATCCCCTTCGGCGGTCTGCTCCTGCTGGCCGGCCGGCTCGGCGACCTGGTGGGCCGCAAGCGGATGTTCACGGCCGGGCTGGCGCTGTTCACCGCGGCGTCGGTGCTGTGCGGGGTCGCCACCGGCCAGGAGGTGCTCGTCGCGGCACGCGCCGTGCAGGGCGTGGGCGGGGCGATGACCTCGGCGGTGGTGCTGGGGATGCTGGTCGCGCTGTTCCCCGAGCCGCGCGAACAGGCCCGTGCCATCGCGGTGTTCAGCGCGGTCGGCGCGGCAGGCGGCGCCCTCGGCACGTTCCTCGGCGGGGCGCTGACCCAACTCCTGTCCTGGCACTGGATCTTCCTCATCAACCTGCCGATCGGCGTCGCCGCCTGGCTCGCCGCCGTCCGCGTCCTCGCGCCCGACCGCGGCGCCGGGCTCGGCAGGGGCGCCGACTACCCCGGCGCGGCCCTGGTCACCGGCGCGCTGATGCTCACGGTGTACGTCATCGTCGGCGCCGGCGACCGCGACGGCACCGCCACCGCGCTCCTGGCCCTGCTCGCGGCGGCCCTGTTCACCGGGTTCGTCCTGCGCCAGGCGCGGGCCGCCCGCCCGCTGCTGCGGCTGCGCCTGTTCGGCTCCCGGCTGCTGAGCGGGGCGAACGCCGTGCAGGTCCTGATGATCGCGACGATGTACGGCTTCCAGTTCATCGGCGCGCTGTACGTGCAACGAGTACTGGGCTACGGGGAGTTGGCGACCGGTACGGCCTTCCTGCCGGCGCCCGTCGCGATCGGGCTGCTGATGCTGGGGCTGTCCGCGCGCACCGTCGGCCGGTTCGGGCCGTACCGGGTGCTGCTGGCCGGGCTGGCGCTGATCACGCTGGGCATGGCGCTGCTGAGCCGCGCCCCGGCCGACGGTTCCTACGCGGCCGACTTCCTGCCGCCCATGCTGCTGATGGCCGCCGGGTTCGCCGCCGCGATGCCCGCGCTGACCGGGCTCGCCATGGCGGGGGCCCGCGAGGAGGACGGCGGACTGGCCTCCGGCCTCTTCAACACCACGCAGGTGGTGGGCGGTTCCCTGGGCCTGGCGGTCCTGTCGACCCTGGCCGCGACCCGCACCGACGAACTGCTCGGCCGCGGCACGGAGTTGCTCCCCGCCACCGCCGAGGGCCACCAGCTCGCCTTCCGGGTGGCGACGGCGATCGCCGGGACGGCCCTGATCCTGGCGGCGGTCGCCCTGCGCGACCGCCGGGAGCGGGAGAACGCCGGCTGAGGCCGACGCCTCCACCTGGGGCCTGTCGCCCCGGTACGTTCTCGGTGACGACCGCGTCGCCGCCCCGGCGGACGTACCGGGAACCGGCCGCGACGCCGTGGGCGACGCCCTCGCCCCGCGCCTTGCGTCACCGGCCGGCTGCCTCGGGCCGGCCCCCGCCGGGCGGGACGGAGAGGCTGAATTCGGATGCGGGCCGCGCCGCCGCCCTGCGATGCTGCGGCCTCATGACCGCACGACGCACCAAGCCCAGCCTGTACATCTCCGTGGACGTCGAGGCCGACGGGCCGATCCCGGGGCCGTACTCCCTGCTGAGCCTGGGCGCGGCGGTCGCGGGCCGGCAGGACTCCGACGGGTTCACCGCGGCCGACCCCGCCCGGCAGACCTTCTACCGTGAACTGCGCCCGATCAGCGAGGAGTTCGTGCCCGAGGCGCTCGCCGTGAGCGGGCTCGACCGGCGGCGGCTGGCCCGGGAGGGGCTCGAACCCGCCCTGGCGCTGGCACAGTTCAGCCGTTGGGTGCGCGAGGTGAGCGGTGACGCCCAGCCGGTGATGTGCGGCTATCCGGCGTCGTACGACTGGATGTTCCTGTACTGGTACCTGATCCGCTTCACCGGCGAGAGCCCGTTCGGCCACTCGGGCTGCCTGGACATGAAGACGCTGTACGCCGCCAAGGCGGACGTGCCGCTGCGCTCGGTCGGGAAGCGGTCGATGCCGGCGGAACTGCTGCCCGGCCGACGGCACACGCACCACGCGCTGGACGACGCCGTGGAGCAGGCGGAGCTGTTCGCGAACCTCATGGCGTGGCACCCGCGAAGGTGACCCCCGGAGAGGAACCCTGCGGGGAACCCGAGGGGTGCGTCCGAAGCGGGGCGCGGACCGTACCGGGGCACGCGTGACAGGTGCGTGCCCCGGTCACGGCCGCCACGGACCCCGGTTCGGGGCCGTGGCTCCGGACGAGGGCCGTCCCCCTCGACCGGAGTCCTGGGTGGGGCCGGTGTCCCGACCGGTCAGCCCCGCGCGGCGATCCGGGCCAGCCGCTGGGCCTGCTCCCGTGTCGAGCGCGCGATCGCGTCCTCGTCGGCGGTCAGCAGACGGCCGTCCTCCACGATCTGACGGCCGTTCACGAAGGAGGCGGTGACCGGGGCGGCCGCGCCGAAGACCAGCGCCGTGACCGGGTCGGCGATGGAGGCGTGGGCGAGGGTGTCCAGCCGCCACAGCACCAGGTCGGCGAGCTTGCCCGGCTCCAGCGAGCCGGTCTCCCGGGCCCGGCCCAGGACCTGGGCGCCGCCGTAGGTGCCCAGCCGCAGGGCCTGACGGGCGTTCAGGGCGGCCTCGCGATGGGCGCCGAGGCGGTTGATGAGCAGGGCGTTGCGCAGTTCCGTGTGCAGTTCGCCGGACTCGTTGGACGCCGTGCCGTCGACGCCGAGGCCGACCGGGACGCCGGCCGCCAGCATGTCGGGGACGCGGGCGATCCCGGCCGCCAGACGGGCGTTGGAGGACGGGCAGTGCGCGACACCCGTCCTGGTGCGGGCGAAGGCGTCGATGTCGGAGTCGTTCATGTGGACGCAGTGCGCCATCCACACGTCCTCGCCGAGCCAGCCGGTGGACTCGAAGTAGTCGGTCGGGCCCATGCCGAACAACTCGTGGCAGAACTTCTCCTCCTCCACCGTCTCCGAGCCGTGGGTGTGCAGGCGCACTCCCAGTCGGCGCGCCAACTCGGCGCCTTCGCGGAGGAGTCCGGTGGAGACGGAGAACGGTGAGCACGGGGCGACGGCGACCTGCGTCATCGCGTCGAAGGAGGCGTCGTGGTGCTTCTTGACGGTCTCCTCGGTGGCGGCGAGGGCGCCTTCGAGGGTCTCGACGGCGAAGTCCGGGGGCAGACCGCCGTCCTTCTCGCTGCGGTCCATCGAGCCACGGGCCAGGGTGAAGCGGACGCCCATGTCGCGGGCGGCGCCGATGATCGCTCCGGAGAGGTCGCCGGATCCCTCGGGGAAGACGTAGTGGTGGTCCATGGCGGTGGTGACTCCGCCCCGGGCCATCATCGCGAGCGAGCCCTGGGCGGCCGCGCGGACCATCGGCTCGTCGATGCGCGCCCAGGTCGGGTAGAGCGCGACCAGCCAGTTGAAGAGATTGTGGTCGGTGGCCAGGCCCCGGGTGATCCACTGGTAGAAGTGGTGGTGGGTGTTGACCAGGCCGGGGGTGACCAGGTGCCCGGTGGCGTCCACGCGCCGGACGACGTTCTGAAGTCCCTGCGGTGCCGGGCCCGCGCCGACCGCCTCGATACGGTTGCCGCCCAGGACGACGTACCCGGAGGCGTACTCGGTGTCCTGCGCGTCCACGGTCGCGATCGCCGCGTTCTCGATGACGATGCGCTGGGTCATGGTGAGTCCTTCGCTTTCGTGTCCGCGTCAGAGGTTGCTGAGGTCGACCGGGATCCGCGCCTCGCAGCCGTCCCGCAGGATCGTGGCCTCGATCAGGCCGTACGGGCGGTCGGCGGCGAAGTACACCTCGTTGTCGTTCTTCAATCCGAAGGGCGCCAGGTCCACCAGGAAGTGGTGCTTGTTGGGGAGCGAGAAGCGGACCTCGTCGATCTCCCCGCGGTGGTCGATGATCCGCGCGCCCATCTGGTACAGGGTCTGCTGGAGCGACAGCGAGTACGTCTCGGCGAACGCCTGGAGCATGTGCCTCTTCGTCTGCTCGTAGGACTCGTCCCAGTCGGGCATCTCCTGGGCGTCGTCGGACCAGTTGAAGCGCCAGCGGCCGGAGACCTGCGTGGCCAGGATGCGGTCGTACGCCTCGGGGAGCGTCGTGTACTTGTCCTTGACGTAGCCCCAGAACTCGGAGTCGGTCGTGTTCATCACGACGAGGTCCTTGAGACCGGAGACCACCTCCCACGACGTACCGTCGAAGGTGATCTGGGTGAGGCGGGTCTCCTGTCCCTGCCGGACGAACGAGTGCGCGCCCTTCCCGGAGTGCTCGATGCGCTCCCAGGCGTACTCCTCGATGCGGATGCGGGCCCGGTGGATGGCGTCCTGGCCGGTGACGAAGTGCCGGGCGAGGTGGATGCCGAACTGCTCGGCGGACTCGATGCCGTGCTCCTTGGCGAACGCGTACACCGTGTTCTTGGTGGTGTCGGTCGGCAGGACGTTGGCGTTGGAGCCCGAGTAGTGGACCTCGTCCATGTCGCCGGACAGCGACACGGAGACGTTCAGGTCCTTGATGTGATGGGTGGCGCCGTCCCGCGTGATCTTGACGACTCGGTTCTCGGCCTTGCCGTACTGGTTCGGTCCCAGGATGGGCATCTAGCTAGCTCCCTCGGTATACGGAGTAGCCGAACGGGTTGAGCAGCAGCGGTACGTGGTAGTGCTCGCCGGGCTCCACCGCGAAGGTGACGACGACCTCGGGGAAGAACACGGCACCGCTGTCCCGGTTCGCGGGGGCGTCCTGCTGCGCATCGGCTTGCTTCTGGGTGAGGTACGGCTCCACGACGAAGTCGAGCCGTACGTGGGTGATCCCCTCCGGCAGGGCCGGGAGGTCCTTGCACCGGCCGTCCGCGTCGGTCGCGGAGCCGCCGAGCGCCTGCCATGCGGCATCCCGGCCCGCACGTGCGGAGAGCCGGACGGCGACGCCCGGGGCGGGGCGGCCGACGCTGGTGTCCAGGATGTGCGTGGACACGGAGGCGGTGCTGCTGGTGCTCATGGTGCGCTCAGTCCTCTTCGACGAGTCGGGCCAGACGGATGCGGTTGATCTTGCCCAGCTCGGTGCGGACGATCTCGCGTTCCCGCTCCGGCGTGTTGCCGAGGCGCTCCTTCACCGCGTCGCGCATCTGTTCGCCGGTGCGGCCGGTGGCGCAGATCAGGAAGACATGGCCGAACTTCTCCTGGTAGGCCAGGTTGAGTTCGAGCATCTCCGCCCTGAGCGCGTCGGAGGCGCCGGCCATGCCGCGCTGTTCGCGGGCCGAGGTCGGATCGCCCGGCTTGGGCCGGCCGATCGGCGGGTGTCCGGCCATCGCCTCGGCCAGGTCGGCCGCGGTCAGCCCGGCCATGGCGGTGTCGCTGGCGGCGTACAACGCGTCGGCGGTGGCGTAGGGGCGGGCCGCGAGCAGCCGGTCCGCCCAGGCCGTGGCGGCGCAGGCCTCCAGGAGGACGGCACGGGCCGTGGACTCCTCAAGGCCGTTGAACCGGGCCGGCCCGGGGGGCGTGGAAGTCGAAGTCACGGGGTCAGCTAACGCCTCCCCGCAACACCCCGTCAACACTTTGTTGAAAATTCGGGGTAACAAAGCCCAGGTCGGGTCAGGCCTCTTTCTCCCGGTTGAGGTAGTTGTAGACCGTGAAGCGGCTCACCCCGAGCGCGCTCGCCACGGTCTCCACTCCGTGCCGTACCGAGAAGGCGCCGCGCGCCTCGAGTATCCGGACGACCTCCTGCTTGGCCTTGCGGTCCAGGTCGGCGAGGGGCTTGCCCTTCTTGCGCTCCATGGCGGCCAGGATGTGGTCGAGGGAGTCGGCGAGCTGGGGCAGCCGTACGGCGACGACGTCGGCGCCCTCCCAGGCGAGGACCACGTCGTCGGGGCCGGCCTCGTCGGGCGGGACCATCTCGCCGCCCATCGCGTCGACCAGCGGCTTCACGGCCGCGATGAAGGGCTCGTCGCCGGTGCCGGTCATTTCTCCTCCCCGATCACGTTGACCTGGAGGGAGATCCGGGTGGCGCCGGCGCCGAGCGTCTTGCGCAGCAGGGCGTCCACGGCGGCCAGCACCGCGTCGGCGCCGCCCTCCGCGGTGTTGCCGAACGGCCCGACGTCGACCGCGTCCAGATCGGCGGCCTCGATCACCTCGCGGGCGACCAGCGCGTGCGCGGGCGCCTCGTCGAGATCGAAGGGCTCGGTGGTGAACTCCACTTTCAGTCGCATCGCGCCCCCACACCTCTCCGACCTGCGCATTGCTCCGACCCTCGACAGGAGGGCGTACCGGGCACCCGGGACCCGGACCCCGACCTTAACGGACCGGAGGGCGATCAGCAGGGGCCTCTTGACAAGCGAGGAGCCCCACCGGCAGTCTTCCAATACGCAGAAAATAACTTCCGCAATACGGAAACACTCGACACGGAAGGGAGCGCCGCACCCCATGGGACTCGAGGACCAGCGCTTCAACGTCAACCTGTCGATCCTCTTCACGGAACTCCCGCTCCTGGAGCGCCCCGCGGCCGCCGCCGCGGCCGGCTTCACCGCGGTCGAGCTGTGGTGGCCCTGGGTCGACACCCCCACCCCCGAGCGGTCCGAGCTCGACGCCCTGGAGCGCGCGATCGAGGACGCGGGCGTACGGCTCACGGGCCTGAACTTCTACGCCGGCCGGCTCCCGGGCCCGGACCGCGGCGCCCTGTCGCTGCCCGGCGAGGAGTCGGAGCGGTTCCGCGCCAACGTCGAGGTGGTCGCCGACTTCGCCGGATCTCTGGGCTGCACGGCCCTCAACGCCCTCTACGGCAACCGCGTCGACGACGTCGACCCGGCCGAGCAGGACGCGCTCGCGCTGGAGAACCTGGTGCTCGCGGCCCGCGCGGCCGACCGGATCGGCGCGGTCCTGCTGATCGAGGCCCTGAACCGGCCCGAGTCGCCGCGGTATCCGCTGGTGAGCGCGCCCGCGGCGGTCGGGATCGTCGACAAGGTCAACGCCGCGACCGGGCTCGGCAACGCGCGGTTCCTGATGGACCTGTACCACCTGGCGATGAACGGCGAGGACCTGCCGCAGGTGATCGACGCCCACGCGGCGAAGACCGGTCACGTCCAGATCGCCGACAGCCCCGGCCGTGGCGCGCCCGGCACCGGATCGCTGCCGCTGGAGGACCTCCTCGACCGGCTGCGGAAGGCCGGATACGACGGCCGGGTCGGCCTGGAGTACAAGCCGGGCGACCGTCCGAGCGCCGAGGCCTTCGACTGGCTGCCCCGCGAGGCACGCGCCGCCCGCTGACCCCCGTACCGAGAGGCATCCCCATGACCCACACGCTTCCCAAGGTCACCTGGATCGGCCTCGGCATCATGGGCTCCCCCATGTCCGAGAACCTGATCAAGGCGGGTTACGACGTCACCGGCCACACGCTGGAGCAGGACAAGCTGGACAGGCTGGCCGCGGCCGGCGGCACCGCGGCCGGGTCCGTCGCGGAGGCGGTCGCCGGCGCCGACGTGATCATCACGATGGTGCCCGCCTCCCCGCAGGTCGAGGCGGTCGCGTACGGCCCGGACGGCATCCTGGAGAACGCCCGCGCCGGCGCCCTGCTGATCGACATGTCCTCGATCACCCCGCAGACCTCGGTCGACCTGGCGAGGGCGGCGAAGGACAAGGACATCCGGGTCCTGGACGCGCCGGTGTCCGGCGGTGAGGCCGGTGCCGTCGAGGCCGTGCTGTCCATCATGGTCGGCGGCGAGCAGGCCGACTTCGACGCCGCGCGGCCGCTCTTCGAGGCGCTCGGCAGGACCGTCGTCCTGTGCGGGCCGCACGGCTCCGGCCAGACCGTGAAGGCCGCCAACCAGCTGATCGTCGCCGTGAACATCCAGGCGTGCGCGGAGGCCGTGGTCTTCCTGGAGCGGTCGGGCGTGGACCTGAAGGCCGCGCTGGACGTCCTGAACGGCGGCCTCGCGGGTTCGACCGTCCTGACGCGGAAGAAGGACAACTTCCTCCGGCGGGACTTCAGGCCGGGCTTCCGCATCGACCTGCACCACAAGGACATGGGCATCGTCACGGACGCGGCCCGCACGGTCGGCGCGGCCCTGCCGGTCGGCGCCGTGGTGGCCCAGCTGGTCGGGTCGCTGCGCGCCCAGGGCGACGGCGGCCTGGACCACTCGGCGCTGCTGCGGGCGGTGGAGCGCCTGTCCGGCGCCCGGCTCTGACCCTCCTCCCGGAGACCTCCGGGCGGCGCCGCCGCTGACATCTGTCCTGTCGCGCCCAGGCGGCGGCGCCGCCCGGAACCACTTCCCCCCAGCGGCCCGCACCGGCCGACCGGCCCGATGAGGGGTGACCGGCCGGCCCCGGTGCGGGCAGGTGAGGACCGCGGCGGCGTGCGAGCCAGTGCGGTGGTGAAGGATGCGGATCCTCTTCCCGGCCTGAGGGAAGGACGTCCCCGATCCGTCGCGCCCGCCGCGGTCCCAGCCCCCTCCTCCCTCCCCCGCGTGCGCATCCACGCCGTCGGCAGGACGCTGAAGGCATGGCACATCCAACGGAGCATCCGCACGTCGTGGTGCATCCGCCGGCCCTCGACGGATCCCGGCGGGTGACCGAGGGCGACGAGACGCTGGGCATCGCCACACACGCGGACGACGTCAGCGAGATCCTGCGACTGGCCGACCTGTACGTGACCGACCTCGCGGAGAGCGACTTCATCGAGTGGCAGGGCGGCGGGCCGGACGACTGGCCGGGGCTGTCGGAGCAGCACGGGCACCAGGGGGCGTAGGGGGCGCGGGCGGGGTACGCCCAACCTCAAATCAACCTCTGAACATGGTTCAACAGGCTTCAACCGGGGCCGGGTGTGGGCACATTGTGGTCACACGGGGCCCGTCGGCACGGGGGCGGCGGGCCCCGTCACGGGGGAGGTCGCCATGAGCGGGGACAGGTCGGTCCGGCTTCAGCCGTACGAGGTCGCGCTGCTGCGCGGCGGCCCACGCGCCGCCGTCACGGCGGCCGTCGTCGACCTGCATCTGCGAGGCGTCGTGGAGGCGGGCCGGCCCGGCAGACTGCGGACCTCGGAAGCGTCCTCCGAGGCTGCCGGGCAGACCCCGCCTCCCCTTCCGCCCCTGGCCGAGGCCGTCCGGGCGGAACTGGCCCGGCCCACGGCCCCGGCGGAGCTGCCGAAGCGCCCCGCCGTCCGCGGGGCCCTGGCCGAACTGGTGCTCGTCCTGCGGTCCGCCCGTCTCCTGCGCGTCCTTCCTCCCCACCGCAGCCGTGCCGGGCGGCAGGCGCTGGAGGCCCTGCTCGCCGAGCACCCGCTCCCGGCCAACCGCAAGGACCTGCCGACGGACGACGCGGTGCTGGCGGTCGCCCTGCACGGTGACGCGGCACTCCAGCTTCTCGTGCCACGGTTCGCCCTGCGCACGGGACTGCTCCCCCGCACCGAGGTGACGGACAAGGGATTCCACCGGAACGCCCCACGCGGCGGCGGCACAGGCGGCCACCTCTACTGCGGCGGAGCCTCCTCCTGCGGCGGCTCGTACTGAATCGGGGCGGCCCGCACGGAACCAGGGCGGCTCGCGCCGCACAGAGGCAGCTCGCGCCGGCCGGCGCGGCAGCTCCCACCGGCCGGCGCGGCAACTC
>NZ_JBIWGA010000024.1:97680-150611 GCF_044763345.1 Streptomyces sp. NPDC096132
ACTCCCACCGGATCACGGCAGCTCCCACCGGCCGGCGCAGCGACTCCCACCGGATCACGGCAGCTCCCACCGGCCGGCGCAGCGACTCCCACCGGATCACGGCAGCTCCCACCGGCCGGCGCAGCGACTCCCACCGGATCGCGGCAGCTCGCGCCGAGCTGCGGCCGCGCTCGCGCCGGACGGTCGCAGCTCCTGCCCGGCCGCGGCCGCGCCTGCCGGACCACCGCGGCTCGTGCCTGACACGCCGAAGGGGCGGCCGCCCCCGTGCGGGGAGTCGTGTCAGACCTTCAGTGTCCTGATCGATGTCGGCGCGTGGTCCGGCTCGGTGGCGAGTTCCTCGAACTCCACGATGTTGGCTATGTCGTTGGTGACGCTCATCGAGATGTTGGTGACCCGTTCCAGGACGGCCTCGACGACGACCGGCACCCGGAACTCCGCCGCGAGCTTCCTGGCCTGCTCGAAGGCGGCGCCGAGTTCGTTCGGGTCGGTCACGCGGATCGCCTTGCAGCCGAGGCCCTCGGCGACCTTCACATGGTCGACGCCGTAGACGCCCAGCTCCGGCGAGTTGATGTTCTCGAACTCCAGGTTGACCTGGAAGTCGATGTCGAAGGCCCGCTGCGCCTGGCGGATCAGGCCCAGGTAGGCGTTGTTGACGAGGACATGGACGTACGGGATCTTGTGCTGCGCACCGACGGCCAGCTCCTCGATCATGAACTGGAAGTCGTAGTCACCGGAGAGGGCGACGACCTGCGCCTCCGGGTCGGCCTTGGCGACGCCGAGCGCCGCCGGGACCGTCCAGCCCAGGGGGCCCGCCTGGCCGCAGTTGATCCAGTGGCGCGGCCGGTGGACGTGCAGGAGCTGGGCGCCGGCGATCTGCGAGAGGCCGATGGTGGTGACGTACCGGGTCTCGGGGCCGAAGGCCTTGTTCATCTCCTCGTACACGCGCTGCGGCTTGATGGGGATGTCGTCGAAGTGCGTACGGCGCTGGAGGGTGGCCCGCTTGTCCTGTGCGGCGGCCGCCCACGCGGAGCGGTCGGGGAGCGTGCCCGCCGCCTTCCGCTCCCTCGCGGCCTCCACGAACAGCTCCAGTGCCGCCCGGGCGTCGGACGCGAAGCCGTAGTCGGGGGCGAAGATCCTGCCGATCTGGGTGGGCTCGATGTCGACGTGGACGAAGGTGCGGCCCTTCGTGTAGACGTCGAGGCGGCCGGTGTGGCGGTTGGCCCAGCGGTTGCCGATGCCGAGGACGAAGTCCGACTCCAGGAAGGTCGCGTTGCCGTAGCGGTGCGAGGTCTGCAGACCGACCATGCCGGCGTTCAGTTCGTGGTCGTCGGGGATGGCGCCCCAGCCCATCAGCGTCGGGACGACCGGAGTGCCCGTCAGCTCGGCGAACTCGACGAGGAGTGCGCAGGCGTCGGCGTTGACGACCCCGCCGCCCGCCACGATCAGCGGGCGCTCGGCGGCGTTCAGCATGCCGAGCGCCTTCTCGATCTGGGCGCGGGTCGCGGCCGGCCGGTAGACGGGCAGCGGCTCGTACGTGTCCGGGTCGAACTCGATCTCCGTCAGCTGGACGTCGACCGGCAGGTCGATCAGCACCGGGCCCGGCCGGCCGGAGCGCATCAGATGGAAGGCCTGCTGGAAGACACCAGGGACCTGGGCCGCCTCCAGCACGGTGACCGCCATCTTGGTCACCGGCCCCGCGATCGAGGCGATGTCGACGGCCTGGAAATCCTCCTTGTGGATCACCGCGGTCGGGGCCTGGCCCGTGATGCACAGGATCGGGATCGAGTCGCCGATGGCCGAGTACAGACCGGTGATCATGTCGGTGCCGGCCGGACCCGACGTGCCGATGCAGACGCCGATGTTGCCGGGGTGGGTGCGGGTGTAGCCCTCGGCCATGTGCGAGGCGCCCTCGACATGGCGGGCGAGGGTGTGCTGGATGCCGCCGGATGCCTTGAGCGCCGCGTAGAACGGGTTGATCGCCGCGCCGGGGACACCGAACGCGGCGCTGACGCCCTCGCGCCTGAGGATCTCAACTGCCGCGCGGGCAGCGGTCATTCGAGCCATCGAGTACTCCTGCTTCGGCTGTCGGAATCGCTCTCCCGTCGCGCCCCGCGGTGAGAACCGATCTGTGCCCAACTTTCCGTATAGTGGAAATTCTTTTCTGCTATCTGGAAGCAATGTAAGTGGGTGCGTGAACGTCGTCAAGAGACGGACAAGCGGGGGCCGAAGGAGGACGATGGGGCCATGTCCGAGAGCGTGCCGGTGCGCTGCCCGGCCTGCCGGAGCGAGCGCCACTTCACCGCGCCGTCCTACCCGTGCGCGTGCGGCGCCCCCGTCGCGGCGGTGCTCGACGCGGGGGCGGCGCCGACGGCCGTCGTGCACCGCGCCTGGGACGAGGACTGGGTCACCCTGCGCTGCGGCTCCTGCGGCCGCCACGGCCAGTGGCCGCACCCGGAGTTGGGCTGCCCCTGCGGGACGGTGCTACGGCTCCCGCTGACCGAGCCGCCGGGACCCGGGCGCGCACCGGACACCTCCGCGAAGCCGGGCACGGAACCCGCGCCGGTGTCCGGCCGCCGCGCCTTCCGTTCCGTGGCCATCCGTACCGCGCTCGACGCGGTCACCGCCGCTGCGCTGTATCTGCGCTGGCTGGGCTACGGGGACGTCCGGCGGGCCGATCAGCGGCCCACCGCCGGCATCGGTCTCGCCGCCCGTGGGCTGCTGGCGCAGGTGGACCCGAGTGTGTGTCCGGCCGCGCTGCGGGACGTGGAGTGTCTGTGGCTGACGGCGATGACCCGGTCCGCCGACTGCGTGTACTTCTCCCTCGCCGGGTACGGCGACGACGCCCGCGCCGGCGCCGACCGGCTGCGCGTCCCGCTCTTCGTGCTGGACCTCACGGGCACCCCGCAGCCGGTGAACGCGGCGGCCGCCGCCCTCGACGCCAGGGGCGCCTGAGGCGGCGGCCGACGGCGCTCAGACGCCGTACCTCTCCCGCAGTTCGATCTTGCGCACCTTCCCGGAGACCGTCATCGGGAACGCCTCCAGGACCTGGAGCCGGCTGGGGATCTTGTAGTGCGCGAGCCGCCCCTCGCAGTAGGTGCGCAACTCCCCCAGCGTCAGCGGGTCCGCCGCGTCGCACGGGATCACACAGGCGAGGACCTCCTCGCCGTAGCGCTCGTGCGGGACGCCGACGACCTGGACGTCCTGGATCTTCGGGTGGCCGTAGAGGAACTCCTCGATCTCGCGCGGGTAGATGTTCTCCCCGCCCCGGATGATCATGTCCTTGATACGGCCGACGATCTCCAGATAGCCGTCCTCGCGCATCACCGCCAGGTCCCCGGTGTGCATCCAGCGGCCCGCGTCGATGGCCTCGGCGGTCTTCTCCGGCTCGTTCCAGTATCCGAGCATCACGCTGTAGCCGCGGGTGCACAGCTCCCCCGCGCCACCGCGCGGTCGGGTCGCGCCGGTCACCGGGTCGACGACCTTCACCTCGATGTGCGGCAGGACCCGGCCAACCGTGCCCGTGCGGTGCTCCAGGTCGTCGTCGCGGCGCGTCTGGGTGGAGACGGGCGAGGTCTCGGTCATGCCGTAACAGATCGACACCTCGTGGGTGCGGTAGGCCGGGTTGATGTTCACCATGATCGCGCCGATGCGGGCGGTGGCGTACTGGACCAGGACCCTCCCCCACTGCCTTAAGGGCGTGGGAGGTGCCCCCACGGACAGTTGACCGCCCAGATGCCCACCCGGTCGCCCTTGGCGACCCCGCTCGCGAGCAGCGCGTACGCCAGCTCGTCGACGTCGGCGGCGAAGCGGGCGTAGGTCCAGCGCCGTCCCGAGGGCACGTCGACCAGCGCCTCGCGGTCCGGCCAGGCGGCGACGGCCCTGTCCAGGTTGGCCCCGATCGTGTCGCCGAGCAGGGCGGTACCGCTCGTCCCGTGCGTGTAGGAGCCGCTCGTCCCGTGCGTGTACGAGCCGCCCGTCACCGGAAGTCCTCCTCGCGGTACTCGTCGGCCGAGCCCGCCGCCGTCGCCTCGCGCAGCTCGATCCGGCGGATCTTGCCACTGACGGTCTTGGGGAGCGGGGCGAACTCCAGGCGGCGGATGCGCTTGTACGGGGCGAGGACCCCACGGGAGTGCTCGAACAGCACCTTCGCCGTGTCCGGGCCCGGCTCCCAGCCCTCCGCCAGGACGATGTACGCCTTGGGCACGGCCAGGCGCAGCTCGTCCGGTGCGGGGACGACGGCCGCCTCGGCCACGGCCTCGTGCTCCAGCAGGGCGCTCTCCAGCTCGAACGGGCTGATCTTGTAGTCGGAGGCCTTGAAGACGTCGTCGGCGCGTCCGACGTAGGTGATGTAGCCGTCGGCGTCGCGGGCGCCGATGTCGCCGGTGCGGTAGTAGCCGCCGGCCATCGCCTCCGCCGTACGGTCGGGGTCACCGTGGTAGCCGGTCATCAGGCCCACCGGCCGCACCGACAGGTCCAGCGCGATCTCTCCCTCGGCCGCGCCGGGCGCGCCCGAGACCGGGTCGAGGAGCTCCACCCGGTAACCGGGGCTCGGCCGGCCCATGGAACCGGTCTTCAGTTCCTGTCCGGGGCTGTTGGCGACCTGCACGGCCGTCTCCGTCTGTCCGAAGCCGTCCCGGATCGTCACCCCCCAGGCCCGCCGGACCTGCTCGATGACCTCGGGGTTCAGCGGCTCACCGGCCGCCACGACCTCCCTCGGCGGGGTGCGCAGCTCGGTGAGGTCGGCCTGGATCAGCATCCGCCACACCGTCGGCGGGGCGCAGAAGGAGGTGACGCCCGCACGGTCCATCTCCGTCATCAGCCGGGCCGCGTCGAAGCGCGTGTAGTTGTGGATGAAGACGGTCGCCTCCGCGTTCCACGGGGCGAACAGGTTCGACCAGGCGTGCTTGGCCCAGCCCGGCGAGGAGATGTTCAGGTGCACGTCACCCGGCTTCAGCCCGATCCAGTACATCGTCGCCAGATGCCCGATCGGGTACGAGGTGTGGGTCTGCTCGACCAGCTTGGGGCGGGCGGTCGTACCGGAGGTGAAGTACAGCATCAGGGGGTCGTCGGCGAGGGTGGGGCCGTCGGGGGTGAAGTCCGCGGGGGCGTCGTACGCGGTCTCGTAGGGCTGCCAGCCCTCGGGCGCGCCGCCGACGGCGATCCGGGTGTAGTCGCCCGGGACCTCGTCGAACTTGCCGGTGTCCTCGGACCGCACCAGGACGTGGCGGACCCGGCCGCGCTCGACCCGGTCGCGCAGGTCGGCGGGGCCGAGCAGCGGGGTGGCCGGGATGACGACGGCGCGCAGCTTCATCGCGGCCAGGGCGGTCTCCCACAGCTCGGCCTGGTTGCCGAGCATGACGAGGATCCGGTCCTCGGCGGCCACCCCGCGCCCGCGCAGCCAGTTCGCGACCCGGTCGGAGCGCTCGGACAGCTCGGCGAAGGTCAGCCGGGTCTCGGAACCGTCCTCCTCCACGATGTGCAGGGCGGTGCGCCCGTTGCCCTCGGCGATGACGTCGAACCAGTCGAGGGCCCAGTTGAAGTGCTCCGGGCGGGGCCACTCGAAGCCTTCACAGGCGGCCTCGTAGTCCTCACGGTGTTCCAGCAGGAAGTCCCGGGCTCTGCGGAACAGCTCCGTCGCCGTCGTCATCTGCGTCGTCCTCCTCGGTGCCGGACCATTGCCGGGCGGCTCTCTGACATCGTGTAATCCGTGATGCAGGTCTCACTACCCCCGAACGGGGGGAGTGCGGCGCCCAGAGGGGGCTGTGTGGAGCATCCCCTGGAAAACACCAGCCACGCGGAAAGGGCGAGGACGTGGCAGCAGACCCTGACGGGAGGGCGGAGATTCGCGGTGCGCCGGCGCGACTGCGGCGGACGACGGGGCTGCCGGTCGCCTTCGGCGGCCTGGTCGAGCCGGGGCGGGCCCGGATGCGGATCAGCGAGTTCAGCGGTGCGGCCACGCTCGCGCTCAGCGGGCTCGCGGTGACCTCCGGGAACGGGCTCGGCGGGAAGGCGGTCGCGCTGGCCCGCCCGTGCGCCGTGACCGACTACGCCCTCTCCCGCCAGATCAGCCACGAGTACGACGCGGCCGTCGCCGAGGAGGGGCTGCGCTCGATCCTGGCGATCCCCGTGGTGGTACGGCGCCGGGTGCGCGGTGTGCTGTACGGCGCCCTGCGCACCGCCCAGCCTTTGGGTGACCGCACTCTGAACGCGGCCGTGGACGTGGCACGGGACGTGGAGCAGGCGCTGGTCGTCGAGGACGAGGCACGCGGGCTGCTGTCGGCGGCCCCGCCGCGGCCCGCCCCCGACGCGGGTCCCGGCCCCGGCTGGGAACAGGTGCGCGAGGCGCACGCGGCCCTGCGGGCGCTGGCCCCGAGGATCGGTGACCCGGCCCTGCGCGCGGAGCTGCTGGACGCCTGCGGCATGCTGACCCCGCGCCCCGGCGACCAGCGGATCACGCTCGCGCCGCGTGAGCTGGACGTCCTGGCCTGTGTGGCGGCGGGGGCGACGAACGCGGCGGCGGCCATGGGGGTCCCCCCATGCCCTTGAGGCTATGGGGGAGGCTGGGGCTGGGCCCGGAGACCGTCAAGGGGTACCTGCGGTCGGCGATGCGCAGGCTGGGCGCGCACACCCGTGGTGAGGCGGTGGCGGCGGCCCGTCGGGCGGGGTTGCTGCCGTAAGCGGACGCGGGACTGTTCCTGTCGGTAACAAGGCCGTGGAAGAGTGCTCCCACACCCCTCGCGACACCCGGCGCCGAGGGCGGACGGTCCGTTCGGATCAAGCCAGGAAGGAGTCCCCACGACAACTACCCATTCATCCGCCGCAGCAGTGAATTTCCCTATGCGTCACGTTGTTATATCCCTCACCACGCCGTCCCTCCGAATTTCAAAGCCCCGTTGCCTAGAATTTGGCCCGAACACGACACTTGGAGGGGAGCGGTGACCGTGCGACGGGACTTCAAGGAGCCTGCCAGATGCCGCCCCGACCTGGTCATCGGCAGGTCGGAGCTGTTCACCTCCGCGCGTGACCAGCTGGCCCGCGGCGGCAGTGTGCTGCTCCACGGCCCCGCCGGAATAGGAAAGTCGACCGTGCTGCGGGCATTGGCCGCGGATTACGGCGACGCGGCGCGCACCGTGTTGCGCTGCTCGGCGACCGAGTCCGAATCCCACCTCCCCTTCCTGGCCCTCGCCGACCTCTTCGGTCTGGTCCTGGACGAGATCTCGGACAAGCTGCCGACGGCCCAGCGCACGGCCCTGGAGTCGGCGCTCACCGGCCGCGGCGAGTCCACCCTGCAGCGCGACGGGCTCGCCCTGCGCCTGGCCGTACTGTCCGCCCTGCGCGCCCTCGCCGCGTCCGGCCCCGTCCTGCTCGTCGCCGACGACCTCCAGTGGCTGGACTCGGCCAGCGCCGAACTGCTCGGATTCGCCGCCCGCCGCCTCGGCGACACCCCCGTCCAGCTGCTGTGCGCGGTCCGCACCGAGGGCCAGGAGTACGACCGCCATCTACGCGCGTCCCCTCCGGACACCCTCGCCGTCCGGCTGAACCCGCTCTCGCGCGCCCAGGTCTCCGCGCTGCTCGACCACCGCGGCTACACCGACCTGCCCCGCTCCACGGTCCGGGAGATACACCGCACCAGCGGCGGCAACCCGCTGTTCGCCCTGGAGCTGGGCCGCGCGCTCGGCGAGAACCCGACCCCGCCGCGCCCCGGCGAGCCGCTGCCGGTGCCGACCTCGCTGCGCGCCCTGGTGCTCAGCCGCCTCGACATGCTCTCCGACGACGCCCGCCGCACCCTGCTGGTGGCCAGCGCGGGCGCCCGCCCCACCCTGGCCCTGCTGCACGCGGCCGGCCGGGAGAACGCCGAGGCCGAGACCGCCCGGGCCGCCGAACTCGGGCTGCTCGCGACCGAGCCCGAGGGTCCCGCCGTACGGTTCGCGCATCCGCTGATCTCGGCCGCGCTGTACGCGGAGGCGCCCGCGCAGGAGCGGAGGGCCGCGCACGCCGCGCTGTCCACGGCCGCCTCCGACCCGATCGAACGGGCCCGCAACCTCGCCCTGGCGACCACCGGCACCGATCCGGAGGTGGCCGCCCGGCTCGCCGAGGCCGCCGCCCTCGCCCGCGACCGCGGCGCCCCCTCCGTCGCCGCCTCGCTCGGACTGCTCGCCGCCCGGCACACCCCGCCGGACGGCACCCCTCCCCCGGACGAGCACCGCCTCCAGGCCGCCGAGGACGCGATCACGGCCGGTGAGGTCGACCTCGCGCGGGACATCGCGCGCGAGGTGCTGACCCGGGCCACCGTGCCCGCCGACCGGATCCGCGCCTGGGAGGTGGTGATCGAGGCCGCCGGGCAGGCCCTCGGCGACGTCGACGCCGTCTTCCCGCAGGCCCTCGCCGACGCCGGCGACGACCCCCGGCTGCTCGCCCTGGTCCACTACCACCTCGCCTGGCGCAAGCTGATCGTCGAGGGCGACTTCTCCGAGGCCCGGCAGGAGGCCGCGCACGCGGCGGAGCTGGCCGCACGCGGCGGCGACCGGCGCACCGAGCTGATGGCGCTGTCCTTCCAGGCCTCCACCGAGACCCTGATGGGCCATCCGAACGCGCCCACCACCATCAAGCGGGCCCTGAAGGAGCCTCAGGACCCGTATGTGGCGTGCCATCACAACGGCGTCGGCGCCGCCCGCTTCCGCTGGCTGCTGATGAGCGACCAGCTGCCCGAGGCCCGCACCACCATCACCGCGCTGCTGCGCGAGGTGCGCCGGCGCGGCATGGTCGAGAGCGAGGTGCACTTCCAGCGCTTCCTCGCCGAGGTCGAACTGCGCTCCGGGCACTGCGGGCGCGCCCTCGACCTGTCCCGCGAGAGCCTCCGGCTGGCCCGCGACTCCGGCATCGGCCTCGGCGCGTCCGCGATGCTCGCCTCGCTCGCCGAGGCCTCCGGCGGTGACGTGGACCGGGCCCTGGCCCTGGCCCGGGAGGCGGCGGAACGCGCCGAGGAGGACGGCGACCAGATGTACCTCTCGCGCGCCCTGGCCGCACTGGGCCACGCCCAGCTGGTGGCCGGGGACGCGGCGGGCGCGGTCGGCTCGCTGCGCCGGGTACGGGAGCTGGAGGTGGGCCTGCGCATCACCGACCCGGCGCGCGGCCGCTGGCACGGCGACCTCGCCGAGGCCCTGGTCCGGGTGGGCGAACCGGGCGAGGCGCAGGACGTCATCGACGTCGCCCGTGAGCACGCGCTGCGGCTCGGCCGGGAGAGCGTGCTCGCCGTACTGGACCGGGCGGAGGCCCTCGTCCGGGCGGCGCAGGGCGACCACGAGGGGGCGCTGGCCCGGCTGACGTCCGTTCAGGACCGGCTCGCCAAGCTGGGGTACGGCCTGGAGGAGGCGCGGGCGGCGTTCGCGCTGGCCCGGCTGCGCACCGGACGGCCCGGTCCGACCTCGTACGACGAGGCGGCGCGGCTGTTCCGGCGGTGCCGGGCTTTGCCCTGGCTGCGGCAGGTGGACGCGGCGGCCGCGGAGGGTGCCGCCGAGCCGGTGCCGGTGCTGCCGCAGGCTCCCGCCTCCGACGCCCTCGAGGGTCTCGCGTCGATGGAGCGTCAGGTCGCCGCGCTGGTGATGGAGGGCGCGACCAACCGGGAGATCGCCGCACGGCTGTTCATCAGCGTCAAGACGGTCGAGGCGACCCTGACCCGGGTCTACCGGAAGCTGGGGATCCGCTCCCGGGTGGACATCGTCCGACTGGCGGCGGGGCGTCACGCGAAGTGAGCCACGCGGGGGTTAACTGCCGTACGCGGGTTGACGGAGGGCCCCCGCGGGTTGACCGAGGGTTTTCCCTGCCCCAACGCCCCTAGGGGGTTCCCTCATTGGGAGGAGGGTGTTCCGGCCCCTAGCGTTTGGGATGTGCCGCTCGCCCGGGCACACGGGGGTCGGTCCCGCGACCCCCGTGCACCACCCCCCACACCCGCGCGACCCCCCACCGGCAAATCCCCCACGAGGAGACGCATGTTCGGGCTCAACCGCGCCAAGAAGGCCGCAGCCGTCGTCGCTGCCACTGCGGCCGCCGCGGCCACCGCACTGCTCAGCGCCCCCACCGCTGTCGCAGCCCCCCAGCCGATCGTCGGCGGCACGACCACGACCACGACCGCCTACCCGTTCATGATGCAGATCACGGACGCCTCGCAGAACCAGTTCTGCGGCGGCACCCTCGTCTCGGCGACCAAGGTGGTCACGGCGGCCCACTGTATGGTCGGCGAGACCACGAGCAGCGTGCGAGTCGTCGGCGGCCGCACCTACCTGAACGGCACCAACGGCACGGTCAGCCGGGTGAGCAAGATCTGGATCAACCCGGACTACACGGACGCCACCAACGGCGACGACGTGGCCGTCCTGACCCTGGCGACCTCGATGCCGTACACCACGGCCTCGTACGTCTCCTCGTCCCAGACCAGCGTGTACGCGGCCGGCACCACGGCCCGCGTCCTCGGCTGGGGCACCACCTCGGAGAACGGCAGCTCCTCCAACCAGCTGCGGACCGCGACCGTCCCGATCGTGTCCGACTCCAGCTGCCGCAGCTCCTACGGTTCGAGCTTCGTTGCGACCGACATGGTTTGCGCCGGATACACGTCCGGTGGCGTAGACACCTGCCAGGGCGACAGCGGCGGTCCCCTGCTCATCGGGGGCGTCCTGGCAGGGATCACTTCTTGGGGCGAGGGCTGCGCGGAGGCCGGTTACCCGGGTGTGTACACCCGGCTGACCACCTTCTCCAGCCTCGTCACCGCGCAGGTCAACTCGTAGTGACCGCGTGACCAGGAATTCCTGAGCACCCCTCAGGTGATCGACCAGGGGGCGCTGCGAGCCTCCACGAGCGGCCCGCAGCGCCCCCTTTCCATGCCCGCGAACAGGTCATCGCGGTCACCGCGGTCACCGCGGTCACCGCGGCCCTACGACGGTCCCGAACCGGATGTCGTACGGCGTCCCCGGGTGCATCGCGCGCAGCATCCGCTCCGCCTCCTCGGTCACGTCCTCCCGCTGCCCCTTGGCCAGCCGATCGAAGGACTCGACGACCAGGACGTCCCCCTCCAGCTTCCACACACCCGCCAGGAAGCCGTCGACGAGGAGGGTCCGGTAGGCCTGGTTGCCCTGCCAGCTGCGGCCCCGGTGCCGGGGCGGCACGACCCGGCTGCGGTCGGCGTGGGAGAGCAGAAGGTTGTCGAACTCGGGGAGGAAGCGGGGCGGGGCCGGGGTGTCGGGGTCCGGGCGGGGGGCGTCCGGCAGGTCGAACAGCTCGGTGCCCTGCTCGTCCCGGAAGGTGAGGAGCCTGGGGCGCAGCCGCTCGAAGACCTCGCGCAGCCGGGTGAGTCCGGCCCAGGTCTGCATGTCCTTGACGGAGGCCGGGCCGAAGGCGGCGAGGTAGCGCAGGGCGACGTCGTCCGGGGCGGGAGCCGGTGCGGCGGGCCGGCCGAGCCAGTGCTCGGCCGTCGTGAGCGCGACCTGTCCGCTCCTCCCCCACAGTCCGCGCGGGGTCACCTGGACGAGCGGCAGCCGACAGCGGGCGGCGACGGCC
Source organism: Streptomyces sp. NPDC096132 (assembly GCF_044763345.1). Lineage (NCBI taxonomy): Bacteria > Bacillati > Actinomycetota > Actinomycetes > Kitasatosporales > Streptomycetaceae > Streptomyces > Streptomyces sp. NPDC096132. Next base: position 109,231 of record NZ_JBIWGA010000024.1, read on the forward strand.
AGGGACTGCGGGTCGGCTTCGGGCCACTCCGCGGACAGGGCCTCGCGCAGCTGCTTCATGGTGCGCGGCTCGGCCTCCACGAGCTCCCGGGCGAGGGCGGCGAGCCGGTCGAGGTCGACCCCGGCGAGCCCGTCGCGGAAGTTCGTCAGCTCACGGTCGCGGGCGGGCTGGACCAGCGGGCGCAGAGTGAGGCAGTCGTCGGCGGTGTGGGTGTGGATGGTGGACCGCATGGTGACGATCCGCACCACCTCACGATCCGCCATCGGCGCCGACAACTGCTCGGGCACGAACCCGTCGAGGCGCGCGGCGAGCGCGTAGTACGGCGGCTTGACGTTCTGCGCCTGAAGCCCGAGCAGGTGCTCCACCGCCGCCTTCACCGACACCACGGCGGGCCGCAGGAGCAACTGCCGGTCGAGGGTCGCTCGGTTCAGAACGCGGTCGGAGAGCACGGGACCGCCTGCGGACGTCGTCTTCGTCATGCACGGCAAGCTAGCGGGGGTTGCGGACAGGGGCCGTCCGCAACGCAGAGGGGGCCCGCCCGGGCCCTGGGGAGGCTGCCAGGGATGCCGTATGCCCGGTATATCCTGCCCCGTGATCACGCGGACGTAGGGTCGACGCCGAGACCGAGAGGCAGCCGCGATGTCCGATCGCTCCCGTTCCCGGAAGTCCGTCTGGCGACGCACCGTGCCCCCGCCGGAGTCGCCCCGGCCCAGCACGTCGGCGTCGGCGGCGCCGGAGCCGGCGGAGAACGGTGAGGTCGCGAGTGTCGTCCAGGCGGTGCTCTACCGCGACGGCGTCCGGGTCTATGCCCCGGCCGGGCTGGCGGAGACGTACCGTGCGCTGCGCGAGCAGCCGGCCGGTATGGCGTGGATCGGGCTGGCTCGCCCCACCGAGGGGGAACTGCACTCCCTGGCCGCCGAGTTCGACCTGCATCCGCTGGCCGTCGAGGACGCGAAGGAGGCCCACCAGCGGCCCAAACTGGAACGTTACGGCGACACCCTCTTCGTCGTGCTCCGGGCCGCCCGCTATCTCGACGCCCCCGAGGAGATCGACTTCGGCGAGCTGCACGTGTTCGTCGGCCCCGACTTCGTCATCACGGTCCGCCACGGCGCGGCTCCGGACCTGTCGGCGGTCCGCACCCGCATGGAGGAGACCCCGGAACTGCTGAAGCTCGGCCCGGAGGCGGTCCTCTACGCGATCCTGGACGCGGTCGTCGACGGCTATGTCCCGGTCGTGTCGGGCGTCCAGAACGACATCGACGAAATCGAGACGGAGGTGTTCCGCGGCGACCCGGAGGTCTCCCGCCGCATCTACGAACTCTCCCGCGAGATGGTCGAGTTCCAGCGCGCGACCCGCCCCCTGGTCGGCATGCTGCACGGCCTGATGGCCGGCTTCTCCAAGTACGGCACGGACGAGGAGCTCCAGCGCTACCTCCGCGACGTCGCCGACCACGTCACCCACACCAGCGAACGCGTCGACGGCTTCCGCCAGGCCCTCTCCGAGATCCTCACCGTGAACGCGACCCTGGTCACCCAGCAGCAGAACGCGGAGATGCGGGCGCTCGCGGAGGCGGGGTTCGAGCAGAACGAGGAGATCAAGAAGATCTCGTCCTGGGCGGCGATCCTGTTCGCCCCGACCCTGGTCGGGACGATCTACGGGATGAACTTCAGCCACATGCCGGAGTTGCACTGGGTGCTCGGTTACCCCTTCGCGATCGTTCTGATGGCGGTGGTGTGCACCAGTCTGTACGTCGTCTTCAAACGGCGGCATTGGCTCTGACCAGGACCTTTGGACCCTCGAGCGAGTAGCGCTCAGGAAGCGTCCGCGGTGGCCGTCCGAGGCGCCTGCCGGGACCGGGCCCGGGCCGTCAGCGGGAGTCCTTCGAAGGTCTGATCGGCGACGCGCTCCAGCGCGACCACGTCGAACCCGGCCCTGGCCAGTACTTCCATGCCCCGGTTGACCGCCATGAGCAGGTGACTGATTCCCCGGACGTCCGCCTCGGGATCGAGGTCGCCCTGCCGCTGCGCAGCCTGTACGCACCCGGTCAGCGATCCCTCGATCCTCCCGAGGGCCCGCTCGACACGCGCACTGGCCTGCGGATCATGCTCGGCTCCCTCGACGACGAAGCCGGTCACCATGCAGCCGAGCCGGTCGGGGTCGTCGTGCACGACTCGCGCCGACATCACGAGGTACGCGTGCAGCCGTTCCAGAGCGGTGTCCTCGGGGCCTTCGAGTACGGCTGCCCACGCGGCCTCGATCCGGTCGCAGTACGCCTCCAGCGTCCGCAGGTACAGCCGGCTCTTGTCGCCGAAGGCGGCGTAGAGGCTGCCGCGGCCCAGCCCGCCGGCCTTGGCGATGTCGTCAACGCTGGTACCGGCGTATCCGGTACGGCGGAACTGTCGCTCGACGGCCTGTACGACCTCGTCCTTGTCGAATCCCGGTGGGCGCCCCATGACGGCCAGCCTACAGGCCGCACCACCATTCTTGACATTCCGTTCCAGAACTTCCTACGGTTCCTGACAGAACGGTCCAGAACTCTGGTGTCCGTCACTCACGGCATCCCGCGAATCCCGCAGAACGGATGAGACGCATGTCCTCGCAAGATCAAATGGCCCCTCCGCCGACCCAGAGGGGAGGCGGAGGCACACCCTCGAACGCCCGTCCGGCTCTCATCCTCGCCGTGCTGGCCATGGCGAGCTTCCTCGGCCAACTCGACGTGTGGATCACCAACGTCGGCCTGCCGAACATCGGGCAGGGCGTCGGCTCGACCTCCTTGTCGGACCTGAGCTGGGTCCTCAACGGCTACGCGATCGTCTTCGCCGCCCTCCTCGTCCCCGCGGGGCGCCTCGCCGACCGCTTCGGGCGGAAGAACGGCTTCCTGCTCGGCATGGGCGTCTTCGTGGCGGCGAGCCTCGGCGCGGCCCTGTCCGGCGACGTATGGGTGCTGGTCGTCTTCCGCGCCCTCCAGGCGGTGGGCGCCGCCCTGCTGACCCCGGCCAGCCTCGGCCTGGTGCTGACGAGCGCTCCCGCGGACAAGGTGGAGCGGTACGTCAAGATCTGGTTCACCGCGGGCTCGCTGTCCGGGGTGTGCGGACCGATTTTCGGCGGGCTGCTGGTCCAGGCCTCCTGGCGGTGGCTGTTCCTGGTGAACATTCCCGTCGGGCTGCTCGCCATCGCGATGGCCGCCCGGCTCGTGGCCCATGTCAGGGACGAACAAGACGCCCGCATCCCCGACATGCTCGGCGGCGTCCTGTTGATCGTCATGGTCGGCGCCCTGGCTCTCGGCGTGGTGAAGGCGCCCGACTGGGGCTGGTCCGACACCCGCGTCGTCACGTCCCTGGTCGTGGCAGTGGTCGGGCTGACGGCGTTCCTGCTCCGCTCGTCACGGCACCGGGTCCCCGTGGTCGACCTTTCTCTCTTCCGCGACCGGATCTTCGCCTCGGCGAACCTCGCCGGCATGCTGCAACTGGCCTCGTTCGCAAGCCTTTTGCTGTCGACGATCCTCTGGCTGCAGACCCACTGGCACTACTCCGCCATCAAGACCGGCTGCGCCAGCCTTCCCGGCCCCGTCGGCTTCGCGCTGGCTGCCACCGCCAGTGAAACCCTCCAGCGCCGATTCCGGATCCCGGCCGGCGTCATCGCGGCGGCCGGCAGCGCGATCGCCTCGGCCGGCATCCTTCTCTTCGCCGTACTCCTGCACGACGACCCGAACTACGCTTCCGGAGTCCTCCCGTGCTGGCTGCTCTTCGGGTTCGGCGCCGGCCTGGCGCTCCCGACCGTCGTCTCTTCCGCGACGGTCGGCCTGCGCCCCGAACAGGCCGCCACGGGCAGTGCCATCGTGACCATGTCGACCCAGATCGGCTCGGTCGTCGGCATCAGCATCCTGGTCGCCATGCTCGGCACCGCCTCCGGTGGAGCCTCGCTGGAGACCTACCGTCACGCCTGGCTGGTCACGATGGCCCTCATGGCCGCCGCGGCTGTCGTGTCCCTGGCCGTATCGCAGAAGAGGGCGGTGGCAGTCCGATGACGGCACCCGTTCCGGCTCAGGCTTCCCGCGCCGCGGCCCCCGGCAGTGGGCGGGCCCGATGGCTCGGCCTTCTGGTGGTCTGTCTCGGCGTCATGATGGCCTTCGTCGACGTCACCTCCACCATCTCGGCCCTGGGCGACATACAAACCGACCTGCACGTCACGGCGAGCACACTGGTGTGGATCACCAGCGCGTACAGCCTCGCTGTCGTGAGCTTCGTGATGTCCGCCGGGACCTTCGGCGACCTCGTGGGGCGTCGACGCGTGTTCAGCCTGGGGGCCGCCGTCTTCCTGGCCGGCAGTCTGGTCGCCGTTTTCGCCGACAGCGCCGGCATGCTCATCACCGCACAGGCGATCGCGGGCCTCGGCGGCTCAGCCGTGTTGCCGACGAGCCTGGCGATCGTCAGTGCCACCTTCACCGACCCGCACGAGCGCACCGCCGCGATCGGCATCTGGGCCGCGTGCTCCGGAGTGGGCCTGGCCGTCGGCCCGATCCTCGCCGGAGCCCTGCTCGAACATTTCTCCTGGCACGCCGTCTACATCGCCAACATCGTCATCGCCGCCGCGGCCCTCCTCCTGGCCCCGGTCTTCGTGGCCGAGTCCAGGCACCCCACCCGCAAGCTCGATCTCGCGGGCCTCGTCCTGGGCACGGTGATGACGGCCTCGGCCACCTACGCGATCATTCAGGGGGGCGCCACCGGATACACCGAGGCGCCGATCATCACCATGTACGTGGTCTTCGCCGTGTCACTGTTCCTGTTCGTACGCGTGGAACTCCGGCACCCCGACCCCATGCTGGACCTGAGGCTCTTTCGGAGCGCGTCCTTCTCGGCCGTCATGGGCGTGGCTGCCGTCAGCGTTTTCGGACTGGTCGGTGTCGCCCTGCTCAGCGTGCTCTACATGGAACGTGTGGGACAGACCGGTCCCCTCGACGTCGGCGTGCGCCTGCTGCCGCTGTTCGGAACGTTCCTCCTGGTCACCGTGGTGGCCGCCCGGGTGCTGGTACGCCGGGTCGGACTCACGCTCCTGATCACTGCGGGCCTGGTCCTCATCGGAGCCGGATCTCTCGCGCTGCTCGCGACCGACGCCTCGGGGGGTTACGGGGCGATGTGGCCCGGGCTGCTCGTGGCGGGCATCGGCGCGGGGCTGCTGACGGCGCCCTCGACGGCCGCCGCGGTCAACAGTGTCCCGCCACAACAGGAGGGCATGGCGGCGGCAGCGGTGAACATGGCTCGCCAGCTGGGAACGGTGCTCGGCCCCAGCGTGCTCGGCACCGTCGTCACCAGGCGCTTCCCCCGGAACCTGCGTGACCGTCTCGTCGAGGCGGGCATCCCCTCGCCACAGGCCGACAGGATCGTGGAGGGCGCGTCACACGGCGGCGGCGCGGCAGACCTCCCCGCATCCCTGGCCCGCGTGGTGGGAACGGCGGCACCGAGGGCGTTCACCGATGCCGTGCACTTGGGCAACGTCATGGGCGGGGTCGTACTGATCGTCATGGCCGTGCCTGCGGCGCTGTTCGTCCGCCACAAGGTGCACAGCCCCCGGACGTCCCCAACAACGTCGCCCCGAACAGCTGGTGTTGATCACTGACCGCCTCCATCAACCCGGCCTCGCAAGCGAACTGAGTACCGGTCACATGGAGGGCCGGACCAGCGGGCGACGCCATGATCCACCGTCAGGCCGCTTGAGGCCGGACTGAAACCGTACGCCTGACGCCCCGTGTCGGCGTGCGCGCGAAAGAGAGTCACCGCCATGGCCAAATTCCTGCTCAGCATCCACGTGCTGGCGGCGATCCTGCTCATCGGACCGGTCACCATCGCGGCGAGCCTGTTCCCGCGTTACGCACGCCAGGCGCTGGCCGACGGACCCGGGCAGCAGTCGGCCGAGGGGGCGGTCCGGCTGCTGCACCGGATCTGCCGGGTCTACGCCGTGGCCGGCATCTCCGTGCCGGCCTTCGGTATCGGCACCGCCCAGGTCATGGGTGTGATGGGCAGCGCCTGGCTCATCGCCTCCACGGCTCTGACAGCGGTGGCCGCCGTCCTGCTGGGCATCGCGGTGCTCGGCACCCAGGACGACGTGGTCACCCGGCTCGACAAGCCCGACCGGACGTCGACCGCCGCGGATTCGCTGATCGCCCGACTGCCCCATCTGTCCATGATCACCGGCCTGTTCGCCCTCGCCTGGCTGATCGTGGTGGTGCTGATGATCGTCCGCCCGGGCTCGACGACAGGTGCGTAACGGATCAGCCATCGCGGTGAACTCCGCGCACCACGGTGGCTGTTGACGTGTCTAAGATGCGCCCGTGCACCAGAGTGGACTCTCGGGTTCCGTAGAAGGCCCGCGGCGACTCGCTGATCCCCACCGCGCGCAAGCCGCGCCCGGGGGCCTGGCGAGCCGCTGGAGCGCGGGGTGGCTCAAAAGGCACCCGTGGGCGGTCGGCCACGAGTGGATCCAGCGTGAAAATCTTGAGCACAAATTACACACATCCCCTCTTCTTCATACTGGCCCCGATGGTCTAGATTGACCGTGCTTCAGCCGTTCGGACACACGGTCGATCGCTAATGATCTATAGGTTCGGTGCCACGGAAAGCCAGCTTTCGCGTCCCCGGCGCCGGACGTGGGGGTGATCAACTCTTCGGGCCCGAGAGGGCGCTTCGGGTGCGGGGAGCACCCGAGGTGACGGGTTCCCACGGACACCTCGAGAGTCCGGCAGGACATGCAAGTCCGCTGCCGCCGGGATGAGTTGTTCAAGTAACTCTCAAGTAGCTATCAAACAGACGGAATTGGCATGCGCGGGGAGGCGGGGGCCTCCCGAGGGGAGGAGCAGCGCGGCACGCGGAGGGGGCGGGGGCCTCCCGAGGGGAGGAACAGTGCGGGGGGCGGGGGCCTCCCGGGGGGAGGAACAGTGTGGGGCGAACACGTCGAACCACTGGGGACCTGGGGGGGTTCTGTGCAGCAAGGGGGATTCGTCGACCCGTATCCGTCAGCGCGCGGGCATCTGGCGAACGGGGCGATCAGCCGGCCCGCGACCGACTGGGAGCAGCGGTACCGCCGTACCGTGATCATCAGCGACACCGCTGCCACCGCCTTCGTGGTGATGGGGATCGGCAACTTCTTCGGGGCCCGGGACGCGGCCAACTGGCACGAGAAGTGGATCATTCTCGCCTTCGGCACCCAGCTGCTGGTGCTGGGGACGCTTGCGGTGAGCCGGTCGTGGGCTCCGGCCGTGCTCGGCCAGGGTGCCGAGGAATTCCGCAGGCTCGGACGCTCACTGTTCATGGCGACCGTCGTACTGGCGCTCGGCGGGATCGCCCTCACCTCGCGCAACATCAAGCTCTGGATCTTCGTCGCGATCCCCACGATGGCGATCGTCACCATGATCGAGCGGTATCTTCTCCGGCTCTCGCTGCACAAACAGCGGAAGGAAGGCCGGTGTCTGAGACCGGTGCTCGCTGCCGGGAGTCCAGCCACCGTGCACGACCTGATCACCCGGACCCGCAAGTTCCCGCACCTCGGCTGGCGGGTGGACGCGGTGTGCACGACGGACGGTCCCGGGCTCGACGGTGACCTCCTGGACGGAGTGCCGATCGTCGGCCGGCTGTCGGACGTCGCCAAGCACGTCCACGGCGACGGCTACCGTGTCGTCGCGGTCACACCGGACCCGCACTGGTCCCCGCACCGGCTGCAGCGGCTGGCCTGGAACCTCGAAGGCACCGAGGCCGAGATGGTCGTGGCCCCCGTGCTGATGGAGGTGGCCGGCCCGCGGCTGCACGTCGACGCGGTGCTCGGGATCCCGCTGCTGCGCGTCAGCATGCCGACCTTCTCCGGGGGCCGCCGGGCGGTCAAAGGAGTCGTGGATCGGGTAGGCGCAACGTTTCTGCTGGTGCTGTTCGCGCCGCTGATGGTGTGCGTCGGGCTGCTCGTGCTGGCGGACAGCCGGGGTGGGGCGTTCTACCGCCAGCGCAGGGTCGGCAAGGACGGCCGCGAGTTCACCATTCTCAAGTTCCGCACCATGGTCGCCGGGGCCGACGGGGCACGGGCCGAGCTGGCCGACCGCAACGAGGGCGCCGGCCCGCTGTTCAAGCTCCGCCGGGATCCCCGGGTGACCCGGGTGGGAGCGGTGCTGCGCCGGTACTCGATCGACGAGCTCCCGCAGCTGTTCAACGTGCTCACCGGATCGATGTCGCTCGTCGGCCCGCGGCCTCCGCTGCCGGAGGAGTCCGCCGCGTACGGCCCGGACATCCGGCGGCGGCTGCTGGTCAAACCCGGACTCACCGGCCTGTGGCAGATCAGCGGACGCAGCGACCTGTCGTGGGAGGAGGCGGTCCGGCTGGACCTGCGGTACGTGGAGGACTGGTCGCTCGCCCTGGACACAGTGATCTTGTGGAAGACGCTGCGTGCGGTGCTCTACGGACAGGGGGCCTACTGATGCGCGGGGGTCTGCAACTCAACGGTCCCGCCGACGCGCGGACCGCAGGCCGCAAGGGCCTGACTGGGGGGAGGAACGGGTCATGAGAGTCAGCGTTTTCGGGCTCGGCTACGTGGGCTGCGTGTCGGCCGCGTGCCTGGCCAGCATGGGTCACGAGGTCATCGGGGTGGACGTCAACCAGGTGAAGGTCGACCTGGTCAACGACGGCAAGGCCCCGGTGGTCGAGGAGCGGATCGGCGAGCTCATCGCCGAGGTCGTGCGGACCGGGGCGTTGCGCGCCACCGGCGACGTCCGCGAGGCGATCATGGGCAGCGAGGTGTCGCTGGTCTGCGTGGGCACGCCGTCGGAGCCCAACGGCAGCCTGTGCACCACGTACTTGGAGCGGGTCACCGAGCAGATCGGCGCCGCGCTGGCCGAGGGGGCGGGGCAGGGGGGCCGGCACACCGTCGTGTTCCGCAGCACCATGCTGCCGGGCACCTGCCTGAACCTGCTGGTGCCGATCCTGGAGAAGTACGTCGGCGGCACGGCCGGGGTGGACATCGGGGTCGCGGTCAACCCGGAGTTCCTGCGCGAGGGCACGAGCGTGCGGGACTTCTTCGACCCGCCCAAGACCGTCATCGGCGAGCTCGACCCGGCGAGCGGCGACACGGTGAGGGCGCTGTACGAGGGCCTGCCCGGCGAGGTGTTCCGGGTGCCGGTCCCGACGGCCGAGGCGATCAAATACGCGGACAACGCGTTCCACGGCCTCAAGATCGGCTTCGCGAACGAGCTGGGCGCGGTGTGCCAGGCGCTCGGGGTGGACTCGCACCAGGTGATGGACGTGTTCCTGGCCGACCGCAAGCTGAACATCAGCCCCGCCTACCTGCGGCCCGGCTTCGCCTTCGGTGGCTCCTGCCTGCCCAAGGACCTGCGCAGCCTGGTCCACGCGGCGCAGCGGGCCGACGTCTCGGTGCCCATCCTCTCCCATGTGCTGGCCTCCAACGCCGATCATCTGCAGCGCGCGGTGGACCTGGTCGAGCGCACCGGCAAGCGCCGGGTGGGAATGTTCGGGCTGTCCTTCAAACCCGGCACCGACGACCTCCGCGAGAGCCCGCTCGTCGAGCTGGCGGAGAGGCTCTTCGGCAAGGGGTACGACCTGAAGATCTACGACGCCAATGTGAGCCTGTCCCGGCTGCTCGGCGCGAACCGCGAGTACATCGAGAGCCGGCTGCCGCATCTCGCGCAGCTGCTCGCGGACTCCGTCGACGAGGTGCTCGAGCACGCCGAGGTGTGCCTGGTCGGGACCAGGGATCCGGCCGTGGTGTCGTCGCTGCCCCATGCGGGCGGACCGGTGATCGTCGATCTCATCCGCCTTCCCGACGCCGAGGCGCGCCGGGCCGAACCGGGGTACATGGGCCTTGCTTGGTGACACATCGTTCGGTGACACGGCCGGCGGCGACCGGCCGGACCGGCGCGCGCTGATCCTGGTGGAGAACCTGTCGGTGCCGTTCGACCGGCGGGTGTGGCAGGAGTGCACGACGCTGCGCGACGCGGGCTGGACGGTGCACGTCATCTGTCCCCAGGGGAGCAAGCGGGACACGGAACCGGAGGCGGAGATCGACGGGGTGCGGATCCACCGCTACCCGTTGCGCGCGGCCACCGGAGGGCCGGCCGGTTATCTGCGGGAGTACGGATCGGCGTTGTGGCACACCGTCCGGCTGGCCCGCAAGGTCGGCCCGGTCGACGTGGTCCACGCCTGCAACCCGCCCGACCTGCTGTTCCTGCCGGCCCTGTGGCTGAAGCGGCGCGGCGCGCGGTTCGTCTTCGACCAGCACGACCTGGTACCCGAGCTGTACCTCTCCCGGTTCGACCGCGGCAAGGATCTGCTCTACCGCGCCGTGTGCGCGCTGGAACGGCGGACCTACCGGGCCGCGGACGTCGTGCTCGCCACGAACGAGAGCTACCGGGACGTCGCGGTGCGCCGTGGCGGCCGGCGGCCGGAGGACGTCTTCGTGGTGCGCAGCGCGCCCCAGGTCGACCGGTTCCAACCGGTGCCGCCCGAGCCCGAGTTGAAGCGCGGCAAGCCCCATCTGCTGTGCTACCTGGGCGTCATGGGCCCGCAGGACGGCGTCGACTACGCCCTGCGCGCCCTCGCGAAGCTGCGCGACGAGTGCGGGCGGACCGACTGGCACGCGGTGTTCGTCGGCTCCGGCGACGCCTTCGACGCGATGGTGGAGCTGTCCCGGCGACTCGGGCTCTCGGAGCAGGTTCAGTTCACCGGGCGCATCCCGGACGCCGATCTGGTGCGCTACCTGTCCACCGCGGACGTGTGCCTCTCCCCCGACCCGCGCAATCCGCTCAACGACGTGTCGACCATGAACAAGGTCCTGGAGTACATGGCGATGGGCCGGCCGATCGTCTCCTTCGACCTGAAGGAGGCGCGGGTCTCCGCCGGTGACGCCGCCGTCTACGCGCCCGCCAACGACGAGGCCGCGTTCGCCGAGCTCGTCGCGCTGCTGCTGGACGATCCGGAGAGGCGGGCCCGGATGGGCAAGATCGGCCAGGAGCGGATCAGCGGACCGCTCTCCTGGCGGAACTCGCAAGCGTCGCTGCTCGCCGCCTACGCCGCTGCCTGCCGTGAGCACACCCCGGTGTCGGCAAGCGCCCCGGACCGCGCAGGGAAGAGGCAGCGCAGTTGAACGATGACGCCATACGCCTGGTCACGATCGGGCGGATCCTCCGCCGGCGCCGGCGGCTGCTCACCATCCTCGCCCTGGTGGGTGCGCTCGTCGGCTACGGCGCCTCTGTACTGTTTCCGCCGCGCTACACGACGTCGGCATCGGTGCTGCTGCCGGGGACGTGGGAGGAGCGCGAGCTGCTGACGCAGACGGAGGTGGCGACCAGTTCGGTGGTGGTCGACCGCGCGGCCGCCACGCTCGGCTGGACCGGGGTGAGCGGCAGCGACCTGCGGGATCAGGTCAGCGCCAAGGCCACCGACGGGAACATCATCAAGATCTCCGGCACGGCCGACACCCCGGACCGCGCACAGCGGCTCTGCGACCAGGTGGCCAAGGAGTTCGTCTCCTACGCCACGCGGATCGCGACCGAGAGCGGCGACCCCGGAGCGGCGGAGGAACTCGCCGCACTGCAGCAGTCGGTGCGGGACACCAGCCGCCGCATCAGCGATCTGGCCGACGCGGCCGATCCGGGGCAGACCGTGGAGAGCGTGCAGACCCGCACCGAGCTGGAGCAGCTGCGCACCGCGCTGCGGGAGGCCATCACCACGCTGAAGCAGGCCGACCCGGCCGACTCCGAGGCGAAGAACATGGTCGTCATGGGGTCGGCGCCCCGGCCGACCGGCGAGGCACCGCCCACGAGGACGCAGCTCATCGCCGGCGGGGCGCTGCTGTTCTTCCTGTTCGCGGTCATCGGGCATCTCACCGCCGCGCGGATGAGCCGTCGGCTGCGCGGCGAATCGGAGATCACCGCGGCGCTGGGCTCGGAGCTGCTGGGTACCGTCGACGTACCGGTCGAACGGCCCTTGCACCGGCCGAGAGGCAAGGGCCCGCGGGCTTGGATGCGGCGGCTGCTGGGCCTCGACGTCCGGTGGGACATCCCGACCCCGCAGACGTCCGGCGACGAGGCCAGCAGACAGATCCGCTACCGGCGGGTGTGCTCCCGTCTCCGGGACGGGCTGCCCGCCCCGCGGCGGCTGCTGGTCGTCTTCCTCGAGGGTGACGAGATCGCCCGCCGGGCCGCCGGGCAGCTCGTCGCCGACGCCGGGAGCGATCCGCTGCTGCGAGCTGTGGCGGTTTCGGTGTCCCGGCCGATGGTGCCGGACCGCGACCACGAGGCCGGTGCCCTGGTCGTGCTCAGCGCCGGCAGCTGGACCGCCGGGGAGCTCGCCGGTGTCGCCGAGGGGTGTGCGGACGCCAAGCACGCGGTCGTCGGCATCGTCCTCGCCGGTCCGGTCCGTGCGACGCGGTCGGCCGACCACCCCCGGCATGCCGCCGTACCCGCGCTCGCGGCCTTCGACGGCGAACTGGACGACGCGACGGGAGTCACAGGGTGACGACGAGTACGACTCCGGAGTCGTCGGCCGCCGCTCCGCTGCTTGATCTGCAGTCCCTGATGGCGGCGGTGCGCAGGCGGCGCCGCCTGTGGTGCTCCCTCGCGCTGCTGGGGCTGCTCGTCGGCGCGACGGTGGCTTTCCTGCTGCCGCAGCCGCCGACCGCGGTGACCAAGGTGCTGGTCGCGCATGAGGAGGACCAGCCGAACGACCCCGGAACGCTGATCCGCACCGACGTCGCGCTGCTGCAGACCACGCGGATCGCCGACCAGGCCCTGAAGTCCCTCAAGTCCCGGGAAGACGCCGAGGACTTCATGCAGGACTACAGCGGTACCGGTCTGACCAACAACATGCTGCAGATCACCGTGACCGGTGACAGCGACGCGGAAGCGGTGGCACGCGCCGAGGCGTTGGCCGATGCGTTCGTCACGGACCATGTGAAGCGGATACAGGAGGCCGCGCACGCCGAGGCCAAGGCGCTGCTCGACCAGCGGGACCAGCTGAAGGACCAACTGGCCCAGGTCAACAAGGCGATCGGAGACGGAACCGAGGCGAACGGGCCGGAGTCGTCGGCGGACCTGGAGTCGCTCTACGCCCGCCGGGCCGAACTCACCTCGCAGATCACCGATTTCGGCCAGCGCGCCGGAGAGGCGAGCATCGGCACGCCCCGACTCGTCGCCGGCACGCAGATCGTGGACGCCCCGCACGTGGTGCGGCAGTCCCTGCCCAGGGCCGCTGCCACCGACGCCGCGATCGGGCTCTTCCTCGGGCTCTTCCTCGGGCTCGCGGTGGCCGCGGTCGGCGCGGTGGTGGCGGACCGTCCCGTGCTGCGCCGGGAGATCGCCGCGAACCTCGGCGCCTCGGTCATCGCGGAGCTGCCCCACCGGTCGGCGGGGCGATGGCAGCGCCGCCGGGTCCGGGCGGCACGCGAACGGCTCACCACGTCCCTGGCCCGCCACGTGCGCGGCTCGGCGGAACCCGTGTCGCTGCTGGAACTGGGCTGCGCGCGCAACACGAGCGCGGTCGCACTGGACCTCGCCAGGGCACTGGCGGAGGAGGGGCCGGTGGTCGTCGTCGACGGTCTGCCCGGCCGGCAGCTCGCCCGCCGCCGCCCGAAGCCGGGCGACCCGGCCGTGGTCACCGGCGAGCGTGCCGCGGCCGGGTCGCACCAGGAACGCCGGCTCGGCGTCGGCTCGGTGACGCCCGGCACCGCGTGGACCGACCTCCAGTACCTCGGCACCCGGACGGTACTGGTCGTGCGTGCCGGGCACGGCAGCGCCGCATGGCTGCACACCGTGGCGCGGCAGCTCACGGACCAGCACATTCCGGTGATCGGTGTGGTGCTGATCGACCCCGATCCGCGTGACCGGACCGACGGCACGCTGTGGGACGGGCCGCACATCGCGCTGCGGGGCAACAGCGAGCGGCCGGCCCGGCAGAACGGTGGGGGTACCTCCCACGCCGTTCAGGCCGTGGGAGAGGCCCCACGGCGGACGGAGCGGCTGCCGATGTGGGCCGCCCGAGTCCCGGACAACGACCAGGAGGCGCGGTAGGACATGTGTGGCATCGCAGGCACGTACCGATGGCCGGACGGGAAGGTCGTGACCGACCGGCTCACCGATACCCTCGCCCACCGCGGTCCGGACGGGGCGGGCCGGTACAGCCACCCCGCCGGTGACGGCGAAGTGCACCTCGGACACCGCCGGCTGGCCATCATCGACCTGTCCGAGACCGGAGCCCAGCCGATGGCCTCGGGCGGCCTCGTGCTGACGTACAACGGCGAGCTCTACAACGCGCCCGAGCTGCGTGCCGAGCTGGCAGCCGCCGGGGTGCGTTTCCGCGGTACCTCGGACACCGAGGTGCTGCTGGAGGCCTGGCGGCGCTGGGGCACGGAGTGTCTGCCCCGGCTGCGCGGCATGTTCGCGTTCGGGATCTTCGACGAGCGGACCGGCGAGCTGGTGCTCGCCCGCGACCAGCTCGGCATCAAGCCGTTGTTCCTGCTCCGGCGCGGCGAGGGGCTGATGTTCGCCTCCGAGCTGAAGGCGCTGGCCACCGCGACCGGCGGGTTGCTGGAGGTGGACCACGCGGCACTGGTGGCCTCCCTGCTGTACTACTGGGTGCCGGACTCACGGTGCGCGTTCCGCGAGGCGGAGAAGCTGCCGCCGGGGAGCTGGCTGAGGTGCCGGCCCGACGGCCGGGTGGAGCGCGGCCGGTTCTGGGACCTGAAGGACGTAGCCGCCGAGGGCCGGGAGCGGGCCCGGGCCGGTGAACAGCCGGACATCGCCGCCGTGGTCGAGGAGTCGACCCGTCGCCACCTGCTCTCCGACGTACCCGTGGCGACCTTCCTGTCCGGCGGTCTCGACTCCAGCTACCTGACCGCGCTGGCGGCCCGCCACCAACCGGGGATCTCCGCCTACACGATCGGGTTCCGCGCCGAGGACGCCAGGTTCGAGGCGATGCCGGACGACCTGCGCTACGCCCGGCAGGTGGCCCAGCGGTTCGGTGTCGACCTGCACGAGATCGAGATCGCCCCGAACGTGCTCGACCTGCTGCCGCACATGACGCACCACCTGGACGAGCCGATCGGCGACCCCGCCGCGATCAACACGTTCCTGATCTGTGTGGCCGCCCGGGAGGCCGGCGTCAAGGTGATGCTCTCGGGGATGGGCGCCGACGAGCTGTTCGCCGGGTACCGCAAGCACCTGGCCAACCTGCTCGCGCTGCGCTACCAGCGCGTCCCGCGGCCCGTGCGGCGCGGGCTGTCCCGAGCCGTGGACCGGCTGCCGGTCGCCTCGGCCCGGCGGGGGTACCGGTCGGTGCGCTTCGCGAAGCGGTTCCTCTCCTTCGCCGATCTGCCGGAGGAGACCGCGTTCCGGCGCAGCTACACCATGTACGACCGAGGCGAGCTGCTCGCCCTGGTCGATCCGGACCTGGCGGGGACGGTCGACGACGTGCTGACCGAGCATGCGGACGTCTACCAGGACAACGACCTCGACGACTTCGTCAACCGCATGTGCCTGGGCGACGCCCGGATGTTCCTGCCGGGCCTGAACCTCACGTACACGGACCGGTCCAGCATGGCCGCGTCGACCGAGGTCCGGGTGCCGTACGTGGACGTCGAGGTGGTCAGGGCGGCGTTCGCCGTGCCCGGTGACCGCAAGATCGTCGGACGGCAGGGCAAGGCCGTCCTCAAGGAGGCGGCCACCTCGGTCCTCCCCCGGGAGATCGTGTACCGGCCCAAGGGCCTGTTCAGCGCCCCGCTGCGCGCCTGGATGAGCCGGGATCTGGCACCGCTGGTGCGCGAGGTGGTGAACGACGGTGTGCTCGTCCGCTCCGGGTTGCTGCGCCGCGACGCGCTGGCGCGGATGGTCGCCGAGGACGCCGCAGGGCAGCGGGACTTCTCCAAGCATCTGTGGCATGTGCTGACCCTCGAGTACTGGTATCGCGACGCGACCTCTGGGTCCGGCCAGAGCACTCGGCAAACGGCTTAGGAATCAGGGGGTTCGGGTGAAACAGGTTGTACAGAACTACAAGAGCGGCGAGCTGGCGGTGCTCGACGTGCCGGTGCCGGGGTGCAAGCCGGGCGGTGTGCTGGTCCGTAGCGCCTACTCGCTGATATCCACCGGGACCGAGCTCATGAAGGTGTCCGAGGCCGGCATGTCGATGCTGGGCAAGGCCCGCTCCCGGCCGGACCAGGTGGCCAAGGTCATGCAGAGCGTGGCCACCAACGGTGTGCCCGCCACCTACCGCAAGGTGATGGGCAAGCTGGACTCCTACACGCCGCTCGGCTACTCGCTGTGCGGGGTCGTCGAGCAGGTCGGCGCCGGGATCGACGATGTGAAGGTCGGCGACCTCGTGGCCTGCGCCGGCAACGAGCACGCGTTGCACGCCGAGCTGAACTGGGTGCCGAAGAACCTCTACACCCCGGTGCCGGACGGCCTCGCGCCCCGGCACGCGGCCTTCGGCACCGTCGGGTCGATCGCGCTGCAGGGCGTCCGCCAGGGCGAGTCACGGCTCGGCGAAGTGGCGCTGGTCATCGGCCTCGGGCTGATCGGGCAGCTGGTGGTGCAGCTCCTCGCCGCCTCGGGAGTCCGCGTCGTCGGGGCCGACCCGGACCCGGCGCGCTGCGAGCTCGCCGAGCGCCTGGGCGCCGCGGCCTGTGGTGATCCCGCGTCCGCGGCCGTGGAGACCGCCGTCGCCGAGCTCACCGACGGCCATGGCGTGGACCAGGTGTACCTGGCCGCCGGCGGCGGCAGCAACCAGCCCGTCGAACTGGCCGCCCGGCTCTGCCGGGACCGCGGCCGGGTCGTCGACATCGGCAAGTGCCGCCTGGACCTGCCGTGGAACGCGTACTACGAGAAGGAACTCGACGTCCGGTTCTCCCGCAGTTACGGCCCCGGGCGCTACGACCCGGAGTACGAGCTGGAGGGGCGCGACTACCCGATCGGCTACGTGCGCTGGACCGAGCGCCGCAACCTGGCGTGCTTCCTCGACCTCGCCGCCCGCGGCAAGGTCGACGTGGAGCCCCTGATCTCCCACGTCGCCGACTTCGACGACGCCGTCGAGACCTATCAGCGCCTGAAGGACGGCGACCTGAAGGCCATCACCGCGCTGTTCCGGTACCCCGAACAGGCGGGGGAAGCGGAGGAAGCGAAGGCCCCGGCGGTGGCCGTGCCCGCGGTGGCTGTGCCCACTCGAAGCATGAAGCCGAGCCGGGCCGGCGCCACCAGGACGCCGGTGAAGCTGGCGTTCGTCGGCGCCGGGAACTACGCGACGTCGATGTTGCTGCCGCACCTGGCACAGCGCGACGGCGTCGAGTTGTCGACCGTCGTCACCACGACCGCGCTGTCCGCGGCCAACGCTCAGCGCAAGTTCGGCTTCGCCGAGGCGACCACCGACCTCGACGCAGTGCTCGGCGACAAGTCCATCGACGCGGTGTTCGTGGTCACCCGGCACAGCTCGCACGCCGAACTGACCCGAAAGGCACTGCTGGCCGGCAAGACGGTGTTCGTGGAGAAGCCCCTGGCCCTCACCGAGGACGAGCTGGCCGGCGTCCTCGCCGCGGTGGAGGAGTCCGGCAACGACCGGCTGCAGGTGGGCTTCAACCGCCGGTTCGCGCCGCTGCTGCAGGAGGCCAGGGAGCGGTTCGGCGCCCGGACCGGCCCGGCGAGCCTGCGCTACCTGGTCAACGCGGGCCAACTGCAGCACGGCAGCTGGTACCTCCAGCAGGGCAGCGAGGGCTCACGGTTTGCCGGCGAGGGCGGCCACTTCATCGACACGGCGAGCTGGCTGCTCGACGCCGACCCGGTCTCCGTCTACGCGGTCGCGCCCTCCGGCAACGAGGACCTGCAAGTCGTCCTGCGCTACCCGGACGGGTCCATCGCCACCATCAGCTACGTCACCACCGGCGCGCCCGGCTTCCCCAAGGAGACGCTGGACCTGGTCGCGGACGGGAAGGTGCTGCGGCTCGACGACTTCGTCCGTGCCTCGGTCTACGGCCGCAAGCGGTGGGTCAGTTCGCGGCTGCCCAAGGCCCGGGACAAGGGCCAGAACGCCGAACTGGCCGCGTTCGTCAAGGCCGTGCGGACCGGCGGGCCGATGCCGGTGCCGCTGGAGTCGCTGGTCGCCACCACGGCGGCCACCCTCGCCGTGCAGGCCGGCCTGGCCGGCGGCGCGCCGGTGACGTTGGCGAGGGCCCTGTGACCATGAGCGCGGGCTGGTACCTGCGGCGGCTGTCCCGGATGGGGCCGCGGGAGGTCGGCGGCCGGGTGGGCGACGCGGTGCGCAGGCGGCGGTGGCGGTCGGTGCGGCCGCACGGCCCGAGCGTGACCGGCGCCCACTTCACCGCCGTACTGCCCGCGGGGACGATCGCCGCGGTGGCGCCGGACGCCGCGAAACGTCTCATCGCCGAGGCGGACCGGCTGATGGCCGGGCACGTCGAGTACTTCGGGGTGGTCCGCGACGACCTGGCCGACCCGGACTGGTGGTACGACCCGAAGACCGGGCGCCGGGCTCCCTGGGGCTACGCCTTCGACGTGCCGTACCGGAACGAGGACGCGGTCGGGGACATCAAGCAGATCTGGGAGCTGTCCCGGCACCAGTACCTCACCGTGCTCGCCGCCGCCTACGCGATCACCGGGGACGAGCGGTACGCCGAGCGCGTGGCCGCGCACCTGCGGTCGTGGTGGGCGGGCAACGCGCCGCTGCGCGGAGTGCACTGGGTCAGCGGCATCGAGCTGGGGATCCGGCTGCTGTCCTGGGTGTGGATCCGCCGGCTGCTCGACGGCTGGCCGGGCGTGGCCGCTCTGTTCGAGGGCAACCCGGTGGCCCTCGGCCAGATCTGGCACCACCAGCGCTGGCTGGCCGCCTTCCCCAGCCGGGGATCTTCGGCGAACAACCACGTCATCGCGGAGGCCGCCGGCCAGTTCGCCGCGGCCTGCGCGTTCGGGTGGTTCCCCGACTCGGCGCGCTGGCGGGCCGACGCGCTGCGGTCGCTGGAGCGGCAGTTGCGCGGCAACACCTTCGGTTCCGGCCTCAACCGCGAGCTGGCCAGCGAGTACCACGGACTGGTGCTGGAGCTCGGTCTGGCCGCGGTGGCCGAGGCGGACGCCGCGGGCGTGCCGGTCCCCGCGACGGTCCGGCTGGTGCTGCTGCGGATGACCGACGCCCTCGCGGCCGTCGTGGACAACCGGCTCCGCCCGCCGCGGCAGGGGGACTCGGACGACGGGTACGGCCTGGTCGTGGACGGTGCGGGCACCGACCGCTGGGGCTCCCTGCTGGCCACCGGGGACGCCGTCTTCGGCCGGCTCGGCTGGTGGCCGGCGGTGACCGGCACCGACGTGCGCACCCCGCTGCTGGCCGCGCTCATCCGGCCGTACGCGAAGGACGGAACCGGACCGGCCGTGTCCCGCCCGGTGAGCAGGCCGGCCCATTTCGCCGACGCGGGCATGACCATCCTGCGCGGTCCGGCGGAGAACACGGAGATCTGGTGCCGCTGCGACGGGGGCCCGCACGGCTTCCTGTCCATCGCCGCGCATGCTCACGCGGACGCGCTGTCCGTGGAGGTCCGGCACGACGGGGTCGACGTTCTCGCCGACCCGGGGACGTTCTGCTACCACGGGCAGCCCGAGTGGCGGCAGTACTTCCGGTCGACCCTCGGCCACAACACCCTGCAACTGGACGGCGGTGACCAGTCCGTCTCCGGCGGCCCGTTCCTATGGACCCGGCATGCCCGCACCCGCGTCCTGGTCGCGGACACGTCCGCCACCGGGGGGACGGCCCGCTGGTGCGCCGAGCACGACGGCTACGAACCCTCCGCGCACCGCCGCCAGGTGGAACTGACGGCCGCGAGCCGGGAGCTGAGGATCGTCGACGAGGTGCGCGGCCCGCGCCGGGCCGTGCGGCTGGCGTTCCACCTCGGCCCGGCGATCACCGCGGACCTGGTGGGGAACCGGGCGCGGCTCACCTGGACCCGGGGCGGCGAGGACCGCTCCGCGGCGCTCGATCTGCCCGAGGAGCTGAACTGGTGTGCCCACCGCGGCGAGAGCGACCCACCGCTGGGCTGGTACTCCCCCGGCTTCGGACGCAAGGAACCCGCCACCGTGCTGATCGGCACCGGCTTCACCGCCGGCACTCAGGGGTTCACCACCGTACTCGGGTTCCACGGTTAGGCAGGGGGGAGGACACGTGGGCATCAAGTGGCGGCACCGGCTCTGGCCGGCGGCACCGCTGGCGCTGGCCCTGCTGGCGGCGACCGGCTGTGACAGCAGCACGACGGACGCGGCGCCGAAGCCGACCCCTGGGCCCTCCACCTCCGTGGCCCGCGTGTGTGCCAAGCCCGCGGCCGGGCCTGCGAAGGCGCCGGCGGGCGCGGTGACGGTCGACCCGGCGGTGCCCGGCGATCTGGCCGCGAAGACCGAGAACAGCCCCCCGCACACCACCTTCTGGCTCCGGCCGGGCAAGCACACGCTCATGTCGGACGACTACGACCAGGTGATCCCCAAGGAGGGGGACGTCTACCTCGGCGCGCCCGGCGCGGTGCTCGACGGTCGCAAGAACAACCAGTACGCGTTCGGCGGCACCGCCCGCGACGTCACGATCCGCTACCTGACCGTGCAGGGGTTCGTCGCGCCCCGTGACGAGGGCGTGGTCAATCACGACTCGGCCGACGGCTGGGTGATCGAGCACGCGACGATCCAGAACAACTCCGGCGCCGGGCTGATGGCCGGCGCCCGCCAGCAGGTCCGCGCCAACTGTCTGCGCGACAACGGCCAGTACGGCATGAACGCGTACCAGGCCGCCGACGCGATCAGCGGCCTGGTGGTCGAGGGCAACGAGATCGTGGGCAACAACAAGGACGACTGGGAGCGGCGGCGGCCTGACTGCGGCTGCAGCGGAGGCGTCAAGTTCTGGGCCGTGAACGGCGCCGACGTACGCGGCAACTGGGTGCACGACAACCGCGGAACCGGGTTGTGGGCGGACACCAACAACAACGACTTCCTCATCGAGGACAACCTGATCGAGGACAACGACGGTGCCGCGCTGATCTACGAGATCAGCTACAACGCGGTCATCCGGAAGAACACGATCCGGCGGAACAACTGGGTCGAGGGCCGCGCCAACGCCGCCGGCGGCGACACTTTCCCGTTCGCGACCGTCTACCTCTCCGAATCCGGCGGCGAGCCGCGGATCCGGGCCCGCACGGACAAGATCGAGATCTATCGGAACGTGCTGGAGAACAACTGGTCCGGGATCACCCTGTGGGAGAACGCCGACCGGTTCTGCAACAGCCCGGCCAACACGTCGTCCGGTGACTGCACGTTGCTGGTGAAGAACACCGACCGCTGCGTACAGCCGGCGATCGCCAAGGCACCGCTCTACTCCGACTGCCGGTGGAAGACCCAGCGGGTGGACATCCACGACAACCGCTTCGTGCTGGACAAGTCCGCCGTCGGCTGCACGGTGAAGTGCGACCGCATGGCGGTGCTGTCCAACTACGGCACCTATCCGGACTGGTCGCCGTACCAAGGCGAGCGGGTGGCCTTGGCGATCACCAGCGAGCAGCACAACCGCTGGTATGACAACGTCTACGTCGGACCGTGGACCTTCGTCGTCCACGACGCGAGCCGGACGGTCGACGTCAAGCAGTGGCGGCACACGCCGTACCGGCAGGACGCGGGCAGCACCTTCCGCGCAGGGGGCGGTGGTTGAGATGGGCACGAACCACACGTCGAAGATCGTCGGGGTGGTCTGGGGGCTGCTCGTCCTCAACACCCTCGGCTCCGCCGGGGCGACCATCATCCCGCTGCCCCGGTCCCTCATCCAGATGGTCACCATGGGCTCGCTGGTCGCCGCGTTCGCGCTGGCGCTCGTGGTCAACCCCCGGGTGCGCATCCGGCCCAGCGCCTACGTGTTCCTGCTCACCCTGCTGCTGGTGCCGAGCCTGATCTCCAGCGTGGGTCAGGAGGCCGGGTTCGGCGCGCTGTTCCGCTGCGCCCGGCTGGCTCTCTTCACCGGCACGCTGTGGCTGCTCAGCCGCTGGTGGGACGGCGGCACGACGTTCGTCCGGCACCACATCCGGATGTACTTCGTGGTGCTCGGGTCGGTGGCCGCCGGCCTGGTCATCTCGCCGGGCACCGCCCTGTCCGGGGTCTACGGCGGGCGGCTGGTCGGCGTGTTGTGGCCGCTCACCCCGCCGCAGATCGGACAGTACGCCGCGGTGATCATCGGGCTCACCGTACTGCTGCTCCTGGGGCGCCGGACGGACCGGACCAGCGCGGCGGTGGTCATCGTGCCCTCCCTCGCCCTGCTCGCGCTGACCCATACCCGGACGGCCACGGTCGGCCTGCTCATCGGGCTGGTGCTGGCGATCGGCTCGCTCATCCTGACCAGCGCCGCCGCCCGCCGGTTCTTCACCTGGGCGGTGCTGTGCGCGACGATGGCCGCGGTGGCGTTCAGCTCCGCGCTCCAGGCGTGGTTCCTGCGCGGGCAGAGCCAGGAGAACTTCGCCAGCCTCACCGGCCGGGCCAAGGTCTGGCACGCCCTGCTGGCGGCACCCCGGACGACCTCGCAGTACCTGTTCGGCATGGGCTTGGGCGACAAGTCGTTCGACGGGCTCCCGATCGACAACAGCTGGCTGGCCGTCTACAACGAGCAGGGCGTGACCGGCATCGCCCTGGTGGCGGCGATCATCGCCGTGCTGGGCGGCGTCGCGCTGCTGCGGCCGCCGTCGCTCTCGAGGGCCTGCGCGATCTTCCTGATCAGCTACTGCGGGATCGCGTCGTACACCGAGGCCGGGCTGGGCGACGCCTCCCCCTATCTGCTGCATCTGGCCCTCGCCGCCTCGCTGCTGGCGACTCCTGCCGGGGCCGCTCCCCTTTCGACGCCCGTAGTCCCACGCCAACGCATCCCGCGATGGGCCCAGAGATCGGAGGTGAGCTGAGCATGCACGGCCTTCACGTCCTGGTAGTGCACAACCGCTACGCCTCGGCGCAGCCGAGCGGAGAGAACAAGGTCGTCGACCAGGAGGTGGCGCTGCTGCGCGGGGCGGGCCACCGGGTCGAGGTGTTCGAGCGGCGCAGCGACGACATCGCCGCCCGGTCCCTGCTGGGCAAGGTGGCGGTACCGCTCCTTGTGCCGTGGAACCCGGCGGTCCGTACGGAGCTCGCCGCCCGGCTTCGCACCGAGCGGCCGGACGTGGTGCACGTCCACAACGTCTTCCCGCTGCTGTCGCCCGCGGTGCTGGCTGCCTGCGCCGACGCCGGCGTGCCCGCCGTCGCCACGCTGCACAACTACACCCAGGTCTGCCCGCCCGGCACTCTGCAGCGGGACGGCCGGCCGTGCACCGAGTGCGTCGGGTCCGCGCCGTTGCCCGCCGTCCGGCACGGCTGCTACCGGAACTCCCGCCTGGCGACGGTGCCGCTCGCGGTCAGCCTGTCGGTCAACCGGCGGCGGTGGTGGTCCGGCGTGGAGCGGTTCTTCTGCATCTCCGCGGCGCAGCGCGACGTCCTGGTGCGGGCCGGCTTGCCGGCCGAGCGGCTGGCGGTGAAGCACAACTTCGTGCCCGACCCGGACGACCGCCGGGAGGGTGACGGCGAGCATCTGCTCTACCTCGGCCGGCTCGCGGAGGCCAAGGGCGTACGGCTGCTCATGGCCGCGTGGGACGAGATCGCCGCCGGCGGCGGTGTGGGCGTGCCGCTCGTGATCGCCGGCACGGGGCCACTGGAGCCAGAGGTGACCGCCTGGGCGGCGGGCCGGGACGACGTGCGGTACGTCGGCCTGTACGACGCGGCGGAGTGCCGGAAGGCCGTCGCGCGGTCGGTCGCCGTGGTGGCCCCCTCCACGTGGCTGGAGGCGTTCGGCCTGGTGGTCGTGGAGGCGATGGCGGCCGGGGTCCCGGTCGTCGCCGCCGGTCACGGCGCCTTCGTCGAGCTCGTCGAGGACGGGGTGACCGGGCTGCTGCACCGGCCGGGCGAGCCCGCCTCGCTCGCGTCCTGCATACGCCGGATCGCGGCCGAGCCCGCCCGCAACGAGGAGATGGGAAAGGCGGCCCGGCGCCGCTACGAACAGGGTTTCAGCCCGGCGGTCGGCCTTGACCGCCTGGTTGACGAGTACCGCGCCGCGATCGCGGCGCGGTCAGCACCGGCTCGCGGCGAGGACACCCGCGCGAGCAGGGGGGATGGGGACAGTAGATGACACGATGCCGACTGTGCGGCTCGGAGGCGATGGAGAGCGTCGTCGACCTCGGGGCGACGCCACCATGTGAGAGCTTTCTCGCCGCGGACCAACTGGATCAACCGGAACCCTCGTACCCGCTGCACCTGCGGGTCTGCACCGACTGCTGGCTCGCACAGATCCCTCCGCTGATCACACCGGAGGAGACGTTCAAGGAGTACGCGTACTTCTCCTCGTACTCGACCTCCTGGGTGGAGCACGCGCGCACGTTCGTCGCCGACGCCGTACAGCGGATGGGTCTCGGCACCGACGCCTTCGTGGTCGAGGTCGCGAGCAACGACGGGTACCTGCTGCGGCACGTGGTGGACCGGGGGATCCGCTGCCTCGGCATCGAGCCGTCGGTGAACGTGGGCGCCGCGGCGCGGGACGCGGGTGTGCCCACGCTCACGGAGTTCCTGAGCCCCGACACCGGCTCGGCCGTCCGCGCCGAGCACGGCCCGGCGAACCTGGTCGTGGCCAACAACGTGTACGCGCACATCCCCGACGTGGTCGGGTTCACCCGGGGGCTGCGCGCCCTGGTCGCCGACGACGGCTGGGTCTCCATCGAGGTGCAGCACCTGCTGACCCTGATCGAGGAGAACCAGTACGACACGATCTACCACGAGCACTTCCAGTACTACACGGTCGCGTCCGCGATCCGCGCCCTTGCCAGCGGCGGGCTCGCGCTCGTGGACGTCGAGCTGCTGCCCACGCACGGCGGCTCCATCCGGCTGTGGGCCCGGCCGGCCGAGGTGGCCGGCGAACCGACACAGCGGGTGGCCGACGTGCTGGCCCGGGAGAAGGCCGCCGGGCTGCAGGAGCTGTCCGGGTACACCGAGTTCTCCGCCCGGGTGGCCAAGGTCCGCCGGGACCTGCTGCGGTTCCTCATCGACGCGGCCGAGCGCGGCGAGACGGTCGTCGGCTACGGCGCCCCGGGCAAGGGCAACACCCTGCTCAACCACTGCGGCATCCGGCCCGACCTGCTCGCGTACACGGTCGACCGCAACCCCTACAAGCACGGCAGGTTCACCCCGGGCACCCGCATCCCCGTCCTGCCGCCCGAGCAGATAGCCGCCGACAGGCCCGACTACGTCCTCGTCCTCCCGTGGAACCTGCGGGCCGAGCTGGTCGAGCAGCTGTCCTTCGTGCACGACTGGGGCGGCCGCCTTGTCTTTCCCATCCCGGAACTGAGCATTGTCGAGGCCGCGTCTCGAAAGGTCACAGCATGAAAGTCGTACTGTTCTGCGGCGGTTACGGGATGCGGATGCGCAGCGGCGCCGCGGACGACGTGCCCAAGCCGATGGCGATGGTGGGCCCGCGACCGCTGATCTGGCATGTCATGCGCTACTACGCGCACTTCGGGCACACCGAGTTCATCCTGTGCCTCGGGTACGGGGCGCACCACATCAAGGACTTCTTCCTCAACTACGAGGAGACGACGTCCAACGACTTCGTGCTCCGGGGCGGCAAGACCGAGCTGCTGTCCACCGACATCGCCGACTGGACGATCACGTTCGCGCAGACCGGCATCGAGTCGCCGATCGGGGAGCGGCTGCGCCGGGTACGCCACCACCTGGACGGCGACGAGATGTTCCTCGCCAACTACGCCGACGTGCTCACCGACGCCCCGCTGCCGGAGATGATCGAGAACTTCGCCCGGCGTGACGCCGGCGCGTCGATGACGGTGGTGCCGCCGCAGTCCTCGTTCCACTGTGTGGACCTGGGCGAGGACGGCCTGGTGGGGGGCATCACCGCGGTGAGCGAACTGCCGCTGTGGGAGAACGGCGGCTACTTCGTGCTCCGTCAGGAGGTCTTCGACCACATCCCGGAGAACGGGGACCTGGTCGCCGACGGATGCGCGCAACTGGCCAAGCGGGGCCGGCTGGTGGCGTACCAGCACCGCGGCTTCTGGAAGCCGACCGACACCGTGAAGGAGCGGGCCGCGCTCGACGAGGCCTACGCCCGGGGCGACCGCCCGTGGGCCGTGTGGGAGCGCGACGGCGTGAGTACCGGAGCGAGAGCGTGATCCGGCTCGGGGCCGGACCCCTGGACCGGATCGTCGCGGTGGGCGCGCACTGCGACGACATCGCCATCGGCGCCGGCGGCACGCTGCTGACGCTGTGCCACGCGCGACCGGGTATCCGCGTCGACGCGCTGGTGCTCTCCGGCGGCGGCACCGACCGGGAGCAGGAGGAGCGGGCCGCGCTCGCCGCCTTCTGCCCGGGCGCCGACCTGCGGCTGACCGTGCTGAAACTGCCGGACGGGCGGATGCCGGCGCACTGGGAGGAGGCCAAGGCCGCGGTTGAGGAGCTGCGCGGGCAGACCGAGCCGGACCTGGTCCTCGCCCCGCGTACCGACGACGCGCACCAGGATCACCGCGGCCTGGCGCAGCTGATACCCACCGCGTTCCGCGACCACATGGTCCTCGGCTACGAGATCGTCAAGTGGGACGGCGATCTCGGCCGTCCGTCGGCGTACCAGCCGCTGTCGCCGGAGATCGCCGAACAGAAGGTGCACCTGCTGCAGGAGCACTACGCCTCGCAGCGGCACCGGCCCTGGTACGACCGGGAGGCCTTCCTCGGCCTCGCGAGGATCCGCGGTATCGAATGTCACGCCCGCTACGCCGAGGCGTTCGCCGTCACCAAACTCACGCTCCAGCTGGGGGGATGAACCATGCGCGTACTGCTGACCGGGCACCAGGGCTACCTGGGCACCGTGATGGCCCCGGTCCTTACGGCCGCCGGGCACGACGTCGTCGGCCTGGACGCCGGCCTGTTCGCCGACTGCGTGCTGGGCGAGCCGCCCGCGGACCCGCCGGGTCACCGGGTGGACCTGCGCGACGTCACGGCCGACCACGTGGCCGGGGTGGACGCCGTGATCCACCTGGCCGCGCTGTCCAACGACCCGCTGGGATCGCTGGCGCCGGAGCTCACCTACGACATCAACCACCACGCGTCCGTACGGCTGGCCCGGCTGGCCCGCGACGCCGGAGTGCGGCGCTTCCTGTACGCGTCCACCTGCTCGGTCTACGGCGCCGCAGGCGGCGACGACCTGGTGACCGAGGACGCCCCGCTGCGCCCGGTGACGCCGTACGCGGAGTCCAAGGTGCGGGTGGAGGACGACCTGCACGCGCTGGCCGACGGCGACTTCACCCCGGTGTTCATGCGCAACGCCACCGCCTTCGGCTACTCGCCCCGGCTGCGTGCCGACATCGTGCTGAACAACCTGGTGGGCCACGCCCTCCTGTCCGGCGAGGTCCTCGTGCTCTCCGACGGCACCCCCTGGCGCCCGCTGGTGCACGCCGCCGACATCGCACGGGCCTTCGCGGCCGCGCTGGTCGCGCCGCGGGAAGCGGTGCACGACCGGGCGTTCAACATCGGCAGCGAGACCAACAACGTCACGGTCGCCGAGATCGCCGAGCAGGTCGCCGAGGCGGTGTCCGGCGCGAAGGTGGTGATCACCGGCGAGACCGGTGCCGATCCGCGGTCGTACCGCGTGGACTTCTCCCGGTTCCGGGCCGCGATCCCCGGCTTCGACTGCGAGTGGACGGTGAAGCGGGGCGCCCTCGAACTCGCCGACGCCTACCGGGAACACGGGCTGACCCGCGAGGCCTTCGACCAGCGCTTCACCCGCCTTGCCGTGCTGCGCGCCGCGTCCGAGGCCGGCACCGTCGACGACACCCTGCGGTGGCGCCGGTGACCGAGCACGGCGCGGAGATGTACGCCCTGGTGGAGCGGCTGTACCCGCTCTGCCGGAGCATCACCGGCGACGGTGTGCGCGCCACCCTGGACATCGTCGGCGAGTACATCCCGCTGGACGTGCACGAGGTGCCGACCGGGACGCAGGTGCTCGACTGGACGGTGCCGCAGGAGTGGAACATCCGGGACGCGTACATCGCCGACCCCGCGGGCAACCGGGTCGTCGACTTCGCCGCGTCCAGCCTGCACGTGCTCGGCTACAGCGTGCCGGTGGCGAAGACCATGCCCCTGTCCGAGCTGCGCACGCACCTGCACACCCTGCCCGACCAGCCGTCCTGGGTGCCGTACCGCACCAGCTACTACAAGCCGGACTGGGGGTTCTGCCTCGCCCAGGAGACCCTGGACGCGATGCCGGACGGCGAGTACGAGGTGCGCATCGACTCCACCCTCGCCGAC
This sequence comes from Streptomyces sp. NPDC096132, assembly GCF_044763345.1. Classification (NCBI taxonomy): domain Bacteria; kingdom Bacillati; phylum Actinomycetota; class Actinomycetes; order Kitasatosporales; family Streptomycetaceae; genus Streptomyces; species Streptomyces sp. NPDC096132. The sequence goes on from NZ_JBIWGA010000024.1 coordinate 137,600, forward strand.
GGCCACCTCACCTACGCCGAACACGTCGTGCCCGGTCGGGTCTCGGACGAGGTGATCGTCTCCTGCCATGTCTGCCACCCGTCGCTGGCCAACGACAACATGGCCGGCGTCGCGGTGGCGACGTTCCTGGCCAAGGCGCTGGCCGAGGAGACGCCGTACTACACCTACCGGTTCGTCTTCGCACCCGGCACCATCGGGGCGATCACCTGGCTGGCCCGCAACGCCGAGCGGGTGGAACGGGTCAAGCACGGGCTGGTGCTGGCCTGCGCCGGCGACCCGGGCTCCTTGACGTACAAACAGAGCAGGCGCGGCGACGCGGAGATCGACCGGGTGATGCGGCATGTGCTGGCCGCGTCCGAACGCCCGCACCACATCGCCGAGTTCACCCCGTACGGCTACGACGAGCGGCAGTTCTGCTCGCCCGGGTTCAATCTGGGCGTGGGCTCGCTCACCCGGACCCCGTACGCGGGCTACCCCGAGTACCACACGTCGGCGGACAACCTCGATTTCGTCTCCCCGGAGGCGATGGCGGACACCCTCGCCGTCTGCCGCGAGGCGTTCGCCGTCCTGGACCGTGACCGGCGGTACCTGAACCTCAGCCCTTACGGCGAACCACAGCTGGGCCGACGGGGGCTGTACGACGCGCTCGGCGGCCGCAGTGACACCAAGCAGGCCCAGATGGCCATGCTCTGGGTACTCAACCTCTCCGACGGCGAGCACAGTCTGCTGGACGTCGCCGAGCGGTCCGGGCTGCCGTTCGACACCGTCGCCACCGCGGCCGCCGCCCTCCACGGCGCCGGGCTGATCAAGGCGTGATGCCGATGACCACCGAGAGGGAGAATCCGCAGACAACGGCGCCACCGCCCGGATCCGCCAGGCGGGCCCTCGTCGGCCGGCTGTCCTGGGGACTGGCCGACCAGGCGGCCTCCAGCCTGTCCAACTTCGCGGTGGGCATCTACGTGGCCCGCTCGCTGGGGGTGACCGCGTTCGGTGTGTTCAGCCTGGCGTGGGTGACCTACGGTGTGGTGCTCAACGTCTCCCGCGGGCTGGCCACCGACCCGCTCGTGGTGCGCTTCAGCGGCGTGTCGGACGCGTCCTGGCGGGGGGCGGTGGTCCGCTCGTCGGGTACGGCGCTCGGCGTCGGCGCCGCCCTCGGCGCGGTGTGTCTGGTGGCCGGGCTGGGTCTCGGCGGCCGCCTGGGGCCCGCGTTCGCCTGCCTCGGCGTCGTGCTGCCGGGGCTGTTGCTGCAGGACGCCTGGCGGTTCTCCTTCTTCGCCGCCGGTACCGGGCGTAAGGCGTTCGTCAACGACCTCGTGTGGTGCATCGCGCTCGTCCCGGCCATGGTCGTGGCGGCCCGCGTGGGCAGCGTGGCCGCGTTCGTGCTCGCCTGGGGCGCGTCCGCCGCGGTGGCCGCCGCGTACGGCTGCCTCCAGTCCGGCATCCGGCCCCGGATGACCGGGGCGCGCGGGTGGCTTCGCGAGCAGCGCGATCTCGGCTACCGGTACCTGGTCGAGAACGTCAGCCTCAGCGGCGCGAGCCAGCTGCGGGCGTACGGGCTCGGCGCGATCGTCGGGGTCGGCGCGGTGGGTGCGGTGCGGGGCGCCGAGCTCCTGATGGGCCCGTTCCTCGCCCTGCTGATGGGGCTGTCCCTGGTCACCGTCCCGGAAGCGGCACGGGTGCTGCGGCAGGCCCCGGACCGCCTCGGCACGTTCTGCCTCCGGCTGGGCGGCGGGCAGGCCGCCGCCGCGCTGCTCTGGGGCGGGGCGCTGCTGCTGGTGCCCGACCGGCTCGGCGAGCTGGTGCTCGGCGGGGTCTGGCACTCCGCCTCGCGGCTCATTGCGGCGATCACCTTCGGCGTCGCGGGCGCGGGCCTCGGCACCGGCGCGGCGGCCGGGCTGCGCGCGCTCGGCGCGGCCCGGCGCAGCCTGCGCTGCCAGCTGTTCGCCTCTGCCTGCTATGTCGGCGGCGGGCTCGGCGGGGCGGCCTTGGCCGGCACGGTCGGTTCGGCCTGGGGCGCCGCTGCCGCGAACGTCAGCGCCTCGGCCCTGTGGTGGCTGCAGCTGCGGTCCGCCCTGCGCGAGCGCGACCAGAAACCCCTACGTGAAGTGAAGTGAGGACGCCATGACCGCCCATCCCCGGTTGAGCATCGGGCTGCCCGTCTACAACGGCGAGGAGTATCTGGCCGAGTCGCTCGACGCCCTGCTCGGCCAGACCTACGAGGACTTCGAGCTGGTCATCTCCGACAATGCCTCGACCGACGGGACCGAGGACATCTGCCGCAAGTACGCCGCGCGAGACGCGCGCATCCGTTACATCCGGCTGTCCCGGAACGTGGGAGCCACGCCGAACCACAACTATGTCTTCACCCAGTGCCGCGGCGAGCTGTTCAAGTGGGCCTCGCACGACGACCTGTACGCCCGGGACCTGCTGCGGCGCTGCGTCGAGGCGCTGGACGAGCGTCCGGACATCGTCCTCGCGCACTCCGGCCAGGCGGTCATCGACGGCGACGGTCAGGTGAAGGTCCCGTACGAGTACGGGCTCGCCACCGACTCGCCGCATGCGCCGGAGCGCTTCCGCAGTCTGCTGTTCGAGCCAGGCGGCGACGACTTCTACGGCGTGCTGCGGGCCGACGTGCTGCGCCGGGTGAAGCCGCTCGACAGCTACCACCACGCGGACCGGACGTTCGTCGCCGAGATCGTCCTGCAAGGTCCCTTCCACCAGGTGCCGGAGCTGCTGTACTTCCGCCGCGACCACCCCACCCGCGCCGAACGGGCCAACCCTTCGAAGCGCTCCCGGTGCGTCAACCTGGACCCGCGCCGGGCCGGCCTGCTGCACCCGACGCCCCGACTGCTCGCCGAGTACGTCTTGGGCTTCGTCTCGGCGGTCCGGCGGGCGCCGTTGTCCCTGGCCGACCGGCGCGAGTGCTACCGCCACCTGGCCGCCTGGATGACCAGCCGGGCCCGGCCGGGCGTCGGCGAGCGGGTCGAGGACCGCGCCCCGGTCGACCCGGACCGGATCACTGTTTCCGTCGACGCCCTCGTCGCCGGTCGTGAAGGGAGCCAGGCATGACGTCTGCACACCGGACCCCGGTGCGGGTCGGGCTGTTCGGCCTGCTCGGCGCCGGCAACTTCGGCAACGACGGGCAGCTCGAGTCCATGCTCACCTACCTCCGCACCGAGCACCCGGAGGCGGTCGTGGACGCGTTGTGCAGCGGGCCCGAGGTCGTCGCGACCCGGTACGGGATTCCCACGACGCGGATGCACTGGTACCGCGGGGAGTACCGGACCGCGTCACGTCCGGGCGCGATCGCGGCGAAGGGGCTGGGCAAACTCGTCGACGCTGTCCGTACCGCCGCCTGGGTGCGTCGCCACGACGTGGTGATCGTGCCGGGCGCGGGCGTTCTGGAGGCCACGCTTCCGCTGCGGCCGTGGGGCTTCCCGTACGCGCTGTTCCTCCTCTGTGCGTCCGGCCGGCTGGTGGGCACCCCGGTCGCGCTGGTCGGCGTCGGTGCGGACGCGATCGGCCACCGGGCGACCCGGACCCTCGTGCGCTGGTCGGCGAGGCTTGCCGCGTATCGGTCGTACCGGGACGCCGGGTCCCGGGACGCGATGCGGGCGATGGGCGTGGACACCGCGCGCGACGGGGTCTACCGAGACCTCGCGTTCGCCCTGCCGACGCCGCGGGCGAGTGCGCCCTCCGACCCGCCGGGCTCGGTCTGCGTCGGCGTCATGGCCTATCACGGCAGCAACGACGACCGTGCCCGGGCCGAGGAGATCCACCGCCGCTACCTCGCCGGGACGACCCGGTTCGTCCGCGCGCTGGTCGAGGAAGGCAGGCCGGTCCGGCTGCTGACCGGCGACGAGCTCGACGAGCCGGTGGTCGCCGCGATCCTCGACGCGGTGGACTCGCCGCTGGTCACCACCGCCGAGGCGGCCTCGCTGGACGACGTGATGAAGGAGGTAGCGGCTGCCGACACCGTGGTGGCGACCCGCTTCCACAACCTGGTCTGCGCGCTGAAGGCCGGCACGCCGACGCTCGCGGTCGGCTACTCGGCGAAGAGCGGCGCGCTCATGGATCAGATGGGACTCGCCGCTTACTGCCACCCGGCCCGCGAAGTCGACGCCGACCGGCTGCTCGAGCAGTTCCGGGAGCTGGAGAAGAACTCCGCGGACCTGCGGCAAACGCTCGCCGAGCGGAACCAGGTCGCCGCCCGCCAGATCGAAGCCCAGTTCACCGAGTTGACCGCGGCCCTGTTCCCGGCGACCGGCCACGCCGGGGCCCGCGCCCGGCAGGAGGCGCCATGAAAGCGACCGAAGTCCCCGCGATCGAGGGCGCGTTCCTCTTCGAGCCGACGCCGTACGCCGACGAGCGCGGCTTCTTCTGCCGCACCTTCGACGCCGACGTGGTCCGCTCGGTGGGCCTCGACCCGGACGCCTTCGTCCAGGACAGCCTGTCCCGCTCGGTCCGGGGCGTGCTGCGCGGCCTGCACCTGCGCTCCGGCGCCGGCGAGGCCAAGCTGGTGCGGTGCTCGTACGGGAGGATCTTCGACGTCGTCGTGGACCTGCGGCCTCACTCGCCGACGTACCTGGGCCGGGCCTTCTTCGAGCTCTCCGGCGAGACGCAGAAGACCGTGTACATCCCGGCGGGATGCGCGCACGGCTTCCAGGCTCTTACCGAAACCACGGACATCTCTTACCGTATCGACCGTCAGCACGATCCGTCAGAGGACGTGACGATCGCCTTCGACGACCCGGAACTCGCCATTCCCTGGCCGTTGCCGGTCACATCGATGTCCCAGCGGGACCGGCAGGCGCCGAGCCTCGCCGAGGTCCTGAAGCAAAGAGGAAGCTGAGGTCGCGTGGCCACCGAAGACACCGAAGAGCCCAGCCTGCCCCGGTCGCGGACGGCGAACGAGCGGCTGCACGCCCTGATCCCCGGGGGCGCGCACACCTACGCCAAGGGCGACGACCAGTACCCCGAGAACCTGGCCCCCGTCATCAGCCACGGCCGTGGTGCCCACGTGTGGGACGTCGACGGCAACCGCTACATCGAGTACGGCTCCGGTCTGCGGTCGGTCAGCCTCGGCCACGCCCACCCACGCGTGGTCGAGGCGGTGCGGCGGGAACTCGACCGCGGCAGCAACTTCGTCCGGCCGTCCATCGTGGAGGTCGAGGCCGCGGAACGCTTCCTGGCCACGGTGCCGACCGCCGAGATGGTCAAGTTCGCGAAGAACGGCTCCGACGCCACCACCGCCGCGGTGCGCCTCGCCCGCGCCGCCACCGGGCGCCCGCGGGTGGCCCTCTGCGCCGACCATCCGTTCTTCTCCGTCGACGACTGGTTCATCGGCACCACACCGATGTCCGCCGGCATTCCGGCGGCGACCAACGACCTCACCGTGGCCTTCCCCTACGGCGACCTGGCCGCCACGGAGGAGCTGCTCACCCGGTACCAGGACGAGGTCGCCTGCCTGATCCTCGAACCCGCCACCCACACCGAGCCGCCGCCCGGGTACCTCGAGGGCCTGCGCGAACTGGCCGACCGGCACGGCTGCGTACTGATCTTCGACGAGATGATCACCGGCTTCCGCTGGTCCGAGGCGGGCGCCCAGGGCCTGTACGGCGTCGTCCCCGACCTCTCCACCTTCGGCAAGGCGCTGGGCAACGGGTTCGCCGTCTCCGCGCTGGCCGGGCGCCGCGAGCTGATGGAGCGGGGCGGACTGCGCCACTCCGGCGACCGGGTGTTCCTGCTGTCCACCACGCACGGCGCGGAAACGCACTCCCTGGCCGCCGCGATGGCCGTGCAGACCACCTACGCCGAGGAGGGCATCACGGCGCGGCTGCACGCCCTCGGCGAGCGGCTGGCCGCCGGTGTCCGCGACGCCGCGGCCGCCATGGGCGTCGGTGACCACATCGTCGTGCGGGGCCGGGCCAGCAACCTGGTCTTCGCCACCCTCGACGAGAACCTGCAGCCGTCGCAGGAGTACCGCACCCTGTTCCTGCGCCGGCTCCTCGTGGGCGGGGTGCTGGCCCCGTCGTTCGTGGTGAGCAGCGCGCTCGACGACGCCGACATCGATCACACCGTCGACGTGGTGGCCCAGGCATGTGCGGTGTACCGGAAGGCACTGGACGCCGCCGACCCCACCCCCTGGCTGGGCGGACGACCGGTGAAGCCCGTGTTCCGCCGCTTGGCGTGACGTGACGTCAGCGACGCGCCGGCCGACCCGCGTCGGCCGTCCGCTCGACCAGCCGGTCAGCCGTACGGTCCACCAGCCACGCGGTCGCCGGTGTCACCGCCAGCGCGGTGCACCAGCCGCCGAGGACGTCGGTCGGGTAGTGCGCGCCCAGGGCGACCTGCGTCCAGCCCATGGCGGCGCCGGCGACCAGCGCCGCGGCGAGCACGAGTGACGTGCCGGCCGGCCTGCCGAGACCGAGCCGGCCGGTCGCGGGCAGCGCCACCACGAGGGCGAGCGCGGTGAGGAAAGCGGTGTGGCCGCTCGGGTAGGACAGGTTGCCCTCGCCGTGGATGGTGCGTCCCACCACGTGCTTGAGCAGCGTCGCCGTCCCCACGGTCGTGCAGACGCCGGCCACGACGAGCACCGCCGCCCGAGGACGCCGAAGCATCAGGCAGCCCGTCACGGTGGCCAGGACCAGCGTCGCCGCTCCCACGGGCTCCCCCAGGAAGTCCGTGGCCAGAGCGACGTACCGCCACGGCGGCCCCACGCCGTCCACCGCCGCCCCGATCCGCGCGTCCACCCTGCCGGGCTCGCTGTGGCCGGCGTACCGGACCCCGAGCGCGACGACCACGAGCGCGGCGAGGGCCGCGACGCCCCCGAGCCACCCGCGCAGCGATGCCGGCAGCGCCGCGGGCGCGGACCGGCCGGAGCTCTTCTCCCTGTGGATGCGATGCACCTCCCCCGACGCCGCCCCCGAGCCACCTGCCACCCTAACCAGGGACGGCGCCGGCACGCAGCCCCCAACTGTCCCGGCGACGGCGTCAACCGTCCTGGCAGGCCCTGGCCTTGAACTCCGCCATGGAAACGGTGACCGCGGATTCGTCGCCGTCGTCCGAGACCTCGTCGTACCGGATCATCCCCGGTGTGAGCCGGTCCCGGTCGATCGAGGTGAAGGAGACGCTGCTGGAGGACCACGAGTTGTCCTTGGTCCAGCCGTAGAGGGCGTACGTGGTCCCGGCGGTGAGCGTGGTGAGCGGTGTGGTCGTGGTCCAGCCGGCGGACGGCGCGTCGAGGGGCCAGATGGCGAGTCCCGCCGTGAGGGGGTGGTCGGCGGTCCATGAGCCGACCGTGGCCTCGTCGTCGTCGACGTCGGCGTCCGTCACGTAGAGGGTCGCTCCGTCGATCTGATGGCCGCAGACCATCATGACGCCGAGCAGCCGTCCGTCGGCGGTCACGGAGATGCCGGCGACGGCGTCCTCGGGAACCGTGCATCCGGAGGTGGTGGTGAGGGCCGCGCCGACAACGACAGCAGCCACGAAGCGCCGGAACACCGGCCGTGAAACGACCACTCGCATACAGCCCCCTGCCCCCGCGCGGTTCAGAGAACCATACGGGTCAATGTCAGATGCGTGACTCCGCTGGGCGAGGAGATGGCCTCGACCTCGTAGTTTTTCTCGAGGCCCTCCAGTCCGTCCCAGAGGCGTACGCCCCGGCCGAGCAGGATCGGGACCACCACGACGTGCAGGTGGTCGATGAGCCCGGCGGCGATGAAGTCGCGGATCACGGTGGCCCCGCCGCCGATGCGTACGTCCTGGTCACCCGCGGCCTCGCGGGCCGCCTCGAGCGCCTCGGCGGGCGAGGCGTCGAGGAAGTGGAACGTCGTGCCGCCCTCCATCTCGATCGACGGGCGCGGGTGATGAGTGAGGACGAAGGTCGGTGTGTGGAACGGCGGGTTGGGCCCCCACCACCCCTTCCACTGCGGATCCTCGTGCCAGCCCGGAGGGCCGAACTTCCCGGCGCCCATGATCTCGGCGCCGATCCCGGGCGTGAACTGCCGCACGAAGACGTCGTCGAGGCCACGGGTACCGCCGGGCCGGCCGGTCATCCGGTGCCACCACCGGGTGGCGAACATCCACTCGTGCAGCCTTTCGCCGGCGTGGCCGAACGGCGCGTCACGGCTCAGCCCCTCACCGGTGCCGAAGCCGTCGAGAGAGAGGGAGAAGTTGTGGACGCGGGTGAGCGACATGGACGCCATGATGTACCGACCGGCCGCGGCGTGTCCGGGAGGTCGTTCCCGGACACGCCGTGGGCCTGGACTTGCGGCCGTTCGACCTACTGGGTGGTGCGGTAGGCGCGTTCCACCGTCTGGACCAGGGTGTTGCCGTCGCGGTCGGTCAGGCCGACTCGCAGGGGTCCAGCTGTCCTCGGACACCTTCGCCGAGCTGAACGTCCACCGCGCCCGTACCCGGGTGGAGAGCGAGAACAGCTCGGGGTCCCGGGAGGCGTCGAGGGTCAGCTCGTAGCGGCCGGCGTCGGCGGGCACGGAGTACTCGGCCTCGAACAGCGGATCGCCCTCGGTGGAGATCGAGCGTGGTGTCCTGGTCCAGCCCGACCGCCGGAGCCAAGAAGGGATCATGGCTGTCGAGGCTGCATCCGCCGTGTGACCGCACCGGGGCCGGACGATAACGGAGCCGCAACGGCGTCGCGGAGGGGCGGCGTCCGGGAGGATGCCGGTGTGCGGCACGTACGGGAGCCCGGCGGTCCACCGTGGCACCCCCGGCTGGCTAATCTGCACACGTGACGACTGAGTTGACCCTGCTGCCCCGAGTCGCCTGCCGCGGACGGGAGGTCACCGCGCCCCGGCTGCGCGGGCTGCTGGCGCTGCTCGCGGAGGATCTGCGCGCCGGCTGCAGCACGGGGCGGCTGGTGGAGGGGCTGTGGCCGGACGAGCTGCCGGAGCGGCCGGGCAAGGCGGTGCAGGTCCTGGTGTCGCGGCTCAGGGCGCAGATGGGTGCCGAGCTGGTCGTGAGCACGCCGACGGGGTACCGGCTGGCGCTGAAGGAGACGCAGGTCGACTCTTCCGCGCTGCTGCGGTACGAGGCGGCGAGCGCCGGGCGCGCCAGGGCGGGGGATCAGGAGGGCGCCCTGGCGCAGGCCGAGGCGGGGCTGGCGCTGTGGGACGGGAGCGTGGGCGCCGGGGCGGGCGAGGAGCTGCGCGATCCGGTGGTGGCGCTGCGGGCCGATCGGGTACGGGTGTTCCGTTCGCTGGTCCGGTTCCGGGCGCTCGCGCTCGCCCGGCTCGGACGGCGGGAGGAGGCCGCGGCACCGCTGGCCGAGCTGGTCCGGGAGCTGCCCCGGGACGAGGAGGTGCTGGCGGAGCTGCTGCGCTGTGAGGCCGCCACCGCGGGCCGGGCCGCGGCACTGACCCGGTACGACGCCTACCGGCGCGGGCTGCGCGAGGAGCTGGGGACCGAGCCGGGGCCCGGACTGCGGTCGGTGCACCAGGAGTTGCTGCGCGCGGAGGTGCCGCCCGCCCGGCACGGTGTGCCGCACGACCCGAACCCGCTGCTGGGGCGCGACGCCGACATCGCCGCCGTGGCCGGGCTGTTGCGCGAGGCCCGGGTGGTGACCGTCGTGGGGCCGGGCGGGCTGGGCAAGACCCGGCTGTCGCACGCGGTGAGCCGGGCGGCCGAGCAGCCCGTGGTGCACTTCGTCAGCCTCGTCGGTGTCCTCGCCGACGACGACGTGGCCGGTGAGGTGGCCTCGGCCGTCGGTGCCGGGGAAGGCCGGCAGTTCACCGGCGGCACGGACGTGGTGGGCGGCATCGTCGGCACGCTGGGTACCGGCCCCGCGCTGCTGGTGCTGGACAACTGCGAGCAGGTGGTCGCCGGCGCGGCCGCGCTCGTGCAGGAGCTGGTGTCGCGGTCGAAGGAGGTGCGGGTCCTGGCCACCAGCCGGGCTCCGCTGGGGCTGACCTCGGAGTTCGTGTACGCCCTGCCGGAGCTGTCGCCGGCGACCTCGGTCGAACTCTTCGGGCAGCGGGCGCGGGCCGCCAGGCCCGGCGTGGACCTGCCGGCCGACCGGGTCGCCGAGATCTGCCGTCACCTGGACGGGCTGCCGCTGGCCGTGGAGCTCGCCGCGGCCCGGGTGCGGGTGCTCTCCGTGGCCGACATCTCGCGCCGGCTGCAGGACCGTTTCGCACTTCTGCGGGGCGGCGCCCGTGACGCACCCGAGCGGCATCGCACGCTGCAGGCCGTGGTCGAGTGGAGCTGGAATCTGCTGGAGCCCGACGGGCGGGCGGCGCTGCGGGCGTTGTCGGTGTTCCCCGGCGGGTTCACCGAGGAGGCGGCTCAGTACGTGCTCGGCGAGACCGGGGACGCGCTGACGCTGCTGGAGCAGCTGGCCGGTCAGTCCCTGATCCAGGTGGGCGACAGCCCTTCCGGGGTGCGCTTCCACATGCTGGAGACGCTGCGGGAGTTCAGTGCCGCCCGGCGCGCCGAGGCCGGCGAGGAGGAGGCGGTGACCGGCCGGTTCCTGGTCTGGGCCCGGGACTTCGGGCGGGCGCACCACGACGTGCTGTTCAGCGGCGGTCGGGAGCGCCCGTGGATCCGTATCCGGGCCGAGCAGGACAACCTCGTCGTGGCCCTGCGGTACGCGCTGGTCCGCTCCGACGGGCCCACCATCGCGGCTCTCACCGCGGCGCTGGGCTCGTTGTGGGCCACCGGCTCCACCTACGCCCGGCTCGCAGCCCTCGCCGACGAGACCGGCGGGCCGCTGTCCCATTTCCGCCCCGGACCCGGCCATCCCGAGTACTCCGTGGACGTCGAGGCGGCCCGCAGCGCGGCGACGGTGTGCACGGCCAGCCTCTTCATGGGCCGCGGCCCCCACGCCGTACGCCATCTCGTCACGCTGCGCCGGCTGCCGCCCGCACCGCCGGACACGCTGGCGCGGGCGCTGGCCGTCGTACTGTGCGCCTTCCCGGAGATGCACCCGCCGCGGTACACGCGGCTGCGGGAGCTCTGCGACTCGGACGCGCCCATGCTCGCGGGCATGGCGGCGGGCGTCGCCAGTTACGTGTGGGAGGCCGAGCACGAGGTGGAGCGCGCGCTGGTGTGCGCCCGCCGGATGCTCGACGCGCTGGGGTCGCTCGAGAACCCGGCCATGCGGCTGCTCGGTCATGGGCGGATCAGCGACCTGTGCCTGAAGTCCGGGCACGGCGCGGAGGCGTACGAGCATCTGCGGGCCGCGCTCGGCGCGCTCGACGAGGCCGGAGACTGGTCGGACTCGATCGGCGTCCGCTGGGGGCTGGTGCTCGCCTGTCTGCAGCGCGGTGAGGTCGACGAGGCGGAGTACTGGCTCGGACTCGCCGCCCGGGACGAGCAGCCGGAGTCCGCCGAGACCTTCGGCACCGATCTGCCGGCCCGCGCGGAGGTCGCACTGGCCCGCGGGCTGACCGAGGTCGGGCTCGGACTGTGGCGCCAGGCGGTGGAGCGGGTACGGGAGGGCAGCCTGCTGTATGCCGGCGATCCGTTCGTGGATCCGTGGTCACTGGAGATCCAGTCGGCCGCGCTGGCGGCGCACGCGCAGCGCGGCCGGCTCGCGCCGGTGGCCGGGCTGGCCGGGCAGCTGCGGGACCGGCTGCTCGGGATGCTGTCCGGCCCCTCGGGCGACGGCTCTCCGGCGGAACTGCCGGTGTGCGGCACGGTGTTGCTGGCGCTCGGCTTCGCCGGGCTGGCGGAGGGAGACCCGGCGGCGATACGGCTGGTGGCGCTGGCGGAGCGGATGCCGGTGATGCGGGAGTTCCCCACCCTGTCCGCGGCCCGGTCCCGGCAGGCGGCCGAGGACGCCGACAGGGCGGCGTACGCCGAGGCGAGATCGGCGTACGCCGCCCTGGGGCGGGAGGAGTTGCGGGCGGCCGCACTCCGGGAGCTCAGCGCTGCGGCTCGCGGGTGAACTTCGCCTTGGCCCACAGGTAGCCCAGCAGCGACAGGCCCAGGCCCCAGGCGACGGCCAGCACCGCGTTCCTCGTGCCGATCCCGCTGCCCAGCAGCAGCCCGCGCAGGGTCTCGATGAGGGGCGAGAACGGCTGGTACTCGGCGAACCAGCGGAACCAGCCCGGCATGGCGTCCACCGGCACGAACGCGCTGGACAGGAACGGCAGCATCACCAGCGGAGTGCCGATGTTGCTGGCCCCCTCGGGGTTGGGGCTGATCAGGCCGATGCCGACGGCGAGCCAGGTCATCGCGAGGCTGGTCAGGGCCATCAGGGCGGCCGCCGCGAGCCACTCCACCGGGGAGGCGTCCGGCCTGAAGCCGATGGCCAGTCCGATGGCGAGGACCAGCACCAGAGCCGACATCGTCTGGATCACGCTGCCGATCACATGGCCGATCAGCACGGAGGCGCGGGAGATCGCCATGGTGCGGAACCGGGCCATGATGCCCTCGGTCATGTCGGTGCACACGGCGACCGCGGTGCCGAGCGAGGTCATGGCCACGGTCAGCAGGAGGATGCCGGGGACGAGGTAGGCGACGTAGTCGGCACGGTCGGCGTGACCGCCGTTGATGCCGGCGCTCATCACGTTGCCGAAGACGTACACGAACAGCAGCAGCAGGATGACCGGGGTGAGCAGGAGGTTCAGGGTGAGCGAGGGGTAGCGGCGGGCGTGCAGGAGGTTGCGCCGCAGCATGGTGAGGTTGTCGCGGAGGGCGTAGGAAGGGATGCTCATCGGACGGTCTCCTTCTCGGCGGACTGGGCGGGTACGGCGTTGCCGGTCAGGGCGAAGAACACGTCGTCGAGGTCCGGGGTGTGCACGGACAGTTCGTCGGCCTCGATGCCGGCGGTGTCGAGCCAGTCGAGGACGGCGCGCAACTCGCGCTGGGTTCCGTCGCTGGGGATCTGCAGGGTCAGCGCTTCGTCATCCCGGGTGGTCTCGCGCAGTGCGCCGGCCGCCCGCTCGTACGTCACGGGGTCGGAGAAGCGGAGCCGTACGTGGCCGCCGGGGACGAGCCGCTTGAGCTCCTCGGCGGTGCCCTCGGCGGCGATCCCGCCGTCGTGGAGCAC
>NZ_JBIWGA010000025.1:0-145574 GCF_044763345.1 Streptomyces sp. NPDC096132
AAGGCCCCGATCGTCTCCCGCGACGTCATCGGCGACCCCTCGTCCTGCGTCTTCGACCCCGCCCTGACGCAGGCCAACGGCACCCTGGCCAAGATTTTCGGCTGGTACGACAACGAGTGGGGCTACACCAACCGGCTCCTGGACCTGACGGCGCTGGTGGCGGACCACTGACAAGTGCTCCCTCGGTGGCCCGACAGGCGATCGAAGGAGTGAAGCCATGGAGGAGGAACGGCCATGCGACACAACAAGGTCGGCACCGTGATGACCACGGACGTCGTCCGCGCCGAGTACGGCACACCGTTCAAGGAGGTGGCCCGGCTGCTCGCGACCCACCGGATCAGCGGACTGCCGGTCGTGGACGAGGACGACAAGGTCATCGGCGTCCTGTCCGAGACGGACCTGATGATGCACCAGGCGACCACCCCCGACCCCTACGAGCCGAAGCACCGCACGAGGCTCACCGAGCTGACGCCCGGCGCCAAGCGCCGGGCCGCCAAGGGCAGGGCCCGTACCGCCGGCCGGTTGATGACGGCACCTCCCGTCACCGTCCGCGCCGACGACACCATCGTTCAGGCCGCCCGCACCATGGCCCAGAAGCACGTGGAACGGCTCCCCGTCCTCGACGAGGAGGACCGGCTCGTGGGGATCGTCACCCGACGCGACCTCCTCCAGGTCTTCCTGCGGCCCGATCAGGAGATCCGCGACGAGGTGATCGAGGAAGTCCTGGTACGCGCCCTGTGGCTGCCGCCGCGCAGCGTCGAGGTCTCCGTGACGGAGGGGGTCGTCACGCTCACCGGACACATGGAACGCAAGAGTGAGACCGAGATCGCCGTGTCCATGACCCGCCGGATCGACGGCGTGGTCGACGTGGTCGCCCACCTCACCCACCGCCTGGACGACGCCCACCTGCGGACGGAGGAACAAGCCCAGACGATGCACGGTGTGGCCGACGACTGGCTGCGCCGACTGTGAGAGGAGGCGGACCACCATGACGTCGCCGACGTCCTGCGCAAGGACGGACTGACCGTCGAGGCGCTTCCCGCCCGTTCCGTGAACGGCGCGGTTCGTCCGCCGCAATCACGTCCTCCTCGCGCAGCGTCCGGTCCGGCTCTTCAGCAGCCGGCCGCTGGACGCCTGGGTTCCAGGCCGATCCCCGGCCTGGAACCCCGAATCCGTCGTGCCGTCAGCTGGTCTTGTGACCCCAGCGGGGTCCTACCCGGTCCCATTCCGTGCCCCACTCGTCGATGCGGCGGCGGTCGAGCCGCCACCGGACGACCGCTCCGGCACCGAACACCAGGCCGGCGAGGGCGATGGCGGCCGCGGTGCCCAGGAAGCCGGACTCGATGGCCGCCTCCGTGGCACTCGGCGGCGCGGCGGTGAGATGTCCCCGGCTGTCCTGCCAGACCGTGACCCTGGATCCGGCCTTGAGGCCGGTCTCCACCAGGGTCTGTCCCGTGCGGGGCGATCCGTCGGACATGGTCCAGCGCACCGTCGCCGTCCTGCGATCGGGAGTACCGCCGACCGAGGTGGCGGTCACGGGAACATCTTTCAGGAGCACGGCCTGGACGGACTGTCGTTCGGCCCGCTGCCGCGCGAACACCTCGTCCGCGGCGTGAGCGGTCACCAGCCCGGCGGCGGTGCCACCGACGGCGAAGACCGTCCACACGGCCAGCACGGTCCATGCCTCGATGATGTCGTCGCGTCGGCGCAGCGGGTTGCCGCGCCACCGCCACAACCATTTCTTCGCGTACTTGCCGCGGGCCATCGGTCCGCACCTCCTTCTCGTCGTCGTGGTGACACTTCCGAAGGTGGCAGCCGAGACAGTGCCGGGCGATGGGCCGACCAGGCGTTTCCGGAGGGCCGCTCGGGACCGACCGCGGAGTCTGGAAGGGCCGTTCAGCCCAGAACGCGGCGGTACCCGCCTGGCACTTCTCTACGAGGCGATGGCGCAGACACAGCAGCCGCTTCCCGTTCAGCAGCCGGCCGCTCCCCGAGGCGGTGCGTGAGGAGCTCGGCGGCCGCGGCCGGTGCGGAAGGCGCGTCCCTGCGCTTCTCGGAGGCGGTGGACACGGCACGTCTGCTGAGGCTGACCGAGGAGCCGAGTGGCGCAACCGCCTCGACGCGAACCGCGCGGCCCAAGGGCCGAGGCTGGCTGCACCGGGACCGGGAACCGGCGCCTCGGCCACCCAGCGTGGAGGTCGAAGGCGCCGGCCAAGTCCATTCACCGGAGGCCCCACGTCCAGCTGCGCCCTGAGCGCGGGCACCTCCAGGTGCTTCCCGGCAGGCGAGGGTGCCCGGCTCTCCTCCCCCCTGGTGACGACCGGACCGGGC
This sequence comes from Streptomyces sp. NPDC096132, assembly GCF_044763345.1. Lineage (NCBI taxonomy): Bacteria > Bacillati > Actinomycetota > Actinomycetes > Kitasatosporales > Streptomycetaceae > Streptomyces > Streptomyces sp. NPDC096132. The sequence continues at coordinate 2,332 of NZ_JBIWGA010000025.1, forward strand.
AACGCTCGCAGGAACGCGGCGTTGGTGGCCCCGGTCAGGGGCGGCGGTGGTTTCTCCGGTGTCCGATCCGAACGGCCCTTGAAAGAAGGGCCGTTCGGCGTCGCTGCGAGTTCTGCCGGCTTCTGCCCGGAGGGGCGACGCACGAGGAGCATCGTCCGGGGAGGCCGATGCGTTCGTCGAGCGCCGCGTCCACCAAAACCTTCACTTGAGGAAAGGACAGGCACGGCCATGACGTCGCATCACATAGTCGTCGGAGTCGACGGCTCTCTCATTTCCGTAAGGGCGTTGGACTGGGCCGCGGCCGAAGCCGTACGGCACGGCACCGCTCTGCGCGTGCTGTACGCGGTTTCCGACTGCGACGAGGCCGCACCGATTCTGAGCTACGCCGCGGCGCGCACCCATGCGCGGCATCCAGAACGCCCTCGACGTGGGTCCCGGCGGCCCGGTCGTGGACCGTGGGCGACCGGGCCTGCTGTCGCTGCGGAATCACGCCGTCCGGGAATGGTCGGCCGTGCCGCCGGGGCGTGCGGTGGGAAACGGCCGTACGCCTCCGCCGCGCCACGGCGGGAGCGTCGTCCGGTGTCCGTTGTCCCAGGACCGGGCGGCCTTGTCGGTCTGGCGGCGCAGCCGGTCCTGGAGGTGGTCGACGACCTCCGTGCCGGTGGCCTCCTCGGCGAGGACGACCACCTGCCGGCCCCCGATGCGCAGGTCGGCCGTGGCCGACCAGGGGCGGTCGGCGTGATGCGCGGCCGCTCGGACGATGCGGACCTCACCGGTGACAGCGGGCAGTCCCGGCCGGGTGACGACGGCGTCGATCTTCGTACGGGCGTACGCCAGGGTCTCCTCGTCCACGGCGCCCTCGGAGCGCAGCCGGACCATGGGGGTCGCCTCGGGGTGGTCGGTGGTCATGCCGGGTCCCTTCTTCGGGATGTCGGTGGATGCGGTGCGGTTCAGGCTGCGGTGTCGGATAGCCACAGGGGAGTTGGACACGGCTCAGGTCCATCAGGCCGGTGCGGGCGCCACGACCGGTGAGCCCGCTCGCGCGGTCTCCGAGCGGCCGTAGTAGGCCGCCCGCATCAGCTCCCGCATGTCGTCGAGCATCGGCATCCGGGGGTTGGCGGGCGCGCACTGGTCGTCGTAGGCGTTGAGGGCCTGCTGGGGCAGCGCGTCGAGGAAGGCCTGCTCGTCGACACCGAGGGCCCGGAACGTCGGCTCGATACCGACGGCCTCGCGCAGCCGCTCCACCGCCGAGGCGAGCGACTCGACGCCCTCGACCGGGGTGGCGGCCGGCAGCCCCAGAGTGCGGGCGATGTCCTGGAAGCGTTCCGGGGCACGGTAGTTCTCGTACTTGGGCCAGCCGGTGAGCTTCGTCGGGACGGTGCCGTTGTAGCGGATGACGTGCGGCAGCAGCACGGCGTTGGTACGGCCGTGCGCGATGTGGAACGTCGCGCCGAGGGTGTGGGACATGGCGTGGACGATGCCGAGGAAGGCGTTGCCGAAGGCCATGCCCGCGATCGTGCCGGCGTTGTGCATCTTCTCCCGGGCCCGCTCACTCGCCGCGCGGTCGTTGACCGCCGCCTCGATGTTCTCGAAGATCATCCGGATCGCGTGCAGAGCGAGGCCGTCGGTGAAGTCGTTGGCGTAGACCGACACATAGGCCTCGATGGCGTGGGTGAGGGCGTCGAACCCGCTGTCGGCGGCGAGCGCACGCGGCAGCCCGGTGGTGAGCAGCGGGTCGACGATCGCCACGCTGGGGGTGAGGGCGTAGTCGGCCAGCGGGTACTTCTTTCCTGTGGCGGGGTCGGAGATGACGGCGAACGGGGTCACCTCGGCGCCGGTGCCCGAGGTGGTGGGGATGCACACGAGCCGGGCCAGCTTGCCGAGGACCGGGAAGCGGAAGGCGCGCTTGCGGATGTCCGAGAACTTGTGCCGCATGTCGGCGAAGTCGACGTCCTTGCCTTCGGCCTGCTGCTCGTAGAGCAGCCACATCACCTTCGCCGCGTCCATCGGGGAGCCGCCGCCGAGGGCGATGATGGTGTCCGGGCGGAAGTCGCCCATGAGACGGGCGCCGCGCCGTACGGAGTCGATGCTGGGCTCGGGTTCCACGTTGTCGATGACCTGGACGGTCACCGGTTCACGGCGCCGCCGCAGCACCCGCTCGACCCGGTCGACCAGCCCCAGGCGGGTCATCGTCGCGTCGGTCACGACGGTCACGCGGTGGATGTCCGGCATCGAGGTGAGGTAGCGGATGGACTGCGGCTCGAAGTAGATCTTCGGCGGGACCTTGAACCACTGGAGGTTGTTGCGGCGCACCGAGATCCTCTTGACGTTCAGCAGTTGGGCGGCGGAGACGTTGTTGGACACGGACGTGCTTCCCCAGGAGCCGCAGCCCAGGGTCAGCGACGGCAGCAGGCTGTTGTAGATCCCGCCGATGGCGCCCTGCGAGGACGGGGCGTTGACGATGATGCGTACGGTCTTCATACGGCGGCCGTACGCCTCGGCGAGTTCGGGGTCGCCGGTGTGGATGACCGCGCTGTGGCCCTGTCCGTGGAAGGCGACCATGTCGGCGGCCAGGTCGAAGCCCTGCTGCTCGGAGCCGGCCCGCAGGACGGCGAGGACCGGGCAGAGCTTCTCGCGGGTGAGGGGCTCGTCGGGGCCGACCCGGTCGGCCTCGACCAGGATGAGGGAGGTGTCGGCCGGCACGGTGAAGCCTGCCTGCTCGGCGATCCACACCGGGCTCTGCCCGACGGCCGCGGAGTTGACCTTGGGCTCGCAGCCCGCGCCCGCGGCACCGACGGGGAACAGGTACGTCTCCAGCTTCGCCTTCTCCTCGGCGGTGGCCACGTGGGCGTGCAGGGTGCGGAACTCGACGAGGACCGCGTCGTAGATCTTCTCGTCCAGGATGACGGCCTGCTCGGAGGCGCAGATCATGCCGTTGTCGAACGCCTTGGACAGCACCAGGTCGTTGACGGCCCGGCGGACGTCGGCGCTGCGGTGGACATAGGCGGGAACGTTGCCGGCGCCGACGCCCAGGGCGGGCTTGCCGGCCGAGTAGGCGGCCTTGACCATGGCGTTCCCGCCGGTGGCGAGGATGAGGGAGACACCCGGATGCTTCATCAGGGCGCCGGTGGCCTCGACGGACGGGGTCTCGATCCACTGCACGCAGTGCTCCGGCGCCCCGGCCGCGACCGCCGCGTCCCGCACGACACGGGCCGCCTCCGTGCTGCACCGCTGGGCGGAGGGATGGAAGGCGAACACGATCGGATTGCGTGTCTTCAGCGCCATCAGAGCCTTGAAGACGGTGGTGGAGGTCGGGTTGGTGACGGGGGTGATCGCGCACACCACGCCGACGGGCTCGGCCACCTCGGTCATGTCGTCGAGGTCGTCTCGGGCGATGACACCGACCGTCTTCATCGGGCCCATGCTGTGTGTGACGTACTCGCAGGCGAACATGTTCTTGGCGGCCTTGTCCTCGAAGACGCCGCGGCCGGTCTCCTCCACCGCGAGCCGGGCCAGCGCGGTGTGCTGGTCGAGGGCGGCGACCGAGGCCTTCTTCACGATGTGGTCGACCTGCTCCTGGTCGAGCGCCTCGTAGTCGGCGAGCGCCTTGAGCCCGTTGGTCACCAGGCGGTCCACCGCGACGGCGACGTCGGACGGCACGCCGGCGGGGTCGGTGGTCGCGGTGCGGTCGTCGTGGCGGGTCATGGGGGTGAGCCTCCGTCATCGAGAGGGTGGCGCCGCACGGGGTGACGGCGCGGATCGGGCGACCTGCGGGAGGCGGTACCGCTCCCAGCAGCAGCGTCTCCCGTCAGCGGGTTCCGGGAGCAGGTCCCGTTGGTCCCTTCGAAGGGCTGATCGGTCCCGGAACCGAGGGGCCAGGTGTCCTGCCGGGCAGGAGCTGGTCGTGCCGGAGACCAGGGGCGGGAGGTGTCGGGGTAGGGCGGATGTCGTCGACCCGGTAGGTCAGGCTGTTGACGACGCCCACCACCCCGTCGACCCGGTACGTCAGCCTGATCGCGAGCGGGATGTCGCTGCGGTGCCGCACAGCCCCTTCCAGCGTGGCCATGCCGTCCCGGACGGAGACGACCACGCTGTGGGCCGGCAGCCCGAGGGCGCGCGTCACCACCTCGTCGTGGATCTCCCGGCCGATCTCCTCGTCCGTGCGCAGGAAGACCCGCAGCAGGTCGCGCCGGGTGGCGATGCCGATCAGCCGGTCCTCCTCGTCCACGACCGGCAGTCGCTCCACGCCGTGACGCTCCATCAGGCGCGCGGCGTCCGCGATGCGCTGTTCCGGATGGACGGTGATCGCGGGCGTCGACATCAGCTCCTTTGCCGTGGTGGCGCGGGCGAGGGCATCGGCACGACGCGCGGAGCGGCCCAGCGGGCGCATCCGGAACCGTCGTACCCGCCCGTCCGAGGACCGCGCCGCCTGGCGCCGTATCAGATCGGTCTCGGAGATCACCCCCACGACCTTGTCGTCGTCGTCCACGACGGGCAGTCCGCTGATCCGGTGCCGGTCCAGCAGTCGCACCACGTCCTTGAACGACGTCTCCGGGTGTGCCTCGACGACGTCGACGGTCATCACCTCACCGACGATGCGGTCCATGACACCCACTTCCTTTCTCGTCGAACCTCGGCAGGTACCCGGAGGTCTCACGGGCCAGGCCGTCCGGCTCGGTGGGGGCGGTGTGAGGAAGGCCCGGCAGGCCTCGGTGGTCACCGTGAATCCCGGCGGGACCGGCAGCCCCAGCCAGGTCGTCTCGGCCCAGGTTCGCGCCCTTGCCGCCGAGCATGCAGGCCAAGTCACGGCCCTCGGTGAAGTCGTACACGTAACGGACCATGGCATCGGTCTCCTGCGTCGGTCGTCGGGCTGGACACCTCTCAGCGTCCGACCGCCGCGACCGGAGGGGCAGGTGCTGTCGGTCCCCTCCGCCGGGCCGGTCGGCCCAGCCGGTTCCGTCCCCTCCCCATGGGCGCGCCCGAAGCGGTGCGTCGTGGGGTGCGAGGCGTGGCTCCGGAGACGGCGTCGATGCCGGCGCTCTGTACCGCGAGCCACGGATGATCGGAAGGCGTCGCCCTGCACAGGTCCTGCTCGTGCGAGAGCCGGCCACAGCACGACGGGGCGGGAAGGCGCGCCACCCGCTTCTCGCGGATCCTGATCGCGCGGTGCGCGGCCCCCTGTGGCCGCTTCCCCGCGCCTTTGTCGGGGCCTTCCCGCCACTCCCAGCACACCACCAGGCCCCGAATGCCCACCAGGGCCGAGCGGCCCCAATCCCGGGGAGACGGCCCCCGCGCCCGTTCCCACCGGCTGCCCCGGGTCCGAGCAGCCCCACACACAAGGGCCGTTCCGCGCCTCGGTCCGGCCCCCTCGGCTCATGCGCCGCGACCCGCGGCGGAGTTGGCTCGCAATGACGAGAACGACCACCGACCAGGGAGGGCGAGCACAGTGGGTACCAGTCTCACACCGGAGTTCTGGGAGCGGTTCGCGGTGCTGCTCGCGTTGGGTGCGGGCCTGACGTGCGTCCTCGCAGCCTGGTTCGACGATTTCGCGGTTCGGCTGCTGCGCCGTCGGGTGCACAGGACGCCGCCGCAGGCGCCGACGCCGCGCCGGCCGGAGCGGCACAGTCATCGCGTGTCGGTGCACTCCTGACGGGCTGCCGGGCAGCGCTTCTGTGGGCCGGGGACATGGTCCCCGGCCCACCGTGCTGAGCGCTGCACCTGTGGCCGACCGGGGCCGGTCGGGCTCCTGGCGGGGACCTCCGGCCCCTCCTGCCCCCTGTGCGGGGCTCGGAGACTGGCAGCGCATCCCTGAAGGAGGTCCGCACATGCTCGCCATCACCGTCGGTCTCGACGGCTCGCCCGAAAGCCTTGCCGCCGCAGACTGGGCCGCTCGCGAAGCAGCACAGCGAGAGGTGACCCTACGTCTCCTGCATGCCGAGGACTCGCTGGGCCCTCAGTACGTGCCCTATATGGGCGTTCCGGGGCCAGGCGTGATCGATGCGCAGCGCGAATGGAGTGCCCACCTGCTGCGCGAGGCGGAGGGCCGGCTCACGGAACGCCACCCCGGTCTGCGCATCACCACCCAGCAGGTCCAGGACCAGGCGGTCCCGGCCCTGCTGACCGCCGGGGAGGCCGGCGAACTGCTCGTCCTGGGGTCCCGGCGGCTCGGTACGGTGACGGGATTCCTGGTCGGTTCCGTCGCCCTCGCCGTGGTGGCGCGTACGGAACGGCCGGTCGTCCTCGTGCGAGCCGGTGAGCGCGCGGAGGAAGAGCATCTGCCGGACGCGACGGGCGCAGAGGCGATCACCACTCCGTACCGCGACGTGGTGCTGGGGCTGGAGCTGGAGAGCCCGGGTGACGCCGTCGTCGAGTTCGCGTTCGAGGCCGCCCGGCGACACGCGGCAGGCCTCCGGGTGGTCCACGGCTGGAACCCCGCGGCCGTCTACGGCTACGGCGCCGTCCTGGATTCGGGACTCAACGCCGAACTGGCGGAGGAGGCACGGCACGGACTCAGCGACGTCCTGCGCCCGTGGAAGGACAAGTTCCCCGGGGTTCAGGTGCGGGAGCAGGCCGTCATCGGCGGCGCCGGCCGTCATCTCGTGCACGCCTCGCGGGACGCGTCGCTGGTCGTCGTCGGGCGCAGGAGGCGCAAGGCGCCGGTCGGCGGTCGCATCGGCCCGGTGACGCACGCGGTGCTGCAGCACGCCTCCGCGCCGGTGGCGGTCGTGCCGCACGACTGACAGCACCTGTGGCCACGACCGATCGGGTCCATCAGGGGCCCGATCGGCCCACGCACTCGGTGACTCTCTGCGGGACGCTGGAAGCGGCGAAGGGTGAGGAGGCGACCGCCGAATAGAAGGACGGTGTTCTGACCATCACGGTCCCGGTCCCGGAGGCGAAGGCGGGGACCAGGACCATCCAGGTGCGGCGCGGCTGGGGCAGGGCACGTCGGGCCGCATCAGGTGTGCGACACGTGCGCGGCCGTCCCGCCGGACGGCTGCCGGTCAATCGGCGCCCCAGAGCGAGCGAAGCAAGGGTCAGGAGAGCCACCGCGAAGGTCAACACCAGCCGTCCCTGCCGCCGTTCGGTCGTACCTTACGCCGGGCGGCAGCCGCTCGGAGGCCTGACCGCGGATCGCCGGGTCCGGCAGATCCGGTCACCTCCGGAGCCGGTCAGCCGAAGAACACCTCGAACTCGTCGTACAGCGCCGGATCGACCCTCTTGGCCGTCGCTGTGGCATCAGCGAGAGGGAGACGGACGATCCGAGTGCCCTGCAGGGCGACCATGACACCGAAGGCACCGTCCTTGAGGGCGTCGATGGCGTGCAGCCCGAAGCGGGTGGCCAGCCACCGATCGAAGGCACTCGGGGTGCCGCCGCGCTGGATGTGGCCCAGCACCGTGGTGCGGGCGTCCTTGCCCGTACGTTCCGATATCTCCCGGGCGAGCCATTCACCGACGCCTGACAGCCGTACATGCTCGAACTCGTCGACCGACTGGTCCTTGAGGATCATCTGCCCCTCTCGGGGTACGGCTCCCTCGGCCACGACGACGATCGGCGCGTAGTTGATCATGAATCGGCTGTTCACCTGCGCACAGACCTGATCGATGTCGAACGGTCGCTCCGGGATGAGGATCACGTTGGCGCCACCCGCGATGCCGGCATGCAGTGCGATCCAGCCGGAGTGCCGCCCCATCAACTCCACCACCAGGGTACGCATGTGTGACTCGGCGGTTGTGTGGAGACGGTCGATGGCCTCGGTCGCGATACCGACGGCGGTGTCGAAGCCGAAGGTGTAATCGGTACCGGAGACGTCGTTGTCGATCGTCTTCGGCACGCCGACCAGACGGATCCCCTGGCGGCTCAGCTCGGTGGCCACACCGAGCGTGTCCTCGCCACCGATCACGACGAGTGCGTCCACCTCGTACTTGGCAAGGGTGTCCTGAACCCGTCGTAGTCCGTCCTCGTGCTTGAACGGGTTGGTGCGGGAGGAGCCGAGGATGGTCCCTCCGCGGGGAAGGATCCCCCGCACGCTGGCGATGTCCAGCGGCCTGACATCGCCCTGGAGCAACCCGCGCCAGCCGTCCCGCACGCCGACGAAGTCGAATCCGTAGGTGCCGACGCCTTTGCGGACGACACTGCGGATCACGGCGTTGAGGCCAGGACAGTCACCGCCGCCGGTCAACACTCCGACCTTCATGGCCTTCCTCCCATCCGCCGGTCACCCCGTCCGATCGCGGCCGTCTTGCCTCGACAACCGCGGCCGGGATACGCGGGACCCACTTCCAGCCTCCCTCCGATCGATCCGCAGTCGCCACTCGGCGGGCGCGGTGCCGCACCGGTGCGGCACCAGCCGGCCTGCCATCTGATCCCGCCAAGGCATCCGACTCCTACGTTTCCGCAGGTCATGTGGGCTATCTGGACTCGCCCCGCTCCCTCGACGAGATCAAGGATCGAAACGCGTCCCGCGTGCCACGCGCCAAGGCGCCGGGCAACGGGAACGGGTCTCGCACACACCTCCACGCGCAGCGGCTGTCCGCTCCCAGGGTGGCCGGCCTCAGTCATGAGGGACGACGGCGACCGGGCATCGTCCATGATGGAGGGCGGCGTGGGCGACGGGACCCAGGTGGGCTGCCACACCGTGCCGGTGTGCGCGTCGGCCGACGACCAGGAGCGCGGCGCCTTCCGCGGCCTGTACGACGGCTTGGGCGGGGCTCGCGAGACGGATGCTGTCGGCCACGTCCACCTGCGGGTACTTCTCGTGCCAGGGGCGGAGCGCCTTGCCCAGTTCCTTGCGCGCGTCCTTCGTCATCTCCTCGCTGACGTCGTGATCCACACCCCAGGGCAGGCGTGCGTGGAGTGGCACGCTTCGGCCGTGGACCGCCATCAGGGGAACGCCCCGCGCGGCGGCACTGTGGAACGCGAAGTCGAGCAGGTCGTCGCTGGATCCGCGCAGTTTCAACGCCACCACCACGGCACCGGTCGCGGTGGATGCCGATGTCTCCTTCGGGGTTTCGGCGCGCACCAGCACGACCGGCCGCTCGGCGCGAGCGACGACCGGCATGCTGACGTCGCCCAGGAAGTAGCTCTCGACGGCCTCCAGCCCCCGTGAACCGAGCACGAGCATCTCGGACTCGGAGGCGGCCTGGAGCAGTGCCGCCTGGGCGTCCTCGGCGGCCAGGTTCCCCACGACGGTCAGCTGCGGATGACGTGCCTGCAACTCGGCTTGCGCGGTGTGGACGAGACGCTTGGCCCAGTAGTTCTGATCGACTTCCGAGGGGAAGCGGGCCGGTTCCGGCGCGAGCAGGGGCCACGCATGCAGCAGGCGCAGAGTGAGCCTGCGCTTGTCGGCCTCGTCGGCGGCCCATCGGGCGGCGGCAAGGCTTTCGGGTGAGCCGTCGAGACCCACGGTGACTACGGGTTCCATGGCGGCGGCCTCCGTCTCGTACGAAGCTGGATACGACGGTGGCCGACGGTGAACGAGTCCGATCGCGTGCACGGTCCAGACGCCGCCGACTTGCCGAGCGTGGTGCTTCTTCTCTCCTTCGAGGAGTACCCCAATCCCCTCCTCGGCGCATGTGGAGCCGTGGCGGAGGAGGGCTGCATGCGGCACCCGCCAGGAGAGGAGACGGGCGCGGTGGCGATTCCCCTGGTGGCCGGAATGGACGTTTCCGAAGTCGGCCTGGAGGCCGTCGTCGACCGGCCGTCGGGCGAGGCGGTCCGCCGCCGCGTGAAGCTCCACATCCTGGTCCGGCTGTCGAGCGACGCACGAGGAAGCCGCCTCCGCCCTCGTCGCCCAAGGACATCGCACCCGAAGACGGCCGGCTCCGGCTCGTCTCGTTGGCCGAAGCCCGACGCGGAGCTGACGACGCGGCGGCTCGACGGCACAGCGGGGCACCGATGCCGGACAGCCCGGCAACCGACGTTGTACGCGTCCGCACCGGCTTCAGCCAGTACGCCGAGGCGCATTGCTTCCACGACAGAGGGACAGCCGGAGCGGAGACTGGCGGCTGCGCTGCCTGTCGGCGTGCTGATCGACCTCGCCGCCGTCCTCGTCCGACGTTTCCTTCGTACAGGCGGCGCCCGTCTGCGGAAGTGCTCGCCGTGACAGCCGGCTCCGACCGGGCGGTCGGACCTGGCTGTCACAGAGCTCACCGCCATCAGTTCCCACCCGGGTCACGTGGCCAGGCCGGCCCGGCGCGGCGCATCGGCCTCCGATGCCGCGGAGGTGTCGTCGATCCGGTGGCGGAGTTCGGCGGAGACGCCGACCACTCCGTCCACCCCCTGGCACAGACGTACGACGACGGGGATGAGGGACTTGCGTTCGACGGTGCCCTTCAGCGACACCCGCCCGTCGACGACCCGCACGGTGATCGTGCCGGGCGTGATCCCGAAGCTGCGCAGAAGGATCTCCCCGGAGATCTCCTCCCGGATGGCGCTGTCGCCCCGCAGGAAGACACGCAGCAGATCGGCCCGACTGATCACGCCGATCAGCCGGTCGGCTTCGTCCACCACCGGCAGCCGTTTGACGTGGTGGCGCTCCATGACCTGAGCTGCCTCCACCGCCGTCCACTGCGGCCTGGCGGTCACCGCCGGGCTGTTCATCAGCCCCTCTGCGGTCGTGGCCTCCGCCTTCGCGCGGGCGGAGGGCCCGGGATGCAGCACCGGCAGCAGGCCGGCTGGATCCAGCTGGGCCGCCTCCTTGCGCAGCAGATCCGCTTCGGAGACCACGCCTACGACGCGTTCCTCGTCGTCCACGACCGGTACGGCGGTGATGTCGCACTCGGCCAGCAGCTTGGCGAGCTCCTTGAAGCCGGTGTCCCGGTTCGCCTTGACGACCGGTGTGGTCATGAGATCGCTCACCATCCGGTGCGACATGGCTCCCGCCTCCTGATGTTGCTCGTACGTTCCTCCTTCCACTCTCCGCCAGGCACGCGGGCGCCGCATGAGCCGGTCGGCCCGACCGGGGTCGTTCCATGGGGCCGGATGGCTCCGAGACGACTGGGCCTGGTCCGAACGAGGGAATGGCTCGAGGCGTTCCGGCCGGCCGAGCAGGCGGGCGCGGCCATGCAAGCCGGGCTCGGTCGAGAGCGGGCTCACCGAAAGGCGCCTGGCGAGTGAAAGAGCTCATGAGCAGGTTCTTCGTCTGCTGGTGGTACGGACTCGCGGTGCTGGGCCCGGCCATCGTCAAGGCGGTGCAGCCGTTGCCGTGGTCGGTGGCGAGCGCCGTGCAGAACATCTGTCCATGGGCGGAGTCATCACCGAGGACTTCGACGAGGACTCCGCGGCCTTCTGCCGGGAGGGCGCGAAGTGGTTCTGGGAGACCGTCACCCTGGAGGACACCCCCGACCAGGACGCGGGGTTCCACGCCCGGGTCGACGGCGTGCACACGGAGCTCAAGCCGCACGTGTGTGACAACTGCTGCGTCAACCCGTCGACCGACCACGGCCCCGAGTGGCGCCGTGGTGTGTGGGGGAGCCCCGTGAAGTACGCCCGGCTGGAGGGGCCAAGGCCGACTGACACCCCGTCATGACGGCGGAAACCGTGAGAGCGGCTCCCGGTGAGGGGCCGCTCTCTGCGTCTGTGCGGTCAGGCCTGGGAACGCGTGGCCCGGGCAGCGCCGGCGCCGCCGAGCAGACCAGGGGCGGCGGCGAAGAGCTGTCGCAGCGCGGCGGTCGCGGTCTCGACGACCTCGGCCGGCACCCCGTCGAAGAGCGCCTCGTGGGCGGCCGCGTTCACCAGGACCGAGCGCTCGGCGAGCGCGATGCCGTCCGGCGTCAGCCGCAGCCAGGTGCTGCGCGCGTCGTCGGGGTCGTCCTCCCGCTCCACGACACCGCGGGCCACGAGGCGGTGGGTGACGTTGGTCGTGCCGCCGGTGGAGAGCATCACGGAGCGGGCGAGCTGGTTGGGCTTCATGCGGTACGGCGCACCGAAGCGGCGCAGCGTCACCAGTACGTCGAACTCGGCCGGGGTCAGCCCGAGTTCGGTCAGCTCCCGGCGCATCACGCCGTCCAGCGTGCCGGCCAGGAACATGATCCGTTTGGTCAGCTCCGACGAGGGGTGCTCCACCTCGGGCAGCTCGGTGCGCCACGAGTCCATCCATGCGTCCACGGGATCCGGTGTTGTCGTCACGTGTTGCATCGTAGGTCACTATCGATATAGCTTTCCAAATAGCTTTTAAGAAAGCTTTCAACCTAGAGAGGTGGGCAGCGTCATGCCCGACACCCGCATCCTCATCCGCAACGGCCAGGTCATCGACACCGAGCCGCAGCCGTACGCCCGCCCCCACACCGACGTCATGATCGAGGACGGCCGCATCATCGCCGTGGGGGCCGATCTGTCGGCAGAGGGCGCCACGGTCATCGACGCCACCGACCGGATCGTCCTCCCGGGCTTCGTGGACACCCACCGGCACGTGTGGCAGTCGGCGCTGCGCGGCGCGGCCGTGGACGTCGACCTCGGCACCTACCTCGGGATCCTGGCCCAGTGCGGCCCCCGGTTCCGGCCGGGCGACGTGTACACCGCGACCCTGGCCGGCGCGCTGGAGTGTCTCGACTCCGGCATCACGACCCAGCTGGACTACTCGCACATCTCCTACTCGCCCGAACACGCGGACGCCGCCATCGACGCCCTGCGCACGGCCGGACTGCGCGCGGTCTACGGCTACGGCACCCCCGTCACCGGCGGCGGCAGCCTCGACGACGTCCGCCGGATCCGCACCGAGCGCCTGGCCGACGACAACGCGCTCGTCACCATGGCGTACGCGCCGCTCGGCCCGTCGTTCACCCCGGTGGAGGTGGTGGCGGGGGAGTGGCAGGTCGCCGACGAGCTGGACCTGCGCGTGACCTTCCACGTCGCCGCCACGCCCGTCAACGCCCAGCCGATCACCGCCCTGCACGATGCCGGTCTGCTCCGCGAGAAGATCCTCTACGTCCACGGCAACACCCTCGGCGACGACGAACTGAAGCTGATCGCCGACTCCGGTGCCGCCGCCTCGGCCGCGCCGGGCGCCGAGGCGATGCTCGGCAACAACTCCCCGGTGGCCGGCCGCCTGAAGCGCCTCGGCGTCACCACCGGCCTCGGCGTCGACGCCGTCACCTCGGCCCCCGGCGACATGTTCTCCCTGATGCGGGCCGCGCTCCTGGCCGGCCAGATCGCCGACAGCCCGCGCATGACCTGCGGGGACGTCCTGAGGATGGCCACCCTGGGCGGCGCCGAGGCGCTGGGCCTGGCCGACCGCACCGGCTCGCTGCGCCCCGGCAAGCAGGCCGACCTCGTCCTGCTGCGGCTGGACCACCTCAACACCCTCACCGCCGAGCGCGACCCCATCGCGGCCGTCGTCACGGCGGCCCACCCCCACAACGTCGACACGGTCCTGGTGGCCGGACAGGTCGTGAAGAGCGACAGTCGGCTGGTCCGCGCCGACCTCGGCCGCGTCGCCCAGGACCTGCGGTCCACGGCGGCCGCCGTCGCCGCTCTCTGAAACCCGCACACCGCAAGGAGAAACGTCATCATGCGCGCACTGCACGTCCCCGAAGCCGGTGCCCAGCCCGTCCTCGGTGAACTGCCCGTCCCGGCGGTCACCCCCGGACACGTCCTGATCAAGGTCAGGGCAGCCGGACTCAACCCTCTCGACAACGTCCTCGCGGCAGGAGCGTTCGCCGAGCGGTTCCCCCACCACTACCCGCTGGTCCTCGGCCGTGACGCCGCCGGCGTCGTCGAGGCGGTCGGCGAGGGCGTCGACCACGTCGAGCCCGGTCAGGAGGTCTTCGGCAACGTGCCGCTGGCCCCGCCGATCCAGGCCGGCACCCTCGCCGAGTACGCGCTGCTGCCCGCCGCGACCGTCGTGGTCAAGCCGGGCGGGCTGGACTTCGCCACCGCCGCCGCGCTGCCCCTGGCCGCGGCAGCCGCCTCGGCCGCCGTCGACAAGATCGGCGTCCAGCCGGGCCAGGTCGTGCTGGTCAACGGAGCCGGCGGCGGTGTCGGCCGCTACGCGGTCCAGCTGCTCGCCACTCAGGACGTGACCGTCGTGGGCACGGGCGCCCCCGCTGACGCCGAACGGCTCATCGAACTCGGCGCCACCTCCGTCGTGGACTTCACCGCGGGACCGGTCGCCGAGCGGGTCCGGGCCCTGTACCCCGAGGGCGTCGACGCGCTCGTCAACCTCGTCGGGTTCACCCCCGCCGACGTCCCGCTGGACGCGGTGCGCAAGGGCGGCAGTGTCGCGACCACCACCATGGCCCCCGACGCCGACACCCTCGCCGCCGCCGGACTCACCGGCGGCATGGTCCACGCCCAGCCGGTCCGTGAGACCACGGCGCCGCTCGCCGAGCTGGCGGCGGCCGGTCTGCTGGCCGTCGACGTGGAGGCCGTCCTGCCGCTGGAGCGGGCCGCCGAGGGCCTGGGCGTCCTCGCCGCGGGCCAGGCCCGGGGCAAGATCGTCGTCGCGTTCGGCGACTGACATCCCAAGAATGACCGTCAAGTAGCCCACAGAACAAAGGAGTTGTGTCATGGCTGGACGTCTGGAAGGCAAGACCGCCGTGGTGACCGGCGGCGGCGCCGGAATCGGCCGGGTGATCGCGCAGAAGCTGGCCGCCGAGGGCGCCGACATCGCCGTAGCCGATGTGAACGCGACGGACGAGACGCGGGCGCTCGTCGAGGAACACGGGCGGCGCTTCTTCGCCGCGAACGTCGACGTCTCCGACGAGGCCTCGGTGAACGCCTTCGCCGCGGAGGTGCGCGAGGCCCTCGGACCGGTGGACATCGTCGTCAACAACGCGGCCGTCGCGATGCTGCGCGACCTCGACAACACGACCTACGAGCAGTGGAAGATCCTCTTCTCCATCAACGTCGACGGTTACTTCCTGGTGACCAAGGCGTTCGTGCAGGACCTCAAGGACTCGGCGGCCGGGCGGGTGATCAACATGTCCTCGTCGAGCTACTGGGAGGCCCCGCCGATGTTCCTGGCCTACGTCTCCGGGAAGGGCGCCGTCAACGGCTTCACCCACGCCCTGGCCACCGACCTCGCCCGCTGGGACATCACGGTCAACGCCATCGGCCCGAGCGTCGTGCGCACCCCGACCACGCGCCGTGAGCTGAGCGACGAGTTCTTCGGGCAGCACGCGCAGCTGCAGAACCTGAAGCGGGAGCAGACGCCCGAGGACGTGGCCAACCTGATCGCGTTCCTCGCCTCCGACGAGGCCTCCTTCATCACCGGCCAGGTCCACCTCGTCGACGGCGGCCTGATCCGCCGCTGAGGCCCCCGCACCGCATGGGACCTTCCCCAGCGCGGGAAGCACCGTGCACGGCTACCTCGCCCCGCCCCCTCCGGGCGCGGCCCCGCCGACGTGGTCGGCTCGATCGGCTTCTGCATGGGGGGAGGCTTCGTCCTCCACCGGGCAGGGTGGTCGTCGTCGCGGTGTTCGGGCACCGCAGCGCGGACGTCTCGGCACGCTTCCTCGGCTTCCTGATGGTCCTCGAGTTCGCGGTCCTGCTCGTCCTCGACGTCCTCGTCGTCGGGGACAGGGGCGCCGGCGCCTTCCCGGCCGAGTCCTTCTCGCCGGGTCAGCTGTTCGGCGGCTCGCTGGGCATCGCGCGGATGTTCGCCTTCACGAGCTTCGTCGGCTTCGAATCGGCGGCGCTGTACGGCGAGGAGACCAGGGACCCGGCCCGCAGCATCCCCCGCGCCCTCTACATCTCGGTGACCTCGATCGGCGTCTTCTACGTCCTCACCGCCTGGGTCCTCATCGGCGGCGCCGTCGTCACCACGGTCTCGGTCGGTGTCGTCGGCGTCATGGGCGTGGGGGGCGAGTCCCTACGAGACCATCGCCGCGGCGGTCGTCGGCATGGGGACGCTGTCGATCGTCCTGGTCCAGGCGTTCACGGCGCTGGCGGTCATGGTGTTCTTCCGCGGACGCGGGGACCGGCGGACGTTCTCGGGAGTCGTCGCGCCGGTCGTCGGCGTCCTCGGCCTCGGTACGGCGTTCGTCCTGGCCTCCGTCAACTACGCGACCCTGACCGGCACGGACAACCCGCTGATCAACGTCGTCCCGGTCCTCATCGTCGTCACTGCCGTCGCCGGCGTCCTCGCGGCCCTGCGACTGCGCTCGCGCCGCCCGCTCGCCTACGTCCAGCTCGCCGGCACGACCAACCGGCACCGCCCGCGCGCCGCACGAGCGGCCGGCGTACAGCCGCCGCTACTGCGTCGTGGGTGCCGGCCCCGCCGGGATGATCATGGCCCGCAACCTGCTCCGCGAGGGCGTTCCCTTCGACTGGTACGAGCGCAACCCGGACTTCGGCGGGATCTGGGACCCCGACCACGCGGGCAGCCCGATGTACGACAGCTGCCATTTCATCAGCTCCAAGTACACCAGCGGCTTCTACGGCGACCCCATGCCCGCGCACTTCCCGGACTACCCGGGCTGGCGCGAGATCCGTGACTACATCAGGGACTTCGGCCGCCAGTACGACCTCCACCGGCACGTCCGCTTCGGCACCGAGGTGACCTCCGCCGAGCCGATCGCCGACGACCGCTGGCGGGTCACGCTGTCCGACGGCACGGTCCACGAGTACGACGGTCTCATCTGCTGCCTGGAGTTCCGCGGCAAGCGGGTCCTGGTCGTCGGCGCCGGCAACTCGGGGGTCGACATCGCGTGCGACGCCGCCCGGCACGCGGACACCGCGTATCTGTCGGTCCGGCGCGGCTACCGGTTCGTGCCCAAGCACGTCGCCGGACTGCCCACCGACGCCCTGCTCAGCGGGAAGCTCGACCCGCCCAAGGGTGTCGTCCTCACCAGCGACGTCAACGCGATGCTCGACACCCTCGTCGGCGACCTGACCCGGTTCGGACTGCCCGCACCGGACCACGACGCCCTGAGCAGCCATCCGATCATGAACACCCAGGTGCTGCACCACCTCGCGCACGGCGACCTCGTCGCCCGGCCCGACATCGCCCGGCTCACCGCGACGGGCGTGGTGTTCGGCGACGGCAGTGAGGCCGAGGTGGACGAGATCGTCCTCGCGACGGGCTACGAGTACCGGATGCCGTTCCTGGACCCGGCCCTGCTGGAGTGGCGGCACGGCCACCCGCAGCTCTACCTCAACGTCTTCTCCCGCGAGCTGGACTCCCTGTACGTGCTCGGGTTCGTCGAGTTCGCGGACGCCGCCTACAAGCGGTTCGACGAGATGGCCCAGCTTGTGATGATCGACATCAACGCCCGCGAGACCGGTCTGCGCAAGGACGAGCTGACCGAGCTGAAGCGCACCGACACCCCGGACCTGCGCGGCGGCGTCAAGTACCTCGACAGCCCACGGCACGTCAACTACGTCGAGCGCACCACGTACATGGCCTACCTCGCGCGGCTCCGCGACCGATTCGGCCGGCACGTCGTCGACGACCACACCTACGACGGTCTGCGCGCCGACGCGACCTCCACTCCCTCGCCCAAGGAGCCCAGCCATGTCTGACCGTCCGTCCCTCGCGCTCGTCACCGGTGCCGCCGGCGGGATCGGCGAGGCCGTCTGCGCCCGGCTCACCGCGCAGGGCCGCATCCCGCTGTGCGTCGAACGCGACGAGCCGCTCGCCGACAAGGCGGCCCTGCCGGCCGGCCCGGATGCCGTCCCCGTCGCCTGCGACCTGTCCGACCGGGACGCGGTCGCCGCGCTCTGCGCCCGCATCGAGGGCGAGTGGGCCGACCGCCTGGAGCTGGTCCTCCTCAACGCCGGCGTGATCGTCCCCGGGGACGCCGTCGACGCCTCAGATCTCCACGAGATAGCTCGTGAAGCCGCCCTCGCCGCTCGACGCACCGGAGATCGCGTCGTTGATCTCGTCGAGCGGCCAGGACCTGGGCTGGAGCACGGAGACGTCGATCGCCCCGCTGCCCAGCAGACCGGCGAGTTCGACGCCCTCGGCGGCGGTGAACCAAACCGAGCCGACGAGCTCCATCTGCTCGTCCATCCACCACTTCACGTCGACGCCCAGCTCGCCCGCCGTACCGCCGATGTTGACGATCCGGCCACCCCGGCCGACCCCGCGCATCGCGTCCCTGAGCGAGTCCAGGGAGGCGACCGCCCCCAGGGTGTCGATCATGAAGTCCGCGCCCCGGCCCCCGGTGCGCGACCTCACCCACTCCTCGGTGCCGCCGTCGCGGTTCGAGAAGATCTCGACGCGGTCCGGGGCGAGTTCCTTCAGCCGCTCCAGGAGCGGCACACCGCGGGCGACCGCGAAGACGCGGGAGACACCCAGCGCGAGGGCGACGAGCGTGACACCGACACCGAGGGTGCCCGACGCGCCGTTGACGATCAGTGTCCTGCCCGCGAGGGGGCCGAGCTTCTTGACCGCCGCGTACGACGTGCCGAGGTAGCCCAGCCGGGTGGCCTGCCGGAATTCCAAGTTGTCCGGGAGCTTCACCAGCGCGCTCTGCGGCGCGAGCATGTATTCGCAGAAACCGCCGTAGGGGTAACGGGCGAACATCTCGAGGCTGCCCGGGTTGTAGCCGAAGTAGCCGCCCAGGGTCCAGTAGTCGCACTTCTGCGGTGTGCCGGCGCCGCAGGCGTGGCAGGCACCGCAGGAGCGGCCCGGGTTCACATAGACGCGGTCTCCCGGCCTGACGCCCACGACCTGCTCACCGACCTCGTGCACCACACCCACCGGGTCGAGCCCGAAGATCGCCGGGAGCGGGGGCAGCGGCATCTGGGGGTACCACGTCTGCCAGTTGGCGAGCACGTTGGCCAGGTTCGGCACCATGCCGCAGCCCTTGACGGCCACCACGACGTCCGTGCCGGTCGGGCTCGGCCGCTCCACGTCCTCGATCTGCATCTTCTCGCCCACGGCGTGCAGCCGCGCGGCGCGCATCAGTTCGTTCATCATCTCTCTCCGTGCTCGGGGCGATCCGTCGTCGCGCATGATCAGTACTCGGGCGCGATCGTGACGCGCATGCCGTCGAGCGCGGGACCGAAGACGAGCTGACAGGACAGTCGGGAGTTCTCCGCGAGGTCGTCACAGGCGTCGAGGAGGTCCTCTTCGTCCGGCGACTTGGGGGCGAGCTCTGTGCCGGGTGGCAGGCTGTCGACGTAGACGTGGCAGGTCGCGCAGGAGAGCGAGCCGCCGCAGATCGCCTCCAGCTCGTCGACCCCGGCGTTGCGGATGTTCTGCATGAGGGACAGGCCCGCGCGCGCTTCGACCGGGTGCGTCCCGCCGTCCCGCGTAGTCACTGTGATCTGCATGTTCTGGTTCCTCCGGGGCGGGATCAGGCCGACTTGGCCAGGTCTTTGAGAGGGGTCTGCGCGTCGGCCAGCAGCGCGGGGTCGACCCGGGTGCCGGCCTCCACGAGCCGGCGGCCCTGCAGGTAGTCCCGGGCCGCGTTGACGCAGTCCAGGGCGGCTACCGCGCCGTCCTTGAGATAGACGAGGGAGAAGCTTCGACTGCCGGGGTGGCCGCGCAGGACGGTGCTGTCGTGGCCGTGGCTGAGGCCGACGGTCTGCAGCCGCAGGTCGTACTGGTTCGACCAGAACAGCGGGAGCAGGCGCAGCGGTTCGGGACGGCCGCTGATCGCCTTCGCCGCGGTGTCCGCCTGCTCGGAGGCGTTCTGCCGGGACTCGATACGGATGCCCGGGCCGCCCCGGACCACCGCGCAGTCGCCGGCGGCGTAGACGTCCGCGAGTGAGGTGCGGCACAGGTCGTCGACCAGGACGCCCAGTCCCGCCGGGGCCGCCTCCGCCCCCGCCGACAGCAGAGGTCCGATGACGGGCTCGATGCCGATGCCCACGATCACCTGGTCGGCCGCGACCACGGAGCCGTCCGTGAGACGCACCCCGCTCACCGCGCCGTCCCGGCCCACGATCTCCTCGACCCCGGTGCCGAGGCTCAACTCCACGCCACGGGCGCGGTGTTCGGCCTCGTAGAAGCGGGAGAGTGGTTCGGCGGCGACGCGGGAGAGGACACGGTCCAGCGCCTCGATCACCACGACCTGCTTGCCGAGTTCGCTCAGCACGGCGGCGGCCTCGAGGCCGACGTAACCGCCGCCGATCACCACGATGCGATGACTGTGCGGCAGGGCGGCGATCAGCCGGTCGCAGTCGGCCTTGTCGCGGATCGCGTGGATGCCGCTCAGGTCGTGGCCCGGGCAGCGCAGGGTGCGCGGGGTGCCTCCGGCGCACCAGACGAGGGAGCCGTAGCCGATCGTGGTGCCGTCGGCGCAGGTGACGGAGTGCGCCTCGGCGTCGACGGCGGTCACCCGCCGGCCGACCGACAGCGTGACCTCGTGCTCGGGCCAGAACTCGTCGGGCCGCAGCAGGAGTTGGGTGAACTCCTTCTTGCCGGCCAGGTACTCCTTCGACAGGGCGGGACGCTCGTACGGCGCCACCGGCTCGTCGCCGAGCAGGCAGACGCTTCCCTCGAACCCGGACTGGCGCAGGGAGACCGCGGCCTGTGCGCCCGCGTGCCCGGCGCCGACGATCAGGCAGTCGTAGTACTCGTTCGTCATCGAGGCGCACCGCCGATCAGGACGAAGCACATCGTCGCGGGCCGGTCGCCCTTGTTGCGCCACGCGTGCCGGGTGCCGCACTGGACGGCGATGTCGCCCCGGCGCAGGTGCGTGGTCGCCCCGTCGTCCAGTTCGAGCCAGATCTCGCCGTCGAGGACGAGGTCGTAGTCGACCGTGTCGGTCCGGTGCATGCCGGGCGCGTCGGCTTCGAAGCGCTCGGCCAGGCCGGGGATGAACTCGCGCTGCTCGGCGTCCGCGGCGGCCGGGTCGAACTCCGGGCTCATCATGACGGAGTCGGGCGGGAACGTGACGATCATCAGGCGGGTCTCACCCGGGGCGGGGGGTATGCGCAGCCGGGGCGGGGCGGTCTCGCCCTCGTCCTGCGGCAGCGGAGGCGGCGCCGCGGTGGCGTAGACGACCGAGGTCGTCATGCCGGGGATCGAGGCGTAGTGGTGGACGTTGGGTACGGGGCCGTCGGAGGCGAAGACCGACCTGCCGTCCCGGACCGCGGTGACCACGCGCCGGGGGACCCGGGGTCCGGCGGTCTCACTCATAGGTCAGCCCCTTCTCCTTGAGGCGGGCACGCATGGAGTTGACGTCGAGGCTGAGTCGTCCGGCCGCGTAGAGCCTGCGCTTCTCCTCCTCCATGGCGGCCCGGCGGCGGGCCGCCGTGAGCACCTCGGTGGCGGTCTCGCGTGGCACCACGCAGACACCGTCGTCGTCCGCGACGATCACGTCCCCGGGTTTGATCAGGGTGCCGCCGCAGACCAGGGGGACCTGGACGTCGGCGAGGGTCTCCTTGACACAGCCCTGGGCGCTGACGGTCTTGCTCCAGACGGGGAACTCCATGGCGCGCAGCTCCGCGATGTCGCGCACCCCGGCGTCGATCACGAGGGCGCGGACGCCCCTCGCCTGCGCCGATGTGGCGAGCAGGTCGCCGAAGTAGCCGTCGTCGCAGGGCGAGGTCGGGCTGACCACGAGGATGTCGCCCGGCTGGGCCTGTTCCATGGCCGCGTGGATCATCCAGTTGTCCCCGGGCGGCACCTCGCAGGTCAGCGCCGGGCCAGCGACGACGCGTCCCGACTGGCGGGGCCGCAGACGGTGGTCGAGGAGTCCGGTGCGGTGCTGCGCCTCGTGCGCGGTCGCCACTCCGAGCTCCGCGAAGCCGGCGCAGATCGCCGCGTCGGCGCGTTCGACCGTGGTCACGATCCTGGCCATGGTCAGGCACCCCGGACGAAGCTGGTGTCGAGCACGCCGGCCGCGTCTTCCACCCGCTCCGGCGCGAGCAGCCCGGCGCGGACCATGAGGTCGGCCGTGGCCGCCCAGGCCGCGGGGCTGACGGCGAGCCCGGCCGGCCACATGCCCATGTCCCGTGTGTAGCTGAAGCCCTGGGCGGCCAGGTCCGGTGCGTCGGGTGTGGTGATGCGCTGGTAGATCGGCAGCGTGGTGTCGTCCCGCCGCGGGTCGTTGACGATGTCGTGGGCCTCGGCCAGCGCCGCGATCAGCCGCTCGACCGTGTCGCGGTTCTTGGCCGTCCAGTCGTCGCGGCCGATGACGCCTGCGAAGACGACCTCGGGGATCGCGTCGTTGACCTCGCCGATCAGGCGGTACCCCTCGCGCTCGGCGAGGAAGTTCCACGGCGCGGGCTGGGGCGCGCAGTCGATCTCGTCCTTCTGGAGCGCCGCCCACCGGGTCGTGTGCACCCCGGCGAGGACGAACTCGTAGTCACCGGGGTACGACAGTCCCTCGCGCTGGAGCATGATCTGCGTGTAGAGCGCCGTTCCCTCGGTGAGGGAGGAGGTGCCGATGCGCTTGCCGCGCAGCTCGGCGACCGAGCCGACCTCGGGGCGGGCGACCAGTGACATGGGCAGCCGCAGCGAGTTGGCGGCGACGATCCGCAGGGCGCCACCGGCGACGTAGTCCGCGACCGCGCCCTCGGGCGGGGTGATCGCCAGGTCCGCGGTGCCCTCGCGTACGGCCGTGGTGGCCTTGTCGACCGAGCCGAGCCGCAGGTACTCGATCTCGATGCCGTGCTTGCGGAACAGGCCCAGTTCGTCGGCGACGAACACCGGGAGCCAGTTGAAGCCCTGGGCGCCGCCGGCGAAGCGTACGGGCGTCAGGTCGGAAGTCATGAGGGAACTCCAGTTCGGGGTGCGGTGCGAGGGTCTTCAGCGCCCTGGATGCGAGGGTCTTCAGCGCCCTTGAGCGGTGAGCAGTGCGTCGAGCCGGGGGTAGACCCGCCGGGCGTTGCCTCCGAGGACGGCGTGCCGGGTCTTCTCGTCGAGGCCGAGCGCGTCGATGTAGCGCTTGGTGTCGTCGAAGGGATGCCCTGTCTCCGGGTCCACGGCCTTGACGGCGCCCAGGAGTTCGGACCCGAAGAGCAGGTTCTCGGGCTCGACGACCCGGAACAGGGTGTCGATGCCGGCCTGGTGGTACACGCAGGTGTCGAAGTACAGGTTGCGCATGAGGTGTTCGGACAGCGGCGGTTTGCCGAGGGCGATCGACAGGCCCCGGTAGCGGCCCCAGTGGTAGGGAGCGGCGCCGCCGCCGTGCGGGATGATCAGCCGCAGGTCCGGGTGCCGTTCGAAGAGGTCGCCCTGCAGCAGCTGCATGAAGACCACGGTGTCCGCGGCGATGTAGTGGGCGCCGGTGGTGTGCAGGGCGGGGGAGCAGGAGCCCGACACATGGATCATGCCGGGCACGTCCAGGCGGGTCATCGCCTCCCACAGCGGGTCCCACCAGGGGTCGTACAGCGGAGGTGCCGTCCAACGCCCGCCCGAGGGGTCGGGGTTGATGTTGCACCCGACGAAGCCGGCCGCGGTACAGCGTTCCAGCTCGGCGACGACGGGTCCGAGGTCGCCGTCGACCGTCTGGGGCAGCTGGCACACGGCGGCGAAGTTGTGCGGGAACAGCTCGCAGACGCGCCCGACTGTGTCATTCGAGAGCCGGGCCCACTCCGTCGCGATGTCCTGGCCGGGGACATGGTGGCCCATGCCCGACGCGCGGGGCGACAGGAGGGTGAGGTCCGAGCCCCGCTCGCGCTGCAGCCGCAGATGGTTGTCGGTGATGATCCCGGTCAGGGTGTCGTCGTCGACCCCGGCATAGCGGGGCCGGTCCTGCGTCCGGCTCTCGGCGAAGTCCACCTGGGCCGCCCGGAAGGCATGGAACGCGGGCGGCTCGGTCGTGAAGTGGCCGTGGCAGTCGATGGCCAGGCCCGTGGTCGGTTCCATGTCACGCGTCCCAGACGGCCGGCAGGTCCGTGACCCCGCGGAAACGCCAGCCCTTGGCCGCCGGCTCGCGGCTGTCGTCCAGCCGCAGGTTCGGCAGCCGCAGGAAGACCTCCTCCAGCGCGATCGTGCCCATCGCCCGCGACAGTGCATGGCCCGAGCAGAAGTGCGGACGGAAGCCGAAGGAGAGGTGCGGCCGCTTCTTGCGGAACATGTCGAACCGGTCGGGGTCCTCGAAGCGGTTCGGGTCCCGGTTTGCCGACGCCATGACGATGGCGACCGAGGACCCCGCCGGGATGGTGGTGTCGGCGACAACCACGTCCTCGGCGGCGACGCGCGGGGTGACGCCGATGGGGGCGATCCAGCGCAGGCCCTCGTCGAAGGCGCGCAGCGCGTGCTCCTGCGGGGCGTCCGCGACGACCTGCGCCTGCTCGGGGTTGAGCAGCAGGCCGGCGCAGGCGTTCGCGGCGGCGTGCCCGGGTTCCTGCAGACCGCCCAGGATGATCACCTTCATGGTGGGCAGCACCTCGTCGAAGCCGCGCACCTCGCCGTCCGGCAGGCCGCCGCGCACCACATGGCTCATCAGGGTGTGGTCGGGCTTGGCGGCCACCCGCTCGTACAGTGCCCCGAGCGACGTGTCGATCTCGGCCAGCGCGCGGTCGAGCCGGTCCCACACGGCCGGGTCGTCGGCGACATTCTGCAGACCGGCGCTCATCGCGTGGAACCACTCGACCAGTGTCTCGTTCGGGGTCTCGGTCAGTCCGATGACGTCACCGATGCAGCGCACCGAGATCGGTTCGAAGAGGTCGGCGGTGAGGTTCGCCGACCCGCGGGGCGCCAGCTCGGCGAGACAGCGCTCGACGACCGGGCGGGTCAGGGCCTCGACGTAGCCGCGGACCCGTTCCAGGGTGAGGTTCTCGTCGATGCCCAGGCGGAGCAGCTGGTGGTCCTCGCCGGTCATGGACAGCACGTTCGGCATGCCCATGACCCGGGCCTCCGGTCGGTCCGGGCTGCCGGACGGTCCGAAGACGCGGTCGTTCGCTCCCACCGCGCGGCAGTCCTCGAACCGGGTGACCAGGTATTCATGGGTGCCCTCGAAGAAGGCCACGGGAGCCTCCTCGCGGAGACGGGCGTAGACGGGATAAGGGTCCCGGTACAGGTTCTCGCCATTGAGTTCCAGCGCAGACATCACGGGCCGATCCAATCCGGATTCGAGTCTGACTTCGGATTCCGATGAGTATTTGAGAGCTCTCGGTGCGATGTCAATACGTCGAACATCGGCAAGTTTTCCAGGTGATCTCGCCGCTGCTTGCTGCGTCTGTCGGCGAAAAAAGATCTCTTTCCCGATCCGTTGACAGCCATCTGGGTGAGGCATACGGTCCGGAATCCGAAGACCGATCGGTATCTGAAGCACTCCCTGAAATGAGATGGCGATGACCGACGCGACCCTTCATCTGCCCACCCTCCCGGACGAGTTGGTCCGCGAGCTCGTGGCGGTCGTCGGCGACGACTCCCTCCACATCGAGCGGACCAAGGTCGACGAGTTCAAGGACTCCTACTGGATCCCCGGCGACGAGACCTACGCCGCCTCGGCGGTCGTACAGCCCGTCTCCACGGAGCAGGTGCGGGAGATCGTCCGTCTGGCGGGCCGGCACGGGATCCCCGTGTGGCCGCACAGCCAGGGCCGCAACCTCGGACACGGCGGAGCCTCACCGCGGGTACGCGGCTCGATCCAGATCGGCTTCCAGAAGATGAACCGCATCCTGGAGATCGACGAGGAGCTGGCGTACGCGGTGGTCGAGCCGGGCGTGACCTGGTTCGACCTGTACCACGCCGTACGGGCCCGCGGCCTTCGGCTGCTCACCCCCTGCCCCGACCTGGGCTGGGGTTCCATCGTCGGCAACTCGATGGACGCCGGCCACACCTACCAGCACTACGGCGCCGACTACATGCTCCCCACCGGTCTCGAGGTCGTCCTCCCGGACGGTGACCTCCTGCGCACCGGCGCCGGAGCACTTCCGGACGGCAGGGCCTGGCACCTGTACAAGCGGAGCCTGGGACCGTCGCTCGACCGGCTGTTCGTGCAGTCCAACCTCGGCATCGTCACCAGGATGGGCGTCTGGCTCAAGCGCCTGCCCGAGGCGTACGCGCCGGTCATGCTCGCGATCGGCGACGACGCGGACCTGGAAGCCGCCGTGGACACGATCCGCGAACTGAGGCTCGCGGGACACCTGGAGGGCGCCCCCGCGCTGTTCTCCACCCTGCGCGCCTCCCATATGCTGCGGGACCTCCCCGTGGCCGCCTCCCATCAGCTCAGCGCCGCCGAGATCCAGGAGATCGGAGAGCGCACCGAGGTCGGCGCCTGGGCCGCGCGCGCCGCCGTGTGGGGCGACCCGGAGATCGTGCGGGCCAAGGTCAAACGCATCAAGGACGCCTGGGCGAAGCTCCCGAGCGGCCGGGTCGAGGCCTCCCGGATGTACGCCCCGGACGAGTACGACGAGATCGTCCTGTCCGCCGACCAGATCATGATCGGCATCCCCACCCTCAAGGCGATCGAGAACACACCGGACCACGTCGCCCACATCGACGTCGCACCCGTCGTGCCCCTCCAGGGCCGTCAGGTGCGGAGCATGGTCGAGACGGCCCGGTCGCTGGTGCTCGACGCCGGTGCCAACTTCGGCGCCACCGTCGTGGTCACCGGAGAGCGCTCCTGCGTGGTGATCATCGGCGTCCGCTACGACCGGACCGACCCGGTGGAGGCGCGCGGCGCCTTCGACCTGGCGAGGAGCCTGGTCGCCGCGGCCGGCGCGCTCGGCTACGGCGAGTCCCGCCCCCACCTGGAGTGCATGGACCTCGCCGCCGACCAGTACTCCTTCAACAGCCACGCCTACCAGCGGTTCGTGGAGAAGATCAAGGACGCCGTGGACCCGCACGGCATCCTCGCCCCCGGCCGCCACGGCATCTGGCCTGCCTCGTACCGGGCCTCCCGCGCCTAGGTCACCACGGGCCGTTCCCCTCACCTCACGCAGAACAGGACGGTGCCATCGATGGCCGATCCGACTCACGACACAGCCCTGCGTGTCGACGCACTGGGAGTGAGCTTCCAGGGTGTGCAGGCACTCCAGGACGTCTCCTTCTCGATCCCGGCGGGCGGTGTCTCCGCGGTGATCGGCCCCAACGGGGCCGGAAAGACGACCTTGTTCAACTGCATCAGCGGCGTCGCCCGGCACACCGGCAAGGTCGAACTGGAAGGACGCGACCTCAGCCGGCTGCACGCCGACCGCCGCGCCGCCCTCGGTATCGCCCGCACGTTCCAGACGCCGCTGCTGGTCCCCGAACTGAGCGCCCTCGACAACATCCTGCTCGGCGCCCACACCCGCATGAAGCACGGCCTGCTGGGCGCGCTCCTGCGGCTGCCCCCGGTGGCACGGGCCGAGCGGGCGATGCGCGAGCGGGCGTCCGAACTGCTCGGACGCCTCGGACTCGACCGGTCCCAGGACCGGCGCGTCGACAGCCTCCCGCACGGCGACCGGCGCCGGGTCGAGGTGGCGCGGGCCCTGATCGCCGAGCCGCGCCTGCTGCTGCTCGACGAGCCCGCCGCCGGCCTCGGCGCCGACGAGGCCGCCGATCTGCTCGGCGACATCGAGGCCTTCGCCGCCGACACGGGGATGACCTGCGTCCTCGTCGAGCACGACGTGGGCCTGGTGATGAGGGTCTCGCGTCATGTGGTCGTCCTCGACGCGGGCCGGCTCCTCGTGGCCGGAACCCCCGCCGAAGTGGCGGCCGACGAACGGGTGATCGCCGCCTACCTGGGCGACGACTGGTCGGAGGCGGGCGTGTGAGCACGACACTGCTCAAGACCCGTCGGCTCGTCGCGCACTACGGCTCCGTCGAGGTCCTGCACGGCATCGACCTCGCCCTGTCGGACGGCGAGATCGTCGTCCTCCTCGGCCCGAACGGCGCCGGCAAGACCACCCTGCTGCGGGCCATCTCCCGACTGGTGTCCACCCAGGGCGCGATCGAGTACGACGCCGTGGACATCACCGGCTGGAGCGGCGCCCGCACGGCCCGCGCGGGCGTCGGCCACGTGCCCGAGGGACGCGGCACGTTCGTCGACCTGACCGTGGAGGAGAACCTCCGCCTCGGCAGTCTCGCCCGCCCACGGGACCAACGGGTGCGCTCACGCGAGGACTTCGCACTCGTCTACGACACCTTCCCGGTGCTGGCCGAGATGCGCGGGCGCCAGGCCGGACTGCTCTCCGGCGGGCAGCAGCAGATGCTCGCGATCGGACGGGCCCTGATGGCCCGGCCCCGCCTGCTGCTCATCGACGAGCCGTCCCTCGGTATCGCACCACTGCTCACCCGCCAGCTCTTCGAGGCGCTGGCCCGGATCAGGAACGAGTGGTCGATCTCGCTGCTGATCGCGGAGCAGAACGCACGGCTCTCCCTCGACATCGCCGACCGCGTGATCGTGCTCGCGGGCGGCCGCGTCGCCGCCGCCGGCCCGGTCGAGGAGTTCCGTGACGGCGATGTGATCAAGCGCGCGTACCTCGGCGAGACGGACGGCGGCGCGGAAGCGATCGGAGTCAAGAAGTGACCGAACTGTTCCAACAGGTGCTGGACGGGCTGAGTTCAGGGCTGGTGTACGGCATCCTCGCCCTCGCGCTCAGCGTCGTCTTCCAGGGCACCGGCATGCTCAACTTCGCCCAGGGCGAGATGGCGACACTGTCCGCCTACGTCACCCTGCTCATCCTCAACACCGGGCTGTCCTTCTGGGCGGCGGTCCCCCTGGTCGTCCTGCTGTCCGCAGCCGGCGGGGCGGTCATCGAGAGGGCGCTGGTCCGGCGCGTCGAGGACGCGGGCGAACTCCCTCTGCTCACGCTCAGCGTCGCCCTGCTCCTCGGCCTGAACGCGCTCATGGCGATCGTCTGGACGACCGATCCCCGTACGTTCCCCAGCCCCTTCGGCGAGGGCCTCATCGAATTCGCGGGACTGCGCATGACCGTGCAGCAACTGGGCTCACTGATCACCCTGCTCGCCGTCATGGCCGTCACCGCACTGCTGTTCAACCGGACCGGCGTCGGCCTGCGCCTGCGTGCCGTGGCACAGAACCCGGCCTCCGCCACCGTGCTCGGGCAGCACCAGGGCCTGTGGCTGATGATCGGCTGGGCGATCGCCGCGGCGGTCGGCGCCTTCGCGGCCATCGTCGCGGCACCCGTCCTCACCCTCACACCGGGGATGATGACCTTCCCACTGCTCCTCGCGCTGGCCGCCGGCACGCTCGGCGGGCCGGCCAGCCGGGTCGGTGCGGTCGTCGGCGGCGTACTCGTCGGCATCGCCAACGGGCTCGCGGGCCGGTACGTCCCCGGCCTCGACGGAGACCTCGCGGTCGTCGCCCCCTTCCTGCTCACCGCCGTAGTGGTCACGGTGAGGCCGGCCGGACTCTTCGGCAGGACCAGGACGGTGCGGGTATGAACACACTGCGCCGCTACGCCGTCCCCGGCGGCTGGACCGCCGCCCTCGTGGTCGGCCTCGTCATCCCCTTCCTGGTCTCCGACTACGACCTGCTCGACCTCTCCCGCGTCCTCACCCTCGCGATGGCCGTGGCCGGGCTGAACCTCCTCCTCGGACACTCCGGCCAGATCAGCGTGGGCCACGGCGCCGTCTTCGGCCTCGGGGGATACGCCGCCCTCGTCGTCGTCACCAAGAACGGATGGCCGTGGGTGCCCGCCGTCCTCCTGGCCGGCGTCCTGTGCCTGGTGTTCGGTCTACTGCTCGGCGCGCTCGCACTGAAGATGGGCGGCGCCAACCTCGGACTGCTCACCATCGCCGTGGCCGCCGTCTTCCCCCTCGTCGTCATCCGGCTGAAGTCGACCACGGGCGGGACGTTCGGCCTCTCGCTGGCGCACCCGGGCATCGAGCCGCCCGCGTGGACGGGACTCACCGGGGCGCAGTTCGGATTCGTCGTCAGCCTCCTCGCCCTCGCCGCGACACTGCTCCTGCTGCGCAACCTGGTGACCGGCGCCGGCGGCAGAGCCCTGGCCGCCGTGCGTACGAGCCCCCTGCTCGCCGCCGCGAACGGGGTCAACGTCAACCGCGTCAAGCTCATGGCCTTCGCCGTCAGCTCGGCCGTGGCCGGTGTCGGCGGCGCGCTCTACGCACTCGTCGTCGCCATCGCGGTGCCGGACAGCTACCAGATCGCCCTCTCCATCACGCTCCTCGCGGCCAGTGTCGTCGGCGGCACCAGGACCTGGGCGGGCGCGATCGTCGGCGCGGCCATGGTGGTCTACCTGCCCACCGCCGCCGAGAACGTCGTCAGCGGCGAGACCTCCGGCAACTGGGCCCAACTCGTCTACGCCTGCTGTCTGATCCTCTCCCTGACCGTCGCGCCGACCGGTCTCGTCGGCGGTCTCACGCGCCTCCTGGGCCGGATCGCACCCACCACCGACTCTCCTTCCGCACCAGCTCCTCTCCCCGCAGAAAAGGAAGTTCGATGAGGAACTACCCAACGAAGCTGATCGCCCTTGTGGCCGTGGCCGCGGCCACCGCCACCGCCTGTTCCGGACGCTCGTCCGGGACGCAGACCGACAACAGCGACATCGTGATCCGCGCCAGCTACCCGCTGAGCGGCGTCCTGTCGTCCGCGGGCGTCTCGGCGGACGGGGCGGCGGCCTACTTCAAGGCGGTCAACGTCGCGGGCGGCATCAACGGGCGGAAGATCGACTTCCAGGTCAAGGACGACGCCTTCGACCCCGCCCGTCTGGTGTCCAACAACACCGAGTTCGTCACCAAGGACCACGCGACGGTCGTCATCAACTTCGGCGGCATCGCGGTCGCGGCCCGGCCCCAGCTCAACTCGGCGGGCGTGGCGCAGATCGTGCAGGGCGGAGAGACGGTACTGAGCGACGTCGAGAAGTTCCCGGATTCGCGCGCGTTCGTCCCCGACATCTCCTGGGAGGGCGAGCTCCAGGGCCGCTACATCAAGGAGAAGACCCCGAAGGCCGTCGTCGGCTTCATGGGCTTCAACAACGAACTCGCCGACAGCCAGCTCGCCGGGCTCGCCAAGGCCGGCGTCAAGCCGGTCAAGGCCCTCAGACTCCCGCCCGGACAGGGAGACGTCGCCTCGCAGGTCACGGAGCTCAAGGCGGCCAAGGTCGACACCCTGGTGGTGACGCTCGGCCCGCCGACCCTGGGCGCGCTGCTGTCCTACATGGGCCAGATCGACTACCACCCCCAGGTCTTCATCGGCAGCCCGTACGCGGACTTCGCGAGCACGGTCAAGCCGGCAGGCGCCGCCAACGTCAAGGGAGCCCTCTCCTACCAGTGGTTCAAGGACCCGCAGAACCCGGCGGTGCACAACGAGAAGGCGCTGGTGCAGTACCGCGCCGACATGGCGAAGTACGCGCCCAAGGCGGACGCGGCCCAGTCGTTCGCGCTGACCGGTTACGGACTGGCCGCGGCCGTCGTCGCGGCCCTCAAGGGCGCCGAGGAGGTCACCAGCAAGGGCTTCCTGGCTTCGTGGGACTCCCTGGCCAAGGTGGAGGACCCGCTCCTCATCGACGGAGCGAGCCTGACCGGGGAATCGGACGGCCGACTGGTGCACGAGTACCAGCTCCACGAGTTCAATGGCACCAGCTGGGTGCCGCAGGGCTCCGTCGTCAACGTGTCCAAGAATGGAATTTCCGGCTGAGTTCGTCGCGCGGCGACCGGACCGGCCGAGAACCACTCGGGTTTTCCTCCGGTCCGGGGCGCGAGTTCCGGCACGATACACTGGCGCGCGGTTCAACACCGGGCTGTTCCGCCGTTTGTGAGCGAATGCAGTGGGGAGAGCATCATCATGGCGAGGCTGACGCGAGAGCAGAGCCAGGCGCTCACGCGAGAGAAGCTCCTGAACGCAGCACGTGACGTGGTGGCGCGCGAGGGATACGAGGGTGCCTCCGTCGAACGCATCGCGGACGAGGCCGGCTACTCGAAGGGCGCGTTCTACTCGAACTTCTCCTCCAAGCAGGACGTCCTCCAGCAGCTCCTGGAGGGCAACGCGGGGCACGACGTCGAGGAACTCTCCGAGTTTCTGCGCGACGTCACCGACCCGGACGCCGTCATCGAAATCGTCGCCCATTGGTCCGACACCCGCGCCGCGGAACAGAAATGGGGGATCATCGCCATCGAATTCCTGCGGCGAGCGCAGCGTGACGGAAATCTGGGAATGCGACAACGGCAGCTTTTCGTCAGCCAGTGGGAAGAAATCGGAAATCTCCTCCTCGATAAACTCGCCCTGGGGCGCGACCGCAGAATCAGCGCTCTCGACATGGGCGGAATCGTGCTCGAACTCACCTACGGCGGTATCTCCGGATTCCTTCGCGCCAACACCGCCGGGCAGATGGTGCGACACGTGCTCAAGTCGTTCCGCGACTCGGCCGGGGCGGCGCGAGAAGGGTGAGGGACGCGGCGGGCAGGCGCCGGAGCAGCAGGACGGCGCTCAGGTCGGCGCTCGTACGGACACGTTCGCCGGGTACCCCGGACCATTTCCCTTGTGCCCAGGTGGGTCACCCCCGGAACAGACCCCACACTCCCGCCCGCATCCCGGCCTGGAAACGTGATTCCGCGTTGAGGGCGACGAGGAGTTCGGCGACCCGGCGCCGGTAGGTGCGCAGCGACATGCCCAGTTCCCGCGCGGCGGCCACGTCGGTCATGCCGGAGCCCAGCGCGTACAGGACCGTACGGCCTTGCGCGTCTATCCGGGGCCGGTCGGGATCGAGGAACGCGGCAAGGTCGGTCGCGCTCTCCCACGCGGCTTCGAACAGCGCGTACGCCCCGCTGACCAGCGACGGCTCGGCGCTCATCGTGTACGTGCGGTGACGGTGATCGAGCGCGTACGACGCCCTGGGCCCGGGGTCGGCGAGAATCATGGTCCGCCGGTCGATGAAGACTGTTCCCTGGAGCAGCGGTGTCGCGGCGATGCGTACCGGGATGCCGCTCGCGGCCAGCTCGCGGAGAGTCTCCCGGTCGCGCTCGTCGGCCAGCACGGTGGGGCTGTACAGCTTGCGGGCCTGAGCCCCAGCGTCACGGTGGATCCGCCGCCGCGCGGCCTCACGGGCACCGGGCCAGGTGTCTAGGTCGCGTGCGACATTGACCCATTCCGCGTCGTGGGACTCCGCCAGAGGCCTGATGCGTGCCCGGAGCTCCAGATCTCCCTTGAGGACCATGGTCTGCGCCATACGTTCATTGTGCCTCTGGCAGCAAGGTGCCATCGACTCGTCGGGGGTCTCGGGCCGGTGCAGGCTGGCCGCATGAGCAAAGACTTCCGCCTGGGCGGCGACCTGGTCATCAACCGGCTCGGCTTCGGGGCCATGCGCCTCCCGTCTCAGCAGGGCATGGGCGGTCCGGCCCGTGACCCCGAGACCGGCCGGGCTGTGCTGCGGCGTGCCGTGGAACTGGGCGTCAACCACATCGACACCGCGGACTTCTACGCCAGCGCCGGCGGCGCGGTGCGTGCGAACACCCTGATCCGTGAGGCCCTCCACCCCTACCCGGCGGGCTTGGTCCTGGCCACCAAGGTGGGGCCCATCGTCCGCCCCGACGGCTTCTCCCACGGCACCCCGGCCGACATGCGCGGCCTCGTCGAGGCCAACCTGGAGCGTCTGCGTGTGGACCGCCTGGACCTGGTCTACCTGCGTATCGGCTTCATGGAGCCCCCGCTCGGCGAGTCCCTCGCCGGGCGCTTCGAGGCGCTCGCGGCCCTGCGTGAGGAGGGCCTGATCCGTCACCTCGGTCTGAGCAACGTCGACGCCGCTCATCTGGCGGAGGCGCGTGCGATCGCTCCCGTGGCAGCAGTGCAGAACGAGTTCCATGCCAACCGGCGCGGTGACGCGGACCTCCTGGCGGCCTGTGAGGAGGCCCAGATCGCCTTCGTTCCGTTCCATCCGGTGGGTGGCGGCGGGGAGTTCGAGGACGCCCGGCTGGGCAAGGTCGCGGCCCGGCACGGCGTGAGCGTGCACCAGATCGGGCTGGCGTGGATGCTGGCGTCTTCCCCGGTGGCCCTGGCCATCCCGGGCACGGGTTCCCTGGCCCACCTGGAAGACAACATGGCGGTGGCCGGAATCGACCTCACCGACGAAGACCTCGCCGACCTCAGCTGACCTGGGTTCTCGCGAAGGCCAGACCTGGGTCCTGGCCGGGCAAGAGGGAACGATCGCGTCGCCCCACAGGGCGGCAGCGTGCTTCCGGTGGATCTGGCATCCCTCGACAGCGTCCGCGCCTTCGCGGACGACGTCAGGGGGCGTACGGCCGCCACGGGCATCGACATGTCCGATCACGTCGATGGCCCCCAAGACACTCGATCCGCGGTCACTCGCGGATCCGCCCAAGGGCGGCGGCGCACGTTCGGGGATGCGCGCGTACGCGGCGTCCAAGCCGTGCAACCTGCTGACCGCGCGGTCCCTGGCGGCACACGACGAAGCACGGGCGCGTCACATCACCGTGATCGCATACAACCCCGGCCTGACGGCCGGTACCTCGCTGGGGCGCGCCCAGCCCTGGGCGGCACGCAAGCTCATGCCGCTCCTGCTGCCACCGGTTACCGCGGTCCTCGGCAGATTCCGCCCCCAGTACCACCTCGGAACGGCCGAGCGTGCGGGCGAGGCCCTGGCCGGGCTGGCCCTCCTTCCCCGACCCTTCGGAACCGGCCCGCAGTGACGAGGCCCGTGCCCTTCCGTGGCGGGAGAGCGCGGCCATGGTCGGGCTTTCGCCCTGAGCACCGCGGGGCCGAGCGCTCGACGGCGTAGCGAGTCTGTCCAGAGGGCAGGAGCGTGCCGTCCAGGGCGAGGAGCCTCAGCCCCCCGTCGCCACGCGCCCGGGCGCCCGGGGTGGCGAGCGGGCCGGCCGCCTTCCGGAACACGGTCTCCAGTACGTCCTTCCCGAGCCGGGCCCGCGCCTGGGCCCGGCACGACGACCGGACTCACTTGGGCGAGAGCACGACTGCCGCAGTGCCTGCCGTCACCGCCGCGGGCGACGCCCCCGTTGCCGGGGTCGGCTCGGGGCTGAGCAGCCGTTGCGCCAGCTCGCCGAAGACGAGTCCGAAGACTCCCCACAGAGTGGCCTGGATGGCGAGAGCCGACAGTCGGAACCGCCACAGCACCGTTGCCGGGAAGCCGGAGGGCACCTCGTTGACGGAGGGCAGGAACGCGAACGCCAGGCCGATCGCCAGTGCGAAGGCCGCCACGGCGGTGACGGTGGCGTACCAGGTGCCCAGCTTGGGTGCGAGCCGCCTGCCGAGGAGGACGGCGGCCACGGCGAGGAGAACACTGAGCACGATCATCAGGAAGTACAGGGTTGTCCGTTTGCCGATGGTGTCGGGGTCGCCGACGGCGGGCGGGTTCGCCGGGTACTTCAGGAAGGGCAGGACATAGACCACGGCCAGGGCGCAGGCGGACAGGAGCAGCGCCGTGGCTCGTGGAGTGAAGCGGCCGACTCGGCCGAGGCAGAAGCAGTAGGCGAGGGCGGCGACACCGCCGAAGGCGATCCCGTAGACCAGGACACCGGTGGCGAGGCCGGCGGTGGACTGGAGGCTGCGGGAGACGAGTTCGACCTCGTGCTCGTGCGCGTGGGTCTCCTCGAAGCCGATTGCCTTGCCGACGTTCGGCTCACCGAGGAAGTAGGCCACGGCCAGGGCCGGCACGCCGGCCCCGAGGCCGGCGAGCATGCCGCGTACCAGTAGGTGTCTCACTGTTGCGGAGTTCATGAGCGTGTCCGTGTCCCTTGCGTCAGTGGCAGGGGAAGCCGAGGAGGTGGCGGGCGTCGTGCACCCATTCGTGGACGTCCTCTCCGCTCATCACGGAGGTGGCTCCCTGCTCCGCGCCGACGAAGTAGAGCAGGATCAGCATCAGGATGCCGAAGAAGACCGCCCACGGGACGATCGCGGAGATCGGCAGCCTGGCGGGGAGTTCGGGAGTGGTGACTGTCGGCGGCGCGATGTGCTGTGCCATGGCAGGGGCTCCTTCGGGTTCGCGTTCCATCTCAGTGGTGCTCTTGCTGGTGATGTCAGTGCTTCAGTTCGGGGAAGTCCGAGTCGCGGTACTCGCCCGCAGGGCGGTTTCCCTCAACCTCGTTCTCACGCCGGCGGAGTTCGACCCGGCGGATCTTGCCGGAGATGGTCTTCGGCAGTTCGTAGAACTCGATCCGCCGCACCCGCAGGAACGGCGCGAGGTGGTCACGGGCGTACCGCAGGATCGACCGCGCGGTGTCGGCGTTGGGCTCGTGGCCCTCGACCAGAGCGATGTACGCCTTCGGCACCGCCAGGCGGACCGCGTCCGGAGCCGGAACGACAGCGGCCTCCGCCACGGCCGGGTGCTCGATGAGCACCGACTCGAGCTCGAACGGGCTGACCTTGTAGTCGGACGCCTTGAAGACATCGTCGGTACGGCCGACGTACGTGATGTAGCCGTCCTCGTCACGCGACGCGACGTCCCCCGTGTGGTAGTAGCCGCCCTCCATCGCTGCGGCGTTGCGCTCGGGATCGCCCTGGTAACCGGTCATCAAGGTGAACGGGGATTGCGAGAGGTCGAGGCAGATCTCGCCCTCCCCGACGCCCTCGACCTGGTTGCCCAGCGGGTCGGTGAGCACCACGGGGACACCGGGGAGCGGGCGGCCCATGGATCCCGGTTTCAGCGGCCGGCCCGGGGTGTTGGCCACCGCGGCGGTCATCTCGGTCTGCCCGAAGCCGTCGCGAATGGTCAGTCCCCACTGTCGCTGGACCTGGCTGATGACCTCCGGATTGAGTGGCTCACCCGCGGCGATCGCCTCACGCAGGCTGCCCGGTCCACCGCTCAGATCCGCGTTGATCAGCATCCGCCATACGGTGGGCGGCGCGCAGAAGGTCGTCACCGCCTCGGTCCGGATCTGCCCGAGGAGGGCTCTGGCGTCGAAGCGGGCGTAGTTGTAGACGAAGATCGTGGCCTCGGCCAGCCACGGTGCGAAGAAGTTCGACCACGCGTGCTTGGCCCAGCCCGGGCTTGAGATGTTCAGATGGACGTCACCCGGCTGGAGCCCCAGCCAGTACATCGTCGACAGATGGCCGACCGGGTACGACAGGTGGGTGTGCTCGACGAGTTTCGGCCGGCTTGTGGTGCCGGAGGTGAAATAGAGCAGCAGGCGGTCGGTGCTCGCGTTGGCCGGGTGGGGCACGGCTGCCTTGGCGGCGTCACCGGCGAGGTCGTACGCGTCGGCGTAGCGCAGCCATCCGGCCGGCATTTCCGTGTCCCCGACCGCGAGCTTGAGGTAACCCCCCGGGACCTCGTCGAACTTCGATGTGTCGGCGGGGTTGCAGATGACGGCGCGGGCGTTGCCGCGGTCCAGGCGATCGATCAGCTCCGCGGGTCCGACGGCGGTGGTCGTCGGCATGATGACGGCGCCCAGCCTGATGAGGCCGAGCATGCTCTCCCACAGCTCGACCTGGTTGCCGAGCATGACGACGACGCTGTCGCCGCGGCCGATGCCCTGGGCGGCGAGATGGGCCGCGACCTTGTCGGAGCGCCGGGCCATCTCGCCGAAGGAGTACGAGGCGCGGGTGCCGTCCTCCTCGACGATCACCAGTGCGGGCCGGTCGTTGTCGCGCGCGTAGGTGTCGAACCAGTCGTGGGCGAAGTTGAACGTCGGGCCGACATCGGGCCAGGAGAACGAGGAGAGTGCGTCCTCGTACGCGGAGCGCAGCTTCTGCAGCCGGTCGCGGGCTGTGCGCAGCGCGGTGGTCGTCGTGCTCATCCTTGAGGCCTTCATCTCCAGCGGGAAAGCGAACGGGTGTGGTCCGTTGCCGGTCCGGGTGCTCGGCCCGGCAACGGGATCCCTGCGGTCGCTCAGACCGCGGCGGGGAGCGTGGCGTCGCGCATCATTCCCGTACGCGGGTGGCAGTTGACGTACTCGAACATCTGGTCCTTGCCGTCGGAGACCGAGACCTCGTGGTAGAGCCGCAGCTTCTCCAGGCCGGTCACCACACGGAAGAAGGTGACGAAGATCCGCAGGTGTGTCGGGTGCGATTCGGCCCACCGCTCCAGCAGGTCCAGAGACCGCCAGTGTCCGATGTTGTAGCTCTCGTCGAGCTCGTTGCCGTCGAGGTCGATGCTGCGCACGAAACGGTTGCTGTAGCAGCCGAGCGTGTCGCCGTTGTCGCGCAGGAAGTCCATGCCGTCCTGAAGGCTGGGCAGGATCTCGTCGAAGTAGAGGGCGCGCTCGTCCTGACCCGCCGCCATCCAGTCCTGGCCGGACCGGATGAGCGCGATGTTGTCGTGGCCGCGGACGATCACCCGGCCGCCCTTGGCCGGGTCACCGGAGACGACGGTGAGCTCGGAACGGGCCTCCAGCCAGTCGGTCTGCGAGAGCGGGATACGGTCACGCATCGAGCCCCAGTAGCCGTGCTCCTCGATCTCGCCGCTGCACTCACCCATGAGGCCGCCGATGCCCGGGAAGTCCTCGGTGAAGGCGTACAAGGTCTCGAACTGCTCCGCGCGCGGCGCCACGATCTCGCGGAAGTAGCCGAGGCCCTCGGCCAGCCGCTCGTCCGACTCCCACCAGCCCTTGACGTCGTCGGAGCGCAGCCAGCGGCAGTACGCGGCCGGGTCGGCCCAGTACGCGACGGCCATCAGGTTGTGATGGTCCTGGTTGTCCACGTGGTGCGTCAGGTCATGGCGCACCGGGCCGTCGGCGAGACCGAAGCTGTCGACGATGTGCCGCAGCGCGGCCAGCGCCTGCGGACGCCGGCCCTCATCGGCGTACTGGACTCCGAAGTAGGCCATCACGACCTGCTGCAGCGCCTTGTCACCGCGGGCGACGAACATCGGGAACGGCGGTGTGTAGTCCTCGGACACCCGCCGCGACAGCGTGCGCGGGCACCGGAGGTGCGTGTCGATTGCGGATTCCATGAGTGGTTCCTTCTGTGAGATCTGTGAGATCTGTGAGAGCTGTGCGATCGGGCGGGGGTGTCGTCACCAACCGGTGTTGCCTGCGCGTGCGATCTGAGCCCCGGTGCGGACAAGGCCGAGCTCCGGCGGCGGTTCGGCGATTCCGGGGCCGCCGTCACGCACCCAGGCGGCCAGGGCTTCGGCACGCTCGACGGTGTTCACATGGGTGATCCAGGCGGGTCTGGTTCCCGCGTGTCGTGCCTCGGTGGACGGGTTGACCACGACGACGTTGGAGAGCTCACACGCCCACAGGCAGTCGGTACGCACCAGTTCGGTGTCGGGACCGCTGTGGTGGGTGAGGATCTCGGCGATGCCGTCGTGATCCACGTCGGGATGTTTGCGGGTGGTGCCGCAACAGCAGCCCCGGCACATCCGGATCCGTGGACCGGCGCGCGCCGGCCCTGACGTCGCCGGGGCCGCTGCTGTGTTCACGTGCCGCGCCCCGACCGGCTGCGAGCAGGATCGACGGCGATCGGCTCGGTGTGGGCCTCGTGGTGGTTGCGGTTCGGCGGTTCGGCGAGGACTCGCCGGACTTTCTCGGCCAGCGCGTTCGATTCCAGGGCGCAGTGGGTGGCCATGACGGTCTCCAGCGCCGCGACCCAGTGCTCGTAGTACGACCACGGAACCTCGCCGGTCCCGGTGTCGCCGTTCTCCCAGTCCTGGATGGAGGAGATGAGCGCGCCCTGGAACTGCGACCAGTCGAACCTGAGCGCCTGGTGAGCCGCGACCGCCATGGCGAAGGCGCGGATCTCCCAGGGGAACTGGAAGCCCATCTGGCTCGGGTCGGCGCCCGGCAGACTGCAGACGAGCTCCTCGACCTGGCGCCGGGACTCGCCGAGCGTCTCCGGGGAGGCGTACGGGCCCGGGAGAGTCTCCGTGCCGGTCATGACGCGGCCGTGGCGACGGGACCGACGCCGATCATCGAGTCGCGGGTGACGAGCTCGGCGAGCTGCTCCTCGGTCCAGCCCTCCGTGCCGGCGGGGCGCTGCGGCAGAACCCAGTAGCGCATCTCGCTGCTGGAGTCCCATACGCGCACCTCGACGTCCTCGGGCACGGTGAAGTCGAAGGACTCGCCGAGCACCTTGCGCGGCTCGCGGGTGATGGCGGCACGGTACTGCGGGTCCTTGTACCAGTTGGGCGGGAGGCCGAGCACCGGCCACGGGTAGCAGGAGCAGAGCGTGCAGACGATGACGTTGTGGACGGTGTCGGTGTTCTCCACCACGACCATGTCCTCGCCTTGCAGGCCGCTGATACCGAGCTCCTTGCAGGCCTCGGAGGCATCCTCGACGAGGCGCGCTTTGAACTGCGGATCGCTCCAGGCCTTGGCGACGACCTTGGCGCCCAGTTGCGGGCCGACCTCGTGCTCGTAGATCTCGACCATGCGGTCGATGGCCTGGGTGGTCATGATGCCCTGCTCGATCAGCATCGACTCGAGCGCCTTGACTCGGGCGGCGATCTCCTCCTGGGTCCGGATCTTCGCGCTCACGCGACTGCTCCTTCGGTGTCGGCGGACACGGGGGTGACGAGTTCGATGTAGGGGTCCCAGACGTCGACGTAGACGGAGCCGTTGGGCTCGGCGTGCTCGGCGCCCCACAGTTCTTCGTTGGTGAACCGGAGCGTGTAGACGTGCTCCGGGTTCTCGCCGAGGCCGTTCCCGGCGGTGTCGGGGTAGATCATCGGGCCGTGGTGGAGGACCACCTCGGCGATCGCGCCGCGGATGTAGCGCGCACGGCGCGTGTGCCCCTTGGGAGCCGAGCGGTCGACCCGGACGATGTCGCCGACCTTGAAACGGGCCACCTTGTCCGAGGGGCGCTTGGCCGGAGCGCCGGCCGGGACGACGGCCTCGACGAAGGCGAGCAGCTCGGGGTCGTCGGCGTGCTCCGGAAGCGGAGCATCCGGGTTCGCGAGGTAGTACTCGGTGCGTCGGTCGAGTTCGGCCATGTCGAGCTTGCCGAGTTTCTCCCCGAAGTGCTCGACGGTGTGGACCCAGTGCTCGTAGTACGGCGACTTCAGGTAGACGGCCGGATCGATCAACTCGATGCCGTGACGGAACTGGTCGACGCCGAAGAAGCCCGCGCGGAAGCACATGGCGAACATCGGGAAGACGGCCTTCTCCCATTCGGTGCGGAAGACCGGCTCCTCGTCGGGGACGACGACCGGCCCGACACCGTCGGTGCCGGCGAGGTCGAACACACCGTTCATGCGCTGAACTCCTTCTTCCTGTCAGGGACGGTGAGCGTTCCGAGCGTCTGCTCGAAGGCGTGGGCCGCGCGCAGGACTTCGGCGTCGGCGAACCGCTTGCCGATGACCATCAGACCGACGGGCAGGCCATCGGCCAGGCCCGCCGGGATGGTGCACGCGGGGTGACCCGTCACGTCCAGCGGCGCGGTGTTGGAGAGCATTTCGAGAGCTCGTCCGAGGACCTCCTCGACCGGGGCGTCCGCCGGCGGGACGAGGCTCGCTGTGATGGGCAGCGTCGGCATGACCAGGACGTCATAGGTGTCGAGCACGTTGTCGTAGGCGGCGGCCAGGACGCCTTCGAGGTTGCGCGCCTTGGCGTAGCTCGCGCCGTAGCCGTTGCGCAGCGCGTAGGTGCCGCCGAGGGCGACCAGCTTGACCGTCTCGGAGAACGCCGATGGATCGCGGCGCCACTGTTCGCCGAAGAACGCGATCTGCGCCGGGTCGTAGAGCCCCTTCCAGTTCATGCCGTAGGCGTTGCCCTGAACCATCTGCCAGGTCGCGCCCTCGACGGAGATGACGTCCCAGATCGCGGCGCCGTGCTTGTGCCACGGAATCGAGACCTCCTCGGCGACGTGGCCCGCCGTCGTCAGCCTTTCGACGGCCTGCCTGACGACCGCGTTGACGCCGGGGTCGGAGTTGGCCTGGTCGAATCCCTCGGTGACGACACCGATGCGCAGACCGCGTCCCGAGTTCTCCAGCGCGGCGAGGTAGTCCGCACCGGCGATACCGGTGGGCTGGCGGGGGTCCTGGCCGTCCGCACCCGCGATCACCGTCAGCATCGCGGCGGCATCGGCGACAGTCGGCGCGATCGGGCCCAGGTGATCCAGCGACTGCTCGATGGGGAACGCTCCGGTGTACGGCACCAGACCGAAGGTGGGCTTGAAGCCGACGATGCCGCAG
This sequence comes from Streptomyces sp. NPDC096132, assembly GCF_044763345.1. Taxonomy (NCBI): domain Bacteria; kingdom Bacillati; phylum Actinomycetota; class Actinomycetes; order Kitasatosporales; family Streptomycetaceae; genus Streptomyces; species Streptomyces sp. NPDC096132. The sequence goes on from NZ_JBIWGA010000025.1 coordinate 44,132, forward strand.
AACGCGGCCGGGATGCGGATCGACCCTCCCTGGTCACCACCGAGGGCGAGGTCGACCTCACCGGAGGCGACCAGAGCGGCGCTGCCGCTCGACGAGCCGCCGGTCGTGCGGTCATGGTCCCAGGGGTTGCGGACCGGGCCGGTCTTGGAGGTGTGCGACGCCCCGGAGAAGCACAGGTCTTCGCACACCGCCTTGCCGGCGATGGTCGCTCCCGCCTGGAGAAGGCGCGTCACCACGGTCGCGTCCACGTCCGGAACGAAGCCGCGAAGAGTCTCCGATCCGTTCATCATGGGTACGCCCGCGACCGCGACGTTGTCCTTGACGGCAATACGGCGACCCGCCAACGGGCCGTCGCTGCTCTCGCGCAGCTCGGTGGTCACGTACCACGCTCCGAGCGGGTTGTCGGCCGGCTCGGACCATGTGCGCACCGGGGCTTTCGGCGCCACATCGTGGTCGTACAGCTCGTCGACGACCGCCCAGGAGCCGAGCAAGCCCGACGCCGCCGCGTGGTACACGTCCAGGTGCTCCGCGGGAACGCCGAGCCGCAACTCGTCGGCCAGGTCCTCGACGGCCCTCCGCGAGGGAAGCTCCATACCAATCCTCCTATATGTCAAGGCTCATCAAGGCTCATCGGCGCGTAGGGAGACACCACGGTCTGCGTCTCGTCGAAAGGCGAGAGAGGTCGATCTCGGGATGCCGGCCCGGCGAAACGCGCCGGGGCCGGCGCCCGGGTCGCCAGGCGCGACCGGGCCGGCGCCGTCCAGCGGGCGGCACGTCATCAACGCGGCGTCGGCATACCCGTACGCGTCGAGCGATCCTTTTTCCACTCGGAATGAGGTGGCATCTCGGCCTCCAGTGCGAGTCGGCGATAGCCCGGAACGTCCTCTTGGGGTTCCGCGAGTCACCATGACCGTACGAGTCGCCGCAGCGTCGTGTTTGTCGCACAGAGACAGCCGCCTTGACCGTCAGTGCCATCGTCAGCGCGGCGGCCCTGAGCGGGAGGGCATCCGATCGCACGGCCGGAGCCGCGGCCGCGAGCCCGACCGGCCGCTGACCGCCCCGCCCCTCCCGTTCCGGACCGCGACGGCGTATCGTACGGCCGCACTACACGCCTCAGTCGGCTTTGTGGGGATGAGATCCACTTGGGAGGAGGGGGCCGATGTCGTTGCAGCCTGCACCCGCCGATCGGCCTGATGCCCAGGACTGCGCCTCGGCGACGGTTCAGACCCATGCGGTCGATACCTGGATCGAGATGATCCGCGACACCTTCGTCGCGCTCGACATCACGCCTGCCGACCCGGCCCGGTTCTCCGGGTCGGTGCGCACCCGGCAACTGGCGCACCTGATGGCAGCCGATGTCGCCGCCACCTCGCAGACCTTCGAGCGCACCCCCCGCCTGACCGCCCGTCAACCCCGGAACCTTCTGCAGATCGGCATGCCGGTCGCGGGCGAGGGCCTCCTCTCCCAGGACGGGCGGACCTGCACGCTGCGACCGGGGGATTTCGCCATTTACGAAACCTCCCGACCGTTCACCTGGAACCTGAGCCCTGACTGGAAGCTGCGCGTGTACACCTGGCCACGCGCGTCCATTCCGCTGACGGAGTCGGGATCGCATCAGCTGACCGCGACGGCGGTGCGCGCGGATTCGGCGCTGGGACGGCTGCTGTCACCAGTCCTGTCGAACCTGCTGGACCCCGGCTGCGAGGTGTCCTCGGGCGGTGCTGTCCGCCTCGCCGGCGAAATCGCGGAACTGGCGATCACAGCCGCGCTCGAGGAGGTCGAGCCGGACGACCCCGACGCCCAGGCACGCCGGCTCTACACCGCCGTACTGCACCACATCGACGCACACATCGACGACCCGAGCCTGTCACCCCAGCAGATCGCGAACACTTTCTACATCTCCACGCGCACCCTCCACCGGGTCTTCTCCCGCTTCGACACCACGGTGGCCACCGCGATCAGAACCCGCCGCCTGGAATCCTGCCGCCAGGCGTTGCTCTCACCCCGCAACGCCCACCACTCGCTCACCGACATCGCGGCCCGATACGGATTCACCAACCTGGCCGTCTTCAGCCGAACCTTCACCTCCACCTACGGCACCACCCCCAGCCGCTACCGCGAGGTCCGCCGCTGACCACGACTCGGTGGAGCCGTTCGCGCGCTGTGGCCACCCGTTGCGCGCTCGGAGAGTTGGGCTTCGTCGGCGAGATCGCCCGCAAGGGCGGCTACGGCGCTGCGCCGAGAAGCACAGCCGGGTCGTGGACTTCTCCGACGGTTACCCTGCGGGAATGCCGTACGAGCTCAACGCTGTCATGGGAAGTTTCGACCTGCTCAGGAGCCAGACTGCCGGGATTCGGGAAGCGGCTGTCGCCCCGCTCCGACAGTGCATGGGGCTCGTGCCTGTCACCGAACAACTCCTCGAGGAGCCGACCGGTCTGCTTGCCGGCCAGGATGGCGCCGGGCCTGAGAGTCAGCCATTCAGGGTAATGTCCCCGGCCTTCGAGCAGACCTGGAGCTACTGGTCCAGGGGCGGGCCGATCGCCTACGTGGAGGCAGACTTCCACGGGGGAGACGGATACCAGACCTCTGCCGTGTGGCGAACCGGCGCGAAGGTGTGGGGTCCGGCCCATACCTGGGACTTCACCGGTCCACGGGAAGACTGGCCGATCAATGCCGCACTCGCCCTGCTCGATGTCGTTCCGAGCAGCTCCGAAGAAGCGGACTACCACGACCTGTTCCTGGAAGTGGGGCTTGGTCGGGAACAGGACATGGACGGCTGGCAGTTGGCCGGCCGGACTGCTCGATGGGCGGCAACCTACGCCGAGTGGCATGAGGAGCAGCTGGCGGAGCACGAGAGAACAGCGCGTGCCGCTGCGGAGTTCGAGAAACGCAGGAGGCTCCCCAACGTTCCGGTGGCTCTGGACGGTAAGGCGATCATGGAGCTGCTCGGCATACCTCCAGGCCCACTGATCGGTGCGGCCACTCGCCAGCTACAGGATCTGCATCTCGAACTCGGCCCGCTGTCACGGGAAGAGGCCGTAAACCGGCTGCGGACCTGGGCCGTGGAGCAAGACACGGGGCGCCAACAAAGATGATGCAACACGGTAAGAGGTCCTTCGCAGTCACAGAACGTCAACACCCCCGTGATCGTGTGAGCTCCTTGCTACTGCCGGTTGCTCTCCCCGACCCGCCACTTCTCCCGGTGCCCGACGCTCCGCCCGGCGATCCACCGGCGCACCCGCACCGGATCCCCCGTGGACTGGTGGGCACGTGCGAGGACCGCGCCGGTTTGGGCGACGCCGTCGGCTACGCTGCACTGGGAGGTGTCAAGTGGCGGAAGAGCAGCGGGAGTTGAGTGAAGCGCCGGAGTCCACGACCGTCGTGGTGATCGGTGCGGGGCCGGCCGGGCTGACCTTGGCCCTTCTACTGCGCAGCTGCGGCGTCGACTGTGTCGTCCTGGAGCGCCGCAGCCGCGAGTACGTGGCGCAGCGGCAGCGAGCCGGCATCGTGGAGAGCCGTGCCGTCAGGATGTTCGAATCCTGGGGGCTGGCCGACCTGGTGCTGGGCGGCCCGCCGCACGACGGCATCCTGGAGTTCAGGGTGGACGGCGAGAGTCACCTCGTCGACGACCGCGACGGTTCCGAAGGCCCCGGGGCGCGTCTGTGTCCCCAGCAGATCCTGGTCCAGAAACTCACCGCTGCCTGTCTCGCCGACGGTGGCGACCTGCGCTACGAGGCGGCCGACGTCTCCCTGCACGACCTGACCGGCGACCGCCCGACCGTCCGCTACCGCTCCGCCGAAGGCGCCCTGCATACGATCACCTGCGCCTTCGTCGCCGGCTGCGACGGTGATCACGGCGTCACCCGCACCGCCGTTCCCGACGGCGTCCTCACCGCCCACACCCACGACCACGGCATCGGCTGGCTCACCGTCCTCGCCGACGCCCCGCCCCCCACTCACCCCCTGCTCGCCGTCAGCTCGCAGGGCTTCGCCGCGCACTTCCCCCGCGGACCGCACAGCAGCCGCTACTACCTCCAGTGCCCGCCCGACGACCATCCCGACGCCTGGCCCGACAACCGCGTCTGGGACGCGCTGCGCACGAGACTCGCCGACCCCGCCCTCATCGCGGGCCCGATCACCGACCGCGAGACCTTCCGGCTGCGCAGCCTCGTCCACGACCCGATGCAGTACGGCCGGCTGTTTCTCGTCGGCGATGCCGCCCACATCGTGGCCCCCATGGGCGGCAAAGGCATGAACCTCGCCCTGTACGACGCCGATCTCCTCGCCCGCGCCATCCGGGACCACGTCCGCGACCACGACGACACCGGGCTGCGCACCTACTCCCGGCGTTGCCTGCGGCGCGTATGGAACGACCAGGAGTTCTCCCACTGGCTGACCCGGACGGTCCACGACGCCGGCGACGACACGAACTCGGGCCCGTTCCTGCGCAACCTGGCCCGCTCCCGCCTCGACCGGCTCTTCACCTCCCCGACGGCAGCTCAGGCCTTCGCAGAACAAATGGCCGGGCTGGACCCGGCCCAGTAGTACTTCATCAGATTCTGGTTCTCCTCCTGCGTGCGGTGAGGGGGCGGCCGCAGGTGACGCCTTGCTTCGTCTATCGAAACTCGATAGATTTCCATCGCAAGTCGATGGAGGGATGGGCTATGGGGAAACTGGCGGTGTGTGCGCTGCGCGGCGTGCTCGTGGTGGTGCTCGTCGGCACCGTGTTCGTACAGGCATTGATGGTGTGGACGTTGGTCAGCGGGAACGACCCGGAGGACGGGTCGCTCCCGCTGACTCCGCTGCGCGTGATCACGATCCTGGGCATGGTCTCGGTCCAGGTCGCCCTGGTCTGCGTATGGCGGCTGGTGACGATGGTGCGACGCGGAACCGTGTTCTCCCACGCCGCCTTCCGGTACGTGGATGGAGTGATCGGCGCGATCGTGGCGGCTGCCCTGGTGTGGTTCGCGGTGACGCTCATCAATGCGCCGGGCCAACGGGAAGACCCGGGCGTCACCGTCATCATGGGCGGGGTTGGCGTGGCCATCCTCGGGGTCGCGCTCATCGTGCTCGTGCTGCGGATGCTGCTCGCCCAAGCCGTCGCGCGCGACGTCGAAGCGGCGCAGATGCAGGCCGAGTTGGACGAGGTGATCTGATGCCGATCGCCGTCGACATCGACGTGATGCTGGCCAAGCGGAAGATGTCCGTGGGCGAACTCGCGGACCGCGTAGGGATCACGCCCGCCAACCTTGCGGTACTCAAGAACGGCCGCGCCAAGGCGGTGCGCTTCGCGACGCTCGCCGCGCTCTGCGAGGTGCTCGAGTGCCAGCCGGGGGACCTGCTGCGCTGGGAGGCCGAGGATGCCGTGGGTGGATGACGCGCCCCAGGGCTGGGGTGAAAACGCCGGGCACCACAGGCCCCTGACGCGGCACATGGACCGCGAACCCCCGTCCTTCCAGCCCGGCAGGGCGGGGGTTCGTCATCGGGCGGGCAGCCAGAGACCGTGTCAGTGGTGGTGGCCGTGTCGGCCGAGGGTTTCCACGGGGGTTGCGCCGGGGCGGGTCCACTGCGGTACGGGGCGACTGGTCGGGCCCCAGGTGGCGTTCCCGTTCGCGTCCGCGCGCCAGGACCAGCACGGGCTGCGCCCCTCGGGCCGGCCCTCGGGGTTGTCCTCCCATGCCTCGCCGCGGCCATAGGGCGTCATGTCGAGGAGGCCGAGGGACCCGTTGACCCGCTCGTTGCCACGGCCCGTTGTGGAGTAGGTGAGGAACACGCGGTCGCCGTCGCGCAGGAAGCAGGTGAGGTAACCCATGTCGCCACCGACCGGCGCGTCCACTTCGCGCACTGAATACCAGGGCTGGGTGTAACCCATGAACTCGACGTAGGAGGCCACCTCGTCCCACCGACCCGTGGTCAGGATGGCGAAGGACACGCCGCGGGCGTTGAGGTAGACGGCGTCCTTGAGGTGCCAGGCCGTGGTGGTGCAGCCCTCGCACTGCCCCTGGTGCGGCGCGCCGTCGTACCACATGTGCTTGTAGACCACGAGCTCGTCGCGGCCCTGGAACAGGTCCAGGAACGGGACCGGGCCGTCGGGTCCGACGACCTCGACCGTCCCGTCGAACTCCACCATCGGCAGCCGGCGGCGGGCCGCGGCGAGAGCGTCGCCCTCGTGGGTATAGGCCTTCTCGCGGACCAGGAGCTCGTCACGGGCGGCCTGCCAGGTGGCCAGGTCGACGACGGGCGGGCGGCTGGGCAGCGCCGTGGTCGGGTCACTCGGCGTGGTCGTCATGGCGTCCTCCGTGGGGTCTCGTGCCGGGCGGCGTCGTACGACGACGTCCTACGACACCAGAACAGACCCGCGATCCGGCCGAAACTCATCGTGGCGGGGCCCTCGGATGAGAGGTCCCGCGTGGTCAGCGCACGAGGGGGAGGAAGATCGTGTCGACGATCTCTTCGAGGACGTGGTCGGGTGCGGGCGCGAAGGTCGTCAGGATTTCGTGGCGCAGCAGGTCGAAGGGGAGGGACTTGATGCGCTCGGTGAGGTGTTCCGGCTTGATCTCGCCGCGGGCGACGGCGCGGTCGAAGAGCATGTCGGCGGTCTGCTCGCCTCCCGCGGTGAGGAGGTCGCCGGGGCTGGTTCCGGTCTCCTGGTAGTAGCCGGCCAGGTGTGCGCTCATGACGATGACGAGCTGGACACGGGTGGCGTTGATCTCCCGCATGAGGGTGAGGACGTCCTCCCGCAGGCTTCCGGTGTCGGGGGTGTCTACTCGGGAGCGCTCCAGGACGTGGGTGATGGCCGCCCGGACGAGCTCGTCGCGGCCGGACCAGCGGCGGTAGAGCACCGGAGGACTGGTGCCCGCGCGCTGTACGACGGCGTCCATGGTGAACCTGGCGTAGCCGTGGTCCGTGAGTTCTTCCCAGGCCGCATCGAGAAGAGCCTTCTCCAATGCCGCTCCACGGCGCCGCTCGGCCATCCGCCCTCCCTTAGATAGATTGACCTTTCTTATTCTAGCCCCCTACCCTGACCATCGTAAGATAGACCGCTATATCTTAAGGTGGCTGTTCGTGAGCACTCCCAACGAGACCGGAACCGCACCCGCGGTCGCGGACCCCGACCGCATGGACCCCGCCGTGTGGCGGACGGCGGTCACCATCATCGTGGGCGCCCTCGCCGTCGTCTTCGACACCACCATCGTCAGCGTCGCCCTGGGCGACCTGGCGGAGGAACTCGACGCCCCGCTGTCCACCATCCAGTGGGTGAGCACCGGCTACCTGCTGGCGGTGTTCGTCACCATCCCGCTCGCCGGATGGGCCCAGTCCCGGCTGGGTGGCAAACGCCTGTGGACGGCGTCCCTTGGCGTATTTCTGCTCGGCTCGATCCTGAGCGCGCTGGCGTGGGACGCGGCCGGCCTTATCGCCTTCCGCATCGTCCAGGGCATCGCGGGCGGCATCATGATGCCGCTCACGGCCACGCTGATCATGCAGGCCGCCAAGGGCCGCAACATCGGCAAGGTCATGGCCGTCATCACCGTGCCCACCGCCCTCGGCCCGATCCTCGGCCCGGTCCTGGGCGGCCTCATCCTGCATCTGGCCGACTGGCGCTGGCTGTTCCTCGTCAATGTCCCCTTCTGCGTCGTCGGCGGCTGGCTCGCCCGGCGCAACCTGCCCGACGACCGGCCCGCACCCGGCAGCCCCCGCGCCCGCTTGGACGTCATCGGCGTGCTCCTGCTCTCCCCGGGCGTCGCCGCCCTCATCTACGGACTCTCCCGGGTCGAGGGCAGTGCGGGCTTCGCCGACGCCGAGGTCCTCGTCCCGCTCATCGGCGGCCTCGCCCTGGTCGGAGGCTTCACCGCCCGGACACTGCCCCGCACCACCGGCGCCTTGGTCAACCTGCGGCTGTTCCGCCACCGCGCACTGGCCTCCGCTTCCACTCTCCTCTTCCTGGGCGGCATCACCCTGTACGGGGCGATGATGCTGCTGCCCCTGTACTTTCAGCAGGTCCGTGGCGAGGACGCCCTCGGCGCCGGGCTGCTCCTCATCCCGCAGGGCGTCGGCGCGCTCCTCGCACGCACCCTGGCAGGCAACTACACCGACCGCATCGGCCCCCGCTGGGTCGCCCTCGCCGCCTTCGCCGTCGTCACCGCTGCCTCCGTGCCGTTCGCCCTCGTCACCGACGACACCAGCGAGGTCCTGCTCATGGCCGCGCTGCTCGTCCGCGGCATCGGCATGGGCGCCGCCATGATCGCGCTCAGCGGCGCCGCCTATGTCGGCCTGGAACACAAGGAGATCCCCGACGCCAGCATCATCACCCGCGTCGCCCAGCAGATCGGCGGCTCGGTGGGGATCGCCGTCCTTGCCGTCATCCTCCAGCACACCGCCGGCGACGCCCACACCCCGGGTGCCCTGGCCGACGGCTTCGACGCCGCCTTCTGGTGGTCGGTGGCCTTCACCGCCGTCGCCGTACCGGTGTGCCTGCTCCTGCCCGGTCGTCCCAAGCCAGTGGACCCTGCCGACAGGGCCGAAGCCGAAGCCACCATCGAGGTCTAGGGGGTGTTCGGCGGATCATGCAAGTGGGCGCGGCTGGGGCGCCGCGCCTACCGAAGTCCGGTCAGAGGGGTGGGCGTTGGGCGAGCCATTACTTGACCGATCACCGGCCGTGGCGCCCCGTGTCCTGCTCCACGGCCCAGGTTCGCAGCCGGGTTACGGCTTCTTCCCGTGACAGCGGGCTGAGTTCGAGATGCAGATCGGCGACCAGCACCCCGCCGGGACGGCAGCCGCACGAGCCGAGTTGCCGGCGATTGGGGACGCGGTCCGCGGCGACGGGGATGGTCGCCTCGGTACCGCGTCTGCGCAGGTGGGCCTGGAGGATCGCCCCGCCGTGCCCGGCTGTGATCACGACGGACAGTGGCTTTGTCCCTGCTCGACGGCCAGATGCGTCTCGGGCGATGGTGTCGTGTCGGCCCGCCGGATCGTCGTCCTGGCAGGATGGCGGCATGGAACGTGTGCTTGGAATCGGTGGATATTTCATGCGGGCCACCGACCCGACAGCCCTGAGCGTGTGGTACCGCGATTGCCTGGGCCTGGAGGCCGATGAGAACGGCCTGTGGCAGCAGGGAGCCGGGCCGACGGTGTTCGCGACGTTCGAGTCCGGGACCGACTACTTCGGGTCCCGCGCCCAGCAGAGCATGCTCAACTTCCGCGTCCGCGACCTGGATGCGATGCTCGCGCAGTTGCGTGCCAAGGGAGCGGACGTGGCTGAAGAGACGCAGGACATGGAGGGTGTCGGTCGCTTCGGCTGGGTCACGGACCCTGAGGGCAACCGGGTCGAGCTGTGGCAGCCCGCCTGACCGCGTCTTGACGCAGGCGGAGCACGTGACGCAGCCCTCAGCGCATCACGTTGAACGTGGCCTTGGCCAGGCATCCGTGTCGCTTGCCTTCTCGCGCTCCCTGCGCATCAATGTGGCCAATACCTGACGTGACGTCAGGCAAACGGCAGGTCTGCGCAGGAGGAGTGAGTCATGAGACGTACGAAGCGGAAGTTACGCACCGCGGTGATCGCTGTTGCCTCCGCAGCGCTGATGGCCGCCACTGTGGCTCTGGCCCCCGGGGCGGGTGCCGTGACACCGATGCGGGCCACGGCCCAGTACGACTGCGGAACCCTGGGGTGGACCACCGCTGAATTCACTGCCGCCCAGAACGGCACCGAGGCGACGATCACAGTCACATTGACCTCGATAACCGCCCCCGTCACCATCCCGCCGTACACCATCACCACCACCCTGGTGCTCTACGACACCAGCAGTGGAGAGCCGACCACCTTCACCGGGACGCTGTCCAACCCACCCCTCCTCGCGGGCGACCCGCTCAACACCGGCCCGCTCGAGGGCACGGTCGAACCCGGGGACAGCCTGGACACCATCGGCGGCGTGCACGCGCTGCGTTTCGTGATGTTCGGCATCACGTCCTACTGCCAGGCCGTCACCCCGTTGTCCCCGGGCCCCTTGGTGTTCTGAGCACCTCCTCCGAGCCGGCCGGGGCCGGAGGCCGGGACGCCCGGGTCGATTGCGGCCCGTCAGGTGTGGTGTGGCGCCCGTTCCGGCTGGGAGAGAGGTGCTGCCGCGCGGCGGGGGAGGAGCAGCGGGGTCGCCAGCAGGAGCACGCCGGCCAGGCCGATGGCCGTACGCGGGCCGAGCAGGCCGCCCAGCACGCCCCAGACGGCCGTCAGGAGCGCGGTCGAGGCCTTGGTCGTCACCGCCCAGGCGGACAGCGTGCGGGCGACCCGGTCGGTCGCGGTGCGCTGGAGGCGGTAGGTGGCGTGGACGGGGTTGAAGACCCCGCAGCAGAAGATGAGCCCGAGCTCGACGCCGATCACCAGCAGCAGCCCTGACGTGCCGGGCCCCAGGAAGGCCAGGCCGACGGGCCAGATCGCGCGCAGCGCCCCGGCCGTGACGAGGACCTGGTGCTGCCCGAACCGGGTGACGAGCGGTCGGGCCAGTCTCGAACCGAGCAGCCCGCCGATCGAGGGCGCGGCGAAGGCGAGGCCGTACTCCCAAGGTGTGAAGCCGAGTCGGCCGAGCATCAGGACGGCCAGCAGCGGCTGGGCGGCCATCACCAGGCCGTTGAACAGGGCGGTGTTGAAGAACAGTGGGCGCAGTGTCGCGTCGGCGAGGATGTAGCGCCAGCCGTCGAGCAGGTCCCGGGCCCGCATGCGCGGGGCCTCCCGGCGTACGGGCGGCGGCTCGTTCCCGCCCGACGCGCGGATGCCCATGGCCGAGAGCAGGTAGCTGACCGCGTCGGCCACCACCGTCGCCACCGGACCGAGGAGCCCGATCGCCACGCCGCCCAGCGGCGGTCCGATGATCGTGGTCGTCCAGGTCGTGGACTCGAATCGGGCATTCGCGACGAGCAGGTCCTCGGCCGGCAGCAGCGTCTTCAGGTACGCCCCGGAGGCGGCGCGGAAGGTGATGTCGGCCGCCGCGACGACGACCGAGACGAGCAGGAGCTGAAGGAAGGTGAGCATGCCGAGCGCGAACGCGGCGGGGATCGTCAGCAGCGCCGCGAACCGCACCAGGTCCATCGCGATCAGCACCGGCCGCTTGCGGCGGAACTCCACCCACGGGCCGAGCGGCACCGCCGCGGCCGCGCCCACCGCAGCCCCCACGGAGGAGAGCGCGGCGACCTCGGCCGGTGAGGCGTGCAGCACCTGGATGGCGATCAGCGGGAACGCGCCGAAGGCGAGCCACGTGCCGAGCGCGCTGGTCCCGTACGCTGCCCACAGCCAACCGAACTGCCGCCCCAGCCGATGTCCGAGCAGACGTCCCAGCCGGTGCCCGCTCCTCATGTCCGATGCCCCTCGCACTCACCCTGCACAACCGATTCGCGATCGGCAGCATCAAACCGAGCACCGTGCCCAGGGATCAAACAACCGCAGGGCCGTCGGCCACAACCATCGGTTGTACCCCTAAGGTGTCCGGCGTGGACCTCGACACCGTCCGGACCTTCGTCGCTGCCGCTGACGCGGGGCAGTTCCAGGAGGCAGCCGCGGAGCTGGCGGTCACCCAGCAGGCTGTCTCCAAACGCGTCGCCGCACTGGAGCGCACTCTCGGCGTGCGGCTGTTCACGCGCACCCCGCGCGGCGCCGAGCTCACCATCGACGGACAGGCGTTCCTGCCCCACGCGCGCGAGCTGCTGCGCGTCGCCGAGCGCGCGGTCGCGTCCGTGCGCCCCGGCCGCCGTCCGCTGCGCGTCGACGTGATCGCCTCGCGCGGCGCGGCGTCGGGCCTGATGCGCGGCTTCCACCGCGTGCACCCCGAGATCGACCTCGACGTGGTGATGCTGTTCGAAATCGAGACCGCCCTCACCGCCATCCGGTCCGGTGCGATCGACGCGTCCTTCCGCGCCGTCGCCGCACCCGGCCGGCCCCTTCCCGAGGACATCGCCTCCGTCCGGGTACTCGACGAGCCGCTCCAACTCCTCACCGGCCCCGCCCACGCGCTGGCGGGCGCCCGGTCGGTGACCCTCGCTCAGCTCGCCGGACATCGGATCTGGATGCCCGGCATCGTCCCCGGCACCGAGTGGGCCGCCTACTACGACGACCTCGTCGCCGAGTTCGGCCTCACCATCGAGGCGACCGGCCCCAACTTCGGCTCCGACGCTCTCCTCGACACCATCGCCGACACGCCCGCCCTGGCGACCTTCATGGGCGGGGACACCCGCCTTGTCTGGCCCGCCGGCCACGGCCTGCGCCGCATCCCGGTGACCGACCCGACGCCCGTCTACCCGCACTCCCTCCTGTGGCACCGCGACAACCCCCACCCCGCACTGGCCACCCTCCGCGCCCACCTCGCCGCCACGGCGGCCGGCCACGACGCCGCCGGGACCTGGGCACCGGGCTGGGTGATTCCCCGCTGAACGCAGCCGTGTCCACGATTCATCGTGGTCGGATCGACGGATGGTGGCTCGGTGGAGGCGGCGTGGCCACCGGCACACTCAGGCTCTCCCCCCGCCGCAATGTCTGCGGCGGTCCCGGCACGGGCGGTGACAGGCAGCCCGGGTAAGGCTCGATGCGTCTGAGGGTCCCCGGGTGGGACTCGGCCGGTCGTGGTGGGCGAGCCCCGTTGCATCCAGCAGCCCGACCGCCGCGCCCGTGTCGTCGAGGGGGACGTGATCCGCGGCCCGGCACGTGTTCGGGCCTGCTGTCGGAGGGGTCCTACGCGTGCCGGTGGCCCCGGTCGGTGTTGAACGTGGCCCAGGCCCGGTCCCACTGGGCTGTGCGGCGCGCATCCAGCCGTGCCCGTGCGGCCCACGAGGCGCCTGCCACCAGCACGCACGCACCGGCTCCGGCCGCCGCGCCGAGCGCGGTTCCCTGTGCGCCGGCCTGAGCGGGGGTGGGCGGGGCGGGACGGAGGCGGCCCGCGTCGTCCAGCCACACCGTGGTGGACGAGCCCGCCTTGCCGCCCGCTGCCGTCATGGCCTCACCGGTCCTGGAAGAGCCGTCGGGCAACGTCCACCGCACGGTCGCCCGCGCGTGGTCGTCCGTCATCCCGGAGAACCGTGACGGCGTCACGGTGGCGTCCTCGACGAGGCGGGCGGCAGCGCGGTGCAGGCCCTGCGCCTGGTCGAGGGCGGAGCGCTCGCCGACGACGGCCGTCACCACGCCCACCGCGGGCGCCATGAACAGCAGCAGTGCCGCCGCTGCGACGCCGATCCAGGCTTCGGCGATGTCGGAGCGCCTCCTGAGTGGGTTGCGCCGCCAGCGCCAGAGCAACACCCTGCCCTTCCCTTTCAGCATGTGCGCATCCCTCCGGGCACGACGGACCTGAACATCACACCTCCACGGTGCCCCATCCGCGATCGACGACGGCAGAGACCAACGGGTCGTCCTGCGAGGGCCGATCGACCCCATGGGGACATCCGGCCGGGCCCGGCCGGCCGAAGCGCCGCCGGGGGGATCAGTCCCGATCCGCTGTTCGCCGTGCTGTCGTCCACGGTGGCAGCGGCGCTGGTGCGCTGATCAGGGCAGGGCGCACGACCGGGCGTCGGTCACAGCGCGGAACCGGACGGCTCCGGGGCGGGCAGCATGGTCAGCAGCATGACGCTGGGCTCGGTGGCACGCACGGTGTGCGGCAGCCGCGCCGGCAGGTGGATCCAGCTTCCGGGCGTCGCCTCGGTCATCTCCTCGCCGAGGAAGAGGTCGAGACGGCCTTGGACGACCTGGATGACCACGGGCAGGGCGGAGGTGTGCTCGGTCAGTTCCTGGCCGGCGGCGAAGGCGAAGCCGACCACGCGCAGGCGGTCGTCGCGGTACAGGACGCGGCTGAGGGTACCGTCCTCGGGCACGGTCAGTTCGGCGGCCAGGTCGGTGATCACGGTGGCGGTCATCTGGGGGACCTCCTCAGGGCTGGGACGGGGTGGGGACGGCGAGCAGACTGATCGCGCCCAGATGGGCGCTGTGGCGCTGGAAGACGCGGCGCAGGTGCAGCACACGGCGCAGGGCGGCCGGGTCCCGCAGCGCTCGGCCGGCGATGCGCAGGGCGGGGGTCAGCCCTTCGTCGGCGACCGGTCGGCGCGGTTCGAGCAGCGCCATCGGCGCCGTCCTGTGCGCGGTGACCGTGAAGCCCTCGTCGGTGAGGAGTGCCTTCCAGTCGGTGGGCGTCAGGGGGCGGGCACCGACGTGGATGGCGTCCTGCAGGTCCGAGGTGATCCGGTCGGCGAGGGCCGGGTCCAGGTCGTCGGGCAGCAGGCACAGTTCGTGGATGGCGTACCGGTCGGCGGCGCCGTCGAGCAGACGGCGTGCCTCCCGTACGACGCGCCGCTTGGCGGGGTAGGGCTGCATCGTCAGCATCGCCTCGCCTTACACGACCGTGGCACCGCCGTCCGCCAGCCCGGTGTCCGCGGCGTCCGACCGTACGGCACGCACCTCGGTCGCGCCGGGGGCGGCGAGGGCGCTGAGCGCGGCCACGGCGGCGGCGTCGCGGTCGACGGCGGTGTAGGCGGCCGGGCGGCGGGCGAGGGTCAGCCGGGCGGTGGCGCCGAGGCCGGCGGCCAGCTCCACCACCCGGTCCCGCAGACCCACACCCAGGGCGTCCAGCATCCACCGGGTCAGCTCCACACCGCCGGGACGCAGCACACGCTTGCCCAGGCGGGCCAGCAGCCAGTGGCCGGGCATATGGGCGGCGGGCGCGCCCCGGAGAGCACGGCGACGCCCAGGGTGGTCACGTCGGCGACTGGGCCGAGGCCGAGCAGCATGTTGGGGAAGCCGAACAGGCCGCCCTGCGGGCTGGACATGACGCTGCCGCAGCTCACGACGGGGCTGATGTTGCAGGGCGGTTGGTAGGCGGGGTCGCGGAGCAGGCGCCGGTCGTCCACGGTCAGCCGGAAGGAGGCGAGCCAGCCGAGGATCCCGGGGAGGACCATCACGCATCCCGTGCGGCGGCTCGCGCCCACCGCGTGCGGGCGCGGGGCGGTCGTGGTGCCCGGTGCGAGCGAGGGTCCGTGGCTCATGCGGCTCGCCGGGGGCCCGACGCGGACCGGGTCCGGCCGCCCACCCCCGGGGCTGCCGCCGGTGCGGTCCGCCGCCGGTAGACCAGGTAGGGCCGGGCGAGGTAGCCGATCGGGGCGCTCCACACGTGGACCAGCCGGGTGAACGGCCAGGCCGCGAAGAGCAGGAAGGCGGTCAGGGCGTGCAACTGGAAGAGCAGCGGGGCTCCGGCGATGGCCTCCGGCTCCGGCTGGAGGACGAACAGGCCGCGGAACCATACGGAGACGGTGGAGCGGTAGTCGTAGCCGCCGCCGAAGACGTTGTGGGCGGCGGTGGCGGTGATGCCGAGCAGGACGGTGGCGGAGAGCAGCGGGAAGAGGAGCTTGTCGCTGCGGTCGGTGCCGAGGCGGATCCGGCGGGTCAGCAGCCGGCGGGCGCACAGCATGCCCAGCCCCGCGACCATGGCGACGCCCGCCACCGAGCCCGCCCAGACGGCCGTGGTGTGGTAGGCGTGCTCGCTGATGCCCACGGCCTCGGTCCACGAGCCGGGAACGGCGAGCCCCACGACATGCCCGGCGATCACCATGAAGGCGCCGAGGTGGAACAGCGGGCTGCCCCAGCGCAGCCAGCGGTGTTCGAGGAGCTGGGTGGTCCGGGAGGTCCAGCCGAACTGGTCCTGCCGGTAGCGCCAGACGTGCCCGACCGCGAACACGGCGAGGCAGATGTAGGGGACGGCGACCCACAGGAGGAGATCGGCACCGCTCGCCGCGGCGGCGGCCAGGGGGGAGAGCGCGGCGTTCATCGGGGGCCTTCCGTACGGCTGGTCGGGGCGGGCGGGACTCGGGTCGGCGGTGCCTGCATGGGCGGCACGAACGTGCCCGGAGGCGCGAACTCGCCGTCCCCGTAGGTCCCGTAGGGGTCGAGGCCGACCTCCTCGTCCGGCGGGCCCTCGGCGACTAGCTGGTCCACTGCCGCGCGGTCCGCCTCGGTGGGCGGTGGCATCAGGGTGAGCAGCGCGGCCAGGACATGCCGGTAAGGGGAGTCGGAGTCGGTCAGCGCCCGGTGGATCAGCTCCAGCCCGCGCCGGTGCTGGCGCAGCGGCGCCTCGCCGGCACCGGGACCCGTCAGGGCGGCGAACTCCAGGACGACCGGGAGGTGGTCGGGCAGTTCGCCGCCGTCGGTGTCCCAACCCGCGGCGCGGTAGCGCTGGTTCAGGGTGAGCAGGGCCATGCCCCGGCGGCGGGTGTCGCCGTGCAGGTAGTAGGTGAGGTAGAGGCTGCTCCTGCGGCGCAGGTCGAACATCTCGACGTAGTGGCGTTCCAGAGCTTCCGGCTCCTCGTCGGCGAGCCAGGCGGTGAAGGCGGCCAGGTGCTCGGCGGCGGGTGACGGCGGCAGCGCCTCGACCGTGGCCGTCAGTACCGGGCGGGCGGCGGCGAGTTCGGCATCCGGGTACTGCAGCAGCAGCGAGCACAGCCGCAGCAGCAGGGAGCGGGCCTCGGCCTCCTCCGGCGTGAGCCGGGCCGGGCGGCGTACGGCCGCCCGGATTCGGGTGCGGACGAGGGCGGGAATCGATGGGGGTCTCCCCAGGCGTTCAGCACTGGGGGAGGGCAGCGGGCTCACGAGTGGCCTCCGGCGGTGTCGCGGCGCAGGGTGGGGATGCCGAGCATCACGCGTCGGCCACCGGCCTCGGCCGGTTCGCCCGACGACTCGACCGGGCAGCGGTTCTCCATCGCGGTCAGTGCGGCCGCGTCCTCCTTGTGCGCGGCGGGGACCACGTACCGGTCGGCGTACTTGGCGACGGCGAGCAGCCGGTGCAGGTCCTCCGCCTCGCGCACGGTGAGTCCGACGGCCTTGAGGACCGCCTCGTCCCCTTCCTCACCGAGGGTGCGCTCGCGCATGTAGGAGCGCAGCGCGGTGAGCTTCATCAGCACCCCGCCGACCACATCGGTGTCCCCGGCGGTGAACAGCTCGGCCAGGTACTCGAGCGGGATGCGCAGCCGGGTGACGGCGGCGAAGACATGGTCGGGGTCGTCCTGGTCGCCGCCCGCCGCGTCGACGGCGTCGAGCACGGGGGAGAGCGGAGGCACGTACCAGACCATCGGCATCGTCCGGTACTCCGGGTGCAGCGGCAGCGCCACCTTGTACCGCATGACCAGGTCGTACACCGGGGAGCGGCGGGCGGCGTCCAGCCAGTCGTCGGGGATGCCCGACTCCCGAGCGGCCGCACGGACTTCGGGGTCGTGCGGGTCGAGGAAGACGCCGCGCTGGGCGTCCAGCAGGTCCTTCTCGTCCGGGGTGGCGGCGGCCTCGCCGACGCGGTCGGCGTCGTACAGCAGCAGCCCGAGGTAGCGCAGCCGGCCGACGCAGGTCTCCGAGCAGACGGTGGGCTGGCCGGCCTCGATGCGCGGGAAGCAGAACGTGCACTTCTCGGCCTTGCCGGTGGCGTGGTTGACGTACACCTTCTTGTACGGGCACGCCGTCACGCACATCCGCCAGCCCCGGCAGCGGTCCTGGTCGACCAGGACGATGCCGTCCTCCACGCGCTTGTACATCGCGCCCGACGGGCAGGCGGAGACACAGGCCGGGTTGAGGCAGTGCTCGCACAGGCGCGGGAGGTGGAAGAGGAAGGTCTGCTCGAACTCGAACTTGACCTTCCGCGCCCACTCACCGCTGAGG
Organism: Streptomyces sp. NPDC096132; assembly: GCF_044763345.1. Lineage (NCBI taxonomy): Bacteria > Bacillati > Actinomycetota > Actinomycetes > Kitasatosporales > Streptomycetaceae > Streptomyces > Streptomyces sp. NPDC096132. The sequence goes on from NZ_JBIWGA010000025.1 coordinate 61,788, forward strand.
TTGGGGTCGCCGCCGGCGTTCTCCGGCGCGCCGCCCAGGCCGTCCTCCCAGTTGGCGCCCCAGGTGATGGCCGTGGGCTTGCCGGTGAGGACGGAGCGGGGGCGGGCGACGGGGATGTCCTTGCCGGCCGGGGCGCTGACCAGGTTGTCGTAGTCGTAGGTGACCGGCTCGTAGTAGTCCTCGAGGGTCGGCAGGTCGGGGTTGGAGAACAGCGACAGCAGCCGCTTGATCCGCCCACCGGAGCGCAGGACGAGGCGCCCGCGCTTGTCGAGCATCCAGCCGCCCTTCCACTGCTCCTGGTCCTCGTAGCGGCGGGGGTAGCCGACGCCGGGTTTGGTCTCGACGTTGTTGAACCAGGCGTACTCGACGCCGGTGCGGTTGGTCCACGTCTGCTTGCAGGTGACCGAGCAGGTGTGGCAGCCGATGCACTTGTCGAGGTTCATGACCATCGCGATCTGAGCCATCACCCGTCCGATAGTGGCTTCGCCACGGGGCATGTCAGTACTCCACATCCTGCGAGCGACGACGGATCACGGTGACCTCGTCGCGCTGGTTGCCGGTCGGGCCGTAGTAGTTGAAGGCGTAGGTGAACTGCGCGTAGCCGCCTGCGAGATGGGTGGGCTTGAGCAGCAGCCGAGTCAGGGAGTTGTGGATGCCGCCGCGCTTGCCGCTCACCTCGGTCTTGGGGACGTTCACGTTGCGGTCCTGGGCGTGGTACATGTACACGGTTCCCTCGGGCATGCGGTGAGTGACCACGGCCCGGGCGGCGACGACGCCGTTGCGGTTGTACGCCTCGATCCATTCGTTGTCCTTCACGCCGATCTTCTCGGCGTCGACGGTGGACATCCAGATCGTCGGCCCACCGCGGGACAGATCGAGCATGTACTTGTTGTCCTGGTAGTTCGAGTGGATCGACCACTTCGAGTGCGGGGTGAGGTAGCGGACGGTGACTTCGGCGCGGCCGTCGTCGAGGTGCTCGTCGCCGTAGTGCTTGGGAGTGTTCAACGGCGGCCGGTAGACCGGCAGTTGCTCGCCGAGTTCCGTGATCCAGTCGTGCTGGACGAAGAAGTGCTGGCGGCCGGTGAGGGTGTGCCAGGGCTTCTTGTGCTCGGTGTTGATGACGAAGGGCGAGTAGCGGCGGCCACCCGTCTCCGAGCCCGACCACTCGTAGGAGGTCATCACGGAGCGCGGCTGGGTGCGGGTGTCGGCGAAGGTGATCCGCTCCGCCTCGCGCTCGGAGGCGAGCTCCACCAGGCCCTCCCTGCCGGTCTGTTGCTCCAGTGCGCGGAAACCCTCGGTGGCCAGGCGGCCGTTGGTGGTGCCGGACAGGGCGAGGATCGCCTCGCACATGTGGCTCGCGGTGGCGAGCGCGGGCCGTCCGGCGGCGACTCCGTCCCTGACGGTGCCGTTGCGGCGCCGCAGGTCGTCGATCTCCTGGTTCGGGTGGACGGTGACGCCCTTGGTGGTGGTGCCCAGGGTGTCCAGGAGCGGGCCGACGGCGCGGATCTTCTGGCCGATGGCGGCGTAGTCCCGTTCGATCGTGACCAGCTTCGGCATGGTCCGGCCCGGGATCGGCTCGCACTCGCCGGCCTTCCAGTCCCGTACGACCCCGCCGGGCTGGGCGAGTTCGTCGGGGGTGTCGTGCAGCAGCGGCACCGCGAGGACGTCGGTGCGGGTGCCGAGGTGCTCGGCGGCCAGCTCGCTGAACCGGTCGGCGATCGTGAGGAACGCGTCGTAGTCGGTGCGGGCCTGCCAGGGCGGGGCGATCGCGGGGGTGAAGGCGTGCACGAAGGGGTGCATGTCCGTGCTGGACAGGTCGTCCTTCTCGTACCAGGTGGCGGCCGGCAGGACGACGTCGGCGAGCAGACCGGTGGACGTCATCCGGAAGTCCATGGTGACCAGCAGGTCGAGCTTGCCCTCGGGTGCCTCCTCCCGCCACACCACGTCCTTCGGGCGCCCCTCGGGCGGGGTCTCCTCGGAGCGGACGGCCGCGTCGGTGCCCAGGAGGTGCCGCAGGAAGTACTCGTTGCCCTTGCCGGAGGAGCCGAGCAGATTGGCCCGCCACACGGTCAGCACGCGCGGGAAGTTGGCCGGGTCGTCGGGGTCCTCGGCGGCGAACCGCAGCCGACCCGACTTCAGCTCGTCGACGATGTGCTCGGCGACCTCACGCCCTCGAGCCTTCGCCTCGTCCGTCAGGTCGAGCGGGTTGCGGTTGAAGCCGGGGTGACCGGGCGTCCAGCCCAGCCGCACGGCCTGCGCCAGACAGTCGGCGAAGCCCTTGCCCTGGAACCGTCCCTTCCCCAGCGGGGAAGCCAGCTCCTGCGGCCCGAACGCCTCATAGCGCCACTGGTCGGAGTTCAGATACCAGTAGGAGGTGCCCGCCATGTGCCGGGTGGGCCGCTGCCAGTCGAAGGCGAACGACAGGTGCTGCTGCCCGGTGACCGGACGGACCTTCTCCTGGCCGACGTAGTGCGCCCAGCCGCCGCCGTTGACGCCCTGGCAGCCGGTCATGGTGGTCAGCGCCAGGAAGGCACGGTAGATGGTGTCGGAGTGGAACCAGTGGTTGGTGCCGGCACCCAGCGCGATCATCGAACGGCCCTGTGTGCGCTCCGCGTTGCGCGCGAACTCCCGGGCGATACGGGCCGCCTGCTCGGCCGGCACGGAGGTGATCGTCTCCTGCCAGGCCGGGGTACAGGGCTCGCTCGCGTCCTCGTACGACGACGGCCAGCTGCCCGGCAGCCCGGGACGCCGCACCCCGTACTGGGCGAACATCAGGTCGAACACGGTGGTGACGAGCCGTCCGCCGATCCTGCGGACCGGAACGCCCCGGACCATGATCGAACCGCCCTCGGTGCCGCCCTCGTCGAACCGGGGCAGCGCGATCTCGACGCTCTCCTCGGCCCGCTCCAGCAGGCTCAACTCGGGTACGACATCGCCCAGTTCGAGGTTCCAGCGGCCTCGCCCGGCCTCCCCCCACCGGAAGCCGAGCGAGCCGCCGGGGACCACCGGTTCGCCGGTGGCCCGGTCCAGAAGTACGGTCTTGAACTCGGCGTTCTCCTCGTCACGGCCGAGGTCGGCCGCCGTGAGGAACCCGTCCGGAACGAGACCGTGGTCGTGCTCGCGCAAGGTCACCAGGAACGGCGCGTCGGTGAACTTGCGCAGGTAGTCCTGGAAGTACGGCACTTCTCGGTCGACCAGGAACTCGCGCAGGATCACATGCCCCATGGCCATCGCCAGCGCCCCGTCCGTGCCGGGGTGCGGGGAGACCCACTCGTCGGCGTGCTTGACGTTGTCGGCGTAGTCGGGGCTGACGGCGACGACCTTCGTGCCGTTGTAGCGGGTCTCGGTGAGGAAGTGCGCGTCCGGGGTGCGGGTGACGGGGATGTTGGAACCCCACATGATCAGATAGCCCGCGTTCCACCAGTCCGCCGCTTCCGGCACGTCCGTCTGGTCGCCGAAGACCTGCGGCGAGGCGATCGGCAGGTCCGCGTACCAGTCGTAGAACGACAGCAGGGTGCCGCCGATCAGCGAGTGGAACCGTGCTCCGGCCGCGAACGAGGCCATCGACATCGCCGGGATGGGTGAGAAGCCCGCGACACGGTCGGGGCCGTACGTCTTGACGGTGTGCACCTGGGCGGCGGCGATCAGTTCGCTGACCTCGTCCCAGTCGGCGCGGACCAGACCGCCCTTGCCACGGGCGCGCTTGTACGCGCGGGCCTTCGCCGGGTCGGAGGTGATCTCGGCCCAGGCCGCCACCGGGTCACCCAGCCGCTTACGGGCCTCCCGCCACAGCTTCAGCAACGCGCCCCGCACATACGGGTAGCGGACCCGGCTGGGCGAGTACGTGTACCAGGAGAAGGACGCCCCGCGCGGGCAGCCGCGCGGCTCGTACTCGGGGCAGTCCGCGCCGATCGACGGGTAGTCGGTGGCCTGGTGCTCCCAGGTGATGATGCCGTCCTTGACGTACACCATCCACGAGCAGGAACCGGTGCAGTTCACCCCGTGCGTGGAGCGCACCACCTTGTCGTGCGCCCACCTGTCCCGGTAGAAGCCCTCCCACTGCGGGTCGCCCGTGCCGAACACGGCGCGCCCGTCGGCCGACACCTCACGGCGGGTGAGCAGCCGCCGGGCGGCCAGCGGCCAGCCCTCACCTGCGCGGGGCTCCTGACGCCGTGCGTTCTGATCGTTCTCCATGGCCAGGAACGCTAGGTGGCGCGGAACCCGGTGCACCTGGGGCCGGCGGTCCTCGCCGGACGACCTTCCGGCCCAATCCGGCCGGCCGCAACAGGGACCAATGGTCCCGGCACCCGGGACCGGTCGGCGGGGGAGCCGGGCTGGCCGGCGTTGCATGCTTGGCACTGACCGAACCGCGGATGCCCCTCTGTACGACCGCATTCCGTGCCTGCCAGGCGGCTGATTCCCCCGTCCCCGGCCGCCGCGGGTGAAGCGCGTACGGCGCGTGGCGCCCGGTCCGGTCGCGCGTCCGGCCGTCCCTCACGGCCGGACGCGGCATCCCTCTTCCCCGGCGTCGACGTTCCCCGGCGCCGACGCCCGGGATGCCGGCCCCGCCCGTGCCGGTCGGCCGAGCCGATCGCGACCTGCTGGAGACACCCCCATGAGTGCGCTCACCCTCGCCTCGGCCCCCGAGGACGCCAAGGCCCTCGAAGCCGCCGAGGCGCATCACGCCCGCCTGGCCGGGGAACTGGCCGGACGGGTCAAGATGCTGCTGACCGCCGTGGCCCGCGACCCGAGCGCTGCCGCGCGGATCCACGCCGGGCTAGTGGCCTTCTGCGACCGTTCACTGCTGCCGCACGCCGCCGTGGAGGAGGCCGTGCTCTATCCGGCCGCCCATGGCATGCCCGAGGCCCGCCTGCTCGTCGAGAGTCTCATCGGTGAACACCGCTGCCTCACCGCGCTCGTCGCCGCCCTGCGTGCCGCACCCGGCCCCTCGGGCGCGGCGGCCGACGCCCGGGCCCTGCAGGTGCTCTTCGAAGAGCACGTGGCCAAGGAGAACGGCCTCGTGCTGCCTCTGCTCGCCATGACGCCCGACGTCTCCCTGGCCGCGCTGCTCGCGGACATGCACCACCGGCTCGCCGACGGCACGCGCGCCAGGAACGCCCAAGAGGATCAGGACCTCCAGGAAGGACAGGACATGCGAGAGGCGCGGATCGAGGAGACCGGCGGCTGCGGCGGGGTGTGCGGCTGCGGCGGCGAGGAGGAGACGGCCGAGCCCGAACTGGACGTGCGGGAGGTTCCGCACGCCCTGCGTCACGCCACGGTCTTCGGCGCCCTGGACGCCGTCCCGGCGGGCACGGCGATGGTGCTGGTCGCCCCGCACGACCCGCTGCCGCTGCTCGCGCAGATCGAACAGCGCAGCCCGGGAGCCTTCTCGGTGGAGTACCTGGAACGCGGCCCCGCAGCCTGGCGACTGCGGCTCAGCCACCGCTGACCCACAGCCACTCGACGAAAGAGGACACGTCATGGACGCATCGCACCGCCGGGCCGGCACCCTGCTCGGGACGGTCGGCATCGCCCTGGGAGTCGCCGGACCTGTCATGCTGTGGCGCGGTCGCAGCGGCAGAAAGGAGATCCGCACCGAACTGGCGGCCCAGAAGATCACCTTCCCCCAGCGCGGGCTGCCCGCCGAACTCGCCGCCCACGCCGGCCACCGCGTGGAAACCGGCCCCGAGGCACACGCCTACGCCGAGTTCATCAAGGGCAATCTCGCCCATGCCACCGGCGGCCGCACCTACGCCGAGATCACCGCCGAGCTGTACGCCGTCGGAGGCGACGACGAGAAGCTCGCCGAGCTGCGCCAGACCGCGTTCATGGGCCAGTCCCTGCGCGCCTCACTGATGTCCGCCTACCAGGCATGGCACCTCACGACCCTGGTCACGGGCCTGGGCGCCGCACTGACCGGTCTGGGCGTGGCCCTGCTGGCCACCGCTGACGCCCTGGCACCCCGCTCCCCGAACCGCCCCTGAACAGACAGGCGCGTCCGCGTCTGTCCGGCGGCGCGCGGACCGCATCTGTCCGGGGGCCGTCCGCTCCCGCGGGGCCCTGTCCGGGGGCCGTCCGCTCCCGCGGGGCCCTGTCCGGGGGCCTGTCCGAAGGCTCGTCCGCGCCTGCCGGGGTCTGTCTGAGGGCCAGTCTGAGGGCCGTTCGTGCTTGCCGGGGTCTGTCTGAGGGCCCGTTCGTGCTTGCCGGGGCCTGTCTGAAGGCCCGTTTGCGCTTTCCGGGGCCTGGCCTGTCTGAAGTGGCATGTCCGCGCTTGCCGGGACCTGTCCGTCCCGGGACCTGTCCGAAGGCCCCGTCGCGCCTGCCGGGCCTGCAGAGCCTCGCCCGCGCCTGCCGGGCCTGCACGCCTCGCCCGCGCCTGCCGGCCCAGCACGCCTCGTCCGCGCCTGTCCGGGCGCGGACGAGGGGCCCGTACGGCCCCGTCGTACCGGTTGCGAAGAGGGACCCTCGGCCCTGTTCGAGAAGACCATCGGCCGCCGCGCCGACCACCGCCGCCGCTGGATGCTGACGGCGACCGATCCGGAGGTATCCCGTGTACGACCACGTCGACCGCCCTCGAGGCCGATTCCACCGCCGCCGCTCGTGGTGGACGCCGCGCACGGTACGGCCCGGTCACCGTCCGGCCGCCCGCCTCGTCTGCCCCGACTCCAGGGCGGCCGGACACAGCCCCAGGGCGCTGGGCAGGGCCGCGCGATGAACACGGCCGCCCATGCCATCCGCCGCCAACGGCACAACGCGGGAGAGCGGCCCTTCATCGTCATCTGGGAGTCCACCCGGGCCTGCCCGCTGGCCTGCCTGCACTGCCGCGCCGAGGCGGTGCCCGACCGCGACCCGCGCGAGCTCGACACCGCCGCCGCCAAGGAGCTGCTGCGCCAGGTGGCCGCCTTCGGGCAGCCCGCCCCGCTGTTCGTCATCACCGGCGGTGACCCCTTCCAGCGCCCCGACCTCACCGAGCTCATCTCCTACGGGCAGGAGGCCGGCGTCCGGGTCGCGGTGTCCCCGTCCGGTACGCCGACGCTCACCTCGGGGCGGCTGCGGGAGTCGCACGCGGCGGGGGCGGTCGGCCTCTCGCTGAGCCTGGACGGCTCCACCGCCGCACTCCACGACGACTTCCGGGGGGTGCCCGGGGTGTTCCGGTGGACCCTGGACGCCTGGGACGCGGCGCGGGCTCTCGGCATGAAGGTGCAGATCAACACCACGGTCGCCCGGCACAACCTGCACGACCTCCCCGACATCGTCCGCCTGGTCGCCGACCACGGGGCGATGCTGTGGAGCGCCTTCTTCCTGGTGCCCACCGGCCGCGGCCGCAGCCTCGGGGTGCTGACCGCGGGGGAGGTGGAGGACGTCCTCAACTTCGTCCACGACGTGGGGCTGACCGTGCCCGCCAAGACCACCGAGGCCCACCACTTCCGCCGCGTCGCTCTGCAGCGCCGGGTTCTGGCCGCCACCGGCGACGACCACGTGGCGGTGCTCGGACTCGGCCCGCTGTACCGGGAGTTGCGCGAGCGCGCCACCGAGCTGGGCCTGAACGCCGGAGCGCGCCGCGTGCGGCGCCCGCCCCTGGACGTCAACGCGGGCCGCGGCTTCGTCTTCGTCTCCCACACCGGCACCGTCCACCCCAGCGGCTTCCTGCCGTTGGGTGCCGGAAACGTCCGCGAGACACCGCTCACGGAGATCTACCGCACCTCGGAGCTGTTCACCGGACTGCGGGACCCCGGCCGGCTGGGCGGCCGGTGCGGAGCGTGCGAGTTCCGCCGGGTCTGCGGCGGCTCGCGATCGCGCGCGTACGCCGTCACCGGCGACCCGTACGCCGAGGAGCCGTGGTGCGGATACGTCCCCGGCTCCTTCCCCCACCAGGAGGAGTTGGCCGCGCTCCTGCCCGCCGGCGCCGACGGCGGGAACGCGTCGCACCAGGGAAGCGGCGCGAGTTCGCCCCAGCACCAGGGAGTGGCATGACCAGCATCGCCGACGGGCCTGCCGGGACCGGCGACGCGAGCGGACCCGCCAAGTACCCGAACCGGTTCAGGGCGTCCGGCGCGAAGACCCGGCATCTGCGCGCCCACGTTCTGGTGGTGGGGTGGCTGGGCCTGGCCCTGCTGACGGCCGCGGCACAGGAGTCGCTGCCGGTGGCCCGCTGGCTGGCTGTGCACATGTTCCTGCTCGGTGCGGTCACCACCGCCATCCTGATCTGGAGCGAGCACTTCGCCGTCGCCCTGCTGCACGTGAAGATTCCCGACGAGCGCCGGAGCACCGCGCGGCTCGCGGCGGCCAACCTCGCCGTGGCCGGGCTGCTCGTCGGCGTGTGGACCGTACGGTCCGTGCTGACCGCCGTCTCCGCCGTGCTGCTGGTGGGCGCGGCGACCGCCCACCTGGTGATGCTGGTCCGCCTGGGGCGGGGCGCGCTCGGCGGGCGGCTGAAGCCGATCGTCTCCTACTACCGGGCGGCCACTGCTGCCCTGATCGCCGGTGCCGTACTCGGCGCGCTGCTGGCCACCGGCGGCGCCGGCGGGCCCGATCGGTACGCCGGGCTGCGCCTGGCGCACATCCACGCCACCCTGCTCGGCTGGATCGGTCTGCCCGCCCTGGGCACGCTGTTCATGCTGTGGCCGACCGTGCTGGGCGTCAGGATGAAGGACCGCACCACGAAGGTGTCGCGGTGGGTGCTGTGGCTCACCGGCGGCGGACTGCTGGTGGCGGTCACAGCTCTGGCACTCGGATGGCGCTGGCCCGCCGCGGCGGGTCTCGCCCTCTACGTGGAGGGAGCGGCCCTCGCCGTCCACCTGTTCGTGCGCACCGTACGCGGCAACCGTCCCGTCTCCGCGGCGGCGGCCTGGATGCTCGCCGCCGCCACCTGCTGGCTGCTGATCGCGGTCGCGGCGGATCTCGCATGGCTGGTCACCCGGCCGCTCGCGGCGGCACGGACCGGGATCGACTCTCTCGTCCCGGTGCTGCTCATCGGCTTCGTCGCCCAGATCCTGATCGGCGCGCTCACCTATCTGCTGCCGGTCGTCCTCAGCAGCGGCCCGAAGGACCGTGCGGTCGTCCGGGCGCCGCTCGAACGGGGCTGGCCGGCGAGGCTGGTGGCGCTGAACACCGGGGTCGCGCTGGCGGCCCTTCCACTGCCCGGCCCGGTTGCCACGGCCGGCATGGTGCTGGCCGCGCTGGCCGGGGCCGCGTTCCTCGCCCTCACGGTGCCCGTACTCGTCCACAGCGGCCGGAGGCTGCCCGCGAACAAGGACACGGACACGGGCGCTGCCGGAGTGTCACGGCGCCCCGTCCTGTGGGGCACGGCCGCGGGTGCCGTACTCACCGTGCTGGCCGTGCTCGTGGCCAACAGCGGCGGGGACACGAACGGTCGGACGAGCACCGCGAGGACGACGGGCGCGGGCGCCGGGACCACCCGCACGGTCGCCGTCACCCTGAAGGACATGCGTATCCGGCCGGCGCGCGTCGAGGTCGCGGCGGGCACCGCGCTACGGCTGAAGGTCACCAACGACGACGCCCAGCGCCACGACCTCAAGGTCGAGGACGGTCCCGCCACCCCGATGCTCGCCAAGGGCAGCACCCGCGTACTGGACCTCGGGCGGGTCACCGAGAACCGCGAGGCGTGGTGCACCCTGCCGGGCCACAAGGCGGCCGGGATGACCATGGACATCGTCGTGAAGGACGGCGCAGCGACGGACGGCAGTGAGCACGAGGGACACGTATCGGCCGCCGGCGACGACGACGGCCTGGACCTCTCCGCAGACTTCTCCACCGGCTGGCAGTCCCGCGACGCCGACCTCGCCCCCGTGCCCGGCGGGACGGTCCACAGGGTCGAGCTGCACGCCGCGCACACCACGGTCGAGGTGGCGCCGGGTGTGAAACAACAGATGTGGACCTTCGGAGGCACGGCCCCCGGCCCCACCCTGCACGGAAAGGTCGGGGACGTCTTCGAGGTCACCCTCGTCAACGACGACACCGCCATGGGCCACGGCATCGACTTCCACGCCGGCTCCCTCGCCCCCGACCGGCCCATGCGCACGATCCAGCCCGGCGAGCGCCTGGTCTACCGCTTCCGCGCCGAGAAGGCCGGGGCCTGGCTGTACCACTGCAGCACCGCCCCGATGCTCCAGCACATGGGCAACGGCATGTACGGCGCCGTCGTCATCGACCCGCCCGGCCTCGCGAAGGTGGACCACGAGTACGTGCTGGTCTCCTCCGAGCTCTACCTCGGCACACCCGGCAGCACGGCCCAGGTGACGAAGATGCGCGAGGGCACCCCGGACGCCTGGGTGTTCAACGGCGTCGCCGACCAGTACGCCCAGCGGCCCCTGAAGGTGAAGGCCGGCGAGCGGGCCCGCTTCTGGGTGGTCGCCGCCGGGCCGGGCGACGGCATCGCCTTCCACATCGTCGGCACCGTCTTCGACACCGTGTACAAGGAGGGCGCCCACCTGCTCGAGCCGGACCAGTCGGGCGGCTCGCAGGTGCTGGACCTGGCCGCGGCACAGGGCGGTTTCGCCGAGACGACGTTCCCCGAGGCCGGCCACTACGCCTTCGTCGACCACGACATGCGCCACGCCGAGGCGGGCGCGCACGGCATGGTGGAGGTGAGCGACTAGTGGACACCGTCGGCGTGTGGTCCCTGGTGCGGTTCGCGCATGTGGCCGGCGCCGCCCTCTGGGTCGGCGGCCAACTCGCCCTCTCCCTCGTGATTCTGCCGCTGGCCCGCCATCTGCTCGCCCCGGAGGCCAAGGACGGCTTCACCGCCGCGGCCGGTCGCCGGTTCGGGATGCTGACCGGAGCGGTGTTCCTGCCCGTGCAGCTGGCCACCGGCTGGGCCATGGCCTGGCACCGGGGAGTCACCTGGGCCTCCCTCGCCGAACCTGGCTACGGCCGCACCCTGGCGACCAAACTCGCCCTCTTCGTGGTGGTGATGCTCGCCGCGGCAGGCCACGGCATCGCCCACGCCAAGGGCCGCGCCGACCTGGCCCGGGCCCTGGCGGTCGTCTCCCTCGTCGGTTCACTCGGCGTCGTCCTGCTGGCCACCGCCCTGCCCGCCACCTGACCGGCGGCCATGACGAAGAAAGGAAGGGAAGCCATCATGCGCACCCAAGTCCTGCTCGACGCGGACACCGTGGAGTCGCTCCTGGCAGCCGCCGTGGCGGCCCCGTCGATCCACAACACCCAGCCCTGGCGTTTCCGCCTGGACCCCGACCACCAGGTGCTGGAAGTCCATTCGGCGCCGGAGCGAACACTGCCCCTGACCGACCCGACGCACCGCGCCCAGTATCTGTCCGTGGGCGCCGCGGTGTTCAACCTCCGGCTCGCCGCCGTGCACCGGGGCCTGCGACCCGACGTGAAGCTGCTGCCGGATCCGCACGAACCCGGCCTGCTGGCCACCGTACGGCTGACTGGTCCCCTCCCTGAGGGGGAGCAGCCGTCGGACCCTGGCCTCTACGAGGCCATCGCACGGCGGCACACGAGCCGGGTGCCGTTCACCGGCCGACCGGTGCCCGAGCCGATCGTGGCCGAGATGGCGTCGGCCGCCCACGCCGCCGGCGCCCGTCTGCACGTGCCGGACATCGTCGGAACACGGCGCCTGCTGCGCCTGACCGCCGCGGCCGAGGCACGCAACCACGCCCATCCGGACCGCACCGCGGAGACCCTCACCTGGCTCACCGCCCCCGGCGGAAACACCCCCTACGGCATTCCCGTCACCGCGCTCGGCCCACCGGACGCCGGCAGGCGGATACCGATGCGGGACTTCACCGGCGCACGGCCCGCCCTCCGCCTGCCCGCCCTGTGGTTCGAACGCCACGTCCAACTGGCCCTGTTGTGGACGCCCCACGACCGGCGGGAGGACTGGCTGCGAGCCGGCCAGGCCCTGCAGTACGTCCTCCTCACGGCGACCGCCCGAGGACTGCGCACCTCAGTCCTGCACCAGGCCATGGAATGGCCCGACCTGCGCTCCAGGACGGCCCTCCCACGACACCAGCGATGCCACCCCCACCTGCTGATCCGATTCGGCTACGGCCCGGACGGCGGCCGCCGCACACCGAGAGCCCCCGGACACTCCGTGCGACGACCCGCGTGATGCGAACCCGGGCCCCCGCGCCTCACTGCGTGTCGCGCGCCCCCCGGAGCTCGCGTCCGGTGACCATCTCGGACTCGATCCGTACGAACACGGCGTCCCGCAGAGGCATCCAGGACATGGGCCCGGCCTGGGAGAGCCGGTCGTGTTCGCCGGGGTCGGTCACCACGTCGGCCCGTCCGGTGACGACCACGCTCCAGCCGGACCGGCTCCCGGCGTCGAACTCGTCCGCCTCGAAGGCGACCACGACGCCGTCGATGGCGCGGACGAGGTCCGAGTCCGGTGAGGTGCGCAGCAGGACGGAGGCGTCCGTGTCCAGGGAGAAGTTGATCGGGAGGACCGCGGGCAGCGCCTGCCGGGTGTAGACCACGCGACCGACCGGCACCTTGGCGAGCAGGCGCAGACACTCCTCCCGGTCGAGTGCGCGAAAGGCGTCGTACTGGAACATCAGTCCATCGTCTCCCCGGTGAGGCCAAAGGGGGTAGGGCCTATCGGCCCCACCCCCCACCACGCGGGCAGGGCGGTACCCGGGGCCGTACGCAGGGACGGCCGGGCCCGAACCCGGGGACCGTCCGTCCGTCGGTAGGGACTCATGGCCCATGCCGACGGCGAGACCTGACGCGGACAGTGGTCACGGGATGCCGTTCAGCAGGCAAAAGGACCTGCCGTGCACGTGCGATCCCTGTGGCGCAGTACCACCATGAAGAGGAAAGGGACGGACAACATGGTCCAGCCGTTGAAGTCGAAGAGCGGCAGCTCACCGTCTGCCGTGCCGGTGTCCGGCCGGGCGTGGCTGATGCTGGCCCTGGCCACCGTCGGTTTCGCCGTGAACTTCTGGGCGTGGGCGCTGCTCAGCCCGCTCGGCCCCCGGTTCAAGGACAGCCTCGACCTGTCGTCGTTCCAGCAGTCGCTGCTGGTGGCGGTGCCGGTCGTGGTCGGCTCGCTGGGCCGCATCCCGGTCGGTGCGCTCACCGACCGGTTCGGCGGACGGGTGATGTTCCCGATCGTGTCGGCGGCCACCATCGTGCCGGTGCTCTACCTCGGCCTGGCCGGGCACTCCTCGCTGGCGGCACTGCTGGTGGGCGGGTTCTTCCTCGGGATCGGCGGCACCGCCTTCGCCGTCGGCGTCCCCCTCGTCAACGCCTGGTTCCCGCCCGAGCGGCGAGGCCTTGCCATCGGCGTTTTCGGCGCCGGCATGGGCGGCACCGCGATCAGCGCTCTGACCACGGTGAAGCTGGTCGACGCCAACAGCATGTCCACCCCGTTCCTGATCACCGCCGCGATGCTGGCCGTGTACGCCGTGGCCGCCGCGCTGCTGCTGCGTGACGCACCCGGCCGCATTGTGCCGACCGAACCGCTGGGCCGCCGCCTGGGCGCCACCCTGCGTCTGGGCGTCACCTGGCAGGCATCCGCGCTGTACGCGGTCGCGTTCGGCGGCTACGTCGCCTTCTCCGTCTACCTGCCCACCTACCTCAAGACCGGCTACGGGCTCACCCAGGCCGACGCCGCCAACCGGATGGCCGGATTCGTGCTCCTGGCGGTGGCGATGCGCCCGATGGGCGGCTGGTTGTCCGACCGGCTGGGCCCGGTCCGCGTGCTGGCCGGCTCGCTGGCCGTGGTCGTGGCCGGGGCCGTGACCCAGTCGTTCACCCCGCTCCTGGCACCGGTGGGCACCATCGCCTTCCTGGCCATGGCCGCCGCGCTCGGCGCCGGCAGCGGGGCGACCTTCGCCCTGGTGGCCCTGCGCACCCCGGCCAACCAGGTCGGCTCCGTCACCGGGGTGGTCGGCGCGGCGGGCGGCCTGGGCGGCTTCCTGCCGCCGCTGGTCATGGGCTCGCTGTACGGCGAGTACGGAACGTACGCGGCCGGTCTGGCCCTGCTCGCGGTCGTGGCCGCCGTGGCCCTGGCCTTCACCGTCACCGCGGTGCGCGCCGCGGGCGAGGGCGGCGAGCGCAAGCCCCACACCGGCGGCCGGCGCGGGCACCGCACCACCGCAGGCACCACCGCGTAAGGGCGAGCGGACGACCCAGACGGGCCGAGGAACAGCGACGGGCCGAGGGACGGCCGAGGAACGGCCGAGGAACAAGGAGAAGAACCGGTGTGCGAGTACTGCGGCTGCCAGGCCCTGGAGACCATCGACGAACTGACTCAGGAGCACGACGAGGTGGTCCGCCTCCTCAGCCACCTCCGCCCCGCCCGTCAGGAGGGCGGTGCGGCCCGGATGGCGGAGGTCGCCCGTGAGATCGCGAGGGTGCTCGGCCCGCACACCCGGGTGGAGGAGCACGGCCTGTTCCCGGCCCTGGCCGGCGACTTCCCCGAGCAGATCGCCGCTCTGGAGGCCGAGCACCGCCGTATCGAGGCCGTGCTGGCCGAGGCCGCCGAGGGGGCCACCCCCTCCGACCCGGCCTGGCCGGACCGGCTGATGGAGGCGATGGCCGTGTTGCGCGACCACATCCTCAAGGAACAGGACGGCGTCTTCCCGGCCGCACTCGCCAACCTGAGCACCGAGGAGTGGGAAGCGGTCGAGGCCGTGCGCGCCGAGGCGGGCGGCGCCCTGTCCCGCCCGGTCGCCTGACCGGGCGGAGCCCGAGCAGCCGCTTCCGCGCAGGCGATCTTTGCAAGCCACGTGTTCCCTGTGGCGTGGCTGTTGACCTTCCGGGGGACGGCGGTCGTAGTGTCGTTCGCGGCCGAAACCGACACGATTCGAACGGGCCGACGTGCCCGGGGCGGAGTGGCACGGTGAGCACGGAGACCAGCCGGGAACGGGCACGGACGGGCATGGACGGCGATCTGGCGGAGGCGCTGGTGCGCAGCCGCCGGTTCTTCACCAGGGCGGAGGTCTCCGACGACCTGCGGACCCTGCACCGAACGGGCGGCCGGCAGGCGGACGAGTTCTACCGGGACCGCTGGTCGCACGACAAGGTGGTGCGCTCCACCCACGGGGTCAACTGCACGGGTTCCTGCTCGTGGAAGGTGTACGTCAAGGACGGCATCATCACCTGGGAGGCACAGCAGACCGACTACCCCTCGGTCGGCCCGGACCGTCCCGAGTACGAGCCGCGCGGCTGCCCGCGCGGGGCCGCCTTCTCCTGGTACACGTACTCGCCCACCCGGGTCCGCTACCCCTACGTCCGGGGTGTGCTGTTGCAGATGTACCGGGAGGCCAAGGCCCGCCTCGGCGACCCGGTGGCGGCCTGGGCGGACATCGTCTCCGACCCGGAGCGCGCCCGCCGTTACAAGAAGGCGCGCGGCAAGGGCGGCCTGGTCCGGGCGAGCTGGGACGAGGCGGTGGAGCTGGTCGCCGCCGCGCACGTGTACACGATCAGGAGGTACGGCCCGGACCGGCTGGCCGGGTTCTCGCCGATCCCGGCGATGTCGATGGTCTCCCACGCGGCCGGCGCCCGCTTCTACTCCCTGCTCGGCGGGGCGATGCTGTCCTTCTACGACTGGTACGCCGACCTGCCGGTGGCCTCGCCGCAGGTGTTCGGTGACCAGACCGACGTACCGGAGTCGGCGGACTGGTGGGACGCCGGCTATCTGATCATGTGGGGCTCGAATCTGCCGGTGACCCGTACGCCGGACGCGCACTGGATGGCGGAGGCCCGCTACCGGGGCCAGAAGGTCGTGGCGGTCTCCCCGGACTACGCGGACAACGTGAAGTTCGCCGACGAGTGGCTCCCCGCCCAGCCGGGCACCGACGGCGCGCTGGCGATGGCCATGGGGCATGTGATCCTCAAGGAGTTCTTCGTCGACCGGGCCACGCCGTACTTCACCGACTACGTCAGGAAGTACACGGATCTGCCGTTCCTGGTCGCCCTCGACGAGGCCGGGGGCGAGCCGGGCACCTGCCGGCCGGGAAAGTTCCTGACCGCCGCCGACCTCGGCGGCGAGTACGCGCGGGCCGAGCACGCGGAGTTCCGGACCGTACTGCTGGACGCGGCCACGGGCCGGCCGGTGGTGCCCAACGGCACGCTCGGCGACCGCTACGGCGAGTCCGGCGCCGGGAAGTGGAACCTGGACCTCGGCGACACCCGGCCCCTGCTGTCCGCCGAGGGCGGTGACGAGGCGTCGGTCGCGGTCGAACTGCCCCGCTTCGACGCTCCCGACGGCAGCGCGGGCCGGCTGCGACGCGGCGTCCCCGTACGGCGCGTCGCCGGGCGACTGGTGACCACGGTGTACGACCTGATGCTGGCCCAGTACGGCGTGGCCCGCGACGGTCTCCCCGGTGAGTGGCCGTCGTCGTACGAGGACGCGAGCGAGCCGTACACCCCGGCCTGGCAGGCGGCGATCACCGGAGTGGACGCGGGCCGGGTCGCCCGGATCGCGCGCGAGTTCGCGGCCAACGCCGAGGAGTCCGGCGGTCGTTCGATGATCATCATGGGAGCGGGTACCAACCACTGGTTCCACTCCGACACCATCTACCGCGCCTTCCTGACCCTGACCACGCTCACCGGCTGCCAGGGGGTCAACGGGGGCGGCTGGGCGCACTACGTCGGCCAGGAGAAGGTCCGTCCGATCACGGGCTATGCGGCGATCGCGACCGCCGCCGACTGGAACCGGCCGGCCCGGCTGATGATCCAGACCGCGTACTGGTATCTGCACAGCGACCAGTTCCGCTACGACCCGTTCTCCGCCGACACCCTCGCGGCGGCCGGCTCGGGCGGCCCGTTCGCCGGGAAGTCCACCGCCGACGTCATCGCCCAGTCCGCGCGGATGGGCTGGATGCCGTCGTACCCGACCTTCGACCGCAACCCGCTGGACCTGGCCGACGAGGCAGAGGCGGCAGGGCGCCCCGTCGGCGAGCACATCGTGGCCGAGCTCAAGGAGGGGCGGCTGCGGTTCGCGGGCGAGGACCCGGACGCTCCCGAGAACTTCCCCCGCGTCCTGACCGTGTGGCGGGCCAATCTGCTGGGATCCTCGGCCAAGGGCAACGAGTACTTCCTCAAGCACCTGCTCGGCACCGACGCGTCGGTGCGGGCCACCGAGGCGCCGCCGGACGCCCGCCCGACCGATGTGGTGTGGCGGGAGGAAGCCCCCGAGGGCAAGCTCGACCTGCTGCTGACGCTGGACTTCCGCATGACCAGCACCACGGTCTTCTCCGACGTCGTCCTGCCGGCCGCCACCTGGTACGAGAAGCACGACCTGTCCAGCACCGACATGCACCCCTTCGTGCACGCGTTCAACCCGGCGATCGCCCCGCCCTGGCAGACCCGCACCGACTGGGACGCCTTCCACACGCTCGCCAAGGAGTTCAGCCGCCAGGCCGCCGACCACCTCGGGGTCCGCACGGACGTGGTCGCCGCCCCGCTGCTGCACGACACCCCCGACGAACTGGCCACCCCGCACGGCCGGGTCCGGGACTGGAAGGCGGGGGAGTGCGAGCCGGTTCCCGGCCGCACCATGCCGAAACTCATCACCGTCGAGCGGGACTACGGCGCCGTCGCCGACAAGATGGCTGCCCTCGGTCCGCTGCTCGACACCCTGGGCGCCACCACCAAGGGCATCACCTTCAAGGTCGACCGCGAGCTGGAGTACCTGCGGCACAAGAACGGCACCGTGCGCGGCGGAGCGGCCGACGGGCGGCCCTCGATCGCCCGGGACGTACACGCCTGCGAGGCGATCCTCGCGCTGTCCGGCACCACCAACGGCCACCTGGCCACGCAGGGCTTCCACACCCTCGAAGCCCGCACCGGCACGCGGCTCGCGGACCTGGCCGCCGAGCACGAGGGCAGGCAGATCACCTTCGCCGACACCCAGGCCGCCCCCGTCCCGGTCATCACCTCCCCCGAGTGGTCGGGCTCGGAGACGGGCGGGCGCCGCTACTCGCCGTTCACGGTCAACGTCGAGCGACTCAAGCCCTGGCACACCCTCACCGGCCGCCAGCACTTCTACCTCGACCACGACTGGATCACCGCTCTCGGCGAGCAACTCCCGGTCTACCGGCCACCGTTGAACATGGACGCGCTGTTCGGCGAGCCGCGCCCGGGCGACGTCGGGGAACTGGGCGTGACCGTCCGCTACCTGACCCCGCACAACAAGTGGTCGATCCACTCCGAGTACCAGGACAACCTGCTCATGCTCTCCCTGTCGAGGGGCGGCCCGACGATCTGGATGAGCACACAGGACGCGGCGAAGGTCGGGGTGAGGGACAACGACTGGGTCGAGGCGGTCAACCGCAACGGTGTGGTCGCCGCCCGTGCGATCGTCTCGCACCGTATGCCCGAGGGCACCGTCTACATGCACCACGCCCAGGACCGGTTGATCGACGTGCCCCGCACCGAGACCACCGGCCGGCGCGGCGGCATCCACAACTCCCTGACCCGCCTGCTGATCAAACCGAGCCACCTGATCGGCGGCTACGCCCAGCTCTCCTACGCCTTCAACTACCTGGGCCCGACCGGCAACCAGCGCGACGAGGTCACCGTCATCCGCCGCCGCGCCAACCAGGACGTGGAGTACTGACATGCGCGTGATGGCCCAGATGGCGATGGTGATGAACCTCGACAAGTGCATCGGCTGCCACACCTGTTCCGTCACCTGCAAACAGGCGTGGACCAACCGCACCGGCGTCGAGTACGTGTGGTTCAACAACGTCGAGACCCGCCCCGGCCAGGGGTACCCACGCCGCTACGAGGACCAGGACACCTGGAAGGGCGGCTGGGAACTCAACAAGCGCGGGAGGCTGGCGCTCAAGGCGGGCGGCCGGTTCAGGAAGCTGATCCAGATCTTCTCCAACCCGGTGCTTCCGTCCCTGGACGGCTACTACGAGCCGTGGACGTACGACTACGAGACCCTGACGAACGCGCCGCTGCAGGAGCACACCCCGGTCGCCCGCCCCAAGTCGCTGATCAGCGGCAAGGACATGAAGATCTCCTGGTCGGCGAACTGGGACGACGACCTCGGTGGCTCGGCCGCGACCAGCGAGCGGGACGTCCTGCTGAACGAGGTCTCCGAGAAGATCAAGTTCGAGTTCGAGCAGACCTTCATGTTCTACCTGCCGCGCATCTGCGAGCACTGCCTCAACCCGTCCTGCGCGGCCTCCTGCCCCTCCGGCGCCATCTACAAGCGGGAGGAGGACGGCATCGTGCTGGTCGACCAGGACCGGTGCCGCGGCTGGCGGATGTGCGTCACGGGCTGCCCGTACAAGAAGGTGTACTTCAATCACCGCACCGGCAAGGCCGAGAAGTGCACCTTCTGTTTCCCCCGCGTCGAGGTGGGCCTGCCCACCGTCTGCTCCGAGACGTGCGTCGGCCGTCTGCGCTACATCGGCCTCGTGCTCTACGACGCCGACCGCGTCCTGGAAGCCGCCTCCACCCCCGACGACACCGGCCTGTACGAGGCCCAGCGGAAGGTCTTGCTCGACCCCCACGACCCCCAGGTCATCGCCGAGGCGGAGCGCGGAGGCATCCCGCGGGACTGGATCGAGGCCGCCCAGCGCTCACCGGTCCACTCCCTGATCAACACCTACAAGGTGGCCCTGCCGCTGCACCCGGAGTACCGCACCCTGCCCATGGTCTGGTACATCCCGCCGCTGTCCCCGGTGGTCGACGCGGTACGCGACACCGGCCGCGACGCCGAGGACCACCACAACCTCTTCGCCGCCGTCGACGCCCTGCGCATCCCCGTCGACTACCTCGCTCAGCTCTTCACCGCCGGCGACCCCGCCCCTGTGGACGCGGTCCTGCACCGACTGGCGGCCATGCGCTCGTACATGCGCGACATCAACCTCGGGCGCGAGCCGAACGACACCATTCCCCAGTCGGTCGGCATGAGCGGCGAGCAGATCTACGACATGTACCGGCTGCTGGCCCTGGCCAAGTACGACGAGCGCTACGTCATCCCGCCCGCCCACGCCGAACAGGCGCACAGACTGGAGGAGTCGGCGACCGAGTGCAGCCTGGACTACGAGGGCGGCCCCGGCATGGGCGGCTCCGGGCCCTTCGGCGAGACCTCCGGCGGCGCCGCCCCCCTCGCGGTCGAGAACTACCGTGCCCTGCGCGACCGGCAGACCTCCGACACCCCCGCCACGCCGACCGACAAGGCCACCCGGGTGAACCTCCTCAACTGGGACGGCAAGGGCTCCCCGCCCGGCCTCTTCCCGCCCACCGCGGACGACGAGAACGGCTCCGTGTCATGAGGCCCCTCGCCACCGACGCCCGTAACGCCCTGGCCTGGCAGGCCCAGTCGCTGCTGCTGGCCTACCCCGACGACCAGTTCGAACACCGCCTCACCCTGGCCCTCAAGGTAGCCCCCACTCAGCCGAAGACGGTCGGCGGCCCCCTCGTGCGCTTCGCCGAGCACGTCGCCCGCACCCAGCCGCAGGAGCTGGCCGCCGACTACGTCGCCACCTTCGACCACCGCAGACGCTGCTGCCTCTTCCTGACCTACTACGCGCACGGTGACACCAGGAAACGTGGCATGGCCCTGCTGCGTCTGAAACAGACCTACGCCGAAGCCGGATGGCGGGTCACCGACGACGAACTGCCCGACCACCTGGCCGTCGTCCTCGAATTCGCCGCCGCCGAGCCCACCCTCGGACACCGGCTGCTCAACGATCACCGTGCCGGCCTGGAACTGCTGCGCCTCGCCCTGCGCGACTCCGCCTCGCCCTGGGCGTCGGTACTGGAGTCCGTTTCGGCCACCCTGCCCGGGCTGCGCGGCGACGAACGCGAAGCCGTCATGCGCCTGGCCGCCCAGGGACCGCCCGAGGAACAGGTCGGCCTCGGCCCGTACGCACCCCCGCAGTTCCTGCCCGACCCCGTCGTAGGAGGCCCCCGATGAACGCGCCCGCCGAGCACGTCACCCTGGCGGCCGAGACCGCCACCGGCGGCACCCTGCTCTGGGTCGTCCTGCCCTACGTCGCCCTCGCCGTGTTCGTCCTCGGCCACGTCTGGCGCTACCGCTACGACAAGTTCGGCTGGACCACCCGCTCCTCCCAGCTCTACGAACGCCGCCTGTTGCGCATCGGCAGCCCGCTGTTCCACTTCGGCATCCTCGTCGTCCTCATCGGCCACATCGGCGGCCTGGTCATCCCCGAGAGCTGGACCGAAGCGGCCGGCATCGGCGAGGACGCCTACCACGTGTCGGCCGTCGTCCTCGGCACCATCGCGGGCGTCGCCACCGTGGGCGGACTTGCCATCCTGATCTATCGCCGCCGCACCGTCGGGCCCGTGTTCTCCGCCACCACCCGCAACGACAAGGCCATGTACGTCTCCCTCACCCTGACCATCGGGTTGGGCCTGGCCGCCACCGTGGCCGCGAACCTCGTGGGCGGCGGTTACAACTACCGCGAAACGATCTCCCCCTGGTTCCGCTCCATCTTCTACCTCCAGCCCGACCCGGACCTGATGAGCGAAGCGCCCGTGCTGTTCCGGCTCCACGCGCTGAGCGCCCTCCTCCTGTTCGCGTTCTGGCCCTTCACCCGGCTCGTCCACATGCTCACCGCACCACTCGGCTACCTGACCCGCCCGTACATCGTCTACCGCAGCCGCGACACCCGACTCGGCGCCCGCGCACCCCGCCGGGGCTGGGAACGGACCGGCGCCTGAGCGAGCAGCAGACGGGGCGGAAGCACCGTCTCAGGGTCCGGAAGCCGGGCCACCGGCCTGCGGGGGGTGGCACAGGGGGCAGGGCGGACAAGGGTGTTGCGGATAGCGCAGAGCCCGGGCTCCGTCCCCCGCTTCCGGGGTCCCCTGCAGCCACACGTTCCCGAGCTGCCGCCACTGGGCGAGCTCCGTGGTCCAGCTCACCGGCCGCTCCAGCCCCAGCGCGTCGATGAGGAGTCCGCGGTGCACGTCGAACGCCGACTTGACCAGCGCCGCGTAGGCGAGCGCGGTGTGCACGGCGCCGCGGTAGGCGATCCAGCCCAGGAGCAGCCCGCCACCGCCGCACGCCAGCGCGGCGTACCAGGACAGGACGATGGCGGCGAGGACCCCTCCGGCACCGGCGAACAGCACGCTCAAGCCGCACATCGTCACCATCAGGTCGACGTCGGACGCGGCCACCGCGAGTTGGGCGGCGAACCGTTGCGGGAGCACCGGGTACAGCCGGGGCCAGACCAGGACGGCGTCGATCCCGTAGCGGTCGTACGGGTGTGTCTCGGCGGATCGGAGCACGTTGCCGAACCGGGTCGGCATGACGTCGTCCTCGGCCAAGGGGTAGTACGGCGCTTCGCGGGCGAAGACCTTCGGATCGGTCACGACGGTTCGATGGCGCAGCCGGTACCGATCGGTGCACCGCTCGCGCACGGCGTTGAGACCCGGGAGTCTGGGCCAGTGGCCCTCGAGCAGCCTCACCAGGAGGGGGAGTTGAGCAGACCATAGGGCGCCGATGAGGAGGGAGGCGGAGAAGGCACCCAGCGCCATCGCCGCACGGGCCTCGGTGCCGCGCTCGTGCCACCATCGCGCGGCGTCCGCCCAGCCCCACCCCGTGACGGTCAGCGCCGTGAGGCCACCCCAGAAGAGCAGGTTGGGCAGCCACACCGCGAACAGGAAACGGCGACCGAGCTGGCCGCCGAGTTTCTCCAGTGTTCCGGTGAGCACGTCAGGTCCAGTCCACTTCCAGTGGGTGCCCCTGCGTGCACGGGGTGCGGCCCCGGACGTAGACGAGCACGGTGTTGAGGGTGTGGCAGACCGTGCAGGTCAACTCCAGGGCCCGCGGGGGTTGGAGGTCGCCGTCGAGTGTCTCCGGCCCCATGGTGCCGGTGTCGGGCAGGTAGTCCAGGAGGTGTTGCAGCAGCACCTGTGCCGGCACGTGTCCGGTGGGACGTCCGGCTTCGACGACCACGACTGCCGGCAGTCCGGCCTCCAGCAGATCGAGTACGTCCAGGTCGGCCAGCACGGCGTCCAGGCCGATCTCCGGAGTGCAGGCCACCACGGGGAAGGTGGCCGTGCCCGAGCGGACGGCCACGATCCGGCCCGTTCCGTCCCGCTCGAGGACGATGTCCCCGGCGTCCGGGGCCGGCCCGGGGACACCCGCGACCACGACCTCCCGTACCTGCGCTCCCCAGTCAGCCACTCTTGTCCCTTCCCGATCAGCTGCCCATTCCCACCAGCACAAAAGCCGCCCAGTGGCGCATGTCGTCGTACAGTCGGCGATCGTAGTCCGATGCCACCCTCTGCCGCCCGCCCAACCGGGCGCTCCTGTTCACCCGTTCAGCATCGAGCTGTTCTGAACTCGACAGAGTGTTCGAGGCCATGGCGTCGGCCGCCAGCGAGTGGGCCGCCGTGAAGTCGCGGGCGGCCAGGCAGACCTTGGCCTCGGCCAGCGTGATCGCGGCTACGGCATGCGGATCGAGCGCGGAGCGTTCACGGGCCCGCTGCGCGTAGCGGCGGGCGTCGCGGGCGGTGCTGTCGCGCAGGGCCCGCTGCGCGGTCCGCAGTGCCTGAGCCTTCGGCTGTCCCTCCACGAGCCAAGCCCGGTAGAAACGCTGAAGCAGCATGCCGGTGGACAGCTGGTCCACTTCCCACAGGCTGAGCAGCAGCGCGTCCGCCCCGGCGATGACCAGGGCGCGCGCGAGGCCGAGGAGTTCGTCTCCCGGCCGCCGTTCCGTGATGCCGCTCTCGCAGGTTCCCACCGTCACCAGTTCGCAGCGCAGCCTGAGCTCCGAGAAGTCGCGCGCGGTCAGCGACTGCCGGCCCAGAGGGATGCCGGACTTCATGGGGTGCTGCGCATCGAATCGTCCGTGTCCGGCGATGTGCAGGATGCGTGGCCCGTCGGCGTTCCGCAGCGCGGCGAGCACGGCACGCCGCCCGGGTGGCCTGCCCGGGGTACCCGACGCGGGCAGTGCCGTGACCCGGTGACCCGCGTCGGTCAGTGCCTCGGCGACGCTCAGGGCCTGCTCGGAGGCGAAGACCAGGTCACCGGAGTGACCCGAGGTGTCGATCACCAGGGCTTCCCCCGCCCTGTGCGCGCGCTGCCGGATGTGCTCCAGCACCGTGATGCTGGGGGCATAGCTGACAGGGTTGCGGATGCCGAGCGGTGTGCCGCGCAGGGGGACGGCGTGGAGGGGCACGCGGTGGAGCGCGTCGTGCGGTACCAGGACGATGCGTTCGTCGGGCCGGATCCGGTCGCCGAGCGGTTCCAGCAGCGGAGCCATCAGCCGCAGCCATTCCTCTCGCCGGGCTCCCTGGACCGTGCCGTCGCTGGGCCCGCCCCGGGTGACGTCTCTGAGCAGCGCGCGGTCGATGCTGACCGGAACCGCGACGGGGTCGGCCCCGTCCGCGGTGAACGTGAACACGACGGCGGTTTCCTCGGCGAGGTGGAATTCCACCAAATGGCAGGGGCGCCCCCCGCTGCTGTGGTGCCGCAGCAGCGCGCCCACCTGCTCGTACCACGCCTCCTCGTCCGCCGTGAAGAGCGCCAGCTCCGGGTCCACCGCGCGCAGTTGGCCGTCCACCCCTCCATCGGTGGTGGTCGCGGCCCCGGCCAGGCGACGGATCAGCTCCCTGCCCTTGGCTGCCTCCGCACACAGCAGGGCGCGGCGGGTGTTCCCCGCGTCGGCGGAGAGCCGTACGAGCCGGTCCAACACCTCGTCGCCGCGCGACTCGTCGAAGTAGTCCAGCGCGTCCTGCTCGCTGAGCAGGCCGCGCAGGCCGGACTGGGCGCGCGCCGCCTCCAGATACTGAGCGAAGGCATCGGACATCCGGCCGTTCACCAGATGGCAGTCGCCCCACACGAAGCGGACGTCCGCGACGTCGCGCGGGTCGCCCACCTCCTCGGCGAGCCGCAGCGCGTCGCGCAGGTACTCCTCGACCGGCTCCCCGGCCTGCCGGGCCACGATCGCCAGGTCCACCAGAGCGGAAACGGCTCCACGCTTGTGCCCGGCCTGCGCGTACAGCTCCAGAGCGCGCAGGTGCAGACCGCGCGCCTCGTCCCCACGCCCCCGGATCTGCAGCAGCGAGGCCATCGCGGACAGGTTGTGTGCGACGCCCACCCCGGAACCCAGCGCCTCGTCCAGCGCCAGGGCCCTGCGGTAGCACCGCAGCGCGTCGGCGACACGCTCCTGCTTGTCGTACAGGGCACCGAGGTTGTGCCAGATGATCGCCTCGTTCTCGGCGTCGGGGATCGACCGGTACGCCCGGCGGGCGGCGCGGTAGTGGCGTTCCGCCGCCTTGAGGTCGTTGAGCAGTTCGGCGAGCAGGCCCAGACCCGTCCTGGCGTGCCCCACCAGGCCGACCAGGCCGGCACGCCCGGCCAGCCGCAGGCCCTCCTCCAGGTCCTCACGGGCGGCGCTCAGCCGGCCCAGGTCCTTCTGCACGATGCCGCGTTCGACCCGCAGGGCGGCCAGCACCTCGTCGTCCGGATCGTCGCGCAGGGCCAGGGCCCGAGAGAGTGTCCCCTCGGCTGCGGCGTTGTCGCCCTCCTCCCGCTGGAGCGAGGCGAGGTCGACGAGCACGAGCGCCTCGGCCCGGGACGCACCAGGATGGAACCGCAGCCTGGCCAGCGCGGCATCGAGGACCGCGTGGGCTCTCCGAAAGTCGTCCTTGGTCTTGTGGAGCCGGACCAGGCTTCGCCAGATGTCGATCTCCTCGTCGATGCCGGCGTCCTCAAGGTCATCCTCCCGCAGGGCCGCCTCGAACCGGTCGATCGCAGCATCGCGCTCGTCCTCCTCCAGCCGGTCTTCGGCCTCCCGCACACGATCGGCCCACCCCATCGACCCACCCCTCCCAGCCCCCACGGACCCGGCCTCGCCACATCCTCGTCCAAGAATGCCGCGTGTCCCGTGATGCGGGTCCTGGACCGCCTGGACGACTCTCCCGCGCCGGTGCTGACCGACATGGCCGACACCCTCGCGCAGAATCCGCTCGCCGTCGCCCTGCTGGGCGATCAGACCCGTCACACCGGGCTGGCCCGCAGCGCCTACTACCGCTGGTTCACCGATGCGGCCGAGCGCCTGGAGGAAGACCACGAGCGTCACACTCGCACGCAGGCGGCACGGCTGCGGGCCGCGCTGACGTCCGGCAGCGACACGGCCAGAGCCGCCCGCATCGTCGCTGAACTCCGGGAGAGCAACCCCGAGTTCGTCCGCGTGTTCATCCCCTGATGGCGTGTACGAACGGATCGTCGACGCGAACCGCGCCCGGGCCCGCAGCAGGTCTCTTTACGAACCGTCACGCTTTGCGGTTCTGATGCTTATGGTGCCGGCCGTCACCGCCGCCGTCGGTCTGCGGGTGGTGCGGTGGGTGGCTCTCCTGGCGCGTCGGTGCAGGGCCGGCTGCCCAGGAATCTTCGGCCCCTTCGTCGAAGTCGATCACCTCCTCGCCGTACAGATCCTGGAGCCAATTGGATTGGTAGACGGTGTCGAGATAGCGCTCGCCGAGGTCCGGGGCGATGGCCACCGCGGTGAGTTCACGCCCGTCACCATGCTCGGCCAGCCAGCGCATGGCGCCGCTGACGACCGTGCCGGTGGAGCCGCCGAACAGGAATCCGTGTCTGGCCAGGCGATGGCAGGTACGGATCGTGTCCGTCTCCTCGACGTGGATCACCTCGTCCACGTAGGACTCGTCGAGCAGCGGCGGGCGCATGCTCATGCCGAGGCCGGGAATCATGCGGCGGCCGGGCGTACCACCGAAGATCACCGAGCCCACACTGTCCAACGCGACGATCCGCACCGGCCGGTGCCACTGGCGGAAGTAGCGTGCGCAGCCCATCAGTGTCCCGGTGGTGCCGGCGCCGACGAACAGGACGTCCAGGCGCGGGAAGCTCTGGGCGATCTCCGGTGCCGTCCTGCGGTAGTGCGCCTGCCAGTTGCCCGGATTGGTGTACTGACTGAGCCACACGTACCGGTCGTCGGCATCGCACAGCGCGCGGACGTAGTTGAGGCGTGCGCCCAGGAAGCCGCCGTTGGCGTCCAGGTCGGAGATGGTGAGCACCCGGCTGCCCAGTGCCTTCATCAGAAGTCTGGTCGACAGGTTGCAACGAGAGTCCGTCACACACAGGAACCGGTAACCCTTACTCGCCGCGATCATGCTCAGCGCCACGCCGAGGTTGCCCGACGAGGACTCGACCAGGATCGAGTCCGGCTTGAGGACTCCGTTCCGCTCGGCGTTCTCCACCATCTCCGTCGCCGCTTTGAGCTTGATCGAACCGGCGAAGTTGAAGCCCTCGCACTTCAGGAACAGGGAGCGTCCGTAGATGGGCTCGAGGTCGACATAGAGCTGTCCCTCGTTGAAGGCTTGGGGCGTGGATATGACGGGCACGACGGCCTCCTCCTCAGCTGCAACAGGACCTTCTCCAGAGCTGAAAGCGCTCTCGGACGGTCATCCGTACCGGCGCATGTCATGGAAGAAGTCGTCGATGACATGCAGCTCTCCTGAGCGGACCACCTCGTCGTAGACGTACTTGCCGACCGCGAGGTCGAGCACCCCGAGGCCGAAGGGCGAGAACACCACCGGCCGGCCCGCCGGCACCGCCACCCGGCCCGCCATCACGTCGTCCAACGTGCCGTGCAGAAAGTCCCGGTTGCCGGTGAGCTGCTCGGCCAGATGCGGTGAGGTGTCGGCCTTCAGACAGTGCTCGACGTCGTCGACGATGTTGGTCGAGGCGAGAATGATCTCCGGTGCGAGGTCGCGCAGCGACACGTGCAGCACCACTGGATTGTGGGAGAACCACGCGGGGTCGCTGACATGCGGCTCACCGGCGACGGTGGCGAAGACCACCAGGTCGCTGAAGCGGATCAGCTCCTCGGGGCTGTCGTGCACCGTGATCCGGCCCGCGGTGCCCGACTGTTCGAGGTAGCAGCGGAACCCGGCCGCGCTGTCGGCGGACAGGTCGTGTACGCCGATCTCGTCGAACGACCAGCCGCTGCCGGCCAGGAACGTGTGGATGTAGCGGGCGATCAGGCCCGTCCCGAAGAACCCGACGCGCGTGGGCCGCGGCCGGCCCCGGCTGAGCCGGTCCGCGGCCAGTGCCGCCGACGCGGCCGTCCTGGTGGCGCTGATGATGGAACTCTCCAGGCAGGCGAACGGGTAGCCGGTGTCCCGGTCGTTGAGGATCAGCACGGCGGACGCCCTCGGGATGCCGGCCTGTACGTTCTCCGGGAAGCTGGAGATCCACTTCACGCCGTCCACCCCTACGTGTCCGCCGATCGAAGCGGGCAGCGCGATGATCCGCGAGGACGGACGGTCGGCGAAACGCAGGAAGTACGACGGCGGGTTCACCGAGTCACCCGCGCCGTGCAGCCGGTAGGTGGCCTCGACCAGGTCGATGATCTGCTTCTCGCGTCCCTCCAGCACCTGCTGGACCTGGGCACCGGAGACGACCGCGAAGGGCCGCACGGTGTGCTGCTCGGTTGTCGCGGACCCCGTGACGGAGGTGGGGACGACGGTCTTCGGGCGGTTGCGGGTCATCGGGCGGTCACCTCGAAGTTCGGCGAGCAGTCGGACAGTCGCCTCGAGTCGGCCATCGCGACGAGCACCTCGCGCGATCCCTCGAAGGGCTCCCGGCTGTGCGCGGTGCGGATGTTGTCGACGAGCATCAGGTCGCCGGCCTGCCACGGCTCGCGTGCGGTGTTGGCCTCGTAGACCTTGTTGAGCAGTCCCACCACGTCCTCGCCGATCGGGTCGCCGCCTCCGAAACGGGTGTTGAACGGCAGCCCGTCGGCGCCGTACACCTCGACGAGGTATTCACGGACCTCGGGGGCCAGTGTCCACTCGTTGAGGAAGGCGATCTGGTTGAACCAGCAGCGTCGGCCGGTGACCGGATGGCGCATCACGGCGCTGCGGCGCTGCCGGGTGCGCAGGCTCCCGTCGGGCTGCCAGTCGCATTCGATCGCATTGGCGCGGCAGTAACGTTCGACGGCATCGCGGTCGTCGGTGCCGAAGGCCTCGATGAGGGACGACCCGATCTCGTCGTTGTAGCTGCGGGTGAGCAGCCAGCCCTCCCGTTCGAACCGCTCGGTCAACTCGGTGGGCAGCTCCTCGAGCACGGTCGCCGCGTCGGCCACTCCGGTCGCCCCGCCCTCGGTGGGCGCGGTGAGGCAGGCGAACAGCATCAGGCCGGGGAACTCCAGCGTGTAGCTCAGCTCGTGATGCATGCACATCGGCTGGTTCGGCGGCCACTGCGCGGAGGAGTACACGCCGTCGGCGTAGGTCCGCCGGGGGGCGAAGGCCTCCCGCTCCGTCATCAGCCCGGTGCTCAACCGCTCGAAGACGGCACTGGTCCCGGCCACGTCGCGCAGCCCGAGGCCGCGGATCAGTACGCAGCCCTGCTCGGCCGCGAGGGCACGCAGCGCGTCCCGGTGTGCGGCCGCCCAGCTCGGCGCGTCGCCGGAGAGCTCGGCCCGCAGTATCGGGGGCCGGCCGGGTTGGAACTCGACGTCGTCGAGCAGCGACGCCGGGGACATGGAGGACATCTTGATTCCTTTCGGTGTACGGCGGTGTGTGCCGCTCAGGGAGAGGACAGCGGTTCGGCGGTGCGCAGCACGGCCTGTGCCGCCTCGGCCGGACGGGTGCGCAGGAAGTAGTGGCCGCCCTCGGTGAGTTCGTGCAGGTCGACGCGGACCGCGAGGAGCTCCCAGTCGCGGTGGCGGCGCGAATGACCAGCCGTGACCGGGTCGTCGGCGGCGACGACCACGGTGACCGGCGCGGACAGTTTCACCGCCGGGGGAGAGGCGAGGAGGTCCGCGAAATAGCGGTGTGCGGACAAGCAGTCGTGCCGGTAGGCGGCACCGACATGCTCGGCACGCTGCGCATCCAGCGGCTGGAGCCCGGTGTAGCCACGGTCCGTGCTCAGTTTCGCGGCGATCTCGGCGTTGCTCCGTCCGGTCAGCTCGGTGACGGCGTCGCGCCGGTCAGCGGCATCGCCGAGCAACTGCGCGCCGACGAAGACCCGTTGGACATCCAGCCCGCGCTCTTCCAGCTGTCTGGCCGTCTCCAGGGCGAAGGCCGCGCCCGAGGAGTGACCCCACAACAGGACCCCGGGCAGGCCGCGCTCGGCGACCTCGGCGACCTCGGCGACCTCGGCGATCTCGGCCACGACCCGCGCGACCACATCAGCCATCGGCGCGAAAGGCTCGGTCTCGGCGCCCACATCGTGACCGGGCAGCTCAACGGCGTAGACCGCGATCCCACTGCCCCGCAGCGCCTTGGCCAGCGGCTGAAAGTTCACCGCGTTGCCGCCGGCGTAGGGAAAGCACACCAGGGCACCGGTCGGCGCACCCTCCGGTTCGTACAGAGACTGAAGAAGACCGGAAGGCCGATCGCACCTGCCGTCGAGCAGCGCGGCCAGATCGGCGAGGACCGGATGGCGGGTCACGTCCTTGAGCGACACCGCGCGCTCCAGGGCGATGGCCAGCTTCACGGCCGACAACGATGTCCCGCCCAGGTCGAAGAAGTGGTCGCGTCGGCCGATGCGATCCTGCGGGATGCCGAGCACGTTCGCCCAGGCGGCCGCCAGCCATCGCTCGGTCGGCGTACCCGGAGCGTCGTGGCCTTCCTTGTGGTCTCCGACGGCATCGAGCTCTCCCGCGAGCACCGCCAGTGCCTTCTTGTCGGTCTTGCCGTTGGCGGTCAGCGGCAGTCTGTCCAGCCAGTGGAAGGCCGACGGCACCATGTACTCCGGCAGCGACTCACCCAGCCGGTCACCCAGATCCTCGACCGAGAGCGACCCCGCGCCCGAGTGGAAGGCCACCAGGTGCGCGCTCCGGTCGGGCCGCTCCACGACCACCACCGCACCGTCGCGGACACCGGGCACCCGCAGCAGTGTGTTCTCGATCTCGCCGATCTCGATCCTGAAGCCACGGATCTTGACCTGCGTGTCGCGGCGCCCGAGGAACTCCAGCTTGCCCTCGGGCAGCCAGCGGCCGTGGTCGCCACTGCGGTAGAGCCGGGTGCCCTCGCGGTGCGGATCGGGCAGGAAGGCCTGCTTGGTGCGGTCGGGGTCGTTGACGTATCCCCGGCCCACACAGACGCCGGAGAAGACGATCTCGCCGGGGGCGCCGAGCGGCACCGGGGACAGCTGCTCGTCGACGACGTAGATGTGCACATTGCTGATGGGGGGACCGAGCGGGACCCGTTCGCGGGCCGGCACCCGGTCCATGACCTCGTGGTTGGTGTCGTCGGAGGTCTCGGTCAGGCCGTACGCGTTGACCAGCTTGATGCCGGGCTCGGCCGCGAACCAGCGCTGCGTGAGCTCCTTCTTCAAGGCCTCACCGGTGACGGACACGCACCGCAGGTCGGGCAGTTCGCGCGGGTGCTGCTCCAGATAGGTCAGCACGACCTCGAGGTACGACGGTACGACCTGGAGTACGGCGACCCGGTCGCGGACGATCTTGTCGACGAACCGCTGGGCGTCCAGGATCACCTCCTGCTCCACCAGCACGGTCCGCCCACCGACCAGGAGCGCGGACACCAGTTGCCACAGCGAGATGTCGAAGCACTGGGGGGCGGTCTGGGCGACCACCTGGCCCTCGCCGATTCCCAAGTCGTCGATCTTGGCGTACAGGTGGTTGAGCATGCCCGCGTGCTCGCACATCGCCCCCTTGGGCTCTCCCGTGGAGCCGGAGGTGAAGTAGATGTAGGCGAGTTGGTCCGGCGCGACGGCGATGCCCAGGTCGTCGCCGCCATGACCCTCGTCGTACGCCGTGCCGATGAGGAGCTTTCGGACTCCCGGCAGCGAGTCCAGGGCTTGGTCGAGCGATTCGGTGCTGTCCGGTTCGGTGAGGACGAGCCCGCACTCGGCGCGGGAGAGCATGGCCGCGATGCGGTCGGCCGGGAAGTGCGGCTCGACGGGGAGGTACACGCCTCCGGCCTTGAACACCGCGAGGACCGCTGCCATCCAGTCCAGGTTTCTCTCGGTCACCACCGCGACGACACCTTCGCGCCGCAGCCCCCGCGCCAACAGGGCTCGTCCCAGCTGGTTGGCCCGTGCGTTGAGTTCCCCGTACGTCCACTCCCGGTCGCCGTGCACGGCGACCACGGCATCCGGACGCACCCTCACCTGCTGCTCGAACAGCTCGTGCATCCGGGCGTCCGGCAGGGTACGGGGCGGTCCGCACAGCCCTTCGAGCTGGAACCGGAGCTCCTCGGTGGACAGCAGGCTCTGTCGCGCGTGCTCCTCGTCCGGATCCGCGGCGATGAACGCGAGCGCGGCGAGGTGGTAGCCGGCGATCCTGGCGGCGTGGTCCGCGTCGAGTACGTCGGTCCGGTACCGCAGTCGCAGCACGGCCCGGCCACCGTGCTCCGAGAATCCCACCCACAGCACGGTGTCTGCGGCGAGATCCTCGTCGACGCCCGTCGGACGGGGAGCCGAGGCCGGATGCGGATCGAAGACGGTCTCGATCGACGCTTCGGACAGCCCCAGTTCGCGCCTGAGTGCGTCGACCGGGAAGTCCTTGTGCGACAGCAGTTCCGACGCGACGCGATGGGCGTCCACCAGCAGTGCCCGCCACGACTCGGGTGCGGTCGTGAGCCGACAGGGCAACAGCCGGCCGCCCTCCTCGGCGACGTAGCCGGTCGTGACGTCGTGCTCGCCGGCCAGCGCGGCGAGTACCTTGGCGTGCGCGGCCAGCATCACGGAGCCGAGCGGCATCGTGAGGTCCGTGGCCAAACGGCGCAAGCCGGCCATGACGTGGTCCGGGACCGTGGCCTCGTGCTCACCGACGCCCGTCATCGGCTGGAGCGTCCACCGCGGGATCGTGGTGGATCCGCCGGCGACGAGTACACGGCGCCAGAAATCCCGGTCCGTCTCCACTTGCGTTGCCATCGATCAGTCCCTCTTCACTCGCCGTGGCCAGGATGTCCGTCACCGCCGACCAGGGCGGCTCCACTGCCGTCGTCACCGGGCGCGGGGGCATCTCTCATCTCCGTGGCCGGATTTCCACCCCACCGCGCGTGCTGCGGGACTTCCTCGCCCTTCATGAGGAAGGAGTCGGGCGCGAGCACTGCGCCGTCACCCATCGTCACGCCGTAGTGGACGTGGGAGCCGACACCGAGGGTGCATCCGTCGCCGATCGTGCTGCGGTCGGACTTGAAGGTGCCGTCCTCCTGCGAGTGACACTGGATTTTGCTCCCCGCATTGAGGGTGCAGTCGTTCCCGATGGTGGTGAGCATCCGCTCCGTCAGATAGCAGCCGTCATCGAAGACCCTGCTGCCGAGCCGAACCCCCAGGAGCCGCCAGATCACGTTCTTGAAGGGGGTGCCGTTGAAAACGTTGAGGTAGTGGTCAGGCACCTTCCACAGACGCTCGTGCCACCAGAAGTACGGGTCGTAGATGGAGCACAACCGCGGTCGCAGCCCGCGGAAAGCGACGATGGCACGCTCCACCAGCACGAAGTAGACCGGGGTGAATGCCAGCGAGAGCACCAGGAATACCGCGATCGGCACGTGTCCGTAGGCGTCGTACAGATCCATGTCCGCGAGCGCGAGCAGGGTCAGCACGAAGAAGTACAACCACCGCACGAACAGAAACAGGATCATCGACCGGATGTTGTAGCGGTTCTTGGCGGCGAGACTGCGGCGCAACTCGCCCCCGGTCCGCAGGTGATCGAACCGGAGGTCGCGCTCCACCGACCGGGGAATCTCGAAGCACGGTGAGCCGAGCAGACCCACCCCCTCGCGCATCTCACCGTCCAGCGGAATCATCACCTTCGTCGCGAGGAGGCAGTTCTCGCCTGTCCTCGCACCGGACGGATACGCGATGTTGTTCCCGAGGAAGTTGTGTGGCCCGATCGTCGCCCGGGACACCCGGAAAGACGTGCCCGAGAAGTCGGCATTCACGATGGACAGGCCGTCGGCGACCATCGTGCCGCTGCCCACAGAGCAGAGGTACGGGGTCTCGTGCTGTACTTCGGTACCGAAGTTCGACCCTGTCTGCTCCACCCGGGAGAGGTCGTATCCAAGTCCACGCAGATAGTGGACGATGTAGGAACTGTCGCCGAACAGCCAGGTGAAGAACCGAATGTTGGTGATGCGCGCGATCGCCCGGTGCGCCGAGTAATGAAAGCCGTACAGCGGATAAATCTTGTCCGGCTTGACTGCCAGATTCAGCAGGCGCGGAACGGTGAAGAGAACGCCGATGCCCACGACGACGAGGCCGAAGAACAGAACGCAGGACACGATCAGTGCGTCGATGTAGAGCTCCGGCGACGTGACCCCTGCCGAGCCCGGCTGCAGCCGCTCGCTCAGCGCCGGGACCTGTGTCAGCAGCATGTACAGTCCGCCGACGGCCAGCGGCAGGGAGAGGAGGAACATCTGCCCCAAGGCGGCGAGGCCGAAGCCGGCCCGGCGCAGGGTGCCGCACCTGGCGGGCGGGATCCTTACGTAGTCGACCTCCGTGCTCTGCGCCGGAGATCCGTGCCACCGTCGGCCGTCCGGGACCGCCTGGCCGCTGTGCAGCGAGGACGTGTGACCGAGCTGCGCCCCGTCACCCATCGACGTGTTGATGTCGAGCACGGTCTTCTCACCGATGAACACGTCCCTGCCGAGGGTTACCGGGCCCGTCTGGATACGGCCCGCGTGCGCCCGGTAGCAGAGGAAGAACGAGTCCTTGCGGATCACCGTACCGGCGCCGATCGTGAGCAGGTCGGTGCAGACCGGAACGTTGCGGGAGAGGATCGTGACACCCCTGCCGATGCGTGCGCCGAGTGCCCGCAGGTACAGCACGTAGAGGGGGTTGCCGATGAAGAAGAGCATCGGGTTGGCGTGGAGCAGCACCTTGACGGTCCAGAAGCGCAGGTAGGTCAGGCCCCAGACCGGGAATTCGCGTGTTTTCCACCGGCCGACAAGGATCCATTTCGCCGCGATGGGGAAAGCGCACGCGCCGACGAAGGCGGCGGCGCCGAAGACGGCCGAGCGGATGTAGACGTCGATCAGGTTCGAGCCGTCGGATATCCATGCATAGCCGCGTGCGGTGATCATTGCGGCGAGGAGGGAGTATCCCAGGAAAAGCAGGAACTGCAGCGCTCCGCAGAGGGCGTACTGCAGTGTGCCGGCCGGCGTCGTTGCCTCCGACGACGCAGGCGCCTGCGAGCCGACGGCGGCGGATGTGGTACCGGTGCCGGCACCGGCACCGGGATCGGTGTCGACGAGCGCCGTCGCCAGGGTGCGGATCGTCGGGTAGCGGTAGATGTCTTTCATCGACACCGATGGCAAATCCGTTCGCTTTCTGACGCGTGCACAGAATTGAGCCATCACCAATGAATTGCCGCCGAGGTCGTTGAAGAAGTTACTGTCGACCGACACCTGATCGACGCACACGACCCCGGCGAGCACCTCGGCGAATTTCCGCTCGGTCTCCGTCGGCTGGATGTTGTCTGCCTGCGGGATGTCGTCCATTGGGCCTTTCGTTCCGTGCTCGGCGACTGAGGAATCACCCGGCGCGGTCGTCAGGTAATCGGCAGACCTCTCCAACATGCATGCTCCTTGAGAAAAATCTGATCACCGTCGGCCCGTGCGGCCGACGACCGGTTTCCTCGCGCCGAGTGCTGAGCGGTAAATTGGTTCAGGCGCCGCGAGCTCGTGGGCTGATGCCATCACGAATCCATTACCTCCTAGTTTCCGCTGTCCACCGGCGGGGTGCCACTCGACTCGATCGCGGAGGTACGCCATCAGGACGCGTCGGGTGCCCGGAGGCTGGATTCCATGGGCCCAGCGCCTG
The DNA here is from genome assembly GCF_044763345.1 of Streptomyces sp. NPDC096132. NCBI lineage: Bacteria > Bacillati > Actinomycetota > Actinomycetes > Kitasatosporales > Streptomycetaceae > Streptomyces > Streptomyces sp. NPDC096132. The sequence goes on from NZ_JBIWGA010000025.1 coordinate 97,474, forward strand.
GTGTGCAGGCCAGGTACACCTTGCTGCACGCGGGTGGCGTGGACCTGGTCCGTAGCGGAGCTGAGCCGGGGAGCGGAACGGGTCACTCAGCGGTGATTCCTGTAGGCGGTGCGCAGCGGTGACGCGTGGGTGGGAGCAGTGACTTCGGCACGCGGGCCTTTTGCGTACACTCCGACGCGCCTTTTGTGGCCCCTACTGCTGCTCAATTGGCTTTTCTCTGCGAAGGACAATTCAGTGAGGTTTCCTCAAACGAATGATCTCGTGAGGTGACTCGGTCCAGGGGATCCCGCGAGTCGCGATGAGTCCGGCGGCGTCCGGCGGTCGTACTTTGGAACCCGTTACCGAGGAGCGTTACCGAGGAGGACTTCTGATGCGCAGCGTCACCTATGCGATGAACGTCTCGCTGGACGGCTACATCGTTGGGCCGGACGGCGGTTTCGAGTGGACGGAGCCCGACGAGGAGGTCTTTCGCTTCTGGATCGACGAGATCCGAGGGGTCGACGTCCACCTGCTGGGACGACGGCTGTACGAGACGATGCTGTACTGGGAGACCGCCGACCAGGATCGATCGCTCGACGACTCCGAGCTCGAGTGGACCGCGCTCTGGAATCCGCTCCCGAAGGTGGTGTTCTCCACCACGCTGTCGGCGGTGCAGGGCCATGCCCGCCTGGCCTCCGGCGGCCTGGCGGAGGAGATCGAGCGGTTGAGAGCCGAGCCGGGGGAGGGGGACATCGCGATCGGCGGCGCGACTCTCTCCGCCGAGGCGGCCGCGTCGGGTCTGATCGACGAGTACCGGGCCATGGTCTACCCGGTGCTGGTCGGCGGTGGCATTCCGTTCTTCCCCCGACGCGAGCGCCGGGTGGATCTCGAACTCGTCGAGACCCGCACCTTCAGCTCGAAATTCGTCTACCTCCGCTACCGAGTGGCGCGTTAGCCGGCCCGTCGGAGCCCAAAGGGCGGGTCCCGTACTCGATCTTCAGGTGCGCCGCGTCTGCCGAACCGCTGGGCGGTGGCTGTGTGCTGTACAGGCGCGTTGGGAGGGCTGGGTGATGACAGCGGGGGATTGCGGATCTAGGATCCGCCCTGATCGAGGAGACGGGGGGCACCCCGTCGTGAACCAGCCGCGCCACCACGCGGCCACCCCGCCACACGAGATAGGGCGTGCCGACGGCTCCACGCTCGTCAGCATCCGCTCGCTCGCGTCCAGGAACGGCGGATGGGCGCGGGAGGCGCGGTCCTGATCGCCCTGCTCCTGGCGGCCGGCGCTGTGATGGTGGCGGTGAGTGCGGCCGGGGGAGCGGGCTACGCGGCGAGGCTGGTGCCCGCGTTCATCGGCATCCTCATCGGCTGGCTGACGGCCTACCTGCCCGGCCGGAGCCTGCGCCGGACATGGTGGCTGCGGAAGCACGGCATCGCGGTGATCGCGCAGTTCTCGCACACGAGCATCGCCCTCTGGGGGCCCTCTCGTTGGCCGGCAGCCTGATTTGCTGGCGGCGCCTCAAAAGGAACCACTGATGAACGTGTTGCCGGCTCCAAACCGACAAGCGCCCGAGGGGCGGGTTGTGAGAAGGTGCGGTTCGATCTGGGACAGGGGGAAGTGTGGGGCTGATCTACGGCTACGACATCTATCTGAGTCCTCGGAATGTCGCCAGGGCGTTGGCCAACCTGGCCGAGCTGGCGCCACCGGCCCGTGCCGTACCACCACTTGAGATCACCCTGCCCGGCGGTGACCGGCTCGTCCTCCCGTTCACGTCCCATTTCCAGAGTGATCCGGTCGACTGCTCCACGAGCAGCACCCTCGAGCTCGACACATCCCTCATGTTCGACGTCGATGATGCACTGCGTGAGTACGCGCAGACGCAGGGCCCCGAACCCGAGGCAGACGGGCGCATCCAGATCGGGTACATCTACGCGATGATCCGGTTCGAGTCCCTTCTGCACCCCTGTTACACGTCGATCGAGTGCTGGGCAGCGACCTCGGGGATGAGCCGGTTGTTCGCGCGGTCGGCCAACATCAGGAAGGTGTTCACCGACCTCACCGCCGACAGCGGAGGAGTGTGCTGCCTGTTCGACACGGGCGACGGCGCCCCCGAGCAAGTGTGCTGGCTCAACGGTGAACCCACCCAGGAGATGGTCTCCGGTCCCCGCTTTCCGGATCGACGAGCACTTGCGGCGACTTGGCCCGACCCCGAGAAGTGAGCATCGGTGCTCCCTCTCTGAGGCCACAAGATCGTGTTACGAGCGAGTGACGGCTCCCGAGCGGTTCCGACAAGGAGTTCCGTAGGAAGATCCGCCAACCAGGTGGCTCCGGGGCAGGGTCGGCCGCCTGGCGTCAGTCCGATGGTGCGAAACGCGCGAACACTGGGGGCCTCGGACGAGGGAGGAGAGACCGTGGACGGCCTCGATGCTCAGGAAGCCCGGAAATCCACGTCGGTCGGCACAGGCGTCCATGGCGACCCCGCCCAGGCCGGGATCATTGGCATCGGGCTCGCCGCCGTGCTGACGTTCGCACTCGCGCAGGGCTCCTGGGAGTGGTTCGCGGCGTACATCGGGGTGACGCTTCTCGCGGTGATCTTCTCCTTCTATCGCCTGCCGCCGTGGACGCCCGGCCTCCGCTTCGCGTACGTGCAGAATCTGGTCGCGTACTCGCTGGTGGTGGGTCTGTGCGTCGCGATCGCGCTGGCCCCGGTGCTGCAGCGCTCGGCGTGGCTCTTCCCGATGCCAGGCACCCGCAGCGACTGTCGGGAACTGGGCGCGTACGAGAGTCTCCGCACGGAGGCCTCGCTGGCCCATCTGGCCGGACGCGACAGTGCTGCCCTGGCGTACGTGCAGGACAGGCAAAGAGACGAGGCTGTGGCCGACTGCCTGGCATCCACCACGACCCGGTGGCTGCCGCTGTATGGACTCGGGGCGGCCGTGTTGGTGGGTCTGGGTGCGTGGTCCTTCGACCGCGCCCGGGCTCGCAGGGAAGCGAGCCTGGCCACCCGAAGCCCTCGTCGCCGAGGCTGAGCTGCGCAGGCGTTTCCCTTGGATAGCCGTGCTCACACACCTGTACCCCCACGGCCACGTGATCATCCGTGCGTGGTGCGTTGAGGACTTGAGGGTGCCGAGGTCTCTCGAAGTCCCGAGCGCGGTCAGATGGTGGCGGGCAGGCGTGCGTCGTCGTTTGACGTTCCTATTGCATAACCGCTATCTATATGCGCGTCGCAGAGGAGGGCGGTCTGTTGCAGGACGTGGTGCTGGCGCTGCTGGTCAAGGAGCCGTCGCACGGGTACGACTTGCGCAGGCGGCTGGCGGCGGCGCTCGGACCGCTGGGGGAGACGCTGAACGCGGGTCAGATCTACGTCACGCTCACCCGGCTGGAGAAGGCGGCGCTGGTCGTCCTGGAACGTGAGGACACGCCGGTGCGCGGCCCGCGGCGCAAGGTCTACGCGCTGACCGCGGCCGGGCAGGAGAGGGTGACCGCGTGGATGGCCGAGGCGGCCGGGCCCAGAGCGGATGTGGCCGAGTTCCACCTGAAGCTGGTGGCCGCCGCCGAGTCGGGCCTGGCCGATCCGCTCGCGCTCGTGGACGCGCGGCGGCGGGAGCTGATGCGCAGTCTCGCCGAGGTCCAACACGCCGCTCTCGCTCACGACACGGATTCGGAGGCCGGGCTGCTTCTGGAGGGCATCGGCCTCCGCTTGCAGGCCGATGTGCGCTGGCTGGAGGCGTGTGAGCGGACCTGGTCGGCCCGCGCCCCGCGTGGGAAGGGCGGAAGGATCGGATGACGAGGAACGCGCCGCTGGTCAGGGGCCGGTTACGGCGGAAGGGTATGGACGACAGCCCGGGCGCGGGACCGGTCGGCCGCCAGTCCGGTGATGCCCCCGGGCCGGTGCTGCGGACGGTCGGCCTGTCGCGGGTGTACGGGGAGGACGAGAGCCTGGTGTGGGCCGTCGACGGGGTCGGCCTCGACGTGCCGGCCGGGCAGACGCTCGCGGTGACCGGGCCCAGCGGCTGCGGCAAGTCGACGTTGCTGCAGCTCCTCGGCGGTCTTGACCGGCCCACCGACGGCGAGGTGTGGCTCGGCGGCCGGCGCATCGATCACCTCGGCGAACGGGCGCTGGCCAGGCTGCGGCGCCGCGCCGTCGGATTCGTCTTCCAGGACTTTCACCTGATGGACGAGCTGACCGCGGCGGAGAACGTCGAGCTGCCCGCGCTGCTCGCCGGCGCCTCACCGCGCGCCGCCCGCCACCGTGCCGCTGGGCTCCTGGACCGGGTCGGTCTCGCCGACCGGGCCCGGCATCTGCCCTCGGAGCTGTCCGGCGGGCAGCGGCAGCGCGTCGCCATCGCCCGCGCGCTGGTCAACGAGCCGCTGGTCGTCCTCGCGGACGAACCCACCGGCAACCTCGACAGCGCCGCGACGCACGACGTCCTGCGCATCTTCGGTGAACTGCGCGCCGCCGGCCAGACCCTGGTGGTGGTCACCCATGACGAGCGCGTCGCCGCCACCGCGGACCGCGTCGTCTCCCTGCGGGACGGCGCGTTGGTCGAGGACACCCGGCTGGAGAACAACGGCACCACACGGCTGAGTGCGCTCCTGAGCTGGGAGGAGTGACCGTGGGACGCCTGCTCCTGATATCGCGCCTGATCGCACGCGACCTGCGCCGACGTCCCGCCGAGACGGTCATGTTCCTGATCGCCGTCACCGCCGCCACCGCCGCCCTGACCCTCGGACTGGTGACCGACAACGCCGTGGCCACCGCCTACGCGAAGACCCGCGCGGCCACCGCCGGCCCCGACGTGATGGTCTCTACGACGGCCCCGGACCCCTCCGACCTCGCCTCACGCCTCGCCCAGGCACCCGGCGTGACCGCGCTCGGCGGCCCGTTCTTCGCGTTCGACACGACCATCCGGGCGAACGGCCGTTCCGCCCACTCCGCGGTCGAGGGGCGTGGCAGTTCACGGTCCGCCGTGGATCAGCCGCTGGTGACCTCCGGCAGTTGGGTGCGTCCCGGCGGCGCGGTGGTCGAGCGCGGCTTCGCGCAGTCACTCGGCGTGCGCGTCGGCGACCGCATCACCGTCAGCGGGCTCGGCTACCCGGTCGTCGGCCTCGCGATCAGCGCGGCCACGTCGGTGTATCCGTGGGCCGACCCGGCGCAGGTCGGGCCCTCCGATGCCGGTGGCCTGGTCTGGCTCACCACCGCCGACGCCCATGCGGCGGTGGGCGACGCGCCCGATGTCCACCTGATCTACCTGAAGCTGTCCGATCCGGCCGCGACCGCCGCCTTCGGTGAATCCGCGGCCGTCCAGGCCGTCGGGTCCGACGCCTGGCTCAGCTACCACTACTGGCAGGACGTCCTCCAGACGGACATGGCCATGATCCGGTTCACCCGGCCCACGCTGGTCATCGGCGGCTGGCTGCTCGCCGTCGCCGCGATCGTCACCCTCGCCGCGCTCACCGCCGTACGCGCCGCCCGCGACCACCGGCGGGCCGCACTGCTCAAGGCCGTCGGCGCGGGCCCCGGCACCGTCACCGCCGTACTGCTGACGCAGTACCTGCTGCTGACCGTCCTGGCCACCGCGCTCGGACTGACGGCCGGGACCCTGGCCGCACCCGAACTGGCCGATCCCAGTGCCGGGCTGCTCAACACCGTCAGCCCCCCGGGCACCGACACCGTCGTCGGCACGGTCTTCCTCGCCGTCGTGGTCGCCCTCGCCGGTACGCTCGGCCCCGTCCTGCGCGCCTCCCGCAACAGCACCGTCCACAGCCTGGCCGACCCGGCACACCTGCCCAAGCACCACCCGCGGCTGAACGCCGCGACGGCCTACCTGCCCACGTCGCTGCTCCTCGGCGTCCGGCTGCTCGCCCGCCGACCCGGCCGCGCCGCCCTGGCCTCCGCCGGCACGGCCGCCACCACCATCATGGTCACCGCGGTGCTCACCTGGCACACCGCGCTGAACGCGGCCCCCGCCTCCATGCGGTTCGGCCCCATCGAAGTACGAACCGACCAGACCGGCCAAGTGCTGCTCGCGGTCACGATCGCGCTAGGGGCACTGTCCACGCTCAACACCGTGCTTCTCGGCTGGAGCACCGCCGTGCAGGCCCGGCGCGCCCTCACCGTCACCCGCGCCCTCGGCGCCACCCCCGGCCAGGCCGTCTCGGCACTTTGCGTCGCGCAACTCCTGTCCACCGTGCCCGGATTGGCGGCGGGAATCCCGGCCGGGCTCGGCCTGTACTGGCTGTTCGGCGACACGGTCACGCCACCGGCTTCGTGGCTGCTCACCGCCGTACTCGTCATCCTGACGGCAGCCGGAGCGCTGACCGCCCTGCCCGCGTGGGCTCACACCCGTCGCCCCGCAGGGCGCGCCCTCAACGCCGAATCCGCCTGACGGACCGCTCACCGGGGCCGCCGGTCAGGTGCGCGCCCCTTCAGCATTCCAGGCGCCCCAGGGCACAGGACGCGGCGAACATCCGGCTGGGCGATGCGGCGACGGGCCGGTGATCCTTATCGTGGCCCTGTGTGCGCTCCTCGGGGTGCGCACAGGCAGACCGGACCGTTTCCCGAATTCCGGTGCGGCTCACTGCTGTTACTCGCTGGTGCAGGCTCGTTTTGCCGTGTAGCGTCGCTGTCAGCTGTCGTGGTTCGCCGTACCTGCCCGCGCCCTGGCGCGGGCGTTTTGCTGTGCAGTGCCGGGCCAGGGCGATCACCTCCAGGACCGCGCGGTGCGGTTCCTGACATCGACTGAGAGGCACCAGCATGGCCAGCGGAACCGTCAAGTGGTTCAACGCCGAAAAGGGCTTCGGCTTCATCGCCCAGGACGGCGGCGGACCGGACGTCTTCGCGCACTACTCCAACATCAACGCCACCGGCTTCCGTGAGCTGCAGGAAGGCCAGGCGGTCACCTTCGACATCACCCAGGGCCAGAAGGGCCCGCAGGCGGAGAACATCACGCCTGCCTGACCCGGGCCTCGGCCGCAACAGGGCCGTGGCAGGGTAACTCCTGCGGGTCGCCGCGTCGTTGAGCACGGCGCGGCGACCTGTGAGTGTAGCTTCTGGCAGCGGGCCGCCGTGTCGTCGTGGCCCGGGAAGCACGAGGCTGTCATCTACGCCAGCGCCGTGGCCGCGGGCAGTCCGCCCGGGCCGCAGGAGGCCGAAGCAGTGAGGCGGCCAGGCTCGGGCCGATCAGTGCAGTGGCGTCGCTCGACGATCACCTTGCGCGGGCGGCTTCGGCGGCAACCGTGCCGCCCGTACCGTGGCCGTAAGTGCTGGAGAAAGGGGCTCCGGTATGGCTGATGAGCGCGTCCATCCCGAGATGATCCGCGATGAGGATCCCTGGCGATCCCACCAGGGCTGGCACGGTCACGCGCATGTACGGGTGTGGCGGACGGAGCCGGATCAGGTGACCGTGGTGATCAGTGGTCCGGGTGCCGAGTTCGATCTGGAGACGGTGATTCCCCTGCTCCGCGCCGAGTACCCGGACGACACGGTCGACTTCTTCTTCCACCGCCCGATGGACTGGACGGACGTGGGTTACTACGCGGAGCTGACGTCGAGTGACGACGGGACAGTGACCCGGACGCACATTACGGGGGGCAGCCTGGCTGCGCGCCTCGGGCCCGCGCTGTACGCGACCGAGGACCCGGACGACGAGTCGGTCGGCGGGGACAGCCCCTGAGCCTGAGTCATGCCACCCCCAGGCGTGGAAGTCGGCGATCCGCTCCCACATCCACACGGGGCTGGAGTACATGGGCCAGCGCCCGCTGTGCGAAACCTCGGCCAACCTGATGCCGTTCGCGGCGAGTTCGGGGAGGTAGGACAGGGACGCGTGCTGTGGGGCGTCGTACGCATGTGGCCCTGCTTTCCAAGCCAGAAAGGTGCTGACACTCAGCAAACGTGACCTTGGATCAGCTGTCAACGGGGCGTCACGGCAATCGGTTTGCATGCATCACGTAGACCCAACCACGGTTTCACGAGTTCCTGCTTCTTTCATTGACACCGGAAAATAAGGGCCCTAAGTTCCAGGCCATGCAGTCGACCTCCCCTGCGACTTCTCCTCCCGAGGCCTTCCCGGCACAGACGCACTCCGTCGCCCAGATCTTCACCACGGTGCTCTCGCGCGGCCCCCTCACCCGTTCCGAAGTGGCTGAGCGCACCGGACTGTCCGCCGCGGCGGTGACCAAAGCGGTACGGCCGCTGATCGAGGCCGGGTATCTCGTGGAGGACACCGACGACGCCCGCCGCGCCCTGGGCCGGCCGGCCAATCCGGTGCGGGTCGACGGAGGCCGAGCGCTGTTCATCGGGGTCAAGGCGACCGGGGACGAGCTCATCGGTGTTCTCACCGACCTGTGCTGCCGGATCCGCGTGGCCCGCCGCCTGTCGCTGACGGATCCTGCCCCGGCCGCGGTGCTTGCCGCGATCGCGGAACTCGTGCGGGAACTGCTCACCGAGGCCGAAGGCTTCGGTGTCCCGGTGCTCGGCCTGGGTCTGGCCGTCTCCGGCGAGGTGGACCGCGCCGAAGGAGTCGTCCGCTACTCGCCGTTTCTGGAGTGGCGCGACGTGGCGCTCGGTGAACTCGCCCACTCGGCGACCGGGTTGCCGGTCACCGTGGAGAACGACGTGCGGGCCCTGACCGTCGCCGAACAGTGGTTCGGCGCCGGCGTGGGGCTGTCCGACTTCGCCCTGGTCACCGTCGGCGCGGGCATCGGCTGCGGACTCGTGGTCCACGGACGGGTGGTCGCCGGGGCGCACGGGGTGGCCGGCGAGATCGGGCATGTGGCCATCGATCCGGCCGGCCCGATGTGCCGCTGCGGCAACCGGGGCTGTGTGGAGGCGATCGCGGCCGACCCGGCCATCCTCGCCCGCATCACCGTGACGACGGGAGCCGAGGTCACCGATTCCGCCCATGCCGTGGACCTCGCACGCCGGGGACACCCGGGAGTACGGGAGGTCTACGCCGCTGCCGGCGAGGCGATCGGCCGCGGCATCGCCACCGTCGCCAACCTGTTCGGGCCCGAGCGAGTGATCATCTCCGGGGAGGGCCTGGCCGCCTACGACCTGTTCGCCGACCAGATCCGCGACACCTTCGCCGCGTACGCCTTCGGCTCCGCCGCGCAGTGCGACGTACAGACCCGCCCGCTGCCCTACGAGGAGTGGGCACGCGGTGCGGCCGCCACCGCGATCCAGAGCTTCATCAGAGCCGACACCCACCAGCAGCGCACCAACGGCGCTGTCGCGCCTGCCTAGCACGCACGAACAGGAGGAGCGACGAATGACGCAGCGCAGCAGCTTCCCTCCGGCTGGGCGGAGCCCCGGCAGGCGCGGAGCGGTCGGCGCACTGGTCGGACTGTCCGCCGCGGCCGCCCTGGCCGGTCCCGCCCGCACCGCCTGCGGCGGCGTACCGGGGACCGACCCCCAAACGGTCATGTTCGGCTCCCACGGCGCCAACGCCACACCGAAGAAGGCCATCGGCTCGAGCAAGGGCTGAGCCGCCCTCGTATCCCTCGCGCACCGAACAACAGGAGGTACGGCCCATGCGCTTATCCTCGAACGCAGCCCTGCCCGGACGCCGGCTGAGAACCGTCGTCGTCCTGGCCCTCACCGCCGGACTCGTGACGGCCGCTCCCGCCGCGCAAGCCGGGACCGAGGCCCCCACGACCCCGGCCGCCACGACCACCACCCCGGCCGCCAAGCCCTACATGGGCTGGACCAGTTGGACCATGCAGTCGTCGAAGTACCCGGGCCTCAACCCGAAGGGCGACTACAGCTACCTGGCCGAGGCGAACGTCGACAAGCAGACCGACGCCATGGCGGCCAAGCTGAAGAAGTACGGCTACGAGTACATCAACATCGACGCCGGCTGGTGGATGGACTGGTCGTGGAAGCCGCAGTTCGACGAGTACGCCCGGCAGAAGGCCGACCCGGAGCGCTTCCCGAGCGGCATGAAGGCCGTCGCCGACCGCATCCACTCCAAGGGCCTGAAGGCCGGCATCTACCTCCCCGTCGGCCTGGAGAAGGCGGCGTACAACGACGGCAGGACGCCGATCTGGCAGGCCGAGGGCTGCACCACCGCCGACATCGTCTACGACGACCTGCGCACCACCAACGGCTGGGACAGCTCGTACAAGATCGACTTCTCCGATCCCTGCGCGCAGAAGTACATCGACTCCCAGGCGCGGATGTTCGCCGACTGGGGCTACGACTTCCTGAAGCTCGACGGCGTAGGACCCGGCTCCTTCAAGAGCGGCGACAACTACGACAACGTTGCCGACGTGGCCGCCTGGCAGAAGGCCATCGACACCGCCGGCCGCCCCATCCACCTGGAGCTGTCCTGGTCCCTCGACTACGGGCACGTCGAGGACTGGAAGAAGTACTCCGACGGCTGGCGCATCGACACCGACGTCGAGTGCTACTGCAACACCCTGGTCAGCTGGGAGAACTCGGTCGACGACCGGTGGGACGACGCCCCGGCCTGGACGGACCACGCAGGCCCCGGCGGCTGGAACGACCTCGACTCCCTCAACGTCGGCAACGGCGAGATGGACGGCCTCACCAAGGCCGAGCGGCAGAGCTACGCCACCCTGTGGGCGATCGCCAAATCCCCGCTCTACACCGGCGACGACCTCACCAGGCTCGACTCCTACGGCCTGTCGCTCCTGACCAACCGCGAGGTCATCGCGATCAACCAGGGCAGCGCGCCGCCCGCCGAGCCCGTCACCGCATCCGACCCGCAGCAGGTGTGGGCCGCGAAGAACCCCGACGGCACCTACACCGTGGCGCTGTTCAACCTGTCCGACGCACCCGCCTCCGTGACGGCGAACTGGCCGACCCTCGGCTTCCAGGGCAAGGCCTCGGTGCGTGACGTGTGGAACAAGGAGGAACTCGGCTCCTACCCGGACAAGATCACCCAGGCGCTGCCCGCCCACGGCTCACGGCTGTTCACCGTCACCCCCCGCGGCACCGGCCTCACATGGACCGGCTACGAGGCCGAGGCGGGCAGCCTGAGCGGCAACGCCTCCGTGGCCGACTGCTCCGCCTGCTCCGACGGCCGCAAGGTCGGCAACCTCTACGGCGGCGGCAAACTCACCCTCACCGGCGTCGTCGTGCCCAAGGCCGGCACCTACCAGATCAAGATCTCGTACATCAGCGGCGACGCCCGCGCTGCCCTGATCTCCGCCAACGGCGGCGGCGCCACCTCGCACAAGTTCGCCTCCACGGGTGACTGGGGCACGGTGAACAGCGTCCATGTGCCGGTGAAGCTGAAGTCCGGGGCCAACACGATCACCATCGACAGCGGCAGCGACGGCTACGCGCCGGACATCGACCGGATCGACGTACAGAAGTCTCTCTGACCTCCCTCCGCCCTCCCCGCCGGGGGCCCGGCCCTGCGCCGGGCCCCACCCCAGACGCATCCGGAGCCGCCATGAACACCAGCCCTGACGACCCGAGCAGAAGAACCCTCCTCTCCCTCGCCACCACGGCGGCACTCACCGCCGCCGCCGGCACGCTGCCCGTCTTCACAGCCTCCGCCGCGCCCGCCCGCCCCGCCGAGGCTCCGCCACCCACCGACTCCTCCCGCCACCGGCTCTGGTGGCAGGCCCCCGGCGACGAAGGCTCACTCATCGAACAGGGACTGCCCGTCGGCAACGGCCGCATCGGAGCGCTCGCGAGCAACGACCCCGGCCGCGAGCTGCTGCTGATCACCGACGCCACGATGTGGACCGGCGGCCTCAACGACACCCTGGACAACGACGGCCAATTCCCCTACGGCCGCACCGACTTCGGCTCCTTCACGCTGCTCGCCAAGCTCACCGTCGACATCCCCGACCACGACCTCGGCGCCGTGAACGGCTACCGCCGTACCCTCGACCTCTCCCAAGGCCTGGTCACCAGCTCCTACGTCCGCTCCGGCATCACCTACCGACGCGAGATGTATGCCAGCCACCCCGACGATGTCATCGTCCTGCACTTCACCCAGAGTGGCGGCGGACGCTACACCGGAACGATCACCCTGACCGGCACCCACGGCGAGAGTCCCACCGCCGCGGAGTCGTTCGGGGCGACTCTCGCGAACGGACTGCGCTACGGCGCCGCCGTCAAGGCCCGCGGCAGAGGCGGCAAGGTCACCGTCGAGGACACCCGGATCGACTTCTCCGGCTGCACGGAACTCACCGTCGTCGTGAGCGCCGGCACCAACTACGCGCCCGACGCCACCGCGGGCTTCCGTAACCCCTCCCTCGACCCCGAGCGGCTGGCCCGTACGAAGGTCCGCGACGCCGCGTCGGAGTCCGCCGACGCCCTCCGGCGCACCCACATCGCCGACTATCGTGCCCTCTACGGGCAACTGGACGTCTCGCTCGGCACGTCCAGCGCCGAGCAGCGCGGGCTGGACACCTGGGAACGCCTCCACGCACGCACCCGGGACCTCGTCCCCGACCCCGAACTGGAAGCCGCCTACCTGCAGTTCGGCCGCTACCTCATGATCTCCGGTTCCCGCGACAGCCTGCCCCTGAACCTCCAGGGCCTGTGGCTGGACGGCAACGACCCGGACTGGATGGGCGATTACCACACGGACATCAACATCCAGATGAACTACTGGATGGCCGACCGGACCGGCCTCACCCCATGCTTCGACGCCTTCACCGACTACTGCCTCGCCCAGCTCCCCTCCTGGACCGAGCTGACCCAGAGCCTGTTCAACGACCCGCGCAACCGCTACCGCAACTCCACCGGCAGGATCGCCGGCTGGACCGTCGCCATCTCCACCAACCCCCATGGCGGAGGCGGCTGGTGGTGGCACCCGGCGGGCAACGCCTGGCTGTGCAACAGCCTGTACGAGCACTACGAGTACACCCAGTCGCGCGCCCACCTCGCGAAGATCTACCCCCTCCTCAAGGGCGCCTGCGAGTTCTGGGAGACACGGCTGCTGCCCCACACACTCCCCGGCTCCACCAAGGAGGTGCTGATCGCCGACAGCGACTGGTCCCCGGAGCACGGCCCGCTCGACGCCAAGGGCATCACCTACGCCCAGGAACTGGTGTGGGCGCTGTTCGGCAACTTCGCGACCGCCTCCGCCCTGCTGAAGAAGGACACCGCCTACGCCGACACCATCATCGGCATGCGCAAGCGCCTGTACCTGCCGCAGGTGAGCCCCAAGACGGGCTGGCTGGAGGAATGGATGTCGCCCGACAACCTCGGCGAAACCACGCACCGGCACCTGTCCGGGCTGGTCGGCCTCTTCCCCGGCGACCGCATCCGCCCCGACGGCTCCACCCCCGAGGAGATCGTCGACGCGGCCACCGCTCAGCTGACCGCGCGCGGCATGAACAGCTTCGGCTGGGCCAACGCCTGGCGCAGCCTGTGCTGGGCCCGGCTCAAGGACGCCGAGAACGCCTACCAGCTCGTGGTCAACAACCTCCGCCCGTCCAGCGGTGGCAGCAACGGCACCGCCTTCAACCTCTTCGACATCTACGAGGTGGAGCAGGGCCGCGGCATCTTCCAGATCGACGCCAACTTCGGCACTCCGGCCGCGATGACCGAGATGCTGCTGTACTCGCGGCCCGGCCATCTGGAACTGCTCCCGGCCCTGCCGGACGCGTGGGCTTCCTCCGGCCACATCACCGGCCTTCCCGCACGCGGCGGATTCGTCGTGGACCTGAAGTGGCAGGACGCGAAACCCACTTCGGTGAGGCTTCGCAGCGTCGGCGGTCGCACGACCACCGTCGAGTTCGCGGGCCGCACCCGCAATGTGGTGCTCGAGGCCGGCGCGTCCGTCACGCTCAAGGACTTCGACCGGTGATCCGCCGGATGGCGTCCATGGGTGGGGCGCTCGCGATGGTGTGCGCCCTGCTCGTCCCGTCCGGGCAGGCGCTGGCCGCGGATTCCGGTAAGGCGGCTCGCCGGCACGACGTCGTCAGCTGGGGCGCGAGTGCCGACCGCCTGGGTGAGGGAGTCGCCGGGCGCGGCTACCGGCTCGTCGTGCACACCAGTGTCGGCGGCGACAATCTGCGGATCCGCCTGTCCAACGCCTTCGGCGACCGGGCGGTGACCTTCGGCAGTGCCTACGCGGGCCTGCAGAAGTCGGGTGCGGAACTGGTGAGCGGCAGCAACAAGCGGCTCACGTTCGACGGCGCCGGCTCGGTCACCGTCCCCGCCGGACACACCGTCTACAGCGACCCGCTGCCCGGCCGGCTGGCCGCCGACTCCGACCTGGTCATCAGCGTGCACAGCCCGGACGCCGCAGGCCCCGCGACCGGCCACAGCATGGCCATGGCCACGTCGTACGTCACCCAGGGCGATCACACGGCAGAGGAGAGCGCCGCCAACTGGGCCGACCGGACCGGCTCCTGGCACTACCTCGACGCCGTCACCGTACGGACCGGTGCCTCCATCGGCGCGATGGTCGCGCTGGGCGACTCCATCACGGACGGCTGGCAGTCCTCGACCGATCTGAACCGCCGCTGGCCCGACTACCTGGCCCGCCGGCTGCGCACATCCACCGCGACCACCGTCGAGGGAGTCGCCAACGAAGGAATCTCCGGCAACAAGGTGCTCGCCGACGGCGCCGGCCAGAGCGCACTCAACCGCCTGGACCGCGATGTCCTGTCCCACCCCGGCGTCCGGACCGTCTTCCTCTTCGAGGGCATCAACGACATCAAGTCCCACACCGGGGTGACGGCGCAGGACATGATCGACGGCTATCGGGAGATCATCGAGCGCTCCCATGACGCGGGACTGTGCGTGGTCGGCGCCACCGTCGGCCCCTTCAAAGGCTGGCCCGAATGGGACCCGGCAGGCGAGGCCGTACGACAGGAGGTCAACGCGTTCATCCGGGACAGCGGCGAGTTCGACGCCGTCGCCGACTTCGACCGCGCTCTGCGCAGTCCCTACGACCCCGAGCGCATGCTCCCCTTCCTCGACAACGGCGACCACGTGCACCCCAACGACAAGGGCATGCAGGCCATGGCCGACACGGTCGACCTCGCAAGCCTCGACTGCTCCTCGACGTAGGGTGCATCGGAGGTGGGCGGGTCGTGGCTTGGCACCCACTTCCAACTGCACTGGTTGCTCCGGTAGCCGTGGACGGAGCGCTGTAGTTGGCCTGCGAGCACTTCAGGTGGCCCCGCTGAGTTTCGTTGTCGGCCCCCAACGGCGCGGGGGCCGACGGGGGCCGGTGTCCGAGCCCGCTTCCCGAGCCCTCGCTATCTGGTCGCGTCGCGCCACGCCAGGGCTCGCGGTGTGATCACGACAGGTTCGGGGTCACCAGGGGATGACGCCGTCGTCCTCGAAGAACGAACCGGTCGGGCCGCCGTCGGGCAGTGTGGCGAGCCGGATCGCTGTGGCCGCGCCCTGCTCAGGGGTTCGGGGGCCATGGAAGCCGGTGAAGTCGGTGGCGACCAGGCCCGGGCAGGCGGCGTTGATCAGGATGTTCGTACCGGCGAACTGCCGGGCGTACTGCACGGTGACGGCGTTGAGGAACGACTTCGACGGCGCGTAGGCCGCCATGACGGGGCCGATCTCGATGTCCGGGTCCGCCTGCCGGGTCAGGGAGCCGACGGCACTGGAGACGTTGACGATGCGCGGCGAGGTCGAGCGCCGCAGCAGCGGCAGCATCGCGTTGGTCACCCGGATGACACCGATGACGTTGGTCTCCATGACCGTACGGACCACGTCGAGGTCGAGCGTGGTCGGGTCCTGCACCCATCCCGGCCCCGTCTCTCCTGAGATGCCGGCGTTGTTGACCAGGACGTCCAGGCGCCCGGCCTGCCGTTCGATCAGTTCCGCGGCATCGGCGACGCTCTGGTCACCGGTCACGTCCAGCGGCACCCCGAACGCGTCCACCCCGGCGGCGCGCAGCTTCTCAACGGCGTCCTCGCGCCGGGCCTCGTCGCGGGCTCCCACGCCCACGCGGTAGCCGAGGGCGCCCAGCCCGGTCGCGATCTCGTACCCGATTCCCTTGTTCGCGCCGGTCACCAGCGCGATCTTCGTTTCGCTCATGCCGACGATGCTCGCTCGCGGACGAGCTGTGCATCCAACACCGATGCAGTGCCCTGTAATACCCGGTGGGTATCACTGACGTATGGTGTGGCCATGGACACCTTGGAGACACGCGAGCTCAGGTACTTCCTGGCCGTCGCCGAGGAACTGCACTTCGGCCGCGCCGCCGAGCGCCTCGGCATGGCCCAGCCACCGCTGTCCCGGGCGATCCAGCAGCTCGAGCGGCGCCTCGGCGTCAGCCTGCTCGAACGCAACCGCCGCGGTGTCTCCCTGACCGGCGCCGGAGAGGTACTGCTGCACGAGGGCCGCGCAGCCCTCGACGCGACCACCGCTGCCGTTCGCCGCACCCGTCGCGCCGGTGGAGCCGACGGTCCGGGCGGCCCCCGCAACCGCCTGGTGCTGGCAGTGAAAGCCGGCGCGTCTCACGAACTGCTCCACAAACTCCTCGACGCCTACGCGGCCGAGCCCGACGCCGCCGAGATCGAAGTGCTGGCGAGCGGCATGTGTGAGCAGGAAGAAATGCTGCGTGACGGCCGCGCCGATGTGGCGCTCATGCACAAGCCGTTCAACTCCCTCGCCGGGTTCGACAGCGAGGAACTGATGACCGAGGGGCAGATCGCCATCCTGCCCGCCGGGCACCCCCTCACCGCCCGCAAGACCTTGTGCCTGGCCGACATCAGCGACATCCCCGATCTCCCGCTCGCCCGCTGGCCCCGCCACGGCACATACCCACCCGGCCCGGGCCCCGAGATCCACGACCAGACGCAGCTGGCCCAGCTGATCGCCCTCGGACGCACCGCGGCCGTCCTCCCCGAATCCGCCCGCGCCTGGCTGTGGGCCGAGCACACCGCCGTCCCCCTGACCGACGCACCCCCCGTCGTCACCCACATCGCCTGGCCCGCGCACAGCCGCTCCCTCGCCCTCGCCGGGCTGATCCACACGGCCACACAGCTATAGCCCTCTCCTGCCATCCATCGCCGCCATCACCCTGATGACACACGCTCTGTTTGAGGGTGACCCCTGGTCAAGGCGTGAAGCCTCTGAGGACCCGGAACCTGCTCTCCCAGACCTGCTCCGTCCGGAGCGAGAGCAAGGTCGAGATCGGCTCCTGGGTGCCGACCGTCGACCGAAACCGGGTGGTCATGGCGGACCCCGAGGGCAACGAGTTCTGCGTCCTGCGCACCCTGGCATCGCAGAACTAGGCTGCTAGGGGGCATCCGCACCCCATCACACACCGCAACTACTGATCCGAAACGGATGGGGTGTGTAGGGCTCGGTCCGGGGGGCCGTTGCTGTGGTCGGCCGAGGAGCCGTGGCCGCACTGCGAAGGCGCGCACGTGGACAGTGGGTTCCGCCGGCCGCCGGCAGAAGTGCGGCTCGAGAGGCGTAGGCGAGCCCGGCGACATCATGATCCCCATGGTCCCGAGTTCACGCCCGAGGAAGAGGCGATCAAGGAACGGAACGCCGCGAGGCTCGCGGAGCGACTCGACGCCGGCCCTCCGTGGCCCGCGGAGTGCCCGGTCCCCATGGTGCCCGTGGCCCAACTGTATCTGCGCGACGTACCCCTGTTGCGGCCGCCCGGACAGGCCGATCTGCTCCAGGTTCTCTGGTGCCCCTACGACCATGATCCGGATTGCAAGCCGTCGACCGCACTGTTCTGGCGGTCCGCCGCCGCGGTCGTCGACATCCTCACCACACCGCCAGAACCGTATGAGGCGGACTGGCCGGGCTATGTGCCGGAGCCGTGTCTGCTCGCACCAGAAGCAATCACCGAGTACCCCAACAGCCTAGATCTGGGCCCTGAGATGCGACTGGCGTTGGGAGACTGGAGCAGATGGCAGGCAGCCGACGGCGGCGTGGACAGCTCGTACGCGGACTGTCCGGCGGAGTTCCACGACGGCAATCTGGCCAACGCTCCCGGCTGGAAGGTCGGGGGCTGGCCCCCGTGGGGCCGCACCGACCCGTATCGCCGATACTGCGCTGTCTGCGGCGCTCAGATGGTCCCACTGCTCACCATCGCCTCCTGTCCGACCGATCCAACTCGCCACGTCATCCGGCTACGCCGGTGACAACTACTGAGCCTCAGCACATGATCGTGGCGTGAGTGCACTGGTTCGGGATGCACGGCGCTTGTGTGCTCTCCGAGGCCGAGCAGCAGGCGGTGCGCCAGGCGATTCTTGACTACCGGGCCTGCGATCCGGCCTGGCCGGCCTGCTGTGCCATCGAGTTGCCGTCGCGGCCTGTCACTACAGGCCTGTGGGAGTCGTGCGATTCAAGCCGTCCCTTCTTCATCTTTCCCTCGCGAAGGAGGGGAAGGCCCATCCGTAGTGCTGCAAGTACGGCGGTGCCGGTGAGTACGAGGAGCAGCCGGGTGGCGTGAGTGGAGGCGTTGTCCGCGGCGGCGGCGATCGGGTTGGGTATGCCCAGGCGGTCGAGCAGCCAGCCCAGGGCCAGGCCGGCGGTGAGCATCGCGCAGGTGCATCGCATGAGGGAGTGCCTGGGCAGCCGGGACAGCAGGAGCAGGCTGGGTAGCGCCAGGAGAACGAGAAGCAGCTGCATCCCCTCGATGCCCAGGTTGAATCCCGCGAGGCTGAGGGCGAGTTGGGTGGTGGAGAGGTTCATCTCGGCCAGGGTCAGGGAGAACGCCAGGCCGTGCCCGAGACCGAAGACGCCGGCGACGGCGGCCTCGTGGCCCGGGAAGAGCGGTCGAATGGCGTGGACGGCGCCGGCAAGGATGCTGAAGGCGATGAACACCTCGACGGGCTGGGCCGGGATGTCGAGGCGGCCGACGGCGCTCAGTGCGAGGGCCAGGGAATGCCCGACGGTGAAGGCGAGGGTGGTGCGGGCGATACGGCCGATGGCCGTCCGTGCGCCGACTGTCCCGCGCCAGCGGTTGTCGGCCGAGCGCAGGGGTGCGGGCAGCAGGAGGATGAGCAGGAAGAGCAGATGATCGGTTCCTGCGAGGATGTGGGTCGCACCGAGCCGGAACATGGTGGACGTCCCGCTCCAGGCGCTTCCGTTCTCCAGGTCGATGGTGAGGTCCGGGACCGTCATGCTCCGGGTGTCGATGCGGATGACGCCCACCTGGGTGGCGGCGTCCTCGCCCGTCTCGGACACTCGGCCGGTGGCCCAGTCCTGACGGATGGAGACCAGCGCGGTGTGGGTGACCACTTGGTGGACGATCGCGTCGTAGCCGAGGACGAAGTGCCGTGGGTCGCCGCCGGAGGGCGGCGTCAGCGTGGCTCGGACGGTCAGTTCGCGGTAGGTACCGGTGGAGGTCTGCTCCGACCGGCCCAGCGTGATGCCACCGAAGGTGACGGTCCATGCCTTGCCCTGGATGGTGGCGGGGTGGACATGCGCGGCCAGGTAGTTGCGGATGGCGGCAGTCTTGGCCGGGAGCCCGGCGGCCGTGGTGTCGGCCAGGTCGATACCACTGGCCCGGGAGAAGTCGTCGACCGGCAGTTCCAGTTCTGCGGTCACCGATGTCTCGTGCACGTCCAGAAGGAGCACGGAGTGAGGCATGGGATGCGCAGCGGCCGGCGGCGCTGCCAGAAGCAGCGTCGCCGCTACCGCCACCGCGATCCCCGCCATCACGCGCAGCGTTGATGACAGTGAGATCGGCAGGCGGTTCATCAGAACGAGAACTCTCCGCCGTAGTCGAGGGTGTGGTCGCGGTAGACGGAGTGGTAGTGGATCTGGTCGGAGTACACCACACCGTCCTGGCAGACGAACTCGATCCAGACCCCCGGTCCGTCGATGCGCACGTAGTCGCCCTGGGTGTCCAGGTCGGTTCCGCCGGAGTAGGAGATGTAGGTCTCGTCGAGCTCCGACTCGTACGTGCTCAGCAGCGAGGCAGCGGTCGCGTCGTCCGCGACCTGGACCCACGGCTCGATGGCGTCGAGCACCAGCTCCTGCTGGGCGTCCGTCAGTTCACCGACCGCGATGCCCTCCTTGGTCTCCGGGAACTGGCCGTCCTCGTCCGGGCCGAGCAGCACGTCGCTGAACGACTCGGAGAGCTTCGCCTCCGTGAGCTCGTCCGAGCTCAGGCTGTCGAGTACGGCGAGCATCCCGTCGCGCATTCCGTCCAGCGGTGCGTACGTGGTGCCGTCGTCCGCGGTCCAGCTGGACGGCTCCACACCGATGAAGAACGGAGTGGTGCCGGTGACCTCCCCGTCCGCGTAGGTGAGGTTCACCGCGAGGTGGTGGCCGCCGAAGTGCAGCTGCCAGGTGCCGTCCGTGCTCGGGGTGCCGAGGAAGGCCAGGTAGTAGTTGCCGCTGCTGTAGCCGCTGGCGCTCTCACCAAGGACGTCGTCGGCCGCCAGGATCTGCGTGATCTGGTCGTACCCGGTGCCGGCGCTGGTGCTCGCCGCCGCCTTCAGCACCGCCTTGGCGGCCGTCAGCTGCTCGTCGCTGAGCGTGCTCAGCTCGATACCGACCCGGCAGGTCGAACCGCACGGAAGATTCGACCAGGCGGTGGCGTTCGCCTCGGTGAAGTCGAGCAGCACCTCCGACTGCTGGTCGGAATCCAGGGTCTCGACGAACGCCTCGGCCGCTTCCACTACGGCCGAGACGGACGTGGTCGAGACGGCTGCGCTCGTGCTCGCCGATGCCTGAGGAGAGGGGCGGTCCTGCACGGACGCCGCGTTCGCGCTGGCGTACACCGCGCCCAGGAGCGCGGCCGACGCCGCAGCCACCGCCACGATCGCCTTCCTGCGCTTGCCCTGCGACCTGCGGTGCGCGTTTTTGGCCTGCAATTTGATATTCCCTTCAGGTGTGGATCGGCAGGGCTTCCTAAACGCATTTTCTTGCACTCGAAATAATTGAGTGAGGTCTGCTGGAATGTGGTCCCGCAGGTCATCGAAAAGCGGGTTTCGGGAAGTTCTGCCGCGCTTGTTTGGTGAGTTGAATTCCATCCCCTTGCGCTGTGCTCCACATTAAAAAATGCTTTGTTTTCGACATGACTGCTTGTCAATTACCTGAAGTGCACCTTAAGTTGGTGGCAACTCCGTGTGCGCTTCCAGTATGGGAAAAGGGGAAAATCCCGCTCTGGGCCACGCGGTCGCCATCGCCGACGGCGGCTGCCAGGGCGCCGGGCTCGTCATCCCGCACTGCCGTGAGAGAGGGCAGGCCGAACGTGCAGCGATTTTCGAATCAGATCCCGGGCTGCCGTCTCAAGGGCGACGGCGTACAACAAGCCGTCCTCGGCATCGCTCGCCTGCGCAACCTTGCTCTCGCCGGATAGGGGCGACGACCACGCTCAGGCAAACCCGCCGGCCACGCCCACCGACGGGGGTGGCGTGTGGCGCGGCCACCGCACGCCCACGTGCTCCGACGCTTAGTAGCACGACCAGTAGCTCACCACGCGTCGCTCCGTGCGTGCGAAGAAGGCTGGATTCCGCGCGATGAACTCCCCATAGAGCCTGCGCTGGGCCGAGCCCGGGACAGCGAGGTCGGTAAGCCCCCGCCCGATCACGTCAAGGATCTCCAGCACGTACTCACCGGCCAACTGCACCACGAAGGGGACCACCCACGGCTCCCTCGACGCCACGATCTGTTCGAGGTGGCGCTGGCGGACCCGCCCATCACTGTGCCGGGAGTACAGACAATGCAAAATCACCTGCTGGGTTCCGGTCAGCGGCCGCGCCAGGTCGACGCCCGGCTCATCGTTGTAGATGCGCGAGGGGATGGCGACGGTCTCGCCCTGCACCTCAACCTCGAAGGGCTCCACCGACGAAAGCCTGGCGTCCGGCATGGCCGCCAGGACGTTCCGCACATCACCGGCAAGACGGGTGGGAAACGCCGCCACCAGGGCCTGGGCGACGTTCCACGGTTCCTGAGGCTCCTGCACAACCCGAGGATAGGCGGCGAGCCTCTCGATCCCCCAACCGCCCACCTCAGCGTCGCGGGAGAAGCCTTGGGGTGTCGGCCGGCGGCCCGCGGAGCGAGTTCAACCGGCCCCAGCGGGCGCATGTCCGAGCAGGATCACGTTCTCGCGGGCGTGGAGGATGTCGAGCTGTCCAAGGTGCTGGACGGATCCATGCACATGACCTGCCAGCCGTGGCCGTCGAGGTCGAAGAAGCTTCGTGAGTACATGAAGCCGTCGTCCTCGGGGCCATCCGCCTCCGAGCCGCCCGCGGCGAGCGCGGCCTCAGCAACCGTGTCAACCTCGTCGCGGGACGACACGCTGAAGCAGTAGAGCGCCAGCGCGTGCGTGGTGGGATCGGCCATCGGCAGCTTCGAGAACCGCGCGAACGTCTCGTGGTTGAGCAGCATGACGGAGGCTTGCTCGCCGACCAGCATGCAGGCGGCGGTCTCGTCGGTGAACATCGGGTTGTAGCTGAACCCGAGCCGCGCGAAGAACGCCTTGCTGCGCTCGACATCCGCCACGGGGATGCTCACGAACAGCATGCGACCGGCGTGTGCGGGAGTGGTCATGGTGGGTCTCCAGTCCGAGGTTCGATGGTGTACGCCGGGGTAGACCGGCTCACCTTGCGAAACTCATCGGTGGGTTTCGGAACCCGCATCGAGCGACAGGCCGAAGCCGGTGGGGAACAGCTGTCAAGGCCGCTGAAAAGTGGGGCCACCCAGGCGTCATGGACGCTCGCGCCGTGCCGCAGTCGGCTGGCGTCGTCGATGGAGTCGGCCCCCGCGCACATCGCGCCCAGCAGCGACATCACCAAGAGCTGCGCACAAATGGGTCCGCCGCTGGTGAGCCGAGGGCGATGCGGGCCTTGCCGACCGTTCCAGCCGCCCCGAACGACACCGCACCGCGCCGCACCGCGGCAGCCGTGGAGGTCCGCGTCTGCCGGCTACGCCGGGCCCGCAAACTCGGCCCGGCGTAGCCGGCCAGCTCCGTCAGGACGTCGATCTGGCAGACCCGCAAGGGACCCCGGGCCCTACCGCCCTCGGGCCTGTTCCAGGTTCGACCGGTGGGGGCCGGAGAGCCAGTCCGCATGCGGCCCCAGACGTGCGTCGACCGGATCCTCTCCTCGCCGGAGCGCGTCGACATAGGCATGATCGGCGGCGAGGCGGGCCGCCACCTCGGGACCTTCGGCAACGGCGCCGTGGCCGGGGACCACGACCTCGACGTGACCGGCGGCCTCACTCAGCCGGTCGAGCGCGGCCTCGTAGGCTCCCACCTGATCGTCTTGGCGAAAGTCGAAGAGCGGGATCAGGACATCGGAGAGCATGTCGCCGGCGAGCAGGACGCCACGGTCCGCGAGGAGGACCGCGGCGTGGCCGACAGCGTGCGCCTGGTGCTCGATGATCTCGCCCGGCACCGGTCCGCCGTCCGCGGGCAGCGGGGTGACCAGCGCGACTAGGTCGAGAGGGATGCCGGACGCGCTTTCCGCCGCCATCGCCTGCGCCCGCTCTCGGGCTTGACTGGCCACGTGGGCGGCGGCGCGGGTGCCGTAGCGCGGCACGTCGCCGAACCGGGGATGCCAGAGCAGGTGGTCCCAGTGGGGATGGGTGCAGAACCCGGCGACCACCGGAATGCCGAGCCGGTCCACGTCATCGGCGAGTTGGTTCAACTCGGCGCCATCGATGCCGGGATCGATCAGGATCAACCCATCCTCCCCGCGCACCACGACGGAATTGGTCCAGACCCACTCGCTCTGCCGGACCCAGACGCCGTCGGCCACCTGATTCAACTTGCCCATCTCCACTCCGATCGGTTGGCTACGGCTCTGAGACTGCGATCCGCGGCCAAATTCATCGCTTTCAATGCCCGCTGGGCGCGATGTTGCGGTTGAGGTGAGGGACGTTGTCGCCGACGTTCAGGTCATCCGCTGATCGGCCGTACGCAGGGCGAGTCAGCCCGGATCTCGCATCAAGGTGACCGTCCCCGGCCGGGAAGTAGTCCCGAACGCCACCTTCGGGTCATGGACGAGCCGATCGAGGAGGAGCGGATCCGCCTCCGCGGGCTGAAGGGCAAGCACGCCCCGGAGTGAAGCGCGAAGCCCACGGCGCCGAGCAGGCCAAGGTGGCCAACCGCATCACCTGGCACGCCCGCTACAGATGGGCCCCGTTCTATGCACGACTTCCCCACGGCGATGACGCCCCTGGCTGTGGAGTAGGTGATCCTGCGCCGACTGTGGGCCCACGGCCACGCCGTCTCCTGATTGCCGCCCAACTACTGGACCGAGACTTTCGTGGCCCAGTGCGTCAGCGCTGCGGAACTACGCGAGCCCTCCGCGATGAGTGACACGCGCGCTGAGCTCCAACAGCTCGCCTCACCGGCGGACCGCTCCTCAGTCGACCGTCCACTCGCGCAGCTTCCGGGCGATGCGCGGTACACCGAGCAGGCCCTGTGCGGCGTCGCGCACGAGGGCGAGGGCGTCCTTGGGCTCGTAGTCCAGGCGACGTCCGTTGAGAGCGAGGTAGGCCTCGGTGGAGTGCCAGGCGAACGCCTCGTTCGAATGCTCCAGACAGGGCAGCTTGGCCAGGGTCTGCAGCAGAGCGGCTGCCCTGAGGGCCAGCGTGCCGTACACGTCCCGCTCCATGGCGCGGGCATTGACCCGCGCCACCGCGGCGTACAGCGGGCCGAGGTCGTCGACCTGGGGATCACCGGGCAGGAGCTCAGCGGCGTGGAGCAGGTAGGCGACGTCGAGCGGGTGCGGTCCAGGCTGGGTCACGCGGCCCGGCCCCCCTGCTGCTGTTCCGACTCGAGGGCCGCGGCCTGCTGCTCGGCGGCCCGCTGCTCCGCCGACGGATCGGTGATGCTCGACTCGGCCGCGAACACCGCCCCGCTGCGCGCCATCGAGCCCCGGAACGCCTCGAGGAACCGGCCCTCCACGGCGGTGGCGCGATCGTAGGCCGCGGAGAGGATGTACTCCTGCATGCTCACCCCTTCCTGCCGCGCTGCGGCAGCGATCGCAGCCCGCTGCTCCGGGTCGGGGAAGCGCAAACTCATGGCCTTCTGCTCCGTCATGACACCGAAGATACCAGCGATACCAAGCCGAGCCCAGGGTGTCGAAATCCCCATCCCGACCGTTCGTGATGGCTAAGAATCGAAGGCGAGACGGACGGGGCCCGCCGATTCCATCCCGTGCATGGCCATTGCGGCTCCACGGACCAAGATCCCTGCTCCCGTGAATCGGCCCCAGCGACTCCAGATGGCACCCCCCGGCGTGATCCATCTGCCCACTGCCGTCGCGATCCCGCGATCCCGCGATCACGCCGGCTCTCGGGTCACCGGCCCCGCTCACCCTTCACGGTGATCTTCACCCTCTGCTCCCTCGGGTGTTCTTCGAGGAATCCCAGGATGTCGTGTCCATGCCGCTAGAGGCGAAGAGGTGGATAAATGCGTAATGTGAATATTACCTTGTTAGGTAGATAAGACAACAAACTCGATATGATTAATGAGATGTATCTGCTGGCCGAGCGAGCCCGTCTCCCTCATGGTCCGACTGGGCCGGGATTTCACAGCCCCCTTCCGAGAGGCGGAGGGCAGGCGCTTCGGGACCCAGCGCGAGGAAGTACCGATGACGCTCAAATCCGTCCTCTGTTCCACCGCTTGTGCCCTCTCCGCACTGGCGCTGCTCAGCGCCTGCAGCGGCGGCTCCGACACCACGGGCGCATCGAGCGGTAAGCCGCTGGTCGGCGTCGACTACCCGCGCTCCGACACCGACTTCTGGGACTCGTACATCAAATACACGCCCAAGTACGCCAAGCAGTTCGGCCTCTCGCTCGAGACCACCAACTCGCAGAACGACGTCGCAAAACTCACCGCCAATGCGCAGACGCTCATCGTGCAGGGCGTCGAGGGCATCGTGATGGCCCCGCAGAGCACCTACGCCATCGGACCGATCCTGGCGCAGCTGGAGGCGGCGGAGATCCCGGTCGTCACCATCGACACCCGCCCCGACACCGGCAGCGTCGACATGGTGGTCCGCGCCGACAACCGCGCCTACGGCGAGAAGGCGTGCCGGTACCTCGGCACCAAGCTGGGCGGCAGGGGCAAGGTCGTGATGCTCCAGGGCGACCTCTCATCGATCAACGGCCGTGACCGTACCGACGGGTTCAACGCATGCATGAAGGCGAACTACCCGGACATCAAGGTGTTCGGAGAGACCACCAACTGGGACGGGGGAGTTGCCGCGGAGAAGCTCCAGACCGACCTGACAACCCATCCGGACATCAAGGGCATCTACATGCAGGCCAGCTTCGCTTTGTCCGGCACGCTCCAAGTGCTCAAGCAGCAGGGGTTGTTGGTCGGCCCGAAGGACAAGGAGCACGTGTTCGTCGTCTCCAACGACGGCGTCCCCAGGGAGCTCGAACACATCTCCAAGGGCAACATCGACGCCACCGTGTCCCAGCCGGTCGATCTTTACGCCAAGTACGCCCTGTACTACCTGAAGGCGGCGATCGACGGGAAGACGTTCACGCCCGGCAGGACCGATCACGAGAGCACCATCGTGCGGGTCCGCGAAGGGCTGCTGGAGGACCAGCTCTCCGCCCCGCTCGTCACCGCCGACGGCGGCACGTACGGGGGCGTGCCCAGCCTGAAGAGCACCGACACGTCCCTGTGGGGCAACAGCCTCGGCTGACGACACGCCGCCGCGCTGGGCAAGCCTGCCAGGTCCGGCCTCGGCAAGCAGTCGTCGAGCAGGTCGGGTCGGAAGTTGATCTCCTTCAGGCTTGCGCTCGGCGAAGCGGACGAAGCCGCGGCGTTTCGGTGGTGACGAAGTCGACGACGGCGCGTTCGTCAGCGACCACACGCCCTCCACCGACAGCCAGAAGAGAGATCACTAGGCTGGGCCGATGATGCGCGACCTGATCGCCGCCTTCGGTACCGCCGCACGGGAACGGATGACCGATGCCGGATGGCGCAAGCACACGAGCGACATCTACACCCTCGACCTCGGCGGCGGATTCCATGCCTGGGTCGGACTCAACCGCGCCTCAAAACATCATCCACTGATGGTCAACCCGGTCGTCGGGCTCCGCTACGACCCACTCGAACGACTCGTCGAAGACCTCCTCGGCACCCGTCTCGGAATGGCGGCAACGATCGCTCGGCCGGTCGGTTGCCTCACGTCCCGTCACAGCTTGCTGCAACTGCGGGTCGCCACCGATGACGATGCGCGACCCGCCGCCGAAGAGCTGCGGCACCTCGTTCAAACCCATGGTCTGCCGTTCGCACGACGTCACGCGAGCCCGGCAGCATTGATGACAGCTCTCCGGGAAGGCGGCAATGTGCCGAACCCCGACCGGGCAAGGCTCCTCGTTCCGGCCCTGCACGCCCTGCAAGGCGAAGCCGAGCCCGCTCGCGCAAGCCTGGCCCGAGGACTCGCCCACTACGGGGATGACACAACCAGCCCGATCACTGCCGGATACCACCAGTTCGCCGCCGCCTTGACTGCCCTCCTGGATGAGCAGGCCCGCCCCTAGGAGCATCTGACCTGGCCTGCCGCTTGCGCACCTCAGGCGGTCAGGGACTTCCACAGGGTGATCGGGCGGTCCTCGACCGCGACCTGGTCGTTGTGCCCGTGGCCGTCGGCGATGGAGATGATCCGGTATTTCTGCTGGTGGAACACCCAGAACAGGCTCAGCCCGTTGATGCGCTGCATGTCCGGCACGGCGAGGAACTCGTCCACGCGGGAGATGCCGGCCAGCGACTGCCACAGGCTGAGCGAACGGTCGCCGCGTTCGATGACGTCGTGGTGCGCGGAGCCGTCGGCGATCGAGATCAGCCGGTAGACCTGCTGCCCCAGGGAGGAGTGGAAGAGCCAGTAGTAGCTCTTCCCGTTCTGGCGCTGCATGTCGGGCACCGGCAGGAAGGCGTCCACCTGCGCGATTCCGTTGAACGAGGCCCAGGCCGAGATCGGCCGATCGGGCCGGTCGACGGCGGCTGCCGCGTCGGGGGAGAGCCCTGACTCCGCTCCGTCCGCGACCGAGATCAGCCGGTAGACCTGGCGGCCTTCCACGGTGTGGAACAGCCAGTACCGGCTCCGGCCGCCCACGCGCTGCTCGTCCGGCACGGGGAGGATCGCGTCCACCTGCGACACGCCATCGTAGCACGGCCAGGTGGACAGGGGCCGGTCGGGGTGCTCGACGACGTCCTTGTGCTCGTCGCCGTCGGCGATGGAGATGGTGCGGCAGACCGGTCCGTCGCCGCCGGTCCCGTACGCCCAGTACCAGCTCTTGCCCCGGTCCCGCTGGCGATCGGGGATCGCCAGGAAGGCGTCGGTCGGCCGGACCGTGTCCGGGAGCTTGTCGGTGAGGCGGCCGTCGCCCAGCAGCCGCAGAGTGGTGAGCGAGGGGACGAAGGCGTAGACCGAGCCCTCGGTGGTGACGAACTGATGGAAACTCAGCTCCGTCGTCGCGTTGGGGCTCTCGAAGGCGACCTTGCCCGTGGGGCCGACCATCGGGTCGGGGCCTGGTTTCGCCGGGCGGTTCGGCGGGAAGTCGACGTTGTTGATCCACATCTTCTGGATGAACTCGAACTGCTCGACGAGGTCGGACTGGTAGCAGACGAAGACGAGTCCGCGCGGGTGGTCGGGGCCGCCGGGGCCGTCCGAGGCCGGGTCGAAGGGCGCGCCGTAGGGGGCGCCGCGGCGGATGATCCGGCGTCGGTCCATGACCGGGTTCTCGGGGAACGGTCCTGTGCCGGGCTTCTCCTGGAGGCCGTCCCGGGGGTTGGTCTGGCGCAGGTGGGAGAAGAGCGGGGTGATGAACCCCTCCGGGTCGTTGCGGTAGCCGAAGTCGTTGTCCTGGCTCGCGAGGGCGTTGTCCGGCATGTCGGCGTGCGGGCACTTGGCGACGGGTGTGCCCGAGCGCCAGCGGCCCACCAGGCGGGCGGCCAGCCATTCGGTGGTCGCCTCGTCCGGCACCACCTTGGCCTTCCTCAGGACCTTCAGTTGCGCGGCGATCTGGGCCCACCAGCCAGGGACGTCCTGACCGAGCCGGCGCACCACCTGGAAGCTGCCGTTGCCCGCCCACTCGGGCATCTCGTCGTAGGGAATCCCGCCGACCCGGTCGTGCCCGATGACGAACTCGCCGGGCGGGATCAGCCGGGTGCCCGGGTGGTCCTTGACGTACTCCGGCCGCTCCGGGTCGGGCTCGTCGAAGCCGATGACTCCCGGCTCGCTGACCCCGTCCTTGAAGCCGAAGTGTTCCTTTCCGCGGCGGGTGCCCGGCAGCGTGGCGCCGTTCTGCTGGAACACGATCACGATCTTGGCCTGCGCGGCTGCCTCGCGTTGGGCGGTCAACGCGTCCTGGAGCCCCTCGGCGGTGTCGGAGGCGACGGTGATCACGGCGTGCACGGTCTGGCCCTTACCGTCCCCGAACAGCCAGTTCTCGGGTGAGCTGTCGCCGGTGTCGCCCAGTGAGCGCTTGTGGGACCCCTCCTTGAACGCCTCCAGCGTGCCGCCCTTGCGCACCGAGGGCAAGGGATCCTTGCCGCCGATGAGGACCTTCAGTCCCTCGTAGGTGAAGCTGACGTTCGTCCAGGTGGCTTTCAACGTCTTCGGGTCGTCGCCGCCGGTGGCCTGTCTGGCTTTGCGGAACGCCGCGTTGAAGGTGGCCACCTGTCTGGTGGTGGAGATCTGGGAGGCGAGCCGCTTCACCCAGGTGCGTGCCCGCGCGGGGTCCTCGAACTTGAGGAAGAGCAGCGTCATGCGGTCCTTCTTGAAGCCCGCGATCACATCGCCCTGGATGTCGTCACTCTGACGCAGTTTGAGATCTTCCGTCACGTCTCCTCCTTGACTTTCGCATATGCCAGAGGATTGGCATGGTAATCGTGAGACTACGCTACGTGATCGACGTGAAGATCGAGGCGCCTCCGGGTCGGCCGCGTCGCCGCCCTCGCGTCGTAGTGCAGAACCCCTGCCCCGCAAGGGTTCTGACTCGCTTGGCCGTCGGGAGGTCACCCGCCTGCCCGGCAGCGCGCGACAGTGACCGTCCGGCACGCGAACACTGTGAGTAGTCGTCTGCCCGTGCCGTGTACCTATGCCGTGCGCCTGTGTCATGTGCCCCCGTCATGCACTCGGCATCGGATCCGTGACGCGGCGCGGCCGCGACGCCACCGCTGCGCGCCCTGCACTCTCTCTCGCAAGGAGTCCCATGTCCCCCAGGAACCTGCCCGGTCCATCGTCCAGACGGATGCTGTACGCGGCGATCTCCGCGTGCGCCGTCTCCGCGCTGACACTCACCGTGCTGTCGTCCGGCCCGGCCGCCGCCCACGGGCACGGCGGTGACGCCCCCTCGGCCGACCGGGCGCAGGCCGACCCGGACGAGGCGACGGTCATCGGCAAGGAGCACGCCGAGGAACACGCCATGACCAGGGCGGCCATCAAGGCCGTCGGCGAGTACCCGCAGTCCACCCGCACCGAGCGGCTCAAGGCGCTCACGGCCTCCCAGGCCAAGGTCAACGCGGACTTCGACGCGCTGGACGCCGGCAGGTTCCGGGAGTACTTCCAGTCCCCGGACTTCGCCGCGCACATCGCCATGCTGCCCACCGGCAAGGTGCTGCTGTTCTCCTTCGAGCGCATCGAGAGCAACCCCCAGAAGGAGCCGGCCCCGACCGACACCATCGGCAAGGAGAACGCGGGCCGCGCATACCTGTGGGATCCGGCCAAGGGCACCGGCCCGGGCTCGTTCACCAAGGTCACGCCGCCCGTGATCAACATGCCGGACGGCCTCAACCAGCCCCGCCCCGCGCCGTTCTTCTGCGCCGGTCACTCCTTCCTGCCCAACGGGATGCTCGGTGTCTTCGGCGGCAACCTCGGCGGCAACGGCGGTACCGGCGCGAAACTCTCCCTCGTCTTCGACCCGTGGGAGGAGAAGTGGTACCAGAACCAGGACATGGTCGTCGGCCGGTGGTACCCGTCCGTGGTGACCGGCGCGGACGGGCGGCAGCTGATCATGTCCGGCCAGTCGGAACTCGGCTGGGGCACCCCCACCCCGATCGTCGAGCGCTTCCCCGCCCTGAACAAGCCCGTGCCCACGGCCAAGACGGACAAGCCGGAGGGCTGGACGGTGGAACGGTTCAAGGCCGACGCCCCGTTCAAGCGGGACTACCCGCACCTCTTCTCGCTGCGGGACGGCAAGATCTACGGCCTGGGCCGCAACCCCGAGCAGCAGTGGAAGTTCGACCCCGCCGCCGAGACCCGGACGGACCTGGCACCCCGACCGGACAACATGCCGCGCAACTACGGCTCGGCCGTGCCGCTCCCGGCCGGCTTCAAGGGCCCGGACTCGGTGCTGGTACTCGGTGGAGACCGGGACGACCCGAACACGTATCAGCTGGTCGGCGGCCAGTGGAGCAAGGAGAAGGCGAGGGCCTTCGGCCGCACCCAGGACGACACCCTGCTCATGCCGGACGCGACCCTGATGACCGTCAACGGCGCCTTCGACATCCGTGACTACGGCAACGGCCCGTACAACCCCAACGCGGACCTGAAGTACCGCCAGATCGAACTGCGGGACGAGAACGGCAACTGGCGGCTCGGCCCGGCCCAGCGTCTGCCGCGCGGCTACCACTCCAACGCCGTGGTGCTCCCGGACGGCCGGGTGATGGTCACCGGTGACGAGCTTCAGCAGCTCGCCAACGACCCCGACATCACCGACGACATGAACGGCAGCATCGAGATCTACGAGCCGGCCTACCTCCAGCAGGGCAGCCGCCCCCACCTCGGCATCGTGTTCAACCCCTCCGTCGGGTACAACGACAAGATCACGGTGAGCAGCAACACCGCCTCCGACGTCACCCGTGCCGTCCTGCTGGCGCCGACCACCGCGACCCACTCGGTGAACACCAGCCAGCGCCACCTCGACCTGCGGATCAAGAGCCGCAGCGGCAACTTCCTCGAACTCCAGGCACCGCCGTCGGCCAACGCCGCTCCTCCCGGCTACTACATGCTCTTCCTCCTGAACGAGGAGGGCGTGCCCAGCACCGCCGGCTGGGTCCAGATCAAGCCGACCTCGGGCGGCCAGACGCCGGGGGCGAAGCAGTGACGGCCTGACTCCGACGGGCCCGCCGCGAATCCCGCGGGCGGCTCCGCTGAAGCCCAGCTCAGATGCCTTCTGAGCTGGGCTCCTATCGTTCGGGGGAGGCGGGGCTGGGGGTTTCCGCACTGCCGGGGAATGCTGCTCGACCAGCACAGCGGCACTCACTGTCCCCAGCCCCGACCACCCCCAAGAAACATGGGGCTCACCGGGGACGACTCCCGGCGGCCGTGTGGCCGTGCTGCCTGACCTGCGCCATTGATGATGTGTCGCTACGAGGTGCGGTCCCGGGCGTAGGCAAGGGCTCCTTGGACGGCGCCGGAGAGCCTGCGGGTTCCCTGGGCGGAAGGGAGCCTGCCCTGCCAGGCATCGACTTCCCACCATCCGTCGTCGGCCAGGGACGGGACGGGTGTGGCCGCTTCGAGGTTCATGGGTGCTGCGGGAAGGCGCACCAGCAGGGTCGAGGTCCCCAGGGCAGCGGCGGCCGCGATGCCCGAGTAGGCCACGACCGGGACGCCGTAGGCGGCATGCAGAGGTGAATCAGGGGCCAACTGGGCCAACCGGTCCAGGAGATCAGGATGTGTGTGCAGCTGCCATTCTCCCAGCGCGTAGTCATCCGGCCCGTTCGGCCGGGAGCCCTGTGCCCGCAGGAAGTCCAGCAGTGCGGCGTTGCGGGGATGCTCAGCCCGTATCGACGGGAGGTCTAAGCGCATGGGCATGACACTACGTGTGTCTGATTTGAGGATGCGTCAGAACCGCCGGACAATCAGCGGAGCGGCGTCTTCCGGCCCTCCCCTGCAAGGGCTGCGGCGGCGCTTTCCACAGGCTGCCGGCGGTGGAACACCGTCGGCGGACGGATGAACGCAGGGAAAGGATGGGCACGGCATGCAGAAGCGCAGTCTGCGGGACCTCCGGGTATCGGCCATCGGCCTGGGGTGTATGGGCATGTCCGCTTTCTACGGATCCACCGATCAGCAGGAGGGGATCGCGACCATCCGGCGTGCCCTTGAGCTCGGAGTGAACTTCCTCGACACCGCGCAGATGTACGGGCCGCTCACCAACGAGTCGCTCGTCGGCGAGGCGGTCCGGGGGCATCGCGAGGAGTACGTGATCGCGACGAAGTTCAACTACCGGATGGACGACGCCGTACCGGGCGACATCAGCACGGTCGGCCCGCAGGACGGCTCGGCCGAGCACGTCCGCAGCTCCGTCCACGGCTCGCTGGAGCGTCTGGGAACCGACCACATCGACCTGTACTACCAGCACCGGGTCGACCCGAACGTACCCATCGAGGAGACGGTCGGCGCGCTGGGCGAGCTGGTCGCCGAGGGGAAGGTGCGGTACATCGGCCTGAGCGAGGCGGGCGCGGAGACCATCCGGCGCGCCCACGCCGTGCACCCGGTCACCGCGGTGCAGAGCGAGTACTCGCTGTGGTCACGGGACGTGGAGGCCGAGGTGCTGCCCGTCTGCCGTGAACTGAGTATCGGCTTCGTGCCGTACTCGCCGCTCGGGCGTGGTTTCCTCGCCGGACGGTTCTCCTCCCCGGAGGAGCTGGACGCCAACGACTGGCGCCGGGAGAACCCGCGCTTCCAGGACGCCAATCTGGAGGCGAACCTGCGGCTGGCGGCGAAGGTGAAGGAGATCGCCGCCGAGAAGGACGTGTCCCCGGCCCAGCTGGCCATCGCCTGGGTGCTGGCCCAGGGCGAGGACCTGGTGCCGATCCCGGGCACCAAGCGCCGCACCTACCTGGAACAGAACGCCGCAGCGGCTGACATCACGCTGACCAAGGACGACCTGGTCCGCATCGACACGGAGCTGCCCGAGGCGGCGGGTGAGCGGTACGACGAGGAAGGGATGCGCTCCGTCAACCGATAGCGCTCCGTACGATGCGGACGCCGAGGACCCGTCCTCTCTCCCGACAGCCGACACCCCGACACCCGGCTGGTGATCACCTTCGGACGGTGGCAGCACGTGTCTGCCGCCACCGTCCGGGGGTGTCTCAGACCTGCACCAGGACGGTGCACCAGACCTCGTTGTTGTCACCGATGCCGCAGTCGGCGATCTCGCCGCTGCGGATCTTCGTCCAGACGCCCTTCGCCCGCCAGTGCCAGGTGCCCACCCGCGAGAAGCGCTCGTGGTAGCCATGGGTGGCGAACGTGAAGGCGTCGACGTCGATGCCGGTGCCGTTGCCGCCCCGCGTTCCGTTGCCGAACGAGAGCTGCTTGCACTTGGCGTGCTTGAACTCGCTCCCGGTGCCACCGCCCCAGTTCCACACGTCGCAGTAGTGCGGGCCCTCGCCGAGACTCGTCGTGTAGTGCATCGTCTCCCCGGTCCGGTTCTTCACCGCGCCGCACAGGGGACCCACGCACCCGTCCGCGGAGGCGGACGTGGCCCCCGCGACGACCGCTCCGGACGCCATGAAGGCAGTGGCGACGACGGCGACGGCCGTCCGGTTCATCACCCGGGACATCATCTTGCGCATTGGCAGTTCCATTCTCTTGCTGTGTCAGGGGCGCTGCGCGAGCCGGCTTCGGCGTCTCCCGCATCCGCCTGACGGCATGTGAGGAGAGGATCTACCGTGAACCTTGCGAAAATCTTGTGGCGAGCGCGTGCCGCAACCGCTGGATTCGGCGCCGGACACTCAAGCCCGTCCGGCGGCCGCGGTGTACCGCGCCTGGGCGCGTCCGTCGCGACCACCGTGCCGGGCGGTAGGACGGTTGTCGTGACCGCCGTCGGCGACAACGTGGCCGGGCTGTGCCGCGGGCAGATGACCTGGTCGGTGATCCTGACCGGCCACGCCGGCCAGGTGGGCGGTGGGATCGGCTGCCGAGCCTCGTTGCAACTGCCGGCCGCTGCACTGCAGTTGTTGGGGCGCATGTGGGGAGGCGGAAGAGAGGCCGCGGTCGCGCGTCGCGGCGGCAGACTAGGGAGGTGGACTCTGACCTTTACCCTGATCTGGCTGCTGCGGGCAGCCTGGCCGCCGCGCTGGAACAGCAGGCGGCCGAACTCGGTGTCGATCTCACAGTGGTACCCGGCGGTTGGGGCCCACTCGTTTCGGCCGGCATCGCCTCGTCGGTCCCTGAGCGCAAGCCGCTGTCCGTTCACATCGGGGCCGAGAGCCGCTGGTTCGGTGTCTCCGGCTGGAGTCGTGGGGTCGAACTCATCACCGGAGCCACGCCCGACTTGGCGGATGTCGTCAGGGCCGGAGCGGCGTGGGGGCGGGGCAGGAGCCTGGGGGAGCTGCGGGCGGAGCTGTCGTTTCTCCGCTCCAGCGAGCGCGCCGAAGCTCACGAACGCGGGCCGGCCGCGGTGGTGGAGCTGCAGTGGCGCACGACGCGGGAGGAGGCGGCCGAGGAACCGGATTTCACAGGGTTCGGCGAACTCGTGGAAGCGGCTCATGCCGAACCGAGGCTGCGGCAGCTCTATGTGTTCTCCAGCCACTGGACGCTCGGCTTCAGCTCCTGCACTGGATACCCGTTCCGCGCTGAGGTGGCCATCGTCCCCTCACACAATGGCAGCCCATTCCACCTGAAGCAGCATCCTCACTCCGACGACGTTCTCGGCGAGGCCGCCACAGCCGAGGAAGCCGTCGCCCTGGCGGTGCGCCACCTCCCCACCGATCTCGGCCCGGCCGTCACGGGAACCGCCGAACAAGAGGCTGAAGCGGACGGCGAGATCCAACTGGCCACCCACGGTCGCGGGGGATGATGCTGCGTGGTGGCCGGTCAGGCGGCCTGCGTGGGGTCCTGGGGGAGGGGCGCGGAGCATCCGGTAGAGCACGTCGGTGCGCCGGCGTGAGGGGCAGATCACGGCGGCGTTGCGCTGTGCCTCGAGGTCGAGTGGCCTTGGCACGCTCGCGCTCAGGGGCAGCTCTCCTCGAACTTGACCGCGGTGAACTCGACAGGCTGTCCGTTCAGGTTGGCGCCGGCCTTCGGGGTCTGGGTGCACACCTTCCAGTTCGACTCGACGAGGATGAACCGTTCGTCGCCGGACGCGTCCTCCACGGTGATCGACGTGCCGGAGTCGAGGGCGGCTCGCGCAGCCTTCACTGACTTGCCGGCGAAGTTGGGCATTGTCCCGTCGGTGACCGTGGGCTCGGCCTGGTCCTTGGCGGGGCATGTCTCCTTGAGCTTGACGGCGCCGAAGTCGAGTTCGGTGTCCGGCGGCACGGTCTTGCCGACGGCGACGTTCTGGGAACAGACCTTCCAGTCGCGGTCGAGGATCTGCATGCGGGCGCGGCCGAGGGAGTCGTGGGAGGTGAGGACGTAGAAGCCCTGTTCCTGCGCCTTGTCCTGTGCGCTCTGGAGGCCCATGCCGACGAAGTCGGGGACGGCCTTGCTTTCGGTCTCGTTGCTGCCCTTGGCGTCGATTGTGGCTTTGCCGACGGGTGTGCCGGTGCGGGCCGTGGACGTGGCGGAACTGCCGCTCGTCGCCCTCGTACCGTCGTCATTGCCGCCAATGGCGTTGCCGATGGCTCCGAGGACGACGACTCCGCCGGCAATGCCACCGATCAGTTTCCAGTTGGCCATGTGTGCCCCCGTTGGTGCGAGTTGTGGTGAAGGGTGAGCGTATGAGGGGGTGCGGAGGCGTGTGGGGTGTGTGGCTGTTCTGTGACCCGAACGGGTGGCGCGCGCACGGCGGTAGGACTCCCTCGTTCACATCACCCGGCAGGGTCCTGGGGAAACCATGCGCCACACCGGCATGATCACTGCTGCCCTGCTGTTGGCCGGGCCGCTTTGAGCGGGATGCCGCCGACGACTACCATGGCCTGTTCGCCGAGACAGCGGATCTTGGCCTGGGTGCTGTTGTGTCGCCGCTGCCGGCGTTTGAGCCGACGGCCCCTGAACGGCACCCGCCCGGAGCCCTGGTAAGCCTTGTCCGCCCAGCACTTGACGTCGGCTTCAGTGAGCGCATCGATGATGCCGTGGCGACGCGCGGCGTTTGTGTTTTCCGGAGTAGTACGGGGTGTCGGCGGCGATCCTGTCGATCGGCAGCAGGGTGCCGTCCAGGATCACGAAGGCTTTCGCCCGCACGGTCTTCATCGCGTCGGTCAGGGTCGGCGCGGCGGCGGCCAGGACGTCGATCACCTCACGTATGTACCGGTACACGGTCGCGACGCCGATGCCGAACCCGGCGGTGAGCCGTGCGTATGTGTCCCCGCACCGCAGGTGGGCGAGGACGAGCAGGACCTGTCGGCCGACGGGCAGCCGTCGCCACCGGGTCCCGATCTCTCGCTGCGGGGCACGGAGCCGCGTGGTCAGGTAGCGCAGGGTGCGGCCGGACAGATCGATCGACGAGGGGTAGGCAAGCACGCGAGGCTCCCGGCGGACACGGTGATCTTGGTCGAGAACCCGTCCATCAGGAGCTTCGTCGTTCCGTACAGCTGGCAACCTCCAACTCCTGGCCGCCGCAGTCAGGTTGGAAAAGGCTCACCGCCGTCGGGTTGCGGGTGATGCGTCGGGTCATGAAGGGGGGAGTGCGGCCCAGGTGATGTCCTGCCTCGGATGCTCTGAACCGAGGCGGTCTCGTAGGGCGTCTCTGGTCAGCCCCTTGCCGGTATCGGCGATGATGCGGCTATGAGCGTGCGGCATCCGCAGAAGGTTGGCCAGGGGCACGTGGTTGCCCGATACGTCGCTGTTGAACGGCGGTATCTGAAACTGCTGGGTGGCGGTTTCCTCCGCCTCGGACAAGCAGTGCGAGCTGCCTTTACCGAGGCCCTGCTGGCCGATGCGCTTCATTGGAGGTCTCTTGCAGCATCAGAGGTGCTTCGTTCGACAGCTGCTGACGGTGCGCCCGGTCACCTGGCTGAGGTCAGGCGTCCCGAGGGCGGCCGTGGTCCGCTGGTCGATCGAGGTTCCCGAAGACTTCGTCGTCGGGGCGAGGCCGGCGTAGGAGGCCAGGCGGGCGGCGGTGGGGAAGCCGGCGCCGTCGCCGTCGGTGACCGGCAAGGTGGCGGCGGCCCTGACCGCGCCCCCCGGAAGCGAAGTCAGGACCGCGGAAAGAGGGTGTGTCTCCAGCAACAGCCCGATCCGCGTTTCCAGGACTCGTCGCTGTTCGTGGACGGCCGCGAGCGAACGGGCCAGGGAGGCAATCACGATGTCGAGCGTGCCGGCGCCTGGGGCGACGACGGTCCGCTCGTCGAGCGCGTCGAAGAACTCGTCGATCAGCCGGGCAGCCATGCGCGGAGCCTTGGGCCGGATCACCGCAACGAGCCTTCGGTGACCGGCTTTTCGTAGCGCGGCTGAGGATCCGTGGCGTTCCAGCAGCCAGGTCACGACCTGGTGGTCCATGCGCGGGCCCAGGACGCGCTCCAGGCTGGGGGTGGAACTGGGTGAGCAGCCCAGGCATCGGTTGGAGGTGCGGGTCGCCTCCGCCGCCAGGCCCTCGTCGAAGCCCACCA
Organism: Streptomyces sp. NPDC096132; assembly: GCF_044763345.1. Taxonomy (NCBI): domain Bacteria; kingdom Bacillati; phylum Actinomycetota; class Actinomycetes; order Kitasatosporales; family Streptomycetaceae; genus Streptomyces; species Streptomyces sp. NPDC096132. The sequence continues at coordinate 135,799 of NZ_JBIWGA010000025.1, forward strand.
GCACGGTCAGCTCGGAGGTGATCTCGTCGGTGAGTTCCAGCGAGCGCAGGGTGTGCGGCATCGTCCGTGCGGCGTCCACGATCACCGCGGCGTCCTTGGCGTCGGTCTTCGCCTCGCCCGGGTAGAGGTCGGTGATTCGCCGCACCGCCGGCGGCGGTATTCGGCACCGTGCTGGAGATCGTGGACCAGCCCGCCTTCATCGGCGCCCCGCCCCGAAAATGCGGCTCCGTTTCGGCGGCTGAAACGGCGATAAGAGCAACCTGTGAACGAGCCCAGCGTTTGCTCTCAATACGCGGAGCAATCGCTCGAAAAGGGGCGCGGCCCGGACGTTGTGCATTGAGCTGTCAACAATATTGCTGATAGTTCTCTCATCAATCGCGCGCGTGTCCTGGACGGTGCCGCAGGAAGAACCCGCGGTACCGTCCCCCATCCTTGTCTTCAGGGAGTCTTCGTGAGCAAAGTGAGAACGAGTCGGGCGCGCAACCGCCGGGCTTGGCGGGGTGTCGCCGGCGTGGCCGCCGGTGTGGTTCTCGTCGGTGGAGGGTTCGCGGCGGCCAACGCGTCGACGACCACGGACGACGCGAAGAAGGCGGGCGTCCATTACCCGGTGAACAAGAAGGCCACCGGCGTCGCGGCCGTGGTCAGCGCCGCCAACGCGTTCCTGAACACGTTGGACTCCGACCAGCAGGCTTCGACGGTCCTGGACTTCTCCCAGGCGAACGCGACGGCGTGGTCGAACCTCCCGTGCGCCGGGTCCTGCCGGCCCGGTATCGAGTTCGGATCGCTGAGCGAGGAGCAACTGGCCGCCGCCGAACAGGTGTTGAAGGTGGCCCTGGGGTCCGACAAGGACACCGGCTACGACCACGTCATGCAGACCATTCTCGCCGACGACGTGCTCGCTTCGGCGGAGTCCACGAGCTCGGCCTCGGCCACGTCCTCCGGGGAGCCCACCGACTCGGCGTCGGCCGAGGCCTCCGCGGAGGCGAGCGCGACCCCCACCGACCTCCCCACGGGCGCTCCGCCCTCCAGCGGCACGGGCGGCGGCCCCGGCGGCTTCTCCTACGGGAGCGGCTACTACTACCTGGCATTCCTCGGCACCCCGTCGGCAGACGGCTCCTGGCAGCTTCACTTCGGCGGCCACCACCTCGCCGTGAACATCACGTACAAGGACGGCAAGGTCTCCGGCGCCAGCCCGTTCTTCTCCGGTATCGAGCCCACAAGCTGGACCGCGGACGACGGCACCACGTACGAGCCGATGGCGAAGTTCCGTAACGGCATGCTCAAGCTGACCGGCAGCCTGACCAGCGAGCAGCTGGCCGCGGCCAAGCTGTCGGAGTCCTTCGGCGACGTCCTCCTCGGCCCGGGGTCCGACGGCGAGTTCCCGGAGACCAAGGAGGGCCTGAAGGTCAGCGAGCTGTCGCCCAAGCAGCAGAAGCTCGTCCTCGCGGCCATCCACCCGTGGGTCGCCGACGTGGACGACGCCACCGCGAAGCAGCTGATGAAGACGTACGCCAAGGAGCTGAAGGACACCTACGTCAGCTACTCCGGCGGCACCGGCCTGGACACCAACGGCGACTACGTCCGGATCGACGGTCCCAGCGTGTGGGTCGAGTTCATCTGCCAGACCGGCGTGGTCTACCGCGACAAGATCCACTACCACACCGTGTACCGCGACCACACCCGCGACTACGGCAGCGAGTTCTCCTTCTCATGACCGGACCGCGAAACTGGCTGACGGCACTGGTTCGCATGGTGGCCGGGATCGCGATCGTGGTACCGGCGACGCTCCTGCTCGGGGCGTCGCCGGCCGCCGCGCATCCGATGCCGCACTCGGTGGTGCAACTCGACGTGCACCAGCACTCGGTGAGCGCACGGCTGGAGATCCCCATCGACGAGCTCTCCCTGGCCAGCGGCATCGAACTGAACAACACTCTGTCCGGGAAGGCCGGCTCGGTACGCGCCTATCTCGGCGAGCACATCCGGCCGACCACCACCTCCGGCAAGGCCTGGCAGGTCAGCATCGGCGCGCTCAGCCTCAGCAACGCCGAACAGACATCGACCGGCGTCTACCGCGAGCTGGTCGCCGAGGCCGTGCTGACGCCGCCGACCGGCGCCGACGTACGGCGCTTCACCTTCGACTACGACGTCATCGTCCACCAAGTCGTCACGCACGTCGCACTAGTGACGGTACGTCAGGACTGGGCGGCCGGGCAGGTCGACGGCGAGGGCACCACCCAGGTCGGCACCATCCGCATCGACACCCGGACCATGACGGTCCCGGCCCTGAAGGTCGACCTCGGTGACGGCAGCGCCTGGCGCGGCTTGCTCGCCATGGTCGAGCTGGGCGGCGACCACATCCTCACCGGGACCGACCACCTGCTCTTCCTGCTGATCCTGCTCCTGCCCGCGCCGCTGGCGGCCCGTGAGCGCCGCTGGCACGGCCTGGTGGGCGCCCGTGCCGCACTCGTGCGCATCGGCCGTATCACGCTCGCCTTCACTGCCGGGCACTCCGTCGCGCTTGCCGCCACCGCGCTCGGCCGCCTGGACATCCCCGGTTGGCCGGTCGAGGCGTTCATCGCCGTGAGCATCCTCGTCGGCGCTGTCCACGCCATCCGCCCGCTCTTCCCGGGCCGGGAGGCGGTCGTGGCCGGGGTCTTCGGGCTCGGCCACGGCATGGCGTTCTCCTTCGTGCTGGCCGAGATGCACCTGGCCACCGGACAGCTCGTGACCAGCCTCCTCGGGTTCAACCTCGGCATCGAACTGGTCCAGCTCCTGCTCGTCTGTCTCGCCCTGCCGTCGCTGCTGGTGCTGGCACGCCTGCGCGTGCAGCCGACGCTGCGGCTGACCGGCGCGGTGCTCACCGGCACGGCGGCCGTGGCGTGGCTGCTGGACCGCCTGGGGCTGCCCAACCCGGTCGCACGGGCCGCGGACAGCGCCGGGTCGCACACGACGGTGCTGCTGGCCGGGCTGGTGGGGACAGCGGTAGCGGCCGCGGGCTGGACGCTGGCCACCCGGCGACTCGCAGCGGCCGAGAGCCCCTCGGAGTCGCAGTTCGTGCAGGACGGCGAGGCCGCTTCGACGTCCGCCGACGGAGCCTCCGAGGCGCAGCTCGACCAGGGCAGCCGTATCACCTCCGCCCCCTGACATACCTGGAAATCGTCGATATCAGGAGACGGGGGCCGGCCGTTGCCGATCGCCAGTGGCGGAGCACCCGTCAGGTAGGCCACCGTGATCACCATGTGCCGCCTTGAGGTGCTGATCCTTTCGGCCGTCGCAGGAACTGAGCGAGTGCGGCGGAGGCGGTACAAGCCCGTCCGATGTCCCTGATCAAAAGATCTCGGATCTGTCGGGCGGCGACCTACGCTGAGCCCCGTCCGTACTATCTGGGAGAAGCATGACAAGCAGGTTCACCGAGCTGACCGTTGACTGCCACGATCCGGAGAGGCTCGCGGCCTTCTGGTGCGAGGTCCTGGACTTCAGGGTGATCGACCGGAGCGAGGGCAAGGTCGAGATCGGCTCCTGGGTGCCGACCGTCGAGGATGTCCGGGCCCGCCAGATGCCGCCCACCGTGGTGTTCATCCGTGTGCCCGAGGGCAAGACCGTCAAGAACCGGCTTCACCTCGACGTCAGCCCGATCGACGGCAGCACCGAGGACGAGGTGACCAGATTGCTCGGCCTCGGCGCCACCAAGACGGACGTGGGCCAGGGCCCAGACCGGAACTGGGTGGTCATGGCCGACCCCGAGGGCAACGAATTCGACGTCCTGCGCACCCTGGCACCGCGGGACTAGACCCAATGCCGTTGCGTCAGCCGGCCGGCGTACGCTGCTGTGCGGTGCTTCCGGGGGTGGTTGGGTGTCTGCGAAGGTCCGGTCCCTGTGCACCCACCTCCTGCTGGACGCGCAACTGGCCGACCGGGAGTTCCTGGGCCTGCCGCTGTGGCGGGGCCCTCGCCGACAGCAGTGCCGATCCGTTGTGGCGGGTGCCCGCCAACCGGGTCCTGCTCTGACCGTCGAGCCGGGCAGTTTTCCCCCTGAACTGCTGGTCGGAACCCTCCTCCTGCTCCAGCATGGCCTGCTCGAACGACTCCTGCCGCACAGACGCCTGCGCGGCCAGCCCCACGTCGTCAAGGCAAGATGTTTTCAACTACCGGCCCAGACCGACCGAACACCACGCCAGGCCGCTAGGTGGAAGTGGTGGTGCTGGTCGGCAGGGCCTGCTGATAGAGCGCTACCAACACGCCGTGCAGGGGCTGATCCTCTGCATTCTCCTCGGCCTCGTCGACCAATTTGGCGAGGGCCACGCCGAGTTCTCTTGCCCTCGTGGGGCTGAGACGCAGGTGGCGCAGTGTCAGGTGGGTCTCGGCGGGTGAGAGGTCCAGCTCCTGGGCGACCGCGGCGAGCATCGCGGCGGTGCCTGCCGCTTGGGGTTCGGCGACGACCATGTGGCGGGCCATGCGCTGGTAGTACTGCTCGGTGCCGCCGCGGACCTGGCGGGTCTCGGCGACGTGGACCAGCCCGGCCTCGCGGAGCACTTTGAGGTGGTGGGCCACGTTGCCCTTCGTCGCGTCGAGCCGCGCCGCAAGCTGCCTGACGGTGGCAGGCTGATGGCCCAGGGCGAAGAGCAACCGCTGTCGCAACGGATGGGCGAGGGCCGCGAACTGCTCAGGCGCAACGATCTCCAGAACATCCTCAGGGGGTGGCAGATAGGGAGGCTGATCACGCATACCAAAAGTGTCTAAACTCTTTGACGCTTTCGCAAGGGCAGTGCTCTACTCCCTGCCATGACGACTCCGACGAAACTTCCGCCGGCTCCTGTCATCGACGAGACAGCCCGGCTCCTGATCGAGCACTACGTCTTCCCCGAGATAGCCGAGCAGCTCGCCGGCCTGCTGCAACGACGCCTCGCCGAGGGCGCCTACGACGTCGACGACGCCGAGGAGCTCGCCCGTCTGGTCACTGCGGACCTGCAGTCCGTCAATGGCGACCGACACCTGAGACTGAAGCACCACGCCGACCCGGTTTCACCGGAGCAAGGGGCGGCCACCCGGGACGCCATGCGCCGGGACTTCGACACCTCGCTGGGCGGTGCGCCCCGGGCGCAGTTGCTCGACGGAGGGGTCGCCGTGGTGGAGCTGGCGCCGATGCTGTTTCCGCTGGAGTGGGCCGCCGAACCGCTGAGCGCCGCGCTCACCCTGGCCTCCCGCGCCCAGGCGCTGATCGTGGACCTTCGCGCCAACCGGGGCGGCGATCCGGACACGGTCGCCTTCGTCTGCAGCTATCTACTCGACGAGCGCACCCACCTCAACACCATGCACTGGCACGGCGGTGAGCGCAGCGAGCAGTCCTGGAGTCTGCCGCACGTTCCCGGCGCGCGCTTCGGCGGCAGCAAGCCGTTGTATGTGCTGTCCAGCGACAGCACCTTCTCTGCCGCTGAAGAGCTGGCGTACGACCTCCAGCAGCTCGGCCGCGCCGTAGTCGTCGGCGAGCGCACCCGCGGTGGCGCACACCCGTGCAAGGGCTGGACGGTGCACCCACACCTGGAAGCCACCGTCCCTGTTGGCCGCGCCATCAACCCCGTCTCCAGTACGAACTGGGAGGGCACCGGTGTGCAGCCGGACATCCCCTGCGCTGCTGCTGACTCCCTCGCCCGCGCACACGCGCTGGCCCTCGCCCGACTGGCAGGCTGACCCGGTCCAGGTCATCGACAGCACTGCGCGCAGCGCCTCCCCCTTCGCGGGTGGGCAGCGCTGAGGGCTCAGGCGGCGGTGGCGGCCAGGTGCTGGTCCAGCGCGCGGGTGAGAGCGTCGGCCGAGGCGACGGGGCCGCCCATGCGGTCGGTGCCGTGTGCGGTGTGCAGCAGGAGAGTCGGGTAGCTGTCGACGCCCAGGCGGCGCACCTGGTGGAAGTCGGCCTCCGCCTCGGCGCGAGCGGCGGGGGAGGCGTAGGCCGCGGCCACCGCGTCCGGATCCAGACCCAGCTCGGCCGCGATGTCCCGGTAGACCTGGACGTCGGAGAGGCTGCGGCCGTCGAGGTACCAGGCGCGCTGCATGGCCGCGCCGGCTTCGAGGGCGTTCGCGCCCGGCCGGCTGCGCAGCGCGACCAGACCAGCGGCGGCGTCGGCGGAGTCCATCACGACGGTGCCCTCGGCCAGCATCCGGCGGTAGCCGGCGCCGAAGGTGACGCCGGTCAGCTGGGCGATGCGCTCGTTGGCGCCGGAGACGTGCGGGTAGGCCGCCACCGGCAGGGCGCGAGACCCGGTGAACAGGCCGCCGGACAGCACCCGCAGCTCGATCCGGCCCGCGTTGGCGGCGGCGAAGCCGTGCAGGGCCGGACCGAAGCCGTAACACCAGCCGCAGTAGGCGTCAAAGGCGTAGGTCAGCCTCGCGCGGCCGATGGAGTGCTCCTGGTTCGCGGGTTCGCTCTTCATGGGGTAGGTCGTCCTCTCCTTGGATCTGGTCTGCCTGCCAGCCGACCGCCGCAGCGGTGCGCTGCGGTCACACCAGAAACGTAGGAGCAAAATCCGGCGCGACCCGGATACGCTGGCGACTCATGATGGTCAGAACTGGACACCGGGCAGGAAAACCCATCCCTGATGTCGGTTTCGCTGCCCCCGTGGGGACACCGGCCGGGCTGGAGGTGCTCTCCCTGGCGGTCCTGCGCGAGCGGGCACCGGTCCGTCTCGGCAAGGGGCGGATCACTCTTCCTCAGCGCCCGGACTTCCACCACCTGATCACATTGTCCGAAGGCCGGCTGCGGCACACGGTCGACTTCACCGGCTACACCCTCGCACCGGGGGCCTGGCTGTGGGTGCGTCCCGGCCAGGTGCAGCAGTGGGGCGACCTCGAGAAAGCCGAGGGCACTCTGATTCTCTTCGAGCGTGACTTCCTCGACCCGGCCACAGTGGCCGCGGCCGGCCTGGACGAACGGCACGCGCCGCCGCTCCTCACACCCGTCGGGGAGGACCGTTCAGCCCTGGAGATCGCGTCCGCGCACCTGGAGCACGAGTTCCACGCCCTGGGCCGCGTCCCGCTGGAGGCGCACGTGCTCATCCTTCGCCAGCTGCTCGGCGCGCTGGTCCTGCGCGCCGCCCACATCCAGGCCCCGGGCAGCCCGGCCACCGACCCGGGCGAGCCGTATGTGCGGTTCCGTGCCGCGGTGGACCGCGACTTCGCCGGCGTCCGTCGCGTCGAGGACTACGCCCATGCCCTCGGCTACTCGGCGCGCACGCTCTCCCGCGCCACGCTCGCGGCCGACGGAGTCACCGCCAAGGAGTTCATCGACCGCCGCGTCCTGCTGGAGGCCAAGCGGCTGCTCGCCCACAGCGACCAGTCCGCCGCCCGGATCGCTGCCCAGCTCGGTTTCTCCAGCGCCACCAACTTCAGCAAGTTCTTCCACCGGCACACCGGCAAAAGCCCCCTTGGCTTCCGCGGCACGATCCGGGGCACACAAAGCTGAGCCGGCCGGAAACCACGCTCTCGGCTGTTCGGCAGGTGCCTTCAAAACTCGTGACGATCCGCGGAGTCCTCGGCCGGACGACGACGTCAGAACTCGTGGTGATCGGAGAGGTCGTGGACGTCTTGGGGACCAGCATGGGTCTGGTCGTCCCGGTGACGGCACTGTCGATCATGATCCTGCACTACGGTCTGGACAGCTCTGCCCCAAGCTCGTCGGCGGGTCGGCCACGCCGGACGACGCCGAACGCGTGCTGGGTGTGAATGGTGCCGACGCTCTGACAGGTGCCCTGCAGGTGATCGACGGGGACTACCCGCACCCCTCCATGTGCGAGCTCACTTTCACGATCACCCGCTCGACTCGCGGTCACCGTCCAAGGCCGACCCGACGATACGGATCATCGCATTGTGGTGTTGCAGATACCACAGCAGCCCTCGGGTGAGTGATCGCGCGCGTGCCACGATCCCGAGGGGAATGAGGATGACCGCCTGATCGGGGGTGAGCTGCCGGGGTCGGCAGTCGAAGGAACCCTGGCCGAGTTCGACCGCAGAACCGAGCCCGAAAAGGAGCGGGACGCCGTGGCCGACGACGTCATGGCCCAGAGCTGCCTCCTCCTCGCGCTGTACGAGCTGGTGCACGTCTCGGCCCGGCACGACCCGCTATTGATGGCCGCTCGGGCTTACTGCCTCTAACAAAAGCGGTGTGATCATGTGACTGTCGGCTTGATCGCTCGTTGGTGTGAGCATGGGCAAGCGTCAGTCGCGGCCATGGATCGTGTCGGACGAACTGTGTTCGCTCATCGAGCCGTTGCTGCCGGAGCCGTCGCCGAAGCAGGTCGAGGGACGGCCACGAGTGCCCGACCGGCAGGCCCTGTGCGGCATCCTGTTCGTGTTGCACACCGGCATCCAGTGGGAGTACCTGCCTCAGGAGCTGGGCTTCGGCTCGGGTATGACCTGCTGGCGCCGCCTTGCGGCCTGGAACGAGGCCGGCGTGTGGGACCAGCTGCACCAGCTGCTGCTGGACAGGCTGCGGGCGAGGAACCAGCTGGACTGGTCGCGGGCGGTGATCGACTCCTCCCACGTCCAGGCCGCTGGCAGGGGCCCAAAAGCGGACCCAGCCCGGTCGATTGCGCACGCCCGGGCAGCGAACACACCACATCATCACCGACGGCCAGTGCATCCCGCTCGCGGTGTCACTGACCGGCGGCAACCGCAACGACATCACCCAGCTGCTGCCCCTGCTGGACAAGATCCCGGCAGTGGCCGGAGTCGTCGGCCGGCCACGCAGGCGGCCCGAGATGCTCTTCGCCGACCGAGGCTACGACCACGACAAGTACCGCCGGTTCCTGCGGCAACGCGGGATCCGGCCGGTGATCGCCGAACGGGGACAGCCGCTCGGCACCGGTCTGGGCACCTTTCGTTGGGTTGTCGAGCGGACGATCTCCTGGCCGCACGGCTTCCGCCGCCTACGGATCCGCTGGGAACGACGCGACGACCTCCACGAAGCCTTCCTCGGACTCGCCGTCTGCCTGATCACCCACCGGCACGTCCAAAGGCTTTGTCAGGGCCAGTTAGCGCCCGGGTGCCAGGACGGTGAGCACACCCGATGGGATCCCCAGCAGAACCAATCGGGACAGAAGTGCTGCTTCCTGTTCCTGCGTGACCTCAATCCACAGGGCCGTTCCCGAGTCGCTGGCACTGAAGACCAACCGACCGTCCCGCCAACCTTCGGCGTGGATTGTGTAAGGAGCCAAATCCGACAGCACTTCGAACTGCCCGTCGTCTCGGACATCAATGTCGATCCCCATCCCAGGATCGGCGCGCCTGGAGCGGCTACCGCGCACGAGCTCCTCCTGGGCCAGCAACAGGGCGCGCTCATAGGAGTGCAGGACCTCGGACGGCCAGGCGTCATCGCTGTAGGCGTCGATGTGGACTGCGTCGATGCTCGAACGCAGCACGTGAAGCGCTTCGCGATGAACACGTACAACGTCCGCCGGGCGAACTCCGTCCGCGAGTACAAGCTCACGGACCCAGGCGTCATCCTGACCGATCATATGCAGGACCCTCCCACAGGCAGTCAGTCGACTCCACAGAGAAAGCTGCCGCAACGTGATCATTGCCAGACACGGCCTAGTAGGACTCCGTTAGGTCTGTCCCGATCTCGGCCTTGAGTGTGACCCGCTGGGCAGGGGTTGATGGCAGGTTGCGCAGACGCCGGTCCAGCACCTCACTGGCTGTTCTCTATCCGCTCGGGTGGTCGGTGGGGTTCGAACAGGGGCCTGGTTCGGGTGAGTCGGCCGATGCGGATGCATGGAAGAAGGGCC